>NZ_JBLIXK010000001.1:36252-922035 GCF_047525555.1 Marinomonas algae | reverse complement strand
ATAGAGGCGTTGAACCACCTGATCCCATCCCGAACTCAGAAGTGAAAAGCGCCATCGCCGATGGTAGTGTGGGAGATCCCATGTGAGAGTAGGTCGTCGTCAAGCTTATAATACTAAGAGCCCCACATAGCAAACGCTGTGTGGGGTTTTTTATTGCAGATATGCATGTGAGAGCAGTAAGTCGACAAGCTTATAATTAAGAAAGCCCTGATAGCTAAGCTGTCGGGGCTTTTTTTCGTCTGTTGGAAATGGAAGGTCTGATTTGGAACAGAGATAGGAACAGATCAGATTAGAAACAAGAGCGTCTTAGTGGTCATTTACTTGCGCCTGTTTCGTACCTCAACGCGTCTGCGTAAATGACTACCAAGACACTCAACTACTACGCTTGCCTTGTGACTCGATACGTTAGTATAAATGAAAAATCACAATTACCTTTTATCTAGATATAGAATCCGCTCAAATTTCTCCTTCAGTACTATTCAACAGATCTGAGTAAACTCTTATCCAAATATCTTATTTACTTAGGTTGAAATCTTTTGTTTTGCTGAAAATAAAAAATCCCCAATGGATGCTTCTATTGGGGATTATGTGAGCAGTGAAACGCCATTTAAGTTATTGATTGTGAATAACTTAGGTGTTTATCCACTAATTAACGGATGCTGTTAGCCAGTTCACTCAATAGGAAGCGTTGAGCGCTTCTGTATTGGTCTTTTCGTGGTTTAGACAGCTGATATGAGCCATCACTTTGTAATAACCAGCTTTGCGTGTTATCCGACAAGTAGGCTTCAAGTTCTCTTTTAACTCGTCGAGCCAATTTAAAGTCTTGGATCGGAAAAGCAACTTCTACACGGTTGTTTAAGTTTCTCTCCATACCGTCTGCGCTGGATAAATAAACCTGCGGATCACGGTTGTTGTAGAAGTAGTAAACGCGAGTGTGTTCAAGGAATCGACCAATGACACTGCGCACACGGATATTAGATGATACGCCTTTGACACCTGGGCGCAGAGTACATATACCGCGTACAATCAGATCGATTTTCACACCCGCTTGAGAGGCTTTATATAAAGCTTGTACTAATCGTTTTTCAGTCAACGAGTTAACTTTAATGATGATGCGAGCAGGGTCACCATTAAGAGCATTTTCAGCTTCTCTGTTAACCATTTCTAATAGACGATCTCGTAATGTAAATGGAGCGTGTAGGAGCTTTTTGATTTTCAGCTCTTTACTCATTCCTGTTAGTTGTTGGAAGACGCGATGAACGTCATCTCCAATTTCTTTATCACATGTTAAGAAGCTGTAGTCTGTATAAAGGCGAGCGTTACCGGCATGGTAGTTACCTGTGCCTAAGTGTACGTAACGGTTAAGCTCGGAGCCTTCTCGACGGACGATGATGATCATTTTTGCGTGAGTTTTATGGCGTACTACGCCGTATACAACAATTGCGCCTGCGTCTTGTAGTCGGCTTGCTAACGCCAAGTTTTCTGCTTCGTCAAAACGCGCCCGAAGCTCGATAACAACGGTTACTTCTTTGCCGTTACGAGCCGCTTCCACCAATGCATTGGCAATAGGTGAGCGGGCACCAGTACGATAAAGGGTCTGGCGAATGGCAACTACGTTAGGATCTTTTGCGGCTTCACTTAATAGGTCGATAACGGGAGCGAAGCTTTCAAACGGGTGCATCAATAAGTAATCGCGTTGTCTAATCGCTTCAAAAATTGTGGCAGAGTTCGACAGTTTTCTAGGTAAACCTGGCGAGAAAGGGGAATACATGAGATCGCCGCGATCAACCAGATCAATGACAGCCATTAAACGACTTAGGTTTACTGGGCCATCAATGCGGTATAAATCAGCCTGCTCCAAATCAAATTGTTTGAGTAGAGAGTCAACAATGTGCAGAGGGCAATTTTCTGCTATTTCAAGTCTTACTGAGCTACCGTAATGGCGGCTTTGTAACTCTGTACGTAAAGCACCAGCTAAGTCGACACCGATATCGTCAGAGTCGACTTCTAAATCCGCGTTACGTGTTAGGCGGAATTGGAAACAGCCTTTTACGGTCATTCCAGGGAAAAGCTGATCTGCGTGAGCGTGAATGATAGAAGACAAGAAAACTAAGTTATCACCGCTTTCGCACACATCATCTGGCAATTTGACCAAGCGTGGCAAAGAACTTGGTGCAGGTACAATTGCTAGCCCATTTTCTCGGCCGAAAGCATCACGACCTTCAAGCTCTACGACGAAGTTGAAGGTTTTGTTTGCAAGGCGTGGGAATGGGTGTGTTGGGTCCAAACCGATTGGACTAATGACAGGTAAAACATTGTCATTAAAGTAGCTTTTAACCCATGCAGCCTCTTTTTCTGTCCATAAAGTACGGCGAACAAAGCGAATGTTTTCTTCCGCTAGTTTTGGAAAAATGATGTCATTTAGGATTTTATATTGGCGACGAACCAATTTATGTGCTCGTTCACTAATTAGTTTTAGAACCTGTTTCGGGTGCATGCCATCAGGGCCGTTTTCTTCACGGCTGTATTCGACCTGACTTTTTAAACCTGCTACTCGAATCTCAAAGAACTCATCCATATTCGAGCTGAAAATACATAAGAACATGAGACGGTTTAGGATTGGATGGTTTTCATCCATCGCCTGTTCAAGCACGCGAGCATTAAACTGAAGATGGCTTAGCTCTCTGTTGAAGTAGAGTTCAGGGTCCGCTAAGTCAATTTCTTCTGGTAGGCGTTGTTCAATCGCGACTTTGCTTGAATCTTGTGGTTGTTCAGGAATCGGTTCTAGCACAAGTTCTTCTGCTACGGTTTCTATTACAGCATCGATTGCTAAGTCCGGTACTAGAGCAATGTTAGGTTCTATGTTTTTAACTTCAGGTTGTTCAGACATGGGTTTTATTAACTCCTAAATACCGTCTTTTATATATTTGGTGTCTTTGCATTGAATATCGGCAAAGATCAGTAACCATTCACTAACGACATTGACTTACACAACCTGAAAACATGTCACTTCCAAACTTTCTGCCTTGTTATCTAATAAAGCTAACAAGGCGACTGAAAGGTCATGGAATCATTGTTTTTTTAATAGGTGTGCTGCGTCCTTTGCAAAATAGGTTAGGATGCCATCTGCTCCAGCACGTTTAAATGCTAAGAGCGATTCCATCATTACCGTATCTTTATCAAGCCAACCTTTTTCAAACGCTGCCATGTGCATGGCGTATTCGCCACTGACTTGGTAAGCAAAGGTTGGTACTTCTAATTCTGTTTTTACTCTGCGGACAATATCTAGGTAAGGCATGCCAGGTTTTACCATGACCATGTCGGCACCTTCTTCTAAATCTAGCATAACTTCACGAATGGCTTCATTAGAATTCGCTGGGTCGATTTGATAGGTGAATTTATTGCCTTTACCTAAGTTACCGCTTGAACCGATTGCGTCACGGAATGGGCCGTAATAAGCTGAAGCGTATTTCGCCGCGTACGCCATGATTAATGTATTAATAAAGCCTCCCGCTTCTAATTCGTCGCGGATTTCACCAATTCGACCATCCATCATATCGGATGGCGCCACCACATCTGCACCGGCTTGTGCATGAGACAATGCTTGTTTAACAAGTGTGTCGACTGTGACGTCATTCAAGACATAACCTGTATCGTCGATGATGCCGTCTTGACCGTGTGTTGTATAAGGGTCTAGTGCCACATCTGTTAGTACACCCAGCTCTGGGAAAGCCGCTTTTAAAGCTTTAACGGCACGTTGAACCAGTCCGTCTGGGTTATAAGATTCTTCAGCGAGCAAGGATTTTTTATCATTATTAATAACAGGGAACAAAGCAATGGTTGGGATGCCTAGCTCGACCAATTCTTTTGCTTCTTCTAGAAGTAAATCGATAGAGACACGGTCAATATTTGGCATGGATGGCACGGCTTCGCGCACGTTTGTTCCTTCAATAACAAACATCGGATAAATTAAATCATCTGCAGTTAAGTGGTGCTCGCGCATGAGTCGACGAGAAAAATTATTCTTACGCATGCGGCGCATACGAGTATATGGAAATGTCATCCAATATCTCTCCTTTTCGCTGTTTGTAAATCTACTTTAGTATTATGACAATATTAAGTCAGTACGGGTTCAAATGCTTGGTGTTAAAGCAATGTTTACGCGTTTTCTTAATTACTTGGTCTTTCTCGACACTTATTACATACCCAGTTCTGATTCCGCTTCTTCTAATTCTTCTTGGGCTTCAAACCAAGCTTCTTCACTTTCTGCTAACGCTTTTTTCCATTTGGCTTCGTCGCTTAGTAAAGCTTGTAATTTATCCCTTTGCTCTGCCTCATAAAGTGAGGAATCTGACATGGCATCTGATATTTTATCGAGATGTTCTTGTGCTGTTTGAACGGCTTTTTCAAACTTCTCAATTTGCTTGCGCAAAGGGCGTAGCTTTTCTCGCATCTCGGCTGCTTTACGACGCTCTTCTTTACGGTCTGTTTTTTCGACTTTGCCAACGTTTTGTTCACTTTTTTCCGCTTGGGTCTCACTGGCTTGTCGAGCCTGTAGCCACGCATGGTAAGCAGGTAAATCGCCATCAAATGCTTGAATTTGGTTATCAGCGACCAGATAGAATTCATCGACGGTACTGTTTAAAAGGTGACGGTCATGGGAAACCAATAAAATAGCGCCAGGGAATTCCTGTAAGGCTTCGGTTAAGGCTTGACGCATATCCAAGTCTAAATGGTTGGTTGGTTCGTCGAGTACCAATAAGTTGGGCTTGGTCCATGAAATCAGCGATAACGCTAGGCGCGCTTTTTCACCGCCAGAAAAGCCTTTTACAGGGCGCAGTGCGTCATCTCCAATAAATCCAAAGCCGCCAAGATAGCGACGAATATCACTTTCTAAGACTTTTGGTGACAAGCGTTGAATATGAAGCAAAGGCGAGGCTTCTAAATCTAGAGCGCTGAGCTGGTGTTGAGAGAAATAACCTATCTTCAGGTTTTCTCCGGTTACACGGTCGCCGGATAATATTTTGATTTCACCAACAATGGACTTTATCAGTGTAGATTTGCCCGCTCCGTTAGGACCAAGTAAGCCAATGCGTTGCCCGTCTCGTAAAGTGAAGCTAGTTTGTCCTAGTTGCACTAATGCTTCATTTGTCTCAGACATATAGCCTAAGTCAGCTTGCGATAAATCGATGAGCTGTTGTGAGGTTTTCTCTGCAACAGGAATGGAGAATTGAAATTGCGAGTCTATGTGCGCAGGCCCGATGATTTCCATTTTTTCCAACATGCGCAAGCGGCTTTGAGCCTGTTTTGCTTTATCTGCTTTGTAGCGGAAACGAGCAACATATTGCTGTAAGTGTGCGCGCTTCTCTAATTGTTTCTCATGGTTAGCTTGTTGCTGAGCAAGGTGTTCTGCACGTTGGCGTTCATAGTCTGAGTAGTTGCCTTTATAAAGCGTCAGGCGTTTTTGATAAACATGAACAATGTGACTACAAATTCCGTCTAAGAAGTCTCGGTCGTGGGAAATAAGTAGAAGAGTGCCTGGATATTGTCTTAACCAGTTTTCTAACCACATCACAGCGTCCAAATCCAAGTGGTTGGTTGGCTCATCAAGTAAAAGAACGTCAGAAGGGCACATTAATGCTTTAGCCAGATTTAGACGAATTCGCCAACCACCAGAAAAGTCCGAAACGGGCTTCTGCATATCCGACATTTTAAAGCCCAAACCTTGAAGCAGCGTCTCGGCTCTGGACTGAGCTGTGTAACCGTGTGCTGTTTCATATTCGCCTAACCAAGTTGCGTGAGCGTGGTCGTCACCATTTTCTTGAGCTTTTGCAATATTGCGTTCAATGAGTCGTAATCTATCGTCACCGTCTAAGCAATAATCCAAGGCACTACGCTGTGTTTCTTCTACTTCTTGCGCCATGAAAGCAATGCGGCGATTACCTGGAAGAATAATCTCACCTGTATCAGCATGTAATTCGCCTTTTATCATGGCAAACAATGAGGATTTTCCGGCGCCGTTTGCGCCAATTAGGCCGACTTTTTGGCCTTCGAATATCGTGAGATCTGCGTCTTCAAGTAAAAACTGAGTGCCACGCTGTAAGCTAACTTCAATAAACTGGATCATAAAAACTAGAAATCTCTTATCTCGACTATGAGAAGTAAAAATAGACGCTTAAATATCATGGAGAACATTTTAGAGTGCCGTTCGTGTAAACGAAATAGTAAGTCTGCATATTCCCAGTTTATCCACGCTTTAAAGTGGATGATTCGGTATCACAGGGGTAAAATAGCGGAAATATTAATAGGAATTTTTAACTCAGGACGTTTGGGCTGAGTAAGGTGTATTTTGTGAGTAATGTATCAATAAATGAAATCCAACGTTTTTCGTTTGATGGCACGAATGTTCGTGGTGAGCGTGTCTTTTTAAACAGTGCCTACCAAGACATTATTAAGCGTAAAGAATATCCATTACCTTTGGAAAAGTTGCTGGGTGAATTTGTCGCTGCGATTGCCTTGTTAAGAGATATTATCAAGATTGATGGTGTGTTATCTATTCAAGCGAAAGGTCATGGTTTTCTTTCAACTCTGATGACGGAATGTGACGAACATCAGAATCTCCGTGGCATCGCGCAGTGGGATGACAGCCAAGAAGTCCCAGAGGTGATTTCCTTAAAAGAAGTACTGGCTGGCGGTTATTTGGCCATCACGATTAAGCCGAAAAATGGGCAGCGTTACCAAGGTATTGTGGAGATTGTAGGGGACACTTTATCTGAGTGTCTGGAAGAGTATTTTGCTCAATCTGAACAATTGCCTAGTCGAGTTTGGTTGGCGGCAAATGGTGCTCAGTGCGGCGGTTTATTTTTGCAACGTTTACCGAGTGAGCAAGCAAAAGAAGGTGATGAAGACGCGTGGGAGCGATTTACTCATTTGGCTTCAACAGTAAACGAGGAAGAGCTATTAGGGCTTGAAACGGAAGTGTTATTACACCGTTTGTATCATGAAGAAGAAGTGCGTTTGTACGATACTAAATCAATGCAGTTTGGTTGTTCTTGTTCTCGTCAACGCACTATGGATGCTGTGATGTCTCTTGGGCAAGAAGAAGTGCGTGAAATATTGATCGAGCAAGGCAGTATCAAAGCGGACTGCCAGTTCTGCGCCGAGAAGTATGAATTCACGGCTGCCGATTTAGAAGACTCGCTTGGTGATCAGGCGAAAACCCATTAATTTTTAAATGTGGCGTGCTTAATCAAGTCACGCCAAGATATCATGCCAATAACCTGTTCATCTTCATCGATGACAGGTAGGCAAGATATGTCTAGTTGCTTAAACCAAGTTAGAATTTCTTCTATTGATGTTTCTGCTTTCACCGCAATCGGTTGGCGAGTCATGACTTGATGAGCCGCTCGATTTAGGGTATCTGTGTCTCTTGGTTGTTCTGATACCTTGTTGATAAAGGGGCTTATGAGCCGCAAAAGGTCTCGATCTGAGATAATGCCGACAAGCTTTCCATTGTCGGTGACTGGCAAGTGATGAAACTCATGGGTTTCCATGATTTTCTTTATATCAGGAAGACGATCATCCATATCCACACTGATGACATTGTGAGTCATAATATCTTGTGCTTTCATTGCCTACCCCCCTGCGTTTGATTTCTATCACTGAAAGTGGAGATTTAGTATATTTATATTCAATATTATAATTTTAATACATTAGCAAAATCGAAGCATGGTTTTTGTTAATGTTGTTAAAATTCAATATTGTGTTAACAAGATCATCGAATGTCGCCTAACTGGCTTTTCAAGCTTCGAATATATCTACATTTTTGCTTTTAGCATCCAAGACATTATACATAAAATCCGTATAATCAGTTGTATATCTGTATAAGACCTTTTATGGGTTATCTGTCTTTGAATAGACAGTGTTTAAATGCAATAAAACCGCGTTCTGAGAAAAGACAAGAAAGTAATGCAATTACCTTAATTGTGTATTGATTGCTGGCCAAAAGCCTTCTTTCTAATCACTCTGAAATTCACTATTGGCTAAGACACGGCGAAATCCTATGACCTCAAATTCTGTAGATGTTTTACTAGTCGGGGGCGGTGCTATGAGCTCGACCCTAGGAATGCTCCTAAAGCAACTAGATCCTAATATGACCATGATGATGGTTGAGCGTTTGGACGGTGTAGCGAAAGAAAGTACTGATGGCTGGAATAATGCTGGTACAGGGCATGCTGCTTATTGCGAGCTGAACTATACCTCTCCAAATAAAGACGGCTCAATTAATATCGACAAGGCAGTGAATATTAATGCTGCTTTTGAAGTAAGTCTTCAATTCTGGTCATACCTTGTTGAACAAGGTCTAATGCCATCTTCTCAAGAATTTATACATCGTGTTCCTCATCAGAGTTTCGTATGGGGCGAAAATAACGTCAAAATGTTGAAGGCTCGCTATGAAGCAATGAGCGCTCACCCTGCTTTTAAAGAAATGCAGTACACGGAAGACCGTGAAACGATGAGCGAATGGATGCCTCTCATTATGAATAATCGTAGCGGTGATGAGCCGCTTGCTGCGACTCGTATTGAACATGGTTCTGATGTGAACTTTGGTGCGATCGCTCGTAATATGGTGAAGCACTTAGAAAGTGTCGAAAACTTTGACTTAAGCTTGAACACAGAAGTAAAAGCTTTGAAGAAAAAAGCGGATGGCCGCTGGGATGTGACGATTGAGCAGAATGGTACTCGCTCTGTTATAGACGCAAAATTTGTCTTCTTAGGTGCTGGCGGCGGCGCATTGCCGTTATTGCAAAAAGCAGAAGTGAAAGAAGGAAAAGGATTTGGTGGTTTCCCTGTAAGTGGTCAATGGTTGGTTTGTGAAAATCCAGAATTGGTCGATCAGCATTTTGCGAAAGTGTATGGTGCAGCACCGATTGGTGCGCCACCTATGTCTGTTCCGCATTTGGACACTCGTATTATCGATGGGAAAAGAGCGATCTTGTTCGGCCCATTTGCAGGCTTTACGACGAAATTTTTAAAAACGGGGTCCTTCTTCGATTTACCGAAAAGTATCCAGTTCGACAACATTAAACCCATGTTGAGTGTTGGTAAGAACAATATGGATCTAACTCGTTACTTGATCAGTGAAGTGAGACAGTCCCATAAAGATCGTTGTAATTCTTTACGTCAGTTTTTCCCTGATGCTCAGGATAAAGATTGGAAACTTGCTTACGCTGGCCAGCGAGTTCAAATCATTAAGAAAAATGCTGAAGGTGGCGGTAAGTTAGAATTTGGTACTGAGGCGATCACAACAGAAGATGGTTCTTTAGCGGCATTGTTGGGCGCGTCTCCGGGTGCATCGACAACAGTCAATACAATGATTGGTATTATGGAACGCTGCTTTAAAGATCGTATTGCGACACCAGAATGGCAAGAAAAAATGAAGGAAATGGTGCCTTCATACGGTGAGTCGTTGGTTGAGAATACGGATTTATTACTGTCTATCCGTGAACGAACACTAACAACATTGAACCTAAAACCTTAATTTTGCATCAATAAAAATAAGGTACTGAAAAGCTGGGTCTGTCCCAGCTTTTTTATAGCACTTCTACTAAGTAGTTAAGAGAAAGAGATTAAATATGACAATAACGTTTGCAGATCGTGCTGATCAGCTATGTGATACATTACGTGAAATGGAGCATCAAGCAGAAGAAGGAGATCAGCTGTTTTACTGTGCTTATCTTCTAGGTCTGTTAGGGCTTCATAGTAGTACAGAAGGCGAAGGTAAAAGTGCATTTGATGCTGCCTTCACTGACGTGTTAAAAGAAACGCTTGTTGCAGAGGGTGTTGTGGAAGCAGATCAAGAGCAAATTCTTGCATTATGGAATGCAGTCTGCAAACAAGCAGACTAAAAAATTTCAACAAGGTAGCAATAAAAAAAGAGAGACCTTTAACAGGCCTCTCTTTTTTTTATTGTTAAATTAAGAGCTACAGACTTGGCTTAGCTGGACGTGGTGCGTAAGCAAAAACATCAGAGAAGCAGTGTTCTTGTGTTAATCCTTTCAGCTCAAGTTGGTCTAATGTGCCGTAAACCATTCCGACAGAACCACAGATGAAGGCCGCAGAATTACTCAAATCTGGGTGATCTTTCAAAACCGCTTCATACAGCCAGCCGGTTCTTCCTTGCCATGTGTCATTGCTTTCATTGACGATAATATCCACTGAGAAAGGTGCGCTTTCTTTCGCTTCTGTTAACCAAGCTTGTGCAAAGACATCTTCCGAACTTCTTAATCCCCAATAGAAGGAAACTTTCCCAGGAAATTGTTGCTCAACCAATGAGCTATAAAGGCTTTTTATTTGTGCGAATCCTGTGCCGCCAGCAATTAATAAAATGTGCTCTGGTGCAGAATGTAAAACGCCATTGTCTAAATGGCAGTCGCCACCAGGAGCTTTAATTGTGATTGTCTCGTTTGATTTAATATGTTCTACCACTTTATGAGCTAATGACTCTGGGTCCGAAACAAGAATATATAGGGTAAGGTTAGGTAACTCGTGAGGAGCGCTACCAATCGAGTAAGGAACTTGTTCCCCTGTTGGTAAGGCAATCATTAAGTATTGACCTGCAATAAAAGAGAGGTCATTTACCTGCAAAGTAATTTGATATACATCTTTGTTAATTAACTCAACAGTGTTTACCTTTGCGGTAAGGTCTTCCATATAAAGCTCCGATACAAGTCATGTCTACAAAGATTGAGGCACTGACTGGTGATAATAATCTGTTAATGTAGGTAAAAAAAAGCCACTTTAATCAAGTGGCTTGTTTGTCTTGCGTATAGGCAAGCTTATTTGTTTTTGCCTTTCATAGACTCAAAGAACTCATCGTTTGTTTGAGTTACTTTTAGTCGATCGATTAGGAATTCTGTTGCGGCAACATCTTCCATAGGATTCAATAACTTACGAAGAATCCACATGCGTTGTAACTCGTCTTCAGACGTTAATAAGTCTTCACGGCGTGTGCCAGATCGACGAATGTTAATCGCAGGGAAAGTACGTTTTTCCGCAATTTTACGATCAAGGTGAAGCTCTGAGTTACCTGTACCTTTGAATTCCTCAAAGATCACTTCGTCCATTTTTGAGCCAGTATCAACAAGCGCTGTTGCGATAATAGTCAAGCTACCGCCTTCTTCGATGTTACGAGCAGCACCAAAGAAACGTTTTGGACGCTCCAACGCATTAGCATCCACACCACCGGTCAATACTTTACCGGAGGAAGGAATGACTGTGTTGTAAGCACGAGCAAGACGGGTAATGGAGTCAAGCAGAATCACAACATCACGTTTATGTTCGACAAGGCGTTTGGCTTTTTCAATTACCATTTCAGCAACTTGTACGTGACGTGCTGGTGGCTCATCAAAGGTAGACGCCAATACTTCACCGCGCACAGTGCGAGACATTTCTGTTACTTCCTCTGGGCGCTCATCAATAAGTAGAACGATCAGGTGGCAATCAGGGCTGTTGCGGGTGATGGCATTTGCGATGTTTTGTAGCATGAAGGTTTTACCCGCTTTAGGCGGAGAAACAACCAAGGCACGCTGACCTTTACCCATTGGGGCAACAAGGTCGATGATACGAGATGTAACGTCTTCAGTGGAGCCGTTACCTGCTTCCATTAATAAACGCTCATCTGGAAACAGAGGTGTTAAGTTTTCAAAAAGAATCTTGTTACGAACGCTTTCAGGCTTATCAAAGTTAATTTCATTGACTTTCAATAATGCGAAGTAGCGTTCGCCATCTTTAGGTGGACGAATCTTCCCAGCGATTGTGTCGCCAGTACGAAGGTTGAAACGTCGGATTTGGCTTGGCGAGACATAAATATCATCTGGTCCTGCTAGGTAAGAGCAGTCAGGTGAACGTAAAAAGCCGAAGCCGTCTTGTAGAATTTCTAGAATACCGTCACCGTAAATGTCTTCTCCGCCTTTGGCATGACGCTTTAGGATTGAGAAAATAACATCTTGTTTACGAGAGCGAGCCATATTATCTAGGCCCATTTCTGATGCGATTTCTAAAAGTTCGTGTACTGATTTCTGTTTTAAGTCGGTAAGGTTCATAAATGGGTTTTTTTGTATTAGCTCATCTGAGGAAAAATGACGGAATCAGTGCTACTTAATAAGTAACCATAATCTATGTCTGGAAGTATTTAACAATGTATCAGCTACTCGGCACGAAAAAACATGGAGCAATAATATTTAGTTTTTGCTCCTGTTTGAAAGACCCGATTCGGGTAAGCCAATACAGCGCGAAACAATTTGATTGGAGTTAAAATAAGAAAGATATACTTCTACATTCCTATTCCAACAGTCAGTACTATAGTTCGACTTAAAGGTGAGGTCTATAGTCAAATTCAGGAAAAATCCACTTTTTTGTTAATTTTTTGATCAAGTTCAGGGTTTTTATCTATTAATAGTTCCTTAGTGCTTGATTTTCACAAAACTAGGTTTAGATTTATAAAAAATTCATCTAACACGGCTTGTTTTTGATGCTTTGTTAATCATGAAGTGTCTCTTCAACTGATATACTTTGTGTTTACTACGATTTCTGAGACATAAGGCGACGTCAATGCAATCTCTCTTTCTGCAACAATCTCATGATTTTCCATTTGAAAAAATCGCAGCCATTGACCTTGGGTCAAACAGTTTCCACATGGTTACAGCTCAAGTTACGCACGGACAACTGCGCATCACTGGTGAATTCGGTGAAAAGGTTCAACTTGCAGCGGGTTTGGTGGACAGTCACTTGGATGATGAGTCACAACAAAGAGGTTTAGATTGCCTAGCGCAATTTGCTCAAGTGATTGCAGATATGCCAGCAGGGTCGGTTCGAGTTGTGGGAACCAACGCATTACGAGTCGCAAAGAACCGATATGACTTTATTGGCAAGGCCATGGATATCATGAGTCATCCAGTTGAAATCATTGCAGGTAGGGAAGAAGCCCGATTGATTTATGTCGGCGTTTCCAGAACCATGGATCATGGTGATGCAAAAAGATTAGTGGTTGATATAGGTGGAGGCAGTACTGAATTTATTATTGGGCAGCAGCTTGAGCCTATTCTCACCGAAAGCCTTCATATGGGATGTGTGAGTTTTAAAAAGCGCTTCTTTGATGATGGTGTTATTAATAAAGCGAACTTCCAAAAAGCAGTGACCGCTGCACGATTAGAATTATTAAGTATCCAAGATGATTATCTTGATGAGTCATGGGATGTGGCGATTGGTTCATCTGGTACGGCCAAAGCAGCGTTTAATATCATTAAAGAAAATAACTGGGGCAAAAAAGGAATTACCCCAAAAACACTAAAACAAATTCAAAAGGCGTTATTCGCCGCAGGTCATGCAGATAATATTGATCTAGTAGGGCTGAAACCTGAACGAAAAAATACGTTTGCAGCAGGTATTGCGATTTTAACGGCCGTTTTTGAGTGTTTCTCTATTAAACAAATGGACTTCTCAAGCGGCGCACTTCGTGAAGGTGTCTTATATGACATCATGGGACGATATGCTGAAACAGACATTCGTGAGCGTACAGTAAACTATATGTTGAATCAGTATCATATTGATACTGAACAAGCGAAATTGGTTACGCACACGGCTTTGTCTGCGCTTGCGCAAGTGAAAGACGATTGGAACCTAAACAGCATTTCTAGTGAAGACTTGCTCCGTTGGGCTGGTTTGCTTCATGAAGTGGGGGTTGGGATTTCTCACAGTCGATACCACAAACATGGAGCTTACATTATTAAAGAGTCAGATATGCCGGGCTTTTCTCAGCAGGAACAGCAGGCTCTGGCCAATTTGATTTTGCGCCATCGACGTAAATTTACCCAATCGTTGGATTATCGATTTACAAAAAGTGATCAACAGGATTTAGATGGTTTATCCATTCTTCTGAGATTGTCGATATTGCTGCATGATGATAGGAAAGAGGGCGATATGCCAATTTTCACTTTAAAGGCAGATGGTAAGAGTTTGCATGCTGAGTTTTTGCCTGAATGGCTAGATGGGCGACCGCTAACATTGGCAAATCTGCAACGGGAAGCTGAAGCCTTAGCTGTTGCTGGGTATACACTGACGTTTAGCTAATCTTTAGCTTAAGTTATCAATAGAACGATATAGGTCTGCGACTTCTTCTCGCTGCAGTCCGGATATTCGAGAGAGACGACCAATGCTTGATGTAATTTGTACCGTCTCTTTTCCTTCTTTTTCTTCCTCTGTTTTTTCTAGTAGGTCTGCTTGGTTTTGGTTGGCAAGTAGATGCTTAGCTTGATCTGAAATTTGCACAAAGCCAGACGCCTCTCGAGGGTTCGAGTGTGTGTCTTTGTCTGCCTGCATTGAGAGAGAAGGCAAATATAATGAGTTGTTTGATATTGAAGAGATCGACAAAACAGCCACCGTTATAATAGTTGTCTGATTTACCAGATATAACCATATAAATGTAGTCTATTTTTTGAACATTTCAACCCTTTTTAGATGGTTGGAAAAGAAGTTGTAGTTTTCTGGTTCTCTGTATCTTTCACCATTTTTGAAAAAACTTGAACTTATTTTAAATTCTCATTAAGCATATTAGTGTCATTGCTATATAAGGATGATATTGTTTGCATATTGTTTATAAGAATATGACTAAACAATCGTATATCTTACAGATTGCATGTCTGCTTGGGGTTGTTGAGTAAACAGTCCAAATTATCTGTTGTAAGTAATTTGCTTCAAAAAGGATACCGCATGAGCCAAGAAAAACTCCCAATAGAACATCTTTATTTTACTGAAACGAATCTGGAACAGATTTTAGAAAATCTTGATGTTGTTCGTAATAAGATTCACCCGCAGTTAGTGGATGAAGATGGTGTAAATGAGCAGGTTTTTCCATCAGTTTGCCTGATTGGCTTAGGGCGTTGTGGATCTAATATCGCGTTAGATGTTGCTTCTTTGGTATATGAAGCAAGAGCAAACTACATGCGTGAGATTGAGAACCAAGACATCTTGGATGGCGAGCAAGAGTTCCGCCCGATGCGATGGATCAGAAAGCATTTACCAATGGAAGATAAGGATGGGTTTAAGCCTGTTTTCCTTATTGAGCCAATCGTCTTATTGGGTGATTTAGATAAAGACATTGAAGGCCGCATTCGTTTCTCTAATGATGAGGGCCGAGCGCAGTTCTTAGAAGAATATAAAAAGTTACAAATCATGGACTTGTCCGAAGTTCATGCTGGTGGTGCTGGTAATGCTCCAATCTTAGGTCAGTATCTAGCTAAGATTATCCTGAATAAAGACGCAACGACCTTTATCAATGAAGAGTGGAAGCAGTTGCATTCCTACCTTGTTGATTCTTGCGGCATCAAAGCGAACCAATCTCGACTTTACTTTTACATCTTTAGTGCGGGTGGTGGTACTGGTTCTGGTATGGCGTCTGAATTTGGCTTGGCTCAACAGTTCTCTTATTTGAGTAAAACCTTCGACTACCGTTCGGATCAAAGTCAAAGCCGTTTGGCTGATAAGCGACACAGCTTTGTGTTTGAACCTATTTTTACCTCTGGTATTTGTATTTTACCGAACATCTCTGGAAAGAATGTCGAGATTTCAGAAGCGCTTCATATCAATGCTGGTCGTTTGTTGACCAAGTACATATCTGAAGAGTGGAACTTCTCTTACAACGAAGAGCGAGACAACGACGAATTACCTGAAGATGTAATGGAGCGTATCCGCCCTTGGAATTCCATGATGTTGATATCTAACGATATTATGCGTTATGCGGAAGAAGAAAACGGCGGCGATGTTGAAAGTATCGATGTCAATACAATGGAGAAATATGCGAACCAGTATATTTCCCAGCAGATCTTTAATATCTTGACCGCTCAAGCGGTAACAACCGATTACGATGAAGATTACTTCCGTCGAGCTGGTATTGATATTTCTGAAACCATTCGTTTGGATGCCAATGACTTGTTTATGAGTTTGGCGGGCCCTGTTGCGGTCGCTTACGCCGAAAGTGTTGTGAATGATGGTGTTCGCCAAGACAATGTTGATATTGATGATTTATTCTGTCGTTCGATCGAATTGCCGCATTTCAATGCTGAAACCTCTGCAATTGAAGGGGTTAGTGTGTTGCCTGTTGAGTCAGAGAAATATCGCGATGCGATTAAGGTATACAGAAAGAGCGGTTTTGATGCGAGCACGTTAAATCATCTGCACTTCTTTAAAAACTGTTCATCTATTGTGTCTATTATCTCTCTACCACGAGATTACAAGTTGTCATTCACGGCGTTGAATCGCTTGAAAATGCATTTGAACCGTTTATGCCCAAACACCACATTGAAGCGTTACGCGCTTGTTATTGGTGCATCGGCAAACCTATCCTTGACCACTTTGATTGCAAAAAGCCCATGTTTAAGTGATGACTTTTTGACCTTGATGGTCGCTTACATGAAACGTTGCTTTGCGCGCGATGAGTTCCGTTATACAAATGAAATAGACCAAGCCATTATCAGCATGATTCAAGAAGATGAATTTGATGATGCCTTAGTGGATAAATATTTCACGGCTTATGAAAACCCAGCTAAGATCCTTGATACGAACTGGTATGCGATTAAGCCTATGTATGAGAAGAAGTACCGTGAGCTTATTGAGAGCCCACAAAGCTTCGTGTCTATTAATGATATTCGTTTAGACGTAAATAACGTGAAGAATGCCATTAAGTATCTTCGCGAGATTTACCGTCATCGAATTAGTAAAACGAGTGTTCTTACTCTTAACGCTTAATAGAGCTCGTTAAATATTGATTAATCTTGCTTTAAAAAGGCGACCTCATCTGAGGTCGCCTTTTTTTGTTACCTGGTTGTTACAAGAGTTGGCCTAACAATTGAATGCCTGAAACACTGCGCCTTTTACTTCTATATCTTTGTTTTAAAATGCTATTTTGGCGCTTTAAGGTTTACGCGTTATTTTGGTTTTGATGAGGGATTATATGTCTGAGCTTTACTGGTTACTTACTACTTCTGTGCTTGTGTTCACTATGCAAGCGGGCTTTCTATGTTTGGAAAGTGGTCGAATAAGAAGTAAAAACAGTATTAATGTTGCAGCTAAAAACATATCAGACTTCATCGTATCGACGATTTTGTTTTGGTTATTCGGCTTTGGAATCATGTTTGGTGATTCGATTGGTGGTTTCTTTGGTTTCAGCGATTTCTTTTTTAGCGAGCAACACACTCCTTGGCAGATCAGCTTTTTTGTCTTTCAAATGATGTTCTGCGGCACAGCTGCGACATTAACCTCGGGCGCAGTGGCAGAACGAATGACTTTTATGGGTTATTTAGCCATTACAGTAGTGCTCAGTACGGTGATTTATCCAGTGGTTGGACATTGGTCATGGTCTGGTGTCTATTCTTCGACAGGAGGGCAAGGATGGTTAGAGGCTAAGGGCTTTATTGACTTCGCGGGCTCCACCGTAGTGCATTCTGTTGGTGGCTGGATGGCATTAGTGTCCATTATGATCATTGGGCCTCGCATTGGTTTCTCTGAACAGAAAATCCGATTGCCCCCTGGTAACAACCTTCCTTTATCGACTCTTGGCGTTTTATTAATTTGGTTTGGCTGGTTTGGTTTTAACGGCGGAAGCACTTTAGCCTTAACGAATGATGTACCGACGATTATTTTAAATACTTTTATCTCTGCCGCTTGGGGAGGATTCATTGCGGTTTCCATCAATTATTTTCGCGATGGTTATGTTGATGTTAGTGCGGTTCTTGGAGGTGTGATTGCCGGTTTAGTAGGCATTACCGCGGCTTGTCATATTGTTTCGCCTAGTGCTTCTGTGATTATTGGCGGCGTGTCTGGTTTAGTCGCGTATTTTGGTAATCTGCTAATGAAAGCATGGAACTTGGATGATGCCCTTGATGTTGTACCGACGCATTTATTTGCAGGTATTTGGGGAACCTTGTGTGTGGCTTTATTTGGGCAAGAAGACAAAATTGCCAATGGCTTAACTTTTTGGGATCAGTTATGGATTCAAGCTTTTGGCGTTGTGATGATTGGTTTGTATTGCTTTATCGTCGGTTACGCATTTATATGGCTGATAAATCGTTTTATGCCGTTAAGAGTGACTAAAGAGCAAGAAGAGCAAGGTCTTAATGTCACTGAACATAAAGCCACAACTGAATTGTTTGATTTGCTTACCACTATGCAATATCAGCAAAACAATGCAGATTTTTCGACTCCCGTACCAGAGGAACCTTTCACTGAAGTAGGTCAGATTGCGCGTAAATATAATCAGGTTATTGAACGCGTGAGCAGTGAAATCACACAGCGAGATGATGCATTAATGCGCTTTCAAGAAAGTGAAATGCGTAAGTCTGCCATTCTTAATTCTTCGATGGATTGCATCATTACGATTAACCGCTTTGGCTCCGTTATGGAATTTAATCCCTCCGCTGAGCGTACTTTTGGCTGCTTAAAGAGCCAGGTGGAAGGAAAGAGTTTTGTTGGCTTATTTGTGCTTGAAGAAGATAGAAAGCAAATTTTCCAGAGTCTCGATTCTGGTTTCTCCACTTCAACTGGTTTGATATTGAATCGACGTAATCCGTTTCGTTTGCAGCGATCTCCAAATGATGATTTCCCTGCTGAAATTACGATCACTAAAACACAAACTAATGGTGACAGTGAGTACACACTTCATATAAAAGACATGACACGTCACATGAAGCTACAAGAGCGCCTAAAGTTTTTAGCGTACAGTGACCCGCTAACAAGTTTGTACAATCGAACCTATTTTATGGATTCTCTTGTTCGTGCTTTGGCGGTGTCAGAAAAGAAGAAAGAGTCGATTGGCGTACTATTTTTGGATTTAGATAAGTTTAAATTAATCAACGATACATTAGGGCATAAAGCGGGTGATGAGCTGCTCTGTGAAGTGGCTCGACGTTTGTTTGAAGTTGCTGATGAAAGTGACGTAGTCGCGCGCTGGGGCGGTGATGAGTTCATCTTCATGATGACTGAGAATGTCAGTACGAATCACTTGATGAACCGAGCAAATCAGATTTTAGGCGTTATGCGAGAAACCTTTGTGTTAAGTGGGCAGGATTGTTCAGTTCCTGTGAGTATCGGCATTGCCTGTTCTTACGGGCAGACAATAGAAGCGGATAAGCTTATTCAGCAAGCAGATATCGCCATGTATTGCGCGAAGGAAAAAGGCCGTGATAATGCCCAACTCTTTACACCAGAAATGGCGAGTTTAGTGACTCAAAAGTTTGGCTTTGATAAAGAGATACAAGATGCTCTCGCTTCTGACCAGTTCACTTTAGTATTCCAACCTAAGGTACAAATGGAAAAAGAGAACATCTTAGGCTTGGAAGTATTAATTCGTTGGAATCATCCTTCAAAAGGCTTTGTGTCTCCTGGAGAATTTATTCCTATCGCGGAAGAATCGAATTTAATTATCAAGGTCGATGAGTGGGTTATTGATACAGCCTTAAAGCAACAAAAAGCATGGCACGATGCGGGTGTTGAGATTGTGCCTATTGCTGTCAATTTATCGGGACGTCATTTAGTGTCTGAAAGTGTGGTGGATTATATTTCACAAAAACTCGATCACTATAACCTTCCAGGAAGCATGTTGGAGATAGAGATTACTGAGGGCGTGTTGCTAACAGACATTCAACGCTGTATTGAAGTCATGACAGAGTTAAAAGCGCTGGATATTAAAATATCCATAGATGATTTCGGTACAGGTTATTCGTCTCTCAATTACTTAAGACGTTTGCCTTTAAACACTTTAAAGATTGATCAATCCTTTATAGAAGAGTGCGACAAGCATACGGAAGACGTAAAAATCTGTGAAACTATTATTAGTCTAGCAAACGGACTGGATTTAATTGTTATTGCTGAAGGTGTTGAAACAGCATCGCAAGCAGAGACATTAAAGTCTCTGGGGTGCGAGATATTCCAAGGGTATTTTTACCACAAACCAATGAAAAGCGATGAAGTTGTAAAGCTACTTTGAAGTAGCTTTACGGTTTAGGCTCTTCGCGCTCTCGTATGGTTTCCATGAGCTCTTGGTTTTTAGTTTTTTCGATTGGCTTAGTACGATAATGCAAAGCCGTTTTTGCAATCATATTTGCTGCAACTGGCGCTGTGATGAGTAGGAAAAGCGTAATCAGCAACTCTTGAACAGAGAAAGCACCCTTCAAATGGCTTTGGAATACCATAGAAGCAATCAAAACACCTGTGATTCCAAGCGTTGAGGCTTTGGTTGGACTGTGAAGTCTCATGTAAATATCAGGGAGGCGAGCGAGTCCATAAGAGCCGACAAGCAAAAAGGCACCGCCAATCAATAACGCAACACAGATAATAATTTCGAGATAAAAGGGCATAAAAAATATCCTATTCTATGATGTCGCCGCGGAGTAAGTACTTACAAAGTGCAGCGGTGCTCACAAAGCCTAACATGGCAATTAATAATGCCGCCTCAAAATACAAAGCACTTCTCATGTAAATGCCATACAACAATATAAGTGCAATCGCATTAATGTACATGGTATCCAAGGCTAAAATTCTTTCTGATAGCGTCGGGCCTTTCAGCAATCGCCATAAATTCAAAATCAAAGCGATACAAATGAAAGAAGCAACAATAGCGATGGTCAAATTTAGCATCCGAAAATCTCCTTAATAGGCTTTTCATAACGCTGCTTAATGGATTCAATCAGTTCGGCTTCGTTATCCAAATGAAGAGCATGAATATAAAGCCATGCTCTATCCTTTGACACTTCGGCACTGACTGTTCCTGGTGTAAGCGATACGGTACTGGCCAAAATAGTGATACCGAGATCAGAGTTCATTTCTATTGGAACTGCTACAAACCCAGGTTTGAGTCGTTTTAAAGGACCAACAATTAACAAGGCAACTTCCAAGTTAGCGACGACTATATCCCACATCACCATGAGAACATAACGAACGGCTAGCCAAGGCTTGAGTATCTTTGGATGCTCATCTCGCATTCCTCTGACAAGCCAAGGAATCGTAATAGCGAAAAAGGTTGCTAAGACGATATGTCCTGCGCTGACTGAGTTATTGAGTAATAGCCAAACAGTAAAAAGCAAAAGGCTATGGAAAGGCATAGGAAATAACATTAGCGGGTTACTCCTGGTAATAAGTCATAAGCAGAAGACTGAATGTCATGCAGGTAATAGGCTGCTTGTTGTGTAAACTCACTGATCTCTCCGCCAAACAAAACGAGTGTTGGTGATGCCAGAAGCAATAAACCAATACCTGCTATTTCAGTCGGTTTAGCTGGTTCTGCATCCGAAGAGGTTGAGCCGTTATGACGCCAAAACAAGGTTGTTCCTGCTCTTGAAAAAGTCACCAGTGCAGCTAGGCTTCCAACCAAAATTAACGGCCAAACCCACATAGTTTGTGCTGTTGATTGAGTGGCTTGAAGAATCATAATCTTGCCAACGAAACCAGACAGCGGAGGCATACCGATTAATGCTAACGCTGAAATCGCAAATGCAACACCAAGTAGTTTTGGCTGGACAAATGGGCGCGAATGAACAAAGCGATCTTCTGCTTTACCGCGTTGTCTTGCCATGACATCAGCGAGCAAAAATAAGCCAGCAGAAGCCAATGTACTATGAACCATGTAATACAAGGCTGCTGATGTTGCTGCTTCAGAATTGATGGCCGCACATGCGAGCAAACTGCCGCTGGAAACAATTACCAGATTTGCGCTCATAATACGGATGTTCGGACTAGCAAACACACCTATGCTACCAATAAGAATTGTCAGTAAGGCCAGTGGCCATAACCAAGGTGTGGCGATATTTGCTAACTCTCCAGCATGCTCACCGAAAATGACGGTATATACTCTAAAAATACTGTAAATGCCGACTTTGGTCATGATGGCGAAAAGTGCGGCAACTGGCGCGCTGGCGCTGGCGTAGGTTTTTGGTAACCAAAAATGCATAGGAAGCATAGCGGCTTTTAAGCCAAAAACGACCAAAAGTAACAGAGCGCCTGTTTTGGCAAGTGTGGCGGTTTCACCTTCTAGCTGACCCACTTTGATGGCCATGTCAGCCATGTTTAGTGTGCCAAGTGTGCCGTATAAAATTCCTAATCCAAATAGGAATAAACTTGAGCCAACAAGGTTAAGAATGACGTAATGCATTGCGGCCTGTGTCTTTTGTTTACCACCTGCGTGGATCAGCAGAGCGTAAGACGCAATAAGCAGCACTTCGAAGAAGACAAATAAGTTGAATATATCTCCTGTTAAGAAGGCACCGTTAATCCCCATGATTTGGAACATAAACAATGGGTGGAAATAAGCGCCGCCTTTGTCTTTGCCTGAGACCGAATACAACATAACGGCAAAGGCTAAAAAGGAGGTTAGCAAAACCAATAAGCTGGAAATCCTGTCAGCAACGAGTGCAATACCGAATGGGGCTTGCCACCCACCTAAGGCATAAAGTTGAACCCCTTCGTTGTCTACTTTAAAAAGTAGGATGGCAGAAGAGGCAAGTAAAAACAACGTACCGACAATAGAACTGATACGTTGTGAACTGATGTCACGAGAAATTGGCGGCAGCAACATAATGGCGCCGAACAACAAAGGAATCAGAATCGGAAAAATGCTCAAATGCTGCATTTAGTGGTGGCCTCCTGATTTATAGGTTGGATCACCTGGTTGTGCAGGCAGCACACCATCTACATGATCATTTCCTAAGTCCGCGCGGGCACGCATGGCCAATATGACGGCAAACGCTGTCATCGCGAAACCAATAACAATGGCTGTTAGAACCAACGCTTGAGGAAGTGGATCACTGTATTGTTCCGACTGTCCCAAAACCGCCGCAGCATTGAGTTTGAGGCGCCCACTTGCGAACAAGAATAAATTTACTGCATAGGATAATAAGGTTAAGCCCATTACCACAGAAAAACTGCGTCCACGTAAAGTTAAGAAAATACCGCAGGCGGTTAATAAACCGACGCAAAAAGCATATATGCCTTCCATTAATCATTCTCCTTTTGTATAGGACGTTCGCTGGTGGTTAATTGTCCAAGATTCGCAAGAATCAACATAGTGGCACCCACCACAGTAAGGAAAACCCCAAGATCAAACACCATTGCACTAGCAAGCTCGAATTTGCCAATGACAGGTAAGTAGAAATAATCGAACCAAGAAGACAGGAAGGTGTGACCAAATGCCCAACTTCCTAAACCACTAAGGGTGGCAATGCCGATTCCTGAGCCGATCATGATTTGATAATCCAGCTTAACGCGAGTTTTAATCCATTCCACACCATGACCAACGTATTGTTGGATGATAGCAACGGAAGTGATTAACCCCGCGATAAAACCACCGCCAGGCATATTGTGCCCGCGTAAGAAAATATAAGCCGATACAAGCAAGGCGAGAGGCAACAAACTCTGCGAAATAACAGCAAGCAAAATAGGGTTCTTGTCTTCCGACCAAGCCAGTCCTCTGTCGTTACTGGACGGCATAAATAAGCGCATTCTCGCGATCAATTTATAAATGCCAAGCGCGGCGATACCCAACACAGTAATTTCGCCTAATGTATCGAAGCCACGGAAGTCCACCAAAATGACGTTGACCACGTTGGTACCACCACCGCCTGTTTTACTGTTTTCAGTGAAGAAGGTGGATATAGTGTCGAGCGGGCGCGTCATCAGTGCATAGCAAATGGTTCCAACCACACCACCGATTAAAGAGGCCAGACTCAAGTCGCGAACAACACGACGTGGGGAGGATTCTTTGGGTGTTTTTTGTGGCAAAAAGAACAAGGCTAGAATCAACAAGATAACGGTCACGACTTCTACAGAAAGCTGAGTCAATGCCAAATCTGGAGCAGAGAATTGAGCGAATGCCAAAGAGACAATCAAACCCACGACAGATAGCGTAATCAGAGCAACAACACGTCGTCTGTGCCATAACACAGTGGCTAAAGCAGAAATTGAAAGCAAAACAGCCGCTGTTATAGACACGGCATCTACAGGAATTTCCGGACGTTGGCCTGCTGTCGCGTTTAACTTCATTAAAGATGCGGCAGTCATAATCACGGCCAACAACAAAGTGAAGAAGGTATAACGCTGTAGAGAGCCGTTTTCGGTGAAGCTGATAAAGCGATTTGCAGCAGACGCAAGCGACTGAACAACACCTTCAAAAACTAATTTAGGATCACTTTTCGGAAATTGAGCTTGGAACTTAAACAGGTGCGGTCGATTATGATACATAATCAAACCACCAATTAAGGCGATAATACTCATCAGTAATGGCAAGTTAAAACCATGCCAAATGGCTAAGCTGTAACTTGGCGGAGTCGTATTGAGTGTCGCACTGGCTGCCGAGTACAACAAATCGCCAACCATGTAGCTAGGGAAAATCCCAACCAACAAACACAAAGCCACTAGAATCTCGACTGGAACACGCATGTAGCGAGGTGGTTCATGAGGCGTTTTCGGTAAATTGATTGGCTCACCATTAAAGAAAACGTCGTGGATAAAGCGCATAGAATAGGCGACCGCAAAAACACCACCCAAGGTTGCCAATACAGGAATTAACCAAGATAAAGAGCCAAGAGACGCTTGGTGCAGGGTTTCAGTAAAGAACATTTCTTTTGATAAGAAGCCGTTCATTAAAGGCACGCCCGCCATTGAAGCGGACGCCACCATGGCTAAGGTTGCCGTATAAGGCATGTATTTCCATAAGCCATTAAGCTGGCGCATATCACGAGAGCCAGATTCATGGTCGATAATACCAGCGGCCATGAACAGAGATGCTTTAAATATAGCGTGGTTAATAATATGGAAAATAGCCGCTACCGCCGCTAAATCAGTTCCCATTCCTAACAATAAGGTAATTAGGCCTAAATGACTGATGGTGGAATTTGCCAACAAGCCTTTCAAATCGTGTTGGAACAGCGCGATATAAGCGCCCATCAAGAAGGTTGCAAGACCAGTCAGGCTGACAATCAAGAACCACAAATCTGTATCGGCGAGCGCTGGGTAAAAACGGGCCATCAAAAAGATGCCGGCTTTTACCATAGTGGCTGAGTGTAAGTACGCACTTACTGGCGTTGGTGCGGCCATCGCATTTGGTAACCAGAAGTGGAAAGGGAACTGAGCGGATTTTGTAAAAGCACCAAGCAAAACCAAGACAACAATGACTGGATAACTCGCACTGGCTTTAATCAGATCGCCACTGTCTAGTACGGTTTGAAGGCTGAAACTGCCAACCGTATTTCCTAGAATCAATAAACCGGCAAGCAACGCGAGGCCACCTGCGCCGGTTACAGTAAGCGCCATTCGAGCGCCTTTTCGAGCTTCTGTTTTATGTCCCCAAAAACTGATTAACAAGAAGGAGCTGATACTGGTCAGTTCCCAGAAAAACCAGAGTTGAATCAGGTTGTCAGACAGTACCACGCCTAACATGGCAAACATAAACAGCATGAGGTAAGCGTAAAACTTCCCCATTGGGTCTTTATCAGACAAATAATATCGAGCGTATAAAATAACTAATAAGCCAATGCCCAAAATAAGAATCGAGAAGAGCAAGGCTAATCCATCGAGCCTAAATGCCAACTCCAAGCCAATAGAAGGAATCCACGGAATAGCCGCTTGGAAGCGTTCTCCTTGGACAATGTCACCAGCGTTCATCAATACCAGTACTAGCGTTAATGCTGGTAACACCGCGGTCAGAAAGGCACATTCAGTGCGGCTAAGGCGGTTTGAAATAAGTGGGATTAAGGTTCCTAATAATGGAAGAAAAGGTAGCCAGATAAGAGAGTTCAAGAAAAAAGCTCCTCTACTATTAAGAATAAGTCAAAATCAAAGGATGGTGCGCGCATGGTTATCGTCCTAACAGGCGGTCTCATATGTGCTGCTTTCTACCAACTAAATTGAAAACAATGTGGATTTAAGAATAAACAAGCATAGCCTTTTACTAATCGAATCAATAGTCTAAAACCAAAGACATAAGAAAAATATCATAAATGCTTGGAAAAATATTACTATTTTAGAAAGAGGGTAACAGAAAAAGTTCCTTCGTTTGCGCCTTTAATGAGTTGCCCTTCGAAAAAAGAGACCTGCCTTTCCTTTTCAAAAAAAACTTACGCTTATCGTATTGAGGAAAGAAACGTAATTTGCCCTAATTTTCGTTTCTTTGAAGCTTATGTTCGGGAATTATCTTCTTCAAATTAAAAAATAAAATTCTTTTGTAATATTTTTGATCCTTGTAACGACTAACTTCATATACCTAATACTTAAACGCCTTGCTTATGGCTCCTTTCCTGTATGGAAAGAGCATGCAATACCGTTATTCGAATAAAGGAGTGAACTTTGATCGCTGAGTTACAGGCCTTTCTTGCTGAAGGGCAGTCTTCAAATATCCTATTGTTTTTCGGCATTATTTTGCTGTCTTACTTTTTGGAAGATTTAGCGATTGTGACGGCTGGTACTTTGGCGGCACAAGGAAGCATTATGCCTACGACGGCGCTTTTAGCTGTTTTTGTTGGCATTGCAACAGGGGACTTTCTACTTTATTGCCTTGGCCGTTATGGGCGTAAAGTGCGTTTTTTACGTTACAAGGCGTTGACGAATCCTTCCTTTAAAAAGCTGCGCGCTCGCTTCCACCATAATGCTTTTTTAAACCTTTTTATCATTCGATTCATTCCAGGTTTAAGAAGTGTTGGCTTTACTCTAAGTGGCTTTTTCTCGATTCCTTTGTTCGTATTTTTCTGTGCCGTGGTTTCAGCAACGGCAATTTGGACGGCGGCCATCTTCTACGTCATTTACTTCCTCGGTAGCCAAGCTTGGTTGCAAACGACTCAATACCAATGGGTCTTGATTCCTATCGCGATTGCCGTCTTTTTCATTGTTAATCGTCTAATTAATAAATCATTTACTAAAGGTCTATCATGAATTCGATGTCAGATATTCGCCTCATACCATCAGATAAAATCAATGCTGGCATGCCCGTTCTTGAAATAGATCAAGAGCGAAGCGTGTCCCGCTATGAGTTTTTCCCTAGTTGGTTTTTCTACACGCCAGTGGTATTGCAAAGCTTATTACAAGGTGTGTATTACCGTGATTTTCGATTGCCTTTGGTTGCCAATCCAAGCATCAAATTGAGCGGCATGGTTGGTGAATCCAAGCAAGATATTATGAATTTGGCGGGCTCGGTTGCATCACCTTGGATTTCTCCGTTTGTAACGCAAACCAAAAACCAAGAAGGTGTCTCTAGCCAAGCTTCCCATGCTTTGGCTGCAATGCAAGCCGCTGACCTGTCTTTTCCTGTTGTTGCCAAGCCAGATTTAGGTTGTCGTGGTGTTGGCGTTAAGCTGCTGCGTAATGAAAGCCAGCTTGAACAATATATTGCAGACTTTCCTGATAACGCGCGATATCTGTTGCAAGAAAAAGCGCCTTATCAAGCGGAAGCGGGTGTGTTTTATGTGCGCCAACCTGGCGAAGCGCAAGGCAAGATCATTTCGATCACATTGAAATACACGCCTACTGTTGTAGGCGACGGCCAGCATACATTGAAACAACTGATCGAGCGTTGCCCGCGCGCAGGTCAACTTAGTCATCTATATTTACCTCGTCACACAGATAAGTTGGATTGGATTCCAGAAGACGGCGAAGAGTTCCAACTTGCTTTTGCTGGCAGCCACAGCCGAGGTTCTATCTTCCGAGATGGCAATCAATACATTACAGACGAGTTAACTCGCAAGCTGGATACGATTCTTCATGATGTAGAAGGTTATCACTACGGCCGTTTGGATATTAAATTCGATAATCTTCACGACTTTATGAAAGGTGAGAAATTCACCATTTTAGAACTTAATGGCGCAAGCAGTGAAGCTGCCCATATTTGGGACAGAAATACGCCACTGAAAAATATATTCAGCATGCTCTTAACTCAGTACCGACTTTTATACGCGATTGGCGCGAAGCAAAAGAAACGAGGGCACAAACCGCCATCTTTTAAAACTTTATTAGCCGCTTGGCGCGAAGAGAAAAGCTTAACCGAACATTACCCAAGTACTGACTAAGTAGGAATAAGTCCATCGGGTTAATGAATTAACGAATGAAAGAGAATTGTATGTTTGCTACACCAAAGAATCATCAAGGCGTGCCAGTTGGCCGAGAACTGCCAGTGCTACAAGGTTGCATAGAAGCCTTAGAACAAGGCCATGAATGTTTGAGTTCATTAACGGACGATCAATATTTATGGTCTGCGCCACCGCATGTTACCAGTACGATTGGAGAGCACTTTCGTCATCTCTTGGATTTATTTCATGCGGTTTATAACGCCTATCATTTGCATGGACAGAGTCAGAATGCCCCAGAAATGATTGATTATGATTACAGACGTCGCGGTCACTCGGTGGAAACTTCGCGTCAGCGTGGTTTATCCGAAATTGAGCACTTAATTCATTGGTTAGAAAGCGTTTCACAAAAGCAGCTTAAAGCGACGGTTACATTATCCACAGAAGTTTCTTTAACCCACAAACAGTCTCAGCAAATGCAGTCCACTTTAGAGCGTGAGCTAACGTTTGTGGCACTGCATGCGAATCATCATTTTGCTATGACGAAAGTCACCATCAGCTTGTTGGATATTAAAGTGAATGATGACTTTGGTTTAGCGCCGGCTACTTTGTCCTATATGAGAGGCCAATAATCATGTGTTCTGTTACTTGGCTTGTGAATAGCAAAGGCTATGAGATTTTCTTTAATCGTGATGAGCAGAAGGCGCGCGCCGCCGCTTTGCCTCCACGAGTTCAAAATATGGACGACATGAAAATTCTGATGCCAATTGACCCTGTTGGGCAAGGGAGTTGGATTAGCACAAACGAGGTGGGTTTGAGTCTTTGCTTATTGAACAACTATCAAGGTCAAATGCCTGAGCACGTGTTGTTTAGCCGTGGTTTGCTGCTCAAAACTTTGTCGAAAGAAAAGAGTATCAAAGATGTTTGCATGGCATTTGAACGTTTATCTTTGCCTCAATTCGCTCCTTTTATCTTGTTGGCGTTTGATCTCAGTATTTGTCAGCAAGGCCAGCCAGTAATGGCCATTAAATGGGATGGCGTCGATAAAGTCATCGAGCCGATTGAAGCGCCGTTGTTTTCTTCTGGCGTAAAGTTGGAGGAAGTGATGGCTTATCGTTACGCCATTTATGACCAAGTGGTGGGCAGCGAGCCGACTCAAGAAAGTCTGTTAGCTTTCCATCAACATCATCACCCAGAACATTCTCACTTGTCTGTTTGTATGCATCGTGACGATGCTGAAACAGTCAGTTTTACGCGTGTTTCTGTATCTGCAAAAACGCAAAGTATGTCTTATGTGGCTGGAGCGCTTTGTGGTCATTTGACCCAAGAATCTCTTGCTAAAAATACCGTCAGTTTCCCTAACAAAAAGGCGTTAGAAGTCGCCCTATAAAGGAGTGTAAATATGAAAATTGTACTTTCAGTTTTGTTATTGGTTGTAAGCCAATTTAGTTTTGCAGCCGATGCAATTTCAACTGGTTTTTTAAGCAATAAAGCTGTGAGTGGTTACGATACCGTCGCTTACTTTACGGAGAATCGTCCAGTGAAAGGAAGCAGCCAGTATAAAACAAAATATCAGGGCGCAAACTGGTATTTCTCTTCACAAGAGAACTTGGATTTGTTCCTCGCTGAGCCTGAAAAATACGCGCCTCAGTATGGTGGCTATTGCGCTTGGGCGATTTCGGCTAAAGGTGATTTCGCTCCTTCTGACCCTGAAAAATGGGCGATTGTAGACGGCAAATTGTATTTGAACTACAACCAGTCGGTGAAAGAAAAGTGGGACGCTGATCGTGCTTTACACATTCAACAAGCCGATAAAAACTGGCCTAACTTAATAAAATAAAAAGGAAATATTTATGTCATTTCAGCCAAGCAAGCATCTTCCAGCCGTTTTTATTGGTTTTGTCTTTGTGCAGTCTTTGTTCTTCAAATTTACTGGCTCATTCGAAACTGAGTACATTTTCGGCACGCTAGGCGATTGGTCTGGTTTGGAATTATTCGCACAATATGGCGCCTATGTGATTGGCTCGGCTGAACTGATTGCGACCATATTATTGTTCTCTCGCTGGCACGGTCTTGGTGCTTTGATGGCGGTCGGTATTATGTCCGGCGCGATCATCTTCCATCTATTTACACCGTTAGGCATCGTGATGCCTGAGTTCAATGAAGCGGGTGACATAGTCGGTTATGACAATGGTTTATTGTTCGGCATGGCTTGCTTGGTTTGGTTATCGGCTGCTTTCCTATCGCTGCGAGACCTGAAAAGCGAATCTGGCGTTTTGAGCCGCTTGTACACGACATTTTTTAAATAATAATAAACCGTATAAATAAGAGAAAAGAGTATGATGAATAGCCCATTTCGTTTACCAAGAATAACGCCTTTTGGCTTAGGTGAGAGCTTCTTGGAATGGGTGACGGGATTGAGCAAGCTAGATGGCTTTTATCAACAACGTCCTGAAACACATTCCACCTTTGAGTTCATGAATTACACATTGAAAGCTTTGAATGTGGAATACAGCATTGCCTCAGGTTCGTTGGATACTATTCCCAAAGAAGGTCCTGTTGTGGTGGTGGCAAATCACCCATTGGGCGCGATTGAAGGTGTGATTGTGGCAGACATGCTTGCAGAAGTTCGCCAAGACGTGAAAGTACTGGCGAATGAAATGCTAAAGCGCTTGCCTGAAATCAGTGATCTATTTATCGGTGTGAATGTCTTTGGTGGTGATAAAGCAAAGAAAACCAACAGCTTAGCGATTCGTGAAGCCAATAAGCATTTAGCGGATGGCGGCTTGTTAGTGATATTTCCGGCTGGTGAAGTGTCTACTTATCCTAAAGGCAGCAAGGTGCTAGCAGATGTAGAATGGCGCAACTCCGTCGCTAAGTTTGTTAGTCGTAGCCAAGCGACAACCGTGCCTATTTTTATTGATGGCAAAAACAGCTCTCTGTTTTATCAGGCTGGGCGTATTCACCCTTTGTTGCGTACGGCTTTACTTGGTAAAGAGTTGCTTAATAAACAATCGAAAACCATTAATTTATCTGTCGGAAATGCGATCCCTTTCTCTGAGCTAAAAAGCTTTGAAGATGAAAAGGATTTAGTGAATTATCTCAGGCTGAATACTTACCTAATGAGTCCAGATCGTAAAGAAGCTGAGCTGGATGCGCCACAAAGTCATGACTTACCTATTATTGCGCCTATTGAGACCAATCTTTTATTAGATGAATTGACTCAGCTACCAGAAGATGCCTTGTTGCTTGAGCAAGGGGATTTTGCTGTTTATTGCACGCCTACGAAAAACATTCCTAACTTGATGCAAGAGATAGGTCGTATTCGAGAAGAAAGCTTCCGCGGCGTTGGTGAGGGAAGTGGCCTTGCGTGTGATCTCGACCAATACGATGAGTATTACCAACAATTGTTTGTTTGGCACAAAGAAGACAAACAAATCGTCGGCTCATATCGTTTGGGTTTTGTCGATCAATTGATGAAAGAGCGCGGCTTAAATGGTTTGTATTCCCGTAGCTTGTTTCATTACGATGAAGCTTTTCTCAATACCTTGGATCAAAGCATTGAAGTTGGCCGTTCTGTGGTCGCGGAAGCGTATCAGAGGAACTTGAATTCCTTACTGTTGTTATGGAAAGGCATTGCGGCCTTGGTGTCGCGTCATCCTAAATACACGCATTTATTTGGCCCTGTTAGCATCAGTAATGACTACAGTGAGAATGCCCGACAACTGATGGCGCAAGCTTTGTCTTTACATCATTACGATCAGGAAAAAGCGCAATTGGTTACTGCTTCTACGCCATTGCGAAAACGTACTACAGAATTCTGGCAACCTAACTTGCTGTCGGCTTTGGCCAGCGTAGAGCTGTTATCAAAAATATTGGCTCGCATGGAAAATGGCAAAGGCTTACCTGTTTTGTTGCGACAATATTTGAAGATGAACGGCAAGCTTGTCAGCTTCAATGTGGATCACGCTTTCCATGACACGCTTGATGGTTTGATCGTCGTGGACTTACGACAAGTGCCGCTTAAAACCCTTGGCAAATACATGGGAAGAGAGGAAGCGGAAACCTACTTGGAAAAGCATCATAAAGAAGAAACCTAAGCGCGTCGGTTACAGATAAATAGGCAATGCTTTTCGTTTGATGGCTTGCCTAACCGACAAGTGTGTGTGGATGTCTTTAACACTGGTTATTTTATGGAGTTTGTTTGTAAAAGCTTCATAGCCTTTTAAATCTGCGCTAACAACTTCTAATAAATAATCATACGACCCTGAGACAATATGACCATTAATCACTTCCTCCATATTGTCTAGGGCGGTCTCAAACTGATTAATCGATTCTTCTTGGTGATTGCTTAAACTCACCTCAACAAAAAATGTCATCGAAATGCCTGCTTTGGTTTTATTCAAGTTCGCTTGATAGCCTTCAATATAACCTTCGTCTTCAAGGCGTTTTAAACGTCGTGCACATGGTGAAGGTGACAAGCCAACAAGGTCTGATAACTCTGCTGTAGAAAGGCGACCTTGGCTTTGGAGGATTTCTAAGATGTGGCGATCAATTCTGTCCATGCTTTTCTCTCTTGGCGATTTACACTAAAAAAATACCATCTATTGATGGTAAGCACTAAGCTTTCTCTAATTCTATATCATTATTGCCGGATAAAAGCGTACAAGTTGACGGATAATTTCACGAAATCAAATTTTGGAAATTACCTTCTAGGACAAACTGTATGCTGCGAGTTACTGCGCCGAGTGAGAAGCCGAGATTTTTATCACCTTTAGCAAAAGGCTATTTGGTGATGTTAATGGTGCTGCTGATCTGGTCTGGATTGGCTCTAACTGTGCGCGGCATAAGTATGTCGCCACTGCAATTTATTGATGTCGCTTTGATACGCTTCGCGGTTCCTGTGATTTTATTCGCTCCTTTCATATCGGCTCATTATGCTGAGATAAAACGAGCTCGAGTGTCCGACTTGTTATTTATCCTACTGGGTGGAATTCCTTTTCTGCTCTTCGCGGCACTGGGAGCAGAAACAGCACCAACGGCTTATGTTGGAACCATATTGGCTGGAACTCCGCCGCTCTTCGTTGCCGTTTTGAGCTTTGTAGTTTACCGAAAAAGCCTTCCTATTAAGCGCGCGCTTGCTTTATCTCTGATCTTAATGGGCGTTGTAGTGATGGTTGTTGGGCGATCAGATGTCATGTCTGCCAACATTCATCATGGTGTGCTTTATTTGCTGAGCGCGGCCATTGTGTGGGCGTTTTACACAATAGGCTTAATACGCGCAGGCCTTAGTGCTATTAGCGTTGCGATCATTTTATCTTATAGCTCATTTCTTATTGTGCTGACGTTGCTCTTGCTCGGTGTTTTCCCGACATCATTGGGCAGCTTTTCTTGGCAAGACGCTCTGCCTTTTATCTTGGTTCAAGGTTTGGGTATTGGTGTGTTGGCGACATTAGGCTTTTCATACGCTGTTCAGCGTTTGGGTTCGGCAAAGTCATCTGTCATCGGATCCATTTCTCCAAGTGTGACGGCATTATTAGCTGTTCCCATCTTTGGCGAGTCACTAACTGTGGCGATTGTCGGTGGAATTTTGCTGACCATCGCTGGCGTCATTTTATCTAATCGTATTTAATTTCTAGGGAGTAAAAGCAATGTTGGCTCAATTACCGCACATGAAAGGCGACCCTCTTTGGCAGATTCTAAGTGAATTCAATGAAGACTCTAGAGCTGAAAAAATAGACCTTTTAGTGGGAGTTTATCGTGATGAAACAGGGCACACTCCAATGATGAAGAAGGTTCAGGAAGCCGAAAAACAGCTGGCTGAAGAAGGTGCATCAAAAGCCTATCGCATGCTTTCAGGTAACATGACATTTAACCGTCAAATAGCAAAGTTCTTATTAGGAAATAATCGTTTAGATGACCATTGCACCATACAAACTGTGGGTGGTTCTGGCGCATTGCGAGTATTAGCGGATTTCATTGCCAAATTGTCCCCACAAGCCACAGTGTGGAATACCGAACCAGGCTACCTAAATCATCGACCATTAATGGAAGGTGCAGGTTTAACTGTAGAGCCGTTTCGCTGGGAAGACAAAGGTGGTCAGTTAGACATAGAAAAATGCTTGATGGATTTAGAAGGTGCGAAAGAGGGCGATATTCTCTTGCTTCATGGTTGTTGTCATAACCCAACAGGAATAGACCCAACTCTGGATCAGTGGCAAGAGTTTATCGACTTGTGTCAGAACAAGAATCTGATACCTCTGATTGATATGGCGTATCAAGGTTTTGGTGATGAGCCTAGTCAGGATGCGGCGGGCCTACGATTGGTGCTTGATCAAATGGATTTTGTCTTGATCGCCAGTAGTTGCTCAAAAAATATGGGCTTGTATTGTGAGCGTACAGGCGCGGCGCTGGTTGTTACCAAAGATCAAACTCGCCATAACGACATTCGTGCTTTGTTAGAATTAATCACCAGAGCGAACTACTCTATGCCGCCAGATCATGGCTCAGCCATTGCTGCCATGTTACTGGATGACCCTAAAGACTGGTTGAGAGAGTTAGCTACATACCGTAATCGTGTTATTCAAATTCGCCAAGCATTAACCGATGCTTTGATGGCGCTCGGCGCGCCAGAAGCTTTTCGAAGCATCGCAAAGCAAAAAGGCATGTTCTCGCTATTGCCACTCAGCCAAGAGCAAATGATGAGATTAAAAGAGGAATTTGCTATTTATGGTGTGCCAAATGGCAGGGTCAATATTGCAGGGCTTAATACTTCGCAAATCCCAAGATTGGCTCAAGCTATTATGGCTGTCGTGTGACAAATATATAGGCATAAAAAAACCACCCTAAGGTGGTTTTTTTGAATTGGTGAAGATGGGGGATTCGAACCCTGTCTGAAATATTATAAAAATCAGTAAGTTATTGGTTTGTGGAGATACATATACAGTATTTTTGGGCGTTTTTAGTGGTTCGGTTGTCGGATGCGTGTCATTTCATACAGGCGTATAGTTAAATTTGAAGTCACTTTGGCAAGGAACGGCTTGATACAATTTAATGATAGGATTGTGACTATTGGCCCATTTTTCTATGTAGCTAATTGTATCTGCACTTGCATTAGCTCCAAGGTAAATACCTTTGACTTTCTCTCTTGATAGCGTAAATGTGTGAATATCTAACTTCTTAGCATCAAGGCTATCTTTCTTAGGAAAAGACTTTAATGGTGCAATCCATCTATACTCTGATTCATGCTTCCAAGAATTATCTTTTACAAAAAACGTATTGAATATATCTGATCTGTTTTTAGGTCTTTTATGAGTATATATGACCTTGTCAAATCTAGAAGCATTGAAAAAATCAATGCCTTTTTCTTTTGGGATCTCTATTGATTTATGATCAATGCAGACCATAAAGCCAGTATGATTTTCACCATAATATGCCCATAATGATCTATGGTCTTTTTTTCTGCTGAAAGACAGTATTCCAAAGAGGTGCGCTGATAGTTTTTGGGAACTATCACAAAAATCTTGTGCTATATCTGGTAGGATTAAATCATGAATCAAGATCTTCGCGAGTGGCTCAACTTCCATCTCATCGAGTTTCTTATCCATTGCTGTTATTAGTTCCTGAGGATACTCCTCTATTACAGGGGTTAATTCAAATGGGTCATTTAGTGCTTCTTTCTGTGAAAATCGAAAGCTAATATCTCCTGATTTTAATAAGATGAACTCTTTTGACTTAGGTGGGTAATATTTATAAAGCTTCATAACTTTCCTTGTTTTATTTAATATTTGATAATGGGTTTAGTCTTGTGGCTTCCTCTAGTAAGTCGGGGGCTAGGTGTGCGTAGCGCATGGTCATTTTTATGTCACTATGGCCGAGTATCTTTTGTAAGGTCAAGATGTTTCCGCCGTTCATGATGAAGTGGCTGGCGAAAGTGTGCCGTAATACGTGGATGGCTTGGCCTTTTGGTAGTTCGATTGTTGTTTTGGCGAGTGCGCAGCGAAAGCCAGCGATATAAAGCTATTTTAGGTTTTGAGGTGCATCTTCCCCTTGCGTAACAATTTTATTGTCTTTCCACATGACATTATATTGCCCGAGCTTTTTCTTGCGTTCCAAGGCTGCTTGAACTGCCTTTTTTAATGTGATTTGGGTTGATGCTACAAGCGCATTTTTAGAAGGAGTTGTCATAATTAGCCTCTTGAATTTATAACTTAGTATAAGTTGCACTACAAACTAATAGTGACACTTAATTATAAGAAGCGCTTTTACTTCTGTGGTGTTAATAAAGTATAGGCCAATGTGCCAATGTGCAGCTTGATTTTAAGACATAAAAAAACCACCCTAAGGTGGTTTTTTTGAATTGGTGGAGATGGGGGGATTCGAACCCCCGTCCGCCAGTCCTCTGCCATCGGATCTACATGTTTAGTCACTTCTATTGTTTGACCACGAACCGCCCGAAGGACAGGGTGTTAATGGCGAGCCTACTTAGTCTTAGAACCTTATCCCTAGGCGGGGCATCAGTTAGCATCTTGTAATTTATGATACTGCGGAATCTCTGGCTACAAGCAACCTGAGGGCAGCACACTAGCAGGGGTTTAGGCTGCTAAAGCGTAGTTTTCGTCGTTTGCGACTATATAATTGATGCGGGGGATTTACGAGATCACGCATCACTCTCGACATGCACCTCAGGTTTTGTAACCGGCGTCGAAACCAAGTCATCCCCGAAGTTGCGGCCATTCTAACGGAAACCAAGTGGTTTCGCTAGACGTTCACCGTCTTAAACGCTGTGTTTCATTAATCGTTCTTTATCTCGAGCCCAGTCGCGCTCTTTGGCTGTATCGCGTTTATCGTGATCTTTTTTACCTGTCACTAGGGCCACTTCACATTTGATTTTGTTGCCTTTCCAGTAGAGCGCCATGGCGGCACAGGTTTTGCCTTTTTGTTCCGTCACTTGGATGATGCGATCAATCTCTTTGCGATTTAGCAACAGTTTGCGCTGACGCACTGGCTCACAAACCACGTGAGTGGAAGCACTTAATAGTGGTGTAATGCGCGCACCGACTAACCAAGCTTCGTTTTGGTGAATGATAACGAAGGAGTCAACCAGTTGGGCTTTGCCTTCACGTAGGCTTTTCACTTCCCAACCTGATAACGCTAAGCCGGCTTCGAATTTCTGATCGACAAAATAGTCGTGCTTGGCGCGTTTGTTGAGGGCGATGGTGCCTGTGCTGTTGGATTTTTTCTTTGCTTTACTCATAGTGGGAAATTATACGGTCGATAGAGGTAAAAACCTATGCTTTTCTTGAGGTATGCGCTCGAATGTAAGAAAATTCATACCTATTAGTTATTTTGATTGGTTAGGTGTTGCGAATGTGTCGCTAGGTTTGTATTTGCCACCTATCCTTTAGTGTCCTTATTGTTATTTAGAGCGTAATTTATGCCGGAAAGTCGATGTTTACAAGGTATCTGGTCCAGTCCGTGGATATTTATTTTTGCGGCGAGCGGATCTGCGGTCGGGTTGGGGAACATTTGGAAGTTTCCTTATGTGCTAGGGCAAAATGGTGGTGGCGCTTTTTTGTTGGTGTATTGCCTGTGTTTGCTCTTGGTTGGCTTGCCTGTTTTGATCGCAGAAGTTGCTTTGGGTCGAACCGTACGCTCTAACCCTATTGATACGGTAAATGATTTAAGTGAGCGCCGTATTGTCCATTCCGCTTGGGTGATTGTGCCTTGGATCGCCGGCATAACGGGCTTTTTGATTCTGTCGTTTTATAGTGTGATTGCGGGTTGGTCTCTTGCTTATTTAGAGAGAGCCATATCTGGTGATTTCATGGGGATTACAAGCTCTTCTGCAGCCGATATGTTTACTGGCTTGTTGGCTGAACCGACTGAAATGCTGTTGTGGCATTCCGTGTTTGTGGTGTTGGTTGTGGTGACTGTAGGTCAGTCAGTTACTCGTGGCTTGTCTGCTGTTGTGCGGTTTTTATTGCCTGCGCTCGTTATCACTTTGGGGGCATTGGCTGTTTATTCTGTCTCAATAGGCGATATGGATTCCACGCTACGCTTTATGTTCCAGTGGTCTTGGCAAGATGTCACGTTTGATGTGGTTCTTGCTGCTGTTAGTCTTGCGTTATTTAGCTTAAGTGTTGGTATGGGCGCTATGTTTGCTTACGGTGCCTATATCAGTAAGCGTATGTCGATTGCCCGTGCTTGTACGATTGTCGTTGGCGTAGATTTGCTGGTGGCTTTGTTGGCAGGGCTAGTGATTTTTCCTTTGGTGTTTGCTTTTCAAATTGATGTGGAAGCAGGGCCAAGTTTGACCTTTGTTTCTTTGCCTATCATCTTCGGCAATTTAATTGGCGGTCAGTTCTTTGCCAGTATTTTCTTCTTATTATTGGTGATAGCAGCATTAACTTCAGCGATTTCTATGTTGGAATTGTTTGTCGCTTGGCTGCACGAAAAGTTCTACATTGCCCGTTTGAAAGCCGCGTTTTTGATGGGCGTGTTGGTTTGGTTTGTCGGTGTTGCCGTGCTGTTGTCTTTTAATCATTGGGACAGCGATATTGTTTTAGGGCTGAACTTCTTTGAAGTGTTGGACTCAGTAACCTCGTTGATTCTATTACCTATTGGGGCGATTCTTTTGTCTATATTGGTGGCTTGGTTTATTCCGCATTCCATGTTGCAAAATGAGATGATCACAAAGCGCCTTAGCCATTTTCAATGGTGGTATAAAGTCCTGAAGTATATAAGTATTCCTGCAATGGTGATGATTACGGTTGCAGGTTGGATAGGAGTTTAGTTTGAGTCATGTAGAGCGGTTTGCTCATGTTAATTATAGTTGCGAGCAGATGTTTGCTTTGGTTAATGATGTTGATGCTTACCCAGAGTTTTTACCTGGTTGTTTAGGCTCTAATTTAATTTCACAAACAGCAACAGAGATAGTGGCGTCTTTAGATGTTGGTAAAGGACCAGTGAAACAATCCTTTACAACAAGAAATACATTAGAGCAGTACAATCGCATCGAGATGGCTTTGGTGTCTGGGCCATTCAAAAGCTTGCATGGCGTTTGGACTTTTACAGAACTGTCACCGACAAGTTGTAAAATTATGCTGAGTATTGAGTTTGAGCTGAGTGGTATGTTGAAGTTCGCCTTTGGTGGGGTGTTTAGCCAAGTTGCTAACGCCATGGTGGACTCTTTTAGTAAACGCGCAAAAGTAGTGTACGGTGAATAGAGTATGAGAGTTGAAGTAGCTTATGCTGAGCCTGATAAGCAAAAAATTGTAGCCTTAGAGGTTGAAGAGGGCTGTACTGTTCGCGATGCAGTACGTCGTTCAAATATAACGACATTTTTTCCTAACATTGATGTGGAAACGATCAAGGTAGGTATTTTCGGTAAAGCGGTAAGAAATGCTGACGATCAAGTATTAAAAGAAGGTGAGCGTGTAGAGCTGTACCGAGAACTGAAGGTTGACCCTAAACAAGCTAGAGCCAACCGAGCAGCAAAAAACAGCTAAGCTTAGTTGTTTTTGATTTGTGTTAAAACACCGTCACTGAAGGTAAGCACTAGGTTGTTCACTTCACTGGTTTTGGTGTCTGTTGCTGGATGAAGAACAGTAAACATATAATGCCATTCGTCTGGTTTAAATGTGTCTCTTATCATAGGATTACCTAGTAGGTAAGTGACTTGAGATTCAGACATGCCAACTTCTAGCTGTGATAGTTGCTCCTGTGTCACAAGGTTCCCTTGAGTAACTGGAACTTTGTAAGGTGTAAATAAACTGCATGCACTGAGTGAAAGTGCGGCACATAAAATTAAAACTGATTTTTTCATTTGTATTATCCTTACTCTGGTGTGCTAATGATAAAGTAATTATCAACAAGAACGAATAGAGAATGACTCATGACTAGCGAAAATCAAGAGCTAAAGAAAGCGGGACTCAAGGTAACTTTGCCACGAGTGAAAATTTTACAGATCCTTGAGAGTGCAGGCGAGCGCCATATGAGCGCTGACGATGTATATCGTACTCTGCTTGATCAAGGCGAAGACGTAGGTTTAGCAACGGTTTATCGCGTGTTAACTCAATTTGAAACAGCGGGCTTGGTTCAGCGTCATCACTTTGAAGCTGGCACAGCGGTGTTTGAATTGGCGAAAGGCGATCATCACGATCACATGATTTGTTTGGATAGTGGTCGAGTAATTGAGTTTGTTGACCCTATTATTGAAAAACGTCAGCACGAAATCGCGGAAGAGCATGGCTTCGAGATTGAAGACCACAGTTTGATTTTGTACGTACGTCCAAAACAAAAGTAAGCACTGGCTTTTAAAAGATTTACTCTTTAAAGCTTTGCTCTATAAAAAAGGAGGTTAAGTTTAATGCTTAACCTCCTTTTTATTTCGCTGTGTGGTAACTTTTTCTGAGTTATTGAAGCTGTACGTTACCTAGCATTTCTCTGGCGTGGGCGAGCGTTTGTTCTGTCAGTTCTAAGCCGCCAAGTAAACGGGCAATCTCTTGTGTGCGATCTTGATCTTTGAGTAAGTCCACTTGTGACGAAGTGGCTTCATTAGACACGTTTTTACTTACTCTTAAGTGTTGATTACCTTGCGCGGCCACTTGAGCTAAGTGAGTAACGCAGAATACTTGGCCACGTTTACCAACAGATCGCAACATGCGTCCAACCACTTCAGCAATACCACCACTGATACCCACATCGACTTCATCGAAGACGAGGGTTGGAATAATAGACGTGTGTGCTGTGACCACTTGAATGCCCAAACTGATGCGAGACAATTCACCACCTGACGCAACTTTCCGTAAAGGTTGAGCGGGTTGCCCTGGGTTGGAAGCAATCATGTATTCAATGTCTTCGAAACCATTGGCTGTGACTTGGTTTAATGGTTGGCATTGAATAAAGAATCGAGCATGAGGCATGCCTAGACCATGAATTTGCTCTTCTACTTTTTTGGCTAAATCGTCTTTGGCTGTGATGCGTTTTTCTGTCAAAGTTGTCGCCAATGCTGTGAGTGTTTCATAGGCTTGTTCTTCTTTTTCTTTCAACGCTTCTAGGCTTTCTTCGCTGCCTTGCAGTCCTTCTAACTCTTCTTCAACGCTTTCTCTCAGTGAAATCAAGGCTTCTGGTAAGACTCTGTGTTTGCGTGCTGTATCGTAAATGTCGGACAAACGTTGCTCTATTTCAGCTAATCGCTCTGGGTCTTGCTCTAGGGTATCTTGGTAATGATGCAAACTGTCCGCGGCTTCTTGCGCTTGAATGAGAGCGTCGTTCATCATTTCCAGTGCGCTTTCTAGCTCTTTTGTTGCAGGGCGAATTTGGCTTGCGCTGCTAAGAGCTTGATTCAGTAGAGAGCAAATATTGCCTTCGTCGCTATCAATTAAAATATTGCTGGCTTGATAGGCTTTTAACTGAGAGTCGGCAATGTTGGATAAAAAGCTCTGCTCGTTTTCAAGAGATTCAATTTCACCTTCTTTTAAGTCAAGGCGTTGCAACTCTTGTGCTTGATAGGACAGAAGTTGAACTTTTGCGTCTTGTTCAGAAGATCGACTCTGTTTTGCTGACAACTCTTCTTTTAGCTGTCGCCAAATGGTGTGCTGAGCGCTAACTTTTTTTGCTAGATCAGTGAGTTGCCCATAAGCATCCAGTTGTTGCCTTTGAGCATTTTTTTTAAGTAGCGACTGGTGCTCATGTTGACCATGAATATCAACTAGATGGCTGCCAACTTCTTTTAAGTCGCTCAAAGTGCATGGGCGGCCATTAATATAGGCTTTTGAGCGACCTTCTTTGCTGATGACACGACGTAAGATGCAATGCTGATCGTGCTCTAGATCTCTTTCTTCAAGCCATTCATGTACGTGCGGATAATGCTGTATATCGAAGCTCGCACTGATATCGGCTTTTTTCTCTCCGTGCCTGACGACAGCAGCATCCGTACGATCGCCTAAACAAAGCGATAAAGCATCCACCATAATGGATTTACCAGCACCGGTTTCACCTGAAATCACTGTCATGCCTTGTTTAAACTCAAGCTCTAGGGCTTCAGCAATCGCGAAATTGGAAATAGCAATGCTAGTCAGCATAGAGGGCTCCAAAAGAGAAAAAATACATATGGTTATTTATACAGTAGTTGGCTGTTTTTTGACAAGTGCTAGAGTCAGTTATTTCTTTTCTTTTGTTCTGTGTAAAGAGTTTAATAGTATTGGCTGGTGCTTAGAGAAACAGGGTAGTATTGTGTATCTAGTTAACATATTTGGAGAATAAGGCTAAGGATGGGTATGCAGGTGAAGAAGAAAAGACTGACTTTGTTGGTGTTCATTAATGCGCTTTCCTTGGGTGCTATTGCCCTACTTATTATTTCTGCTTTATGGGTAGAAAGTATTTATGAAAAATATGAACTAGACTCCAATCGCCTTGAGCGATCCCATATCAGTCAAGTCAGATCTCAACTGAAAAACCGTGTAGATACACTGGTTAACCTCGCTCAGTATCGAAACAATAAAATTGAACAGGATCTTAAGGATGACTTAAAAAATCGGGTTTATGAACTGAATAGCCTGATGATGGATATTTATACCAGTAATAAGGGTATTAAGTCGGACGATGAGATTAAACAGCTGATACGCGAAACAGTGCGAGGCCTTAGATACAATCAAGGACGAGGTTATTACTTTATCGATACTTTGCAGGGGGATGTAATTCTTTACCCTGTTTACCCTAAATCAGAAGGCACCAATTTATATGATCTGCAAGATGATCTAGGAAATTACCCGCTGCGAGACGAAATAGAAGTAGTGAAGCGTCATGGTCACGGCTTTACAGAAGGTTATTGGAAAAAGCCAGGTGACTCTGAGAATCGCTTTAAGAAAATTGTCTATGTGAAAAAGTTTGCGCCATATGATTGGTATTTCGGAACAGGCGAATACGTCGATGTTGTAAGGCAATCGGTTCAGGAAGAAATGCTGGATTATGTGGATCAACTTAGATTTGGTGAACGTAATAAAGAGTATGCTTTTATTCATGACCGAAAAGGCGTGCAGATTGCGAACGGTGTTTATCCAGAACTAATTGGTAAAGAAAACTATGATCTGACGGATGCGAATGGAGTGAAAATCATCCAGCAGCAATTAGCCTTGACGGAAAAAGCACCGTTTTATGGTTTTTTCTCGCATTTATGGCCAAAAAACACCATGTCTGATCCACAAGGTTATTACAACTCTTTAACTTATGTGGCTGCGATTCCTGAATGGGATTGGGTTGTCGGATCGAATGTCGATATGACTGAGTTACAGGCTGCAATAGAGAAAAACCAACAAGAGCTGAATGACAGATTGCAGTCGAGTATTTTGAATATTTTGTTGTTAATGTTTGGTTTGGGGTTACTTGGTGTTTTGGTGGCGCATTTTACGACCAAGCGGATTCGGCGAGGTATCGAGTTTTTCTCGGATCATATGCAGAAAAGCTCCGCACGAATGAATCTAATTAATCATGACGACGTGACTTATCAAGAGTTTGACGACCTTGCTAAAGTCTTTAATGAAAAGACGGAAAAGATTAATACATTGCTGCATCAAGATGACTTAACGGGCTTATTTAACCGACGGTTTGTTGACGCTAAGCTGCAAGCCTTATTGAACGTCCCAGTATCTGATCAACAATCGTTGGCATTGATCCTTTTTGATATTGATCACTTCAAAAGAATCAACGATGAGTATGGTCACTTGGTTGGGGATGATGCCCTATGTGAAATAGCAAAATGTATCCAATCACAAACCCGTAAACAGGACTTTGTTGGGCGCTTTGGCGGAGAAGAAATACTCGTTATTTTGCCAGATATCTCTAATGATGAAGCCTTGGAAGTAGCGGAGCGTATTCGAGAAAAAGTCGAGAGCTTAACTATTGAAGGTATTGATCGAGTGATTACTGTTAGCGGAGGAATCAGCTGCCGATCTGGAGAAACGCCAGACAAAATGATCACTGAAGCAGATAATAAGCTGTATCAAGCGAAGAAAAATGGTCGTAATAGAATAGTGTCGTGACAATTTATTATTTTTGAACCTGAGTTTGTTGTTCTGTTTAATATTAAGGGCTGCTGTTGCAGCCCTTTTTTATGCTTGTTTTTATTCAGTTTTTTTTATCGGTGGTTGTTCTTTTTTATGCTTTATAAATGAAGTTAAAAAATCCCATAAAATTAATGCGGTTTTACTGTTGAAAGGCAAAAAGCTGTCCCCATATAACCACCACAGAGAATGAATTGTTTCTGTTATTTGGAGTAAAAGATGAGTGATCAGCAGAAAAATCCTAACCTAGAAACGGAGCCAGACTTGAAAAGCGAAACACAAAATGAAGCAGTAGAAGAACTTTTAGAGCCTGAAGCAGAGCTACTAGAAGAAGTTACTGAGAATGATGAGCTTGCTAAAGCATTAGAAGAGGTTGCTCAGTACAAAGAAGCAGCACTTCGTGCTCACGCTGACGCACAAAATGTTCGTCGTCGTGCAGAGCAAGACGTTGAAAAAGCGCACAAGTTTGGTATTGAGAAATTTGCCAAGGCAATTGTTGGTGTTGCAGATAACCTAGAGCGAGCTCTTGCGTCTACGGCAGCAACCGATGAAGAAGATCTTGTTCGTGAAGGTGTAGAGCTAACGCTTAAAGATTTGCTTGAAACCCTAGCGCGCTTCGAAGTGAAAGCGATTGATCCACATGGCGAACCGTTCAACCCTGAATTGCATCAGGCGATGACTATGGTGCCAAATCCAGAACTAGAACCGAATACAGTAATGGATGTGGTACAGAAAGGTTATACGCTTCATGGACGTCTATTACGTCCAGCAATGGTAGTGGTTTCTAGCGCAGCATAATTTACTGTCATTTTTTTGACACTAGGCGCTTGAAATACTCAGAAGCGTACCCAAATACAGAATTATCATTGAAATAAACGAAATTATTGGAGATACAAACGATGGGTAAAATCATTGGTATTGACTTAGGTACAACGAACTCTTGTGTTGCTGTATTAGATGGCGAGAAAGCTCGCGTTATTGAAAATGCTGAAGGTGATCGCACCACGCCTTCCATCGTTGCTTTTGCTGACGATGGTGAAGTACTTGTTGGTCAATCAGCTAAGCGCCAAGCAGTAACTAACCCAACAAACACTTTGTTTGCGGTTAAGCGTTTGATTGGTCGTAAATTTAAAGACGACGTTGTTCAGAAAGACATCTCTATGGTGCCTTACAAAATTATGGCTGCAGACAACGGCGATGCGTGGGTAGAAATTAAAGGCGACAAGAAAGCGCCACCACAAATCTCGGCTGAAGTTCTTAAGAAAATGAAGAAAACAGCGGAAGACTACCTAGGTGAGAAAGTAACAGAAGCAGTTATCACGGTACCTGCTTACTTTAACGACTCTCAGCGTCAAGCAACAAAAGATGCTGGTAAAATTGCGGGTCTAGAAGTGAAACGTATTATCAACGAGCCAACAGCAGCGGCTCTTGCATACGGTCTTGATAAGAGCTCTGGCGATTCTACTATCGCGGTTTATGACCTTGGTGGTGGTACATTCGATATCTCTATCATCGAAATCGCTGACGTAGATGGTGAGAAGCAGTTCGAAGTATTGTCTACAAACGGTGATACTTTCCTAGGTGGTGAAGACTTCGATATGCGTGTTATCGAATTCTTGGCAGCTGAATTCAAGAAAGATACTGGCATCGATCTACACAACGATCCATTGGCTCTACAGCGTCTTAAAGAAGCGGGTGAGAAAGCGAAGGTTGAATTGTCTTCTTCTTCTCAAACAGAAGTTAACTTGCCTTACATCACTGCAGATGCGACGGGTCCTAAGCACTTGAACGTTAAATTGACTCGTTCTAAGTTGGAATCTTTGGTAGAAGAGCTTGTGATCAAGTCTCTTGAGCCTTGCCGTCAAGCATTGAAAGACGCTGAATTGTCTGCTTCTGATATCGACGAAGTTATCTTGGTTGGTGGTCAAACACGTATGCCATTGGTTCAAGCGAAAGTAACTGAATTCTTTGGTAAAGAGCCACGTAAAGACGTAAACCCTGATGAAGCGGTTGCGATCGGTGCTTCTATCCAAGGTGCGGTATTGGCTGGTGACGTAAAAGACGTTCTTCTTCTAGACGTAACGCCTCTGTCTCTAGGTATCGAAACCATGGGCGGTGTTATGACTGCTTTGATCGAGAAAAACACGACGATTCCTACTAAGAAATCTCAGACATTCTCGACTGCAGAAGACAACCAAAATGCGGTAACTATCCACGCATTGCAAGGTGAGCGTAAGCAAGCGGCTCAGAACAAATCTCTAGGTCGTTTCGACTTGGCTGATATTCCACCTGCTCCACGTGGTGTGCCACAAATTGAAGTAAGCTTCGACATCGATGCTAACGGTATCTTGAGCGTGTCTGCGAAAGACAAAGCAACAGGTAAAGAACAGTCTATCGTGATCAAGTCTTCTTCTGGTTTGAGCGATGAAGAAGTCGAAAAAATGGTTCAAGACGCTGAAGCGAATGCGGAAGAAGACCGCAAGTTCGAAGAGCTTGTACAAGTTCGCAACACAGCTGACGGCATGATCCACGCGACTCGTAAAACATTGACTGATGCGGGCGATAAAGCGACTGAAGAAGAGAAAGCAGCGATCGAAACAGCGATTTCTGAACTTGAAGAAGCGCTAACATCTAACGACAAAGAGAAGATCGAAGAGAAAACCAATGCGTTGACTCAAGCGTCTGGTTCTTTGGCTCAGAAGATGTACGCTGAAGCGGAAGCAGCTGGCGCAGAACAACCTGCAGGCGAACAAGCTACTGCTCAGGATGACGCTGTTGACGCAGAATTTGAAGAAGTAAAAGACGATAAAAAGTAAGCGTTAAGTTACTTATATCGTTCCCTCTTTTTAAAGAGGTTGTTTATAGCAGGCACGGTTCTAGGACCGTGTTTTGCTATTTACAATTTGCTCAGATAACGATTTTTGTAGTCTGAATTTTTAAGTTCAGACTTTTATTGTTTAAATTTTATGATTCAGACTTTTCAATTCGGGAAACTCCTGCAATGAGCAAAAGAGACTATTACGAGGTTCTTGGTGTCGCCAAAGGCGCTGATAAGAAAGACATCAAAAAAGCTTATCGTTCCTTAGCGAATAAGTATCACCCTGATAAGAACCCAGATAATCCAGAAGCGCTGGAAAAGTTTAAAGAGCTTGCAGAAGCTTATGAAATTCTGTCATCCGATGACAAGCGTGCAGCTTATGATCGTTTTGGTCATGAAGGTGTAAACGGCCAAGGCGGCGGTTATGGCGGCGCGGGTGCGGGTGGCTTTAGCGATATTTTTGGTGACGTATTCGGTGACATCTTCGGTGGCGGAGGTGGCGGTGGCCAGAGTCGTACTCGTCGAGGGTCAGATTTACGTTACACGCTAGAACTTGATCTTGAACAAGCGGTTTGGGGATGCGAAGAAAAAATCCGTATTCCAACACTAACGAACTGTAAGAAATGTGATGGTTCTGGTGCCAAGAAAGGCTCTACACCGAAAACCTGTGGAACCTGTGGCGGCGCTGGTCAAGTTCGTATGTCACAAGGCTTTTTCTCTGTTCAGCAAACTTGTCCAGAATGTCATGGTCAAGGTCAGGTTATTTCTGATCCATGTTCAGATTGTCATGGCCAAGGTCGAGTACAAGAATACAAAACGCTTAATGTTAAAATTCCAGCGGGTGTTGATACAGGTGACCGTATTCGCTTGTCTGGTGAAGGTGAAGCCGGATCTCAAGGTGGCCCAGCAGGCGACTTGTTTGTTCAAGTTTCTGTTAAACCTCACAGTATTTTTGAGCGCGATGGCGCGAATTTATATTGTGAAGTGCCAATTAGCTTCACGACTGCAGCATTAGGCGGTGAAATTGATGTGCCGACATTAGATGGTCGTGTGCGTTTGAAAGTCACAGCTGAATGTCAGACAGGCAAATTGTTCCGCTTGCGTAATAAAGGTGTTAAACCTGTTCGCGGTGGTCCAGTAGGTGACTTGATTTGTAAGGTTGTGATTGAAACGCCTGTGAACTTAACGTCACGTCAGAAAGAGTTGTTTACTGAATTGGCTGAAAGCATGGGTGAAGGAACGGATCATTCACCTAAGCAAAAAAGCTGGTTTGATGGCGTGAAACGCTTCTTCGACGATATTAAGAAGTAAGTGGTTTTCTAGGTCACATTGGATATAAAGTAAAAAAGGCGCTTATTTAGCGCCTTTTTCTTTTAGTAGGTAATCAATGTGGTTACGCAGCAAGTTCGCAGCATTGGTAAAGCTTTTGTTATTCGGAATAATAAAATCCGCTTTATTACGAATATCAATGGTTTTCAGGGCTGCTTGACGAACGTGGCGCATGTAGCGGCTTGTTACTTCGTTTACATCACGGCCGCGCTCTGCAATATCACGCTTTAGGCGTCGTACAATGGCGATGTCCATGTCGGTATCAACAAACAGAAGATAATCGACCGCATCACGAATACCTGGGTCTTGGAACATCATGTGACCTTCCACCAGCACAACGTGTGTTGGGTCTAGATTGCGGTAACCAGTACGCTTGTGTTGTGAATGATCATACACAGGAATTTCATTTGGCTGCTGGCGGTTTTTGCAGTTATGGATAGCCAGAGTAAGACTTTCAAGATCCAATGAACTCAAATCGTCAAAATTATAGACGTCAGGGTCAATGCTACCGCAACCATTGTAGAAACTGTCTTGGCATAGAACGGTGATTTTGTCGCCTTGTCCTTCTGCTAATAAAGAACAAAGTCGACTTTTCCCACTTCCTGAGACGCCAGTGATACCAATAACAAGTGCCATTTATTACCTCAAATAAATAAAGCTCAAAAATAAATCGAGCTTAGAAAATAAAGTTTTGCAACGCCTTGAGTAGAAGGCGCTTATAGTGTTGTATTATATATCAGATTTGGTGTTTTTTGCCTGTTTAAACTGGATGATGTTTTAGAGGGAAACTATTAATGCGAGAAAGAAAAGCGTCAATTGTGTTTATCTGCCTGCTTTTTTTGAGTGGGTTAGGAAGTTTATCTGTTTATGCTGCAACTCAGAGCGCTGTAGGGACTTCAAGTTACGCTGAATTGTTTGGTTTACGATTCAACGATTTAAGTCTAAGCAGATTAAATAGCAAGCTGCGAAGCATGGGAATAACAAGTTATCCGTCCTATAAAGAAGGTCAAACCAGCTACAGCTTGGGAACAGAAGGAATCTTAGGCGTAACCAATGCTACCGTGTTCACAAATTCATCTGGATATATTCAACAGGCTTTATTGTCTGGCGTAGTTGAGAGCAATGAAAAGCGCCAATCTCTTGGTAAATTGTTAGAGCAGAAATACGGATCGCCAGCAGCGGGTTATTTATCTGATGGTATTGGCAAGGCGAGATGGCTTTTCCGAGAAGGCACGACGATTGAGCTGCGCAATACCACTTTTGATGTGTCGCTCGCTTATGTGGATGAACGACCTAGAGTGCAATCTAGATCGGGAAAAATTGATGTAGAGGCTTTGTCTCGAAAGAACCAATAGCATTGCTGGCAGTTGTAAATATTAACTCTTAATTAGAAAGTTGTTTGATTCATTAACCATGCTTATTCTCGATTTAAATCTTCGTTTAGCTCACCTTGTTCAATCTCATTTGCATGATATTTCTTTGGCACTAGTGGCGACTTGTTTGGTCATTTATGGCGACAAAATAAATGGTTTTCTGAAGAAGCTGGTTTCTTCTTGGATTTTCATTGCGCGAGTGTCGGCTTTTATTCTGATGTGTACTTTTGGATACGGCTTACTGACGCTTTGGAGTCAGCCATTGGTTTACTGGGGGATTACACAAGTAGATTTGATATATCGCCCTGTTCTTGTGTTCGCTTGCTTTTGTTTATTGGGGATTTTAGCTGAACGAAAGCGCCATTTATAAAATAATTCATGAAAGTTTCTACCAGTTTTTGTTGCCAAATTACCACATAACCTTGTTGTTTTTAGGTGAATTAGCTTTTGCTTTGAGATTATGTGGTAAAGTTTCTAGCCCTTTCTATTTATTTCGTTATTTCTCTAAAAAAACACTCTAAATTACCGATTTTAAAGGTTTTTTGTTGCCTTGTTACAATTTGTTTTTGTCTTAATCTGCCGTTAAGCTGCGATCATATTTTGGTTTGACAGTGTGTTTTCGAGGGGCAGAACATGACAAATACTTGGTTACAAACACTTGCTCAGGCGGAATCAATGATTCCTCTTTTGGGTAAACTTGGGCGTGAAAAATCAGTGAAAATTGAATTGGCTGGTAATCCATTAATGGCTGATTCAGTGACAGGTTTGATGGCGGCTTTTGATCAGTATCCTGAATTAGATCTCACTCAAGTGTATCAAGTGTTAGAGCAAGTATTAGCAAGCGATGTCTCTCATACCGTTGTTGAATTAGAGTCTTTGCTGGCTGAAGCGGATATTGCATCTGTATTGGCTGCGAAGCCTAAAAATGGTGCGGAAACACCTGTTGTTTTATATGGCTTTGGTCGAATTGGTCGTTTATTGGCTCGTCGAATGTGTACTTTGGGACACACTACGCCGGGGATGAATTTGGCGGCTATTGTGGTTCGTAAAGCTTGCGACAATGATTTGTCCAAGCGTGCTAGCTTGCTTAAATATGATTCTGTACATGGCGTCTACGAAGGCTTAGTGAAAGTAGATGAGGTTAACCAAACCTTGGTCATTAACGGTTCGCCAGTAAAGATTATTTACGCATCTGACCCTGCAGAAGTGGATTATCAAGCTCATGGTATTGATGACGCTCTGTTAGTGGATAACACAGGTCGCTGGCGTGATCGTGATGGGTTGAGCGTGCATTTGAATCGACCTGGTATTAGTCGTGTTGTATTAACGGCACCCGGCAAAGAAATGAAGAACATAGTATTTGGAGTGAATGATAGCGATGTTACCGAAGATGACCGTATCATTTCCGCTGCATCTTGTACGACCAACGCCATTACTCCAATTCTATCTGTGTTAGAGAACGAATACGGCATTGAGTCTGGTCATGTAGAAACCGTTCATGCGTACACCAATGATCAAAACTTGATTGATAATATTCATAAGGGTGATCGTCGTGGTCGTGCTGCCAGTATGAATATGGTGATGACAGAGACTGGCGCAGCGAAAGCGGTTTCAAAAGCCATTCCGACATTGGAAGGAAAGTTAAGCGGTAGCGCGATTCGAGTGCCAGTAATTAACGTTTCCATTGCGGTATTGAGTTTGAATTTAAAATCCGCTGCGTCAGCAGGAGAAATAAATCAGCTGTTAAAGCGTGCTTCCAACAGTGCTGAGCTGACAGGTCAAATTGGCTACAGCGATGGTGCCGATGCTGTGAGTTCTGATTTTATTGGCTCTCAGCAAGCGGGTATATTGGATTCTTTATCAACCAAAGTGCGTGGTAACCAAGCGATTTTGTATGTCTGGTACGACAACGAATACGGTTACAGCTGCCAAGTGGTTCGCTTAATGGAGAAGTTGGCTAAGCTCAACGCTTCCAATGAAAAGAAAGACGTGACGTTACAAACAGATCAAGCGGCTTAAGTTCATCACAGAAGTCTCTTTGTAAAAAGGCGACCTTAGAAGGTCGCCTTTTTTATGTTTTTGATATTCGCTGCTTTCTAACAGGCGTTAGTTGTCGAGCAAGAGTTTCACAGAAATAGCCAGACACATAATGATAACCATAGGTCGAATCAGAGTTGCTCCTTTGGTTATAACGAGGCGTGATCCAACCTGAGCACCAAACCATTGACCAAATCCCATGGCAATGCCCAATGCCCAAACAATGTGCCCACTGAAGGCAAACATAGCTAAAGAAGCCAAGTTGCTGGTGGCATTTAGTACCTTAGTATGAGCCGTTGCGGAAACAACGGTTAACCCCATAAAACAAAGATACGCAGTAGAAAAGAATGCTCCAGTTCCTGGTCCTATTAGTCCATCATAAAAACCAATTCCTGTACCAATGATCAATGAAAACTGTAAGTTGGTAAGAGAAAAACGGCTGGCAATATAAGGCTGAACTTTAGGTAAAAAGAAAAAGAAAATGGCCACAGCAATGAGAATGATAGGAACGGCTTTTAACAACAAACTACTGTCTAAATAAGAGACTAGCAAAGTACCAGAAATCGCTCCTATTGCCGTCATGGCAATAGCGAACCACATATCAGAGAGCTTCACCTGGCCTTTCTTAATAAAATGGTACGACGCAGAAACTGTTCCCGCGCAACCTTGTAATTTGTTGGTTGCTAAAGCCTCAGCTGGAGACAAACCAGCGGCCAATAAAACAGGAACCGTAATGAGTCCACCACCGCCTGCAATGGCATCGATTGCGCCGGCAAAAAAAGCGACAACAAAGAGTAGAAGATAGACCCAAATCGATATATCGAAAAACACTAAATCCATAAAGGCCATGAAATCTATTCCTTGTTTGCAAGATTGGGGGAGAGGATTCAGTAGAGCAAAAAAAATCTACCTAAGCAATGACTTAGGTAGATTGGATGGTGAACATTTATAAAGGTGATATTTGAAGCTTTTTAGATTTTGCTTTGTAGGTAGCTTTCAAGCTCGGCGACTTGCTCATCAGTAAATTCCAAACCTAGCTTACTGCGTCGCCATAGAATATCTTCTGCAGAATGAGCCCATTCATGCTTGATCAAATAATCTACTTCGATTTGGTATAAAGAATGACCGAAATCTTTTCCTAAATCACTTTCTGAGTTCGCTTTATTTAATAACAGATGAGTTAAGGTACCGTAACTGTGAGCAAAACGACGGGCAAGAGCGGCGCCAATAAATGGATAATCTTGCTGTAGCTTTATGGCAAAGGCATCTAAAGACATATTCAAATCGCCACCAGGTAATGGCTTGCTATGAGTCCAAGCGTCACCAAGGTTAGCAAAATAAGGCTCCAGTTTGCGCATAGCGGATAGGGCAAGTTTTCTGTAGGTCGTAATTTTGCCACCAAAAATACTTAATAATGGCGCTTGGCTTTCTTGATCATCAAGATGCAAGGTGTAATCTCGTGTCACCGCGGATGGATCTGAAGATTCATCTTCCAATAACGGACGCACACCAGAATAACTCCACACAACATCTTTTGATGTTAGATTCTTTTTGAAGTGATCGTTGGCCACATTCAAAATGTAGTTAGTTTCGTCATCATTGATGGCGACCTCATTTGGATCGCCTTTGAACTCAACATCGGTTGTGCCTAACAAGGTGTAGTTTTCACGATATGGAATGGCAAAAACGATACGCTTGTCGGTGTTTTGCATGATGAAAGCATTGGGGTGTTCGTAGAGTTTAGGAACCACTATGTGGCTACCTTTGATCATGCGGATGCCGTAAGGCGCTTTTTGTTCTAACTTGGTTTCGATAAAAGATGACACCCAAGGGCCGGCAGCATTGACGAGTGCTTTCGCTGTCACGCTATGAACTTCCTTCGTGATTTGATCTTCTAGATCAATAAGCCATTCGCCGTTAACTCGCTTTGCGCTGGTGCAGCGGGTGCGAGCAAAAATCTGAGCGCCGTTTTCTTGAGCGCTCAAAGCATTAGTAACGACCAAACGAGCGTCATCTACCCAGCAATCCGAATACTCAAAACCTTTTGTGATGTCTGTTTTAAGTGGACTGTCGTTGCCATATTTCACGCCTTTTGAACCTAGCAGCGTTTCGCGTTTACCTAAATTGTCATAGAGGAATAAACCGATTCGGATAAGCCAAGCAGGACGTAAATGTGGTCGATGTGGCATTTGGAAGCGCATTGGTGTGACGAGATGAGGCGCGATTTTTAAGAGCACTTCTCGTTCGTTCAAGGCTTCTTTCACTAAACGAAACTCATAATGCTCTAAATAGCGTAAACCACCATGAATGAGTTTACTGCTCGAGGATGAAGTTGCATGGGCCAAATCTCCCATTTCACAAAGGCCAACATTTAGGCCTCGTCCAGCAGCGTCTGCCGCAATGCCTGTGCCGTTGATTCCACCGCCAACGATAAATACATCAAAATGGGATTGGTTCATGCTAAGCCTCGTGATTACGAAAATGATATGTTCGAAATCGAACATTTGTTTTCGATATTAAACCTCATAAGACAGGAAGACAACCTGCTATTGTGAACTTTTGATGATTTATTAGACGAATAAAAGTTTCAGGCCCGTGACGTTTGAGCCTATTTAGGCGTGCAAAGTTCTAATCGAACATCATGCTCTTTCATTAAATTGATAATGGCTTTTGGTGGTTGTTCATCTGTGAAAATACGATCAACCTGAGTAATGTTTCCTAGACGAACCATAGCATTTCGGCCAAATTTTCCGCTGTCTGCAGCAAGGAAAACGGTTCGAGAGTTGGAGATGATGCTTTGTGCGACTCGAACCTCTTGGTAGTCATAATCCAATAACGAACCGTCGTTTGGGTCAATGCCACTGATGCCGATAATGCCGAAATCAACGCGGAATTGATTGATGAAATCAATGGTTGCTTCCCCCATGACACCGCCGTCTCTGGAGCGTACAGTGCCGCCAGCAATGATGACGGTGAAGTCTTCTTTCCCGCTCAAGATAGCAGCAACATTCAGGTTGTTGGTGATAACTTGTAAACCTTGATGGTTCAATAATGCACGAGCAACGGTTTCAGTTGTTGTCCCGATATTGATGAATAAAGAAGCGTTATTGGGGATTTCTGCTGCAATGCGTTTTGCTATTTGCTCTTTTGCTGGCAGCTGCAATATTTGTCTTGTGGCATAAGCAACATTGGTGGTGCTGGAGTCATAACTGGCGCCGCCATGATGTCGGCGTATTTTATCCGCTTTTGCCAATTCATTAATATCACGTCGTATGGTTTGTGGCGTGACAGCAAATTGGCTAGCCAGTTCGTCGATTGTCACATAGCCTTGGTCTTTTACAATGCTGACAATCTTGTCTTGGCGGGAAAGTTGACTCATGTTGTTTTCTTCTCCTTGCAAAGGTTACTGCTTGCTTAATAGGTACGCATTGGTTTTTAATGTGTATATTCGTATTTGAATATTTATGTTCAAAAAACAAAACAAAAACAATAAATCATTCACTTTTTGAATGGTTGTGATTTCAAAGAGAATTCACTATGCCTAATTATATTCTTGCTATCGACCAAGGTACCACCAGTTCCCGCGCTATTTTATTTGATGAGAAAGGCTCGCGAGTAGGCCAATCTCAACAAGAATTTCCTCAAATATTTCCAAACGATGGTTGGGTTGAGCACGACCCTGAAGAGATTTGGTCATCGACTTTATCGGTTTGTCAGTCTGTTCTCAAGGATACAGGGATAGATGCGCAGGCGATAGCGACCATAGGCATTACCAACCAACGTGAAACAACCATTTTGTGGGATACAGAAACAGGCAAGCCGGTTTATAACGCCATTGTTTGGCAAGATCGTCGCACAAGTGAGTTTTGTCAGGCTTTGAGTGAGCAAGGTCTTGGTGAGAAGGTTCAAGAAAAAACTGGCTTATTAATTGACCCTTATTTTTCGGCGACAAAAATCCGTTGGGTTTTAGATAATGTTGAAGGTGCACGAGAAACTGCCAAAGCTGGGCGTTTGGCTTTTGGAACGGTTGATAGTTTTTTGCTGTGGCGATTAACCAATGGAGCGTCTTATAAAACTGATGCCACCAATGCGGCTCGTACAATGGCATTTAATATTCATACTCAAAAATGGGATAGCGAGCTAATTGACGCTTTAGGCATTGGCGATGTGCTGTTTCCTGAAGTAATGGATTGCAGTGCCGACTTTGGCGTTATTGATTCTTCTTGGTTGGGTGCGGAAATCCCAGTGAATGGTATTGCTGGTGATCAACAAGCGGCTTTAGTTGGTCAAGCTTGTTTTACTCCAGGAATGGTGAAAAGTACTTATGGAACAGGATGTTTTCTTATCTTGAACACAGGCGATAAACCGATTCGTTCGGAGCATAAGTTACTGACAACAGTAGGTTATCGTTTGAATGGAAAAGTTTCTTACGCGTTAGAAGGCAGCATTTTTGTCGCGGGTGCAGCGATTCAATGGCTACGCGATGGTTTGAAATTGTTTTCAGATGCGAAAGAAACCCAAAGCTTAGCTAAAAAAGCCTTGAATGATGACTCGGTTTATCTTGTTCCTGCATTTACTGGATTGGGTGCGCCTTATTGGGACCCTGATGCGCGTGGTGCCATGATAGGTTTAACCAGAGACACAAGCGTTGAAGATATTGTGAGTGCTGGGTTGCGTTCTGTTTGTTATCAAACAAGAGATTTGGTTGGTGCTATGGCGCAAGACGGTGCCACTTTCAGCTCACTAAGAGTGGACGGTGGTATGGTGATCAACGATGTGATGGTGCAGTTTTTAAGTGACTTGCTTGAGATAACAGTTGAACGACCTCGGGTTACAGAAACCACTGCGTTGGGTGCTGCATTTTTGGCGGGCTTGCATACAGGCTTGTTTAAGTCTTTGGATGATGTGTCTACTCTTTGGCAAGCAGACCAAAGTTTTGAACCTTCTATGGAGAAAGGAACGGGCGATAAGTTGTATAAAGGATGGCAAAAAGCGGTAGACAGAGTACGCACAAAAAGCTGATTGCATCTAGTTTACGTTTTACTACATGTGAGGGCTTGTATCACTGAGTTATTGCCGCTAAATTTTGTTTACGAATGGATTTTAAAAAGGTTTGAAAATGTCAAAACAGTTTGCCGAAGTACAACAAGACGATTTTATGAAGTTTGGCGGTGAGCGCCCAAGTTATTTAGAAATTGAAGACGCGTTAATGGCGCTAGGCGGACATGGCGTTAATGGTAATAACTTTAAGAACGAAATGGTGAAGTTAGCCGGTTGGACGGGTGGAGCGTTAACCACTTACGCTCAACGCGCAGCGGTTGCGCAAGGTGCCTTTAATAAGATCCGAGAAGCGCTTCCAAAAGCAAAAACAGCAGATGAATTAAGAGCTTTATTAGCCGGATCTTAATGGCCAGAACTTAACCTAAACCGTTAAGTAATAAAAAATAAGGGAGAAATGATTTTCATCGTTTCTCCCTTATTTTTTGCGGTGGTTTGAGCATGCGATTATTCTGCGTCTGCGACCGCTCTTATTCCGTATTCTTCATCTAAAATGCGCCCGATAACGTTATCACCAGCAAGGTGATGAGCGTACTGCATGTGTAAACAGCGGATTTGATCCCAGTTTGCAATACCACCAATACCTAGTTTTTCGAATAAAGGCTTAAAGCCCTTTTCTTCTATGATGGCTTTATGTTCGTCGCTCATAACTTCCCAACGGCGAGCAACATAATCGCGATGAGAGGCATGGTAAGCTTCTCTTAATGTTTCGTCTTCTTTTATGCGTTGCTCTAGTTCTTTCACCACACCTTGGCTTTCTATTTTTGCCAATGCTTTATCTATGGCTTTGCTTGATAACCAGTAAAGTGTTGGGAATGGCTGATCAAAAACCCAAGTTTCCATTTCTAAAACTTGTGGCGTGCCATTAGGAGAGTAGTGAGCAATGGCGTTAATGCCATTTGGCGCTCGTCCTAATTGTGCGGCAATAATATCGAGATCGTGCTGAGAGAGTGTATTTGTCATCTTGTCTTAATTTCGTGGGTGATTGTGTGTGAAGCTGGCTTTGTCTGTTTTCAGTTTAGACATTAGCTTTTAGATTGTGAAAGCTGGAAAGCTTGCGGCGAACTTTTGTATCCATTCTGCGGCGGCTTCATTGTAATTGAGTCTACGGCCTGCAATTTTTGCTTGGCGTCGATAATGCTCAATCTGGGAGAGTTGTTCGATCATGCGAACACAGTAACATTCTTCTTTGGTCGGGAATTCAATTGAGATTCGATAACCATCCATTTCCTGCTCGCATTGGACAACACGACCAGATACGCAGAAATTAGGGTCTATCTCTTCTAATGTGATTCTTACCGAACGTCCATTATCAAAAGGACGAGAGGTGAAGGATGTAATACCGACAAACCCAGCTCTTTCCTCATTAATCTGAGGGAATGGCTGATCCTCAATTAGAGTGATCTCTAATGGAAGGTCTCTCGGATGTGCAACAAATTCCATCGCAACAAGCCAGCTACTATTATTTTAGACAGTTAATTAAGTTATCGGCCGATAAAGCCAAGTGTTTAAAAAAGAATGCGAATTGTACGCTTTTTGTTCTGTCTGTACAGACGAATTTTAAGATGTCAGAACGTCTTTTCATAATCTCTACTTATATAAGATGAGTCGTGTTTTATGGGGTAAAACTTATTCATTCTGCTCTAATTGTTGGTGGCAAAGTTCCCCGAGCATTTTTAGTGCGCTATCTGTGGTGTTGTCCCAATTCTGAGCGTAGTTTAATCGGAAATGATGGTGGAATTGAGCTGTTAAACTAAAGGCTAGTCCAGGTAATAAGCCAATGCCACTTTTTAATGCTTGGGAATGTAACGTCATCGTATTGATCGTGTTAGGGAGCGTCACCCAAAGTAAGAAACCACCTTTTGGTGTTGAGGTTTTTGTACCTTTAGGGAAATGTTCAGCAATTAAATTCTGACAGCGAGTGAGGTTTTCTTGATATGCAGCTTGTGTTTTTCGTAAATGACGATCATAAGCGCCGTTTTCAAGAAAATTGGCGATGGCAGTTTGTGTGAGAGTTGGAATCGCCAAAGATTGAACATAGGCTTGATGTTCTATTTGGGCTTGGAACTTCCCGCCGACAATCCAGCCGATACGAAATCCTGGTGCGATGCTTTTGGAAAAAGAGCTGCAATAGATAACATTGCTGTTTTGGTCATCGGCTTTTAACGCACGCTCTCTTTTATCGAAATAACTGAGCTCTCCATAAACATCATCTTCAATAATGGTGAAGTTGTGTTGCTCAGCTTGTTTGATAATACGTTGTCTTGCTAAGTGATTAAGTGTGGCGCCGGTTGGGTTTTGGTTGTTTGGGGTGACGATACAAGCTTTAATCTCCCATTCTTTGGCGGCTTTTTCTAATAAATCTAAATCAATGCCCGATTCAGTAGAGCAAGGTATTTCAATGGCTTTAAGATTGAGTGCTTCAATTGCTTGCAACAAACCATGATAAACAGGGCTTTCTATGGCTACCGTATCACCCGATTTGGTAATGGCTTGCAAAGAGAGCATTAAAGCATTTTGGCAGCCTAATGTGATGGTGATGTCGTCCGGCTGAAGTTGGCAACTGCTGTCTAGCATCCGAATTGCAATTTGGCGACGCAAGTTGAGCGAGCCAGGTGTGAATTCATAAGCCGCACAAATCTCAGGTTCTAAACGCATTAATCGACCGACAGAGCGTTGTAATTGTCGTATCGGCAGAAATTGGCTATTGGGAACAGGGGCGCCAAATTGAATGATTTTCTCGTCTTGAGATGTTTGAAGCAAATGCTGCAGTCGAGTTTGCATAGAACCGTCATTGCTTGCGGGTTCTATTTCTGTGCTTTCTGGCGTTTGGCGCTGTGTTTCTAGAACAAAGTAGCCTTTTTGTGGGCGAGCTTTAATGATGCCTCGGTCTTCTAAAAGACTGTACGCTTGAAGTACCGTGGCCACACTTACTTCCATGCGCTTACTTGATTTTCTTACCGATGGAATCTTTGCTCCTGGTAAAAAAATACCTTCATGAACTTGGAGCTCAATTTGATTGGCAATTCTTTCGTAAAGAGGTGAATCCATAAAGTGTGAGTCAAAGATTAAAAACAAAGGGTCAATCTATCAGATTGATGAATCGAAAGAAATCGATCTTAGTATTAGGGGGATTTTGTTTACTAAAAAATATTTTTATCCTTGTCATCTAATGAAAATAGAATGATGTTATAGTTTCTTGATTAAATGGTCAGATTATTGCATTGGCATTTCTGCTCCGTACTTTTGAGTACAAAAAGTTTATACAATCGAAAATTTAGAGGTCGATTATGTCGTTGTCTGTTATTCAGAGAATTTTATTTGGTTTTGGCATTCTGCTGTTGCTTTTGCTAACAATTGCAGCGTCCGGTTTTATAGGGATTAATAAAATCGAAGACAGACTAGGAGTGGTCACCGGTAAAGTTGCAGACATTAATGCGACGGCTCACCATTTAAAAGAAGAGTTGAGTTTGGCCAATGGCGCTGTTTTACAATATTTATTGAGCAACTCCTCAGAATCATTAGAAGGCTTGTCGAACAATTTCGATGGTTATAAGCAAGGTTTTATTGATGTTTCTTCTTCATTAGTCGAAAAGCTTCAAGGCTTTCATGCAATGGAAGAAGCTTTAAAAGGTATAAATACAGAAGCAGAAGTTTTCTTTGGTTATACAGACACGGCGTTTTCAAATCATAAAGAAATGTTGTTTGTACAAACTGTGATTGCTGAACAGAAACAAGAATTGAAAGATACGATGATTTTCATGTCTGAAGATTTAGCCATATTAGAAGAAGATGGCGAAAATTTTGAAGTTCAGTTTTCAGCGTCTTATATGCAAAGTCGATTACAAAGCTTGCAAGCCTCTGTATCCGATTACTTTGATTTAACCAGCTTGAGTGATATGGAGGCGCTTCGTGATTCTATGGCTTCTACGATTCAAGGTATGCGAGACAAACAAGTTTATCTTAAAGACAGCAACATCGATGGTCTTTTAGATGAGGTTGAGCAAGGCGTCTTGTCTGATGACAGCGTGATTACTAAGTACTACAACAACACTCGTTTAGCCCAAGAGTCAGAAGTATTGGCTCAAGAGTTGTCTAGCAGCATGAATTTAATTAATGAAAATGTACAGACGCTTTTATCTGAAACAACACTCATGAGTGACAACGCAACGCAAGAAGCAAACGATGCTGCCAGCATTTCTCAGTCAATTATGGGCGCTGTTTTAGTGGGCTCGATTATTATCGCGGTTCTGGTTGCTTTGTGGGTTAGTCGCAGTATTCGCCTACCATTGAAAGAAGTGATGAGTGTGCTAGGGAAAATTGCCGATGGTGATTTCACTCAACGCAGTAAAGTTGCCACGAAAGACGAATTTGGCGAGTTGTCTACTTGGGTAAATGGCTTGGTGACCAAATTACAAAGCGTGATGACAGACATTGATCAGGCGTCGAATAAAGTCTCGGAATCCGCGGGTAACAACGTACATTTGGCGAATGATGCCAAGCGTCTAATGAGTTCTCAAAATGATCGTACGACGGAAGTGGCATCGTCCATAACTGAAATGGCTGCGACGGTGAACCAAGTTGCGAAAAGCTCAGAGATTATTCTGCATCAAATACAAGGTGTGGACCAAAGAGCCGCACAAAACCGTGAACAAATGGATTCAAATATCGAGACAATCGAGAAGTTACTTCTGAAAATTGAAGAGTCTACACTTGTTGTTAACCAACTTGATGAACATTCGAAAAACATCGGTCGTATCTTGGATGTGATTCAAGAAATTGCTGAGCAGACGAATTTACTGGCGTTGAATGCGGCAATAGAAGCTGCACGAGCAGGAGATCAAGGTCGAGGATTCTCTGTGGTGGCGGATGAAGTGCGTACTTTGGCAAACCGAACTCACAGTTCAACGGAAGAAATTCAAAGTGTGATTGTTCAGTTGCAACAGGGTGTGACTAAGACGGTAGGCAGCATGGATGAAAGCCGTAAGAGCGCGAACGACAGCGCCGAAGAAGCACGCTTAGTTGGAACCTCATTAGCTCAGTTACAAAATGAAATGGCGGAAATTCGTGACCTGAGTATTCAAATTGCTACAGCGGCGGAACAGCAATCAACCGTTGCTCAAGAGATTAGACAAAATGTGATCGAAATATCCGAAATGTCAGAAGAGGCTGCGCTTGGTTCAGATAAGAGTGAAAAAAGCAGTGAAGGCTTGTCAGAACTTGCTTCACATCAGAAACACTTGCTCAGCCAATTTAAAATTGTTTGATGGTTTTTTTAGGGCGTTACGTTAATATAAGCGCAATTTAATTATCCGGAGATACAGTGAATGTCGATTCTGATTGGTGATATGTTGCCACATGGTTCTTTTCAGGTAATGGGAGAAGAAGGCCCAGAAACAATCGATGTAACCGAGTTTTTCACAGGTAAAACCGTATTAATGTTTGCTGTTCCAGGTGCGTTTACTCCGACATGCAGCACGAGTCACTTGCCTGGTTTTGTTGTGCATTTTGACGATCTAAAAGAAAAAGGCATAGATGACATTATTTGTCTTTCCGTGAACGATGTTTTTGTCATGGATGCGTGGGGTAAAGCGAATAACGCCGAGAACCTTATTATGGCATCGGATGGTTTGGCTGAACTTACCTGCTCATTAGGGTTAGAGTTGGACATTTCCGCCGCTAAAATGGGGATTCGTAGTCGCCGTTACGCCATGCTTGTTTCGAATGGCATTGTTCAGCAGCTTTGGCTGGACGAGCCAGGTGAATACAAGGTGAGCTCTGCCGAATACGTATTGTCTCAATTATAACATTGAGGTGTATATTGAGTTTCAGAAAGCGCTCTTAGAGAGCGCTTTTTTATGTCTTGTGTTTGATGCTAGGATTAACTGTATTAGCAACGTTTTCTGGGAATAAATAATTATGCCTAAAATTATGGTCTTAAATGGCCCGAATTTGAATTTACTTGGTACTCGTGAACCAGAAACTTATGGTCATGAAACCTTGTCTGATGTAGAGAATTTGTGCCGAGAGACTGCGGCTTCGCTAGGCTACGAGATTGATTTTCATCAGTCTAACTATGAAGGTGAGCTAATTGATTTAATTCATCAAGCTGGCCTTTTAGTGAAAAGTGGAGAATTGCTTGGGGTTGTGTTTAACCCAGCTGCTTATACACACACTTCCGTGGCGTTACATGATGCGATTAAAGGCGCGGCGGTTCCGGTTATTGAAGTGCATATTTCAAATGTTCATACGCGAGAAGCTTTCCGACATCATTCTTATATTTCTTCTGTGGCAGCAGGAATTATTGTCGGAATGGGAGTGCAAGGGTATGCATTGGCCATTCAAGGTTTAGTGCAGAAACTGAAAGGCTAAGCTTAGTTTTATAATGAAAAAAGCCGAAGAATGGATTCACCTTCTTCGGCTTTTTTGATCTTGTGGGGAATGCTACTTGCTGGTTACTTGAAACTGACCAATCAGAGAGTTCAGCTTCAATGCAGATAAACCCACTCGGGATGAACGGTTTTGCAAGGCGTTAATAGAGCGCTTCATTTGCTCTGTTGCTGCGCCCATTTCTTGTACCGTATCCGCGTTGGCTTTATTGGTATGATTCAGTGACGAAATGGCTTTAAAAATGGCATCGACTAATTCATACAAGGCTTTGTCGCCAGTATTGGTTTGTTCATTCGCTTGAAGGTTTTTATCGACATTCTCAGCGCCTTTTTCCATGAAGGCGACCGCTTTACGAGTTTCTTCCTGAATGCTTTCTAGCATTGCCTGAATTTCCTCTGCGGCGAGAGCGGTTTTGGACGCCAAACTGCGCACTTCATCAGCAACGACTGAAAACCCACGGCCATGTTCGCCAGCACGTGCGGCTTCAATAGCTGCGTTTAACGCGAGCAAGTTTGTTTGGTTAGTAATGTCCGAGATGGTTGAAATAATGCCAGCCACTTCGTTGGTTTTTTGATCTAACGATTTGACTGAATCGGCTGTGGTGCGAACGACATCGCGTATTTCTTGGGTGCCACTTTTTGCAGAAGCAAGGCGAGATTGTGTTTCGGCCACCACTTGATCCATAGTTTGCTTTAGTGACTCTGCGGTTTGAGAGGCATTTTGCACATCTGATATTTGCTGTTTGAAAGCCTGTAATATGCTATCTACGGACGTTTCTAAATACTGAGACGCTTGCTTTGCTTCTTCGTTGGTGCGAACCATAAAGTCGTTGGAACGCTTCACGTTTGAGCTGGCAGAAATGACTTGCCCCATTGTGTTGTCTAGATTGTCGATGAAGCTGTTCATCCAGCGACCCATGTCGCCTGTTTCATCGTGTGTCAGTTTATCGTCCAGACGTTGTTGTAAGTTTCCTTCCCCTTCCGCAATAGTTTGGATAACTTCTGTCATCTTGTTCATATTATCGCTGATTTTTTTGGTACCAAACTTGTTAAACAGGATGCCTGTGACCGCTAGGCTAGCAAACGCAGAAAGGCTAGTAACCGCAACGGAAAGGTTGCTGTAAGATTGCAGCGCAGCGCTCACAATCAACGGTGTGCTAGACGCTAATAAATAGCTTTTCATGAGTTTAATGTTAATGGATCGGCGACGATACACTTCTTCTAAATCACCTTCACACATCATGCCCCAAGTGTCTGTGCTGCCTTTTAATTGGAATGTTGTGCCTTTGCCGATAACGGGAATGTGGCGATAGTCTGAATAGCCAGGGTAAGTAACAAAAAGGTTTTGACCCTTTTTGATGGTTTCACGAACTCCAGGGTGAAGTTCTTTTGTCGCTGGGTCTGTGAAGCGGATTTCAAATTCCGTGTGGTTATTAACTTTTACCACTCCCCAATCGGTGGTTACTCCGCCTTTTAAGTTTTCTCCGTGGCTGAAAGCATCATCTTCAAAGCGAGACCGAGATAATGCTGTGCCAGGTAAAATGCTTTTGTCGAATTCTGACTTCACCATGAATAAATAATTGTCGCCAGACTCTTTATAGATATGACCTGCTTCACGTTGGATTAAGTCACCTAAAACATCGTTAGGAACGCGAGCACAAACAGCGCCCACATTGACGCCATTTTGCTTAATAGGTAGATAAAACATCAAAGTAACAGCGTCGTGGAATTTAGAGCTAGAAGGTCCGATGTCTAAGGTGTTTGGGTCAATGTAGGGGCCGTGTAGAAATTCGGCTTTTAAACCTTCTGTGACGGCTTTTTGATTTGCTTCTACTGTGTTTAAGCGAGCATTGGTTGTTGATTGGATTACCTTTCCTTGCGCATCAATAACAAAATATTCAGATACATCAGGTACGATATCTAATCTTTCTTGAAGCGTCTTTGTCGAGATATTAGGGAAGGAATCACTGACCAGATCCAATAGTACTTCTAACTGTGACCACTGGCTGTTTACCCATGTTTTTAGGAGTTTTACGCGAGTGCTAGAAATGCTCTCAAATGTCTTTTCGACATTTTGATACATCTCTTTATTTAGGTGACATGACCAAAAAAGAGAAAAACGACCATTACTTCCAAACCAAGGTAGCCAACTAAGTTCTTGTGCTGATAGCGACATCTGACTGCTTTTCAAATTCATATTTCTACTGCTCCGTTGCTCAAATGCTACCTCGTTGCAGCATTCATTTAGGAGTAGTGCGAAAAGCAATATGTCTGCCAGACTATTAGTCTGTGAATGATTTTGGTGCGATCTTCTGAGGAACTATAAAAAAGCATTATGTTTATTCTGCAATAAAACTCAAAAATAGTGTTTTATTAAGCAAATAAATGTCGCTTTTTGTTAAGAAACGTTGGTTTCATGTGTGTTTTTCGTGAAATCGCACTTATATTGGTCGTTTCGCCTCTCTTAGAAGACCCTTTGTTTTGTTTTGGTGCGATTAGAGATTTGTCGTTTCCTGTTTAGAAAACGCTTCTCTTGTAAGGTTTTCTGAGGCTGTTTCTTTTGCAACCACGTTGTCTTCAATTCGAATGCCTCCATATTGCATGAACTGCTGTATTTTTGATAAGTCGCAACCATGGTTGCGTATCTCGGCTTGCATTTTTTCTAGTAGCATGGGAATAAAATATAAGCCCGGTTCAATAGTCACCACCATATTTTCTTCTAGTGTACGAGTGCATCGTAAGAAGGGCGCGTGTTCAGCGGGAAGACTTAGGTTTCCAGCTTTGTCTGCTTGGTGTCCGCCCACATCATGAACCTGTAAACCAAGTAGGTGACCTAAACCATGAGGGAAAAAGACTTGAGGGATTCGTTTCTCAAGTTGCTCTTCAATACTGAGAGAGCAGATTTTGTGTTCATGTAATAAGGTTGAAATGCCGATTAAGGTGTCTTGATGTAAGGCTCTATATTCAACGCCAGGCAGCACCTTTGCACAAAGAGATTGTTCCATCTTGTCTAGACTGTCGACCAAGGCGCTAAACTCATCGTTATGGCGAACAAAGGTACGAGTAATATCACTGGCGTAGCCGTGTTCACTGGCACCAGCATCAATTAGTAGCGTGCGAGAATTAGTCTGTCTTTCTATGGCTTTATACTCATAGTGTAAAACCGCGGCATGCTCATCCAAACCCACTATTCCAGCATATGGCTCTTGAAGAGCGTGTTGCTGACTTGCCTGTAGAAAAGCCAGGTGAATCTCTAACTCACTCATACCATCTAGAAAAGCGTGTTTGGCCGCAATATGGCCTTTCGCCGCTCGATAATTTGCTTTTTTTATCGCATTTATTTCAAAGGGAGTTTTTACGGCTTTGCTGAAATCTACGTAGGCTTTTAGGCCGTCACAAGGAGTTGAAAAACTCATAGGTTGAGGTCCAAGCCAAGCAGTTTTTTCTGGAAGCTCTGCAAACCATTTATCAGCCTTTTTTGCTTCTACTATGTTCCAGTGCTGTTGCCAATCACCCGCAGGAACGGGATTTGGTGCGTGCCAGAAATCATCTCTCACAGGCCAAACCAAAGTCGGTTTTTGTCCTGCTTTTATAATTAAGTAAGTTTCAGCGCCGAGTGTAAAAGGTAACCATTGTTGGGCGCCAGAGTAGGCATGGAATGGGTGTGTGTGATCATCTTGAAAGTAGTAGCTTTTCTCTCCAGACGCCAAAACAATGGCATCTAGATTGAAATGAGAGAGAGCATCTTCATAACGATTTGTGAGTTCAGTCAAGTGTGCTTGATAAAGTGTCGTCATAATCAGAAATTGCCTGTCATTCGTTAAGAGTGTGTTCGTCTCTTTGAGTGTTCCGCTTTGGAAAGGTGAAATAGCTAACGCACTTATGAAGGGTCTTTAACAATCCACTTTTGCACGATAAACATAGACCCGCGATAAACTAGAAATGAGCATAATAGTGCTGCAAAGACGAGTACCACGTTATTTTGGTTGCCTAGAAACATCTTAAATAAGAAGAAGAAAGAGAGAGTTAATATAATTCTAACTAGGCTACCAACGGCTTGCATGATTCTTGGAGAACGTATCACTTTTATTATTTCCCTTATTCAATTTGAACCTGAGACTTTCCCATAAAAAGCATTGGAAGCCAATTATTTAATCGGCAAAGAGACGAGCGTTACATAGTCTTTTGCGTTGTCAGTTTGGGTTGTTCCGACTTCAAATATCTCCACACCATAAGAGCGCTTATTATGCTTTAGCTTATTGAGTCTTCGATAGTTGTGAAGTACGTGCCAAGCTAAAGATAGGTTCTGATATGAGCCAATATAACGTAGTTGTAGATACTTCCCGCGCAAGACAATTCGCTCTGGGCATAACACACAGGGAACCACATTTTGTACAGGGACGCCGAGACGGCCAGAGAAATAATGGTGAACAATATCGGCTTTTTTGTACAAAGCAAAACAGGGTCCTGCTGGTGGGTTTTCTGGTCCTAATTCTGTAATCAAATCATGAAAGCCTTGGTGCATTTTTTGTGACATAGGTTGGTCGCTCACGACAAAAGGGCGAGTGACAGCGTCTAGGTTTTGCAGCTTGTTCTGACCAAGCCATTCGAAAGACGGAAGAGAGTGTTCTCTTGCAGATGTTGGGTTGTATTTTGCCAAATAGGCTAAGAGTTCCAGTAGCGCCAGTTCGGCATCTTTGCTTGCTCTTACTTTGTAATCTTTTCCCATCCAACGTTTAAAGAAAGGCAGATCTCCCGTTATTTGAATGGTGATTAAGGTGTGTTCCTTTTGTTTGCTTAGATCAATATTAAAATGTACGTCATTCGGAAAAAACGCCGGTGCTTCTAATATAGAATGAAAATAGTGAGTGCCAGAGCGAGCAGGTTGCAGTGATAGGTGACTTTCTTTTGTTAAGTGCCCACGCCATACTAAGCAGGAAGGTAAAACGGTTCGGACTCCAGAGCTATGATATTCATAGAAAACATCCAGATCTTTGTCGTACAGAAGCCAAGGCAGCCAGTTTTTCCAGTTGGTTAAATCGCTTAGGTCTTCAGATATGACTTCAATAGGTACATCAAGAATGGCACTTTGTCGGCAAAAAAAGCGCCCTTTAAAGAAAGATGAATAAAAACATAATAAGAGAATGGTAAGTGTGAACAGGAATAATATAACGAGCATAGCTATTTTTTCCTTCATCAATAATGTACTTAAAACATTCTCTTACTGCTGTTTTTAATAAATGATTAAAGACAATAGAGTAGAAATGTCTTCTCACAGCATAGTGTTTAATATCAGGTTTTGGCAATAGACTGTTTAAACAGAATGACGTTATATCGAGGTAAAACTAAGATGAAATCGACATTAGTATGGGATTGGCCAATTCGTATGATGCATTGGCTGATGGTTTTGCTGTTTACCGGATTGATTATAACGGGCAAGTCTGACGCAGATTATATGCAATATCATTTTTATATGGGTTACGGCTTATCTGCCGTCATTATTGCGCGGGTTCTTTATGGTTTTTTTGGTTCCCATTACGCGTTATTTGGTCAGTTTGTAAAAGGCCCAAAAGAAATCTTGTCCTATGCCAAGGATTTTCTATTCTCTCGACCTAAAAAGTACATTGGACACAATCCTTTAGGTGGCTTGATGGTCGTTGCCTTGCTTTTAGCATTAACGGTTCAGTGGGCAACAGGCTTGTTTAACAGTGATGATATCTTCTGGTTTGGGCCTTTTAGTTCGCTCGTATCGGAAGATATGATTCAGCGTTTTTCCTTTATTCACCACTTGTTACCAGATTGGTTGCTGGGAATGGTCGCCATTCATATCTTGGCGGTTTTTTATCATGAACTTTGTTTAAAAGAGAGACTTATCGATGCCATGATTTTAGGAAGGAAAAAACATGGTATGAAGGCAAAAGCAGTTAAAACGCCACGTTGGGGCGTTATTTTTTCATTAACCATGGGGCTTGCTTGGCTTGTCGCGCTTTGGATGATGCCAATATAAAAACAGTGCGCTCTTGTGGTGATGACAAGAACGCACGGTTTTATTGTACTGATATTTTACAGCACGGATATTTACAGAACTGAGATGACGGTATCTTTTGAAAGACGAGACTTCGCTAAAGGCAGATTGTAGTCTTGTGCTTCATCTGCGTATCCCATGGCAAGCGCCACATCACACTGATAACCTTCTAATTCTTCAGAGAATAATTCGCCGATCAATTCTGCATCGACACCTTCCATTGGCGTTGAGCCAATGCCTAAGCGCGCTAGAGCATTCATTGTATTGCCCAGTGCGATATAAGTTTGAGCCTTGGTCCAAGCCGCGTTATTACCAGTCTCGTCTGTGTTCATATCGACAAAAGCAAAAGCACCAAAAGACGCTTCTCGGTTTTCTTCTGGCGTGCGGCCAATCTGAATATCGGTGTCGATCACTTTAGCGTAATCGTCGCGGCTATAATGGGTTTTATGAGCGAACAGTATGATGTGTGACGCTGCTTTTGCGTGTTTCTGGTTGAACTGAAACTTGTTGGCAAAGGTATCGTGGAAACGTTGTTTTGCTTCGTCACTTTCTATAACGACAAACTTCCAAGGCTGAGAGTTAATCGAAGAAGGAGATAAGCGCAACGCGTCATAAATGACGTCTAGATCTTCATTCGAAATGCGTTTAGAAGCATCGTAATGTTTAACGGTATAGCGTTTTTCTAATTCAGTAATCATTGGGTGTGTCATATTGATTCCATCTAAAAAAGGTCAAAGTGAGCTCTTACATAAGAGAATGACGCCATCTTAACGACTCTTTATCTAACAAAAAACACAGCTTTTATTGAATTATTCTCAAAAAATAATTGATAATGAAGGTGTTATTTCTATGAGGTTTAAAGCATGCAGCTCGAAGATCTTCAAGTCGTGTTAAAAGTGGCAGAGTTTCGTAGTATTACGGCGGCCGCAAGGCATCTTGATATGCAAATGGCGACAGCCAGTGCGGCAGTAAAGCGTGTTGAGTCTGCATTGGGCGTTGAGTTGTTTGTCAGAACAACGCGCCACCTGCGCCTTTCTAGTGCTGGCGAGCGGTATTTGCCACAATGTGAAGCCGCTTTGTCTATGTTGGATCAAGCCAAGCAAACCATGCGAAATGATTTGGATATTATCAGTGGTGAAATTCGTATTGCGGTGTCATCCGATTTAGGCCGAAATCTGGCGATTCCTTGGGTTAACGAATTCATGGAACAGCATCCAGACGTCACGTTAAGAGCACACATCAGCGACAGTAATATTGATTTTTATCGTGATGCATTAGACATGGCGTTGCGTTATGGGCCGCCTTCCGACTCGAATTTATATGGCTTCAAAATTTGTAATGTGCCAAGAATAATTGGCGCTAGTCCAGAATACATCCAGCAATATGGCGCGCCTTCACACCCAAAAGAATTGGCCAATCACAAAGGCTTATTTTATCAACTCCAAGGTATATTGAACGACACTTGGTTGCTCTCAGAAGGTGAGCAATCGTACAAGGTAAAACCCAAAGCAAGCTATGCGGCGAATGATGGCGATTTAGTTCGGCGTTGGTGTGTGGCAGGAAAGGGCGTCGCAATAAAGTCTTGTTTAGATGTTGCACATGATCTGCTCGATGGACGCATAGTACCACTGCTGTCTGAATATGATATTCCTCAAGGAGAGCTTTGGCTTGTGTGCCCCAGCCGCCAATCTATCACACCAATTGTTCGACTTTTACGAGACTTGTTTAGAGAGAAAACGAGAGCCTTGCTCATGGCCTTAGTGGAAAAAGGCCTGTTAGACAAACGTGTCTTGGATGATTAAGTACATATAAAGAAGCAAGCCGGATCAGTGGCTTGCTTTTTCAATGAGTGCTTTATAGCTCAGGATTTGCTCTTAACGAGACTTTAGGTAATCCAGCATTGTGTCGGCATCGGACACTTCGAATGGGTCGCTTGGAGCGTTATCTTGGTAGCCTGCTTCAGAGAACAATTTGGTGATTGCACCGTTCTCAACAAACATGGAGTAGCGCCAGCTGCGCATGCCAAAACCTAGGTTGTCTTTTTTCACTAACATACCCATTTGGCGAGTGAAATCGCCGTTGCCGTCAGGTAGCAAGAATACGTTTTCAGCGTTTTGGCTTTTGCCCCACTGGAACATAACAAAGGCGTCGTTTACAGAGACGCAAATGATCTCATCAACACCTTGCGCTTTAAACTCTTCATAAAGTGCTTCGAAGCGTGGTAGGTGAGAAGTAGAACAAGTTGGTGTGAATGCGCCTGGCAAAGAAAATACAACGACTTTCTTGTTTGCAAATAAATCAGCCGTTGTTACGTCTTTCCATTCAAACGGATTAGGGCCGCCAAGAGCTTCGTTGCGAACACGGGTTTTAAAAGTGACATTAGGTACGTGAGTGATCATGTAGTTTTCTCATTTAGGAGGTTAATAAAAAGGGATATAAATTTTCATCGATTTAAGAAACCGCGATTTTGAAGGAAGTTTAGCATATGTTCGCGTTTCTTTTTCTGTACTGCGTTCGCGGTTTGTTCTGACCAGTTGCTGCTTTTTTGATTATCGCCACGGCTCTGATAATAAGCCTGCATTTGCGCATCATAAGCTTTCACGTCTTCAACACAGCGAGACGCGTCATAACGGTCCTTGTGTAAAATAACATCCACAGGCAAACGTGGTTTCAAATCTGGCTTCGCGTCAGGGTAACCAAGACATAAGCCAAATATTGGATACACTTGATCTGGTAAATTCAAAAGCTCAGCGACTTGCGCAGGGTCGTTACGAATGCCGCCAATAAATACCGCGCCAAGGCCAACCGATTCTGCGCCCAGCATCAAGTTTTGCGCCATGAAGGTGGCGTCTGTTGTTGCCGCAATAAAGTGTTCTGTGTTGCCTTCCAGTTTTCCCAAACCTTGTTCTAAGCTGCATTGCTCAACGCGTGTTAAATCGGCACAAATCACCAGAAACTCTGCCGCAGATTCAACCCATTTCTGCCCGCCAGCCAATGCTGCGATCTTTGCTCTGTTCTCAGGGGTGGTCACTTGTACCAAAGAGTAAGCTTGAATAAAACTAGAAGACGCAGCGCCTTGAGCGGATTTAATGAGTTCGATAAGTAACGAAGCCTCTATCGCTTTGTCTTGGTATTGGCGAATGGATTTGTGGTTTTGTTGAGCCTGAAGAATAGGATTCATCGTGGGTTTCCCTGAAGAAATGAAACCAAATCTTAGAGCCTACACAGACTTTGGTCAAAGGGAAATCTTGATACATTTGTGCAAATGAAGCGAAGAAAAGCGCCGTTCAATTAGGCGCTTTTCTTTCGTTGTAGAAGGTTTCTATAAAGTGGTGTTTTCATTTAGAAACGATATTCTGCACCGACACTGGCTTGGTTAAAATCTGTCTCAAATTCAGAATCAGAAGACACATTGTCTGCGTTTAAGTCTACGTCGTACCAAGTGTATTGGGCATTGACGAGCAAGTTTTTCGTGACTTTAAAGTTTACGCCAGCGCCCGCAAAGAGACTGGTGTCGTCTGAATTACCGGAAAATCCGGCCACGTTATAATCTGTTTCCTGCCACAGCTGACCCGCTTTTGCGAAGACTTCTAGAGTTTGACTGAGTGGAATCGTACCTTTTACGGCTGCGGTGTAACCTGTGGTTTCTGCGTTTGCTAAGTCGTTGCCGTAACGGCCGAAGTTAATATAACTGCCTTCTAATGCAAGGAATGAGTTTAAGCGATAACCCAATATGCCTTGTGATACGTTGTTGCTATCATCAAATTCGTCGTCACTTTCTACTTTGAGATAACCATAATTACCGCCGACATAAAAACCACTGTTATTCTCTGTTGAACTGTCTGCTTGTACTGCTGCGCTGTAAGACGCTAAAGCAATGCTACCTGCGATGACGGGAATGAAAAACTTCATGTTATTACTCCTTTTAGTTACTGTTTTGAGAATGCCTTAAAACGAGTTTCTACTGTGGAGCAGCGCTTTCGGAGTGGCTAGGTTTTCGGGCTTTTTTACAAGTTAGCTTCACTTTCTATGCGCTTAACCTAGATAAGACGCACTTTATTGATACTCGAATGAGAGTTGCTTTTAAAGAATTGAAGTAAAGAAAGACCAAAGAATAGAGCGTTAGAAGAAGTGCTTAAAAAAGAAAAGGTATCCGAAAAAAGGAGGAAAACGGATACCTTTAATAAAGGGACAAACCTGAAAAACGATAAACTAGTGGTAATCTTTGCTAGCGACTTCTCCCCATAGGTTTTCGATTGTGCTGTCTCGTCGGCAACTTAATCGATAAAAGCCGTAACGGGTTGGGTTTTTCTTGTAGTAGCTTTGGTGGTATTCCTCAGCAACATAGAACTCAGTGGCAGGAAGGATCTTTGTCACTATGTCTGCTTCGAAGGGTTTTGTTTCTTCGACATTGGCTAATGAAGCTTCAAAGACAGCTTTCTGTTCTTCATTTTGGTAAAACATGGCTGTCTTGTATGGGGAGCCTTTGTCGCAGAATTGTCCATTTGGATCAGTTGGATCAATGGTTTTCCAGAAATAATTCGCTAAGGCTTCTAAGGAAACAACCTCATCATCAAAGGTGATTTCAACCGCTTCATAATGACCTGTACCTTTCCCTGCAACTTGTTGATAAGTTGGGTTTTTCGTATGGCCACCAATGTAGCCTGAAACGGCATCGCTCACGCCTTCTACGGCTTCGAAGTCGGATTCAACACACCAAAAACAGCCGCCAGCGACTATCATTGTTTGAGGGGCGGCGTGTGCGAGGTTAGCGAACGCACTGGCTCCTAAGAAGGCAGTTAGCGCTAAGGCTGGTTTGAGGCGAAAATGCATTGTCATCTGTTGTCCTTCTAATCTGGGAAATGGGTTTATGACCAATTGATTCATATTTGATCTGTTGTGAATAACGTAAACAGTCCCATAAAATGAATCTATACACTTTAGACGTACGCTGTCTTGGGTTTCTTACAAAGAATATAAGTAATGGAGAATCGAATGAGCAAAGACTCTAATCTAGATCAAAACTATGTACCGCCAAAAGTATGGAAGTGGGAATCCGAAAACGGTGGCAAGTTTGCCAGCACGAATCGTCCTATTGCTGGAGCAACTCATGAAAAAGTATTGCCTGTCGGTAAGCATTCATTACAGCTTCATTCTTTGGCGACACCAAATGGTCAAAAGGTGACGATTCTTCTAGAAGAGTTATTGGCGCTGGGTAAAACAGAAGCCGAGTACGATGCGTATTTGATCAATATTGGCGAAGGCGATCAGTTCTCGTCTGGTTTTGTGGAGATTAATCCGAACTCAAAAATTCCAGCACTAATGGACAACAGCACAACACCGCCAACTCGCGTGTTTGAGTCGGGTTCTATCTTGCAATATTTGGCTGAAAAGTTTGATGCTTTTATCCCAAAAGACTTCAAAGCAAAAACAGAATGCCGCAACTGGTTGTTTTGGCAAATGGGTTCTGCACCTTATTTAGGTGGCGGCTTTGGTCATTTTTACCATTACGCGCCTTTCAAAATGCAATACCCGATTGACCGATTCGCGATGGAAGTCAAACGTGAATTAGACGTTCTGGATAAGCATTTGGCGGAGAATACTTACTTTGCTGGTGAAGAATACTCCATTGCAGACATCGCCATTTGGCCTTGGTACGGCAACCTTGTATTGGGTAACTTGTACGAAGCGGCTGAGTTTTTAGACGTAGCAAGTTACACCAATGTTGTTCGTTGGGCGAAAGCGATAGAAGCCCGTCCTGCTGTTAAGCGCGGCCGTATCGTTAACCGTTCTTGGGGCGATGTTTTCTTAAAAGAACGTCACGATGCCTCTGATTTTGATGGATTAGAATTGCCATAAGTTCTTAATCCAGTCAGTAATGTTAAGGGAGAGCTTGGAGACAAGTTCTCCCCTTTTATTGCTCTCGGTCATAAGAAATTGTTATTTCTGACTAAGGTCGCCATATTTGTGTTTATTCGGTTTATAATTTTAATAAATCATACAAATACAATAAGGACAGATTAATGGCATTTGCAGGCACCTTTATTTCCGCTTTCCCCATTCTTCTATTAATTTGGTTAATGACCAAAAAGCAGGCGGTACCTTCTCATATTGCTTTGCCCGTGACGGCTTTATTAGTTGGTTTGATTCAGCTGTTTTATTTTCAAGCCGATGGCCGTTTATTAATGGCTAATACGCTGTCTGGTATTTTATCTGTATTAACGCCTATTTCTATTGTGGCTGGGGCGATTCTTCTGAACCGAGTATTGGCATTTTCTGGGGCGGAAAGCGTGATTGCTCGTTGGTTGGAATCCATTAGCACCAATGCTGTGGCTCAGCTGATGATTATTGGTTGGGCGTTTGCTTTCATGTTAGAAGGCGCTTCTGGCTTCGGTACGCCTGCTGCGATTGCTGCGCCCATGCTGGTTGGGCTTGGGTTTAAACCTTTGCAAGTGGCGATGTTGGCTCTGGTGATGAACTCTGTTCCTGTGACATTCGGCGCGGTTGGTACACCTATTTGGTTCGGTCTTGAAGCGTTGAACCTGAGTTCAGAACAATTACTTGATGTTTCTTCTCAGACAGCTTTAATTAACTTAGCAGCAGCGTTTGTTGTACCTATTATTGCGCTTAAATTTGTCGTGAGCTGGGCATTAATCAAAAGCAATATTCTTTATATTCTGTTGAGTATTTTGTCTTGTACCTTGCCATATTATTTCTTGGCGACATTCAATTATGAGTTTCCTGCTTTGATTGGTGGGGCGATCGGTCTAATGCTGAGCATTATGCTAGCTAAGCGTGATGTCGGCCTTAAAGCGGCTGAACAAGACGCTGCCAAAGGTGAAAAAGTCCCTCTTAATAAGCTGGTGATTGCCTTGTTTCCATTAGGTTTGTTAATCGTGATTTTGATCGTTACGCGCATTGGTCAGCTTGGCATTAAAGGGTTATTAACAGACGGCAACACTTGGTTCGGATTCGATGTTGGTAGTGCGTATTTTAGCGTGAGCCAATCTCTTATTTTGTCCCTAGAAGGCATTCTGAATACATCTGTTAATTGGTCTTATAAAACCTTGTATGTTCCGGCTTTGATTCCCTTTTTGTTAGTGGTCTTGATCTCAATCCCACTATTAAAAATGACGAGAGAGAAAGTCAAAGAAGCTTTTGTGGACACAGGCCGACGAATCAAAATGCCGTTAGTGTCTTTGGCTGGCGCTTTAATCATGGTCAACTTCATGATGTTAGGTGGCGATCACTCTCCGATATTTCTTATTGCCAATGCGTTTGCCAATGTGACTGGTGATAGTTGGTCTTACTTCGCGGCTTTTCTTGGTGCGCTTGGAAGCTTCTTTTCTGGTTCTGCGACCGTTTCTAATCTAACCTTTGGTGGGATTCAATTCAGCATTGCTGAGCAAGTTGGCTTGCCTGTGACAACCGTGCTTGCCTTGCAATCCGCTGGTGCCGCTATGGGGAACATGGTTTGTATCAACAATATTATTGCGGTTTCTACCATCTTGGGAATTGTGAATAAAGAAGGTTATATTATCAAAAAAACCATTGTGCCAATGATGGCTTATGGCGTAATTGCGGCTTTGGTTGGTTTTGTTCTTTTATTAATGTAGAAAAGGTTTTAACGTTATGAAGCCACTTTTTTAAGTGGCTTTTTTGTTTTTACATGGAAAGCATGGCAGGAGAAAGAGTGTGGCTGAATTTCTGATTCTTGGAGCAGGTATGGTTGGCGTATCCAGTGCGTTGGCTTTGCAGGCGCGCGGGCATGACGTGGTGCTGGTGGATCAACAGCAAGCCGGATGTGAAACAAGCTACGGTAATGCGGGTGTGATTCAAGCAGAAGCGGTTGAACCTTACGCAATACCGAGAGACTTTAAAACATTAAGCCAATTTGCATTGGGATTAAACAATGATGTGCATTGGCGTTTGTCTGGTTTAACCTCAATGTTGCCAGTGTTATGGTCTTATTTTAATCATTCCCAAAAGCGTAAACATCAGCTTATTTCTCAAACCTATTCCCAGCTTATTGCTCGCGCGACAATTGATCATCAAGCCTTGATCGAAGCCTCAAACAGTACAAACCTGATGACTAAAAAGGGCTTTTCGGTATTGTATCGAGATGAAAAAGGCTTTGAATCAGGAGTCAAAGAAGCTAGCCATTTACATCAAGAATACGGTGTTTCATCCAATGTATTTAGCGGACAGGAATATAGTGAACAAGAGCCTGCTTTGTTACAGACACCGACTGGTGTTGTGCATTTCACTGATAGCTGGTCGTGTTCTTCTCCTGGGGATTTGACCAAAGCGTATTGCCGTCTATTTGTTGAGCGAGGAGGGCGATTTAGCCAAGGCAAAGCGAGTAGCCTTAAAGAACTTAACAATGGCTGGTCGATAGAAACTGAAAACGGCGTGATGCAAGCGGAACAAGTGGTTATTGCTCTAGGTCCTTGGTCTCCCGAGTTTTTAAAAGCCCTTGGCTATGACATCCCTATGATTTACAAACGTGGCTACCATGCGCACTTTGTTTCGTCTGAGCCATTGAATCGACCGTTTTTAGATGCCAGCAATGGCTTTGTTGCGTCTTCGATGAAAGACGGAATTAGACTCACCACAGGCGCGTCTTTGGTGAAACACAATGCGCCTATTGAAACGAGCCAGCTAGATCATGCATCACGAGCATTGGCAGAACTATTCCCCATTGAAGAACGAGTAAAAGAACCGCAATGGTTTGGTACACGACCTTGTATGCCGGACATGCTCCCAGTTGTTGGGCTGGCGCCAAAACACAAAAATATGTGGTTTCACTTTGGACACGGACACCAAGGTTTCACACTCGGCCCAACCACCTCAGAACTGCTTGCAGAATTAGTCGAAGGGCGCTCTAACCCGTTACTGGAAGCGTTAACACCGACGCGGTTTTAGTTGCGGTTTGGGGTTATAAAAAACACATCAACACCTCGCTTCGGCGTGCAAGCACGAGAAGCTTCGCTCGGTGTTGATATGTTTTATATTTCATTGGTTACTAGTTATTCTTCACTAGCTCCAAATAATGCTCGATTCCACCAATTTTATCTTCCGCATGGTGGTTTACGTACAAAACGGTTGTTTCTGAACCTTGGCAGATTTTCTCGATGAGGGCGAGGACGAGTTGTCTATTGAGGTCGTCTAGGCCGAGGCAAGGTTCGTCTAGTATCAGTAGTGGTGGGTGTTTGACCATGGCGCGGGCGATGAGGAGCAGGCGTTGGTCGCCGTAGGAGAGTTTGTTGAAAGGCGAGTCGGCGCGGTCTTTCATACCGAGTAGTGCAAGCCATTCGTTGGCGATTTTCTTTTGGTTGTCGGTGGCTTTGGAATACATGCCGATGCTGTCGTAGAAGCCAGAAATAATCACATTTCGGCAGCTTGTGCTGACGCGATATTCCCATTGCAGAGCGGTGGAAACATAGCCGATAAACTGTTTGATCTGCCAAATGCTTTCTCCGTTGCCACGCTGGAATCCAAACACAAAAATGTCGTTCACGTAGCATTGTGGGTGATCGCCAGTGATCAGCGATAGAACGCCTGTTTTACCGCTGCCATTTGGCCCGCTGAGTTGCCAGTGTTGGCCTTGTTCTATTGTCCAGTTGAGTTTGTCGACAATGATGGTGTCTTCGTATCTGATGGTGACGTCTTTTAAGCGAACCAAAGGTTGAGCTGGATCGAGCTTTGGCAATTGGTTGCTTGAGTCGGCTTCTGGCACCTCTAGTTCCGTGGTTTTCAAATGCAATAGTTGATGCAGTTCATTAAACTCGGTGGTGTCTTGTCGATCAACTATAAGAGATAACCCGCCTTGGTCTTTGCCTTGTTTGTCCATGTAAGCAATGTGAGTGATGAAGCTTGGCATTTCATCAAGGCGATTTAACACCATCACAATAGGGACCTGATTTACGATGGAAGCAAGATGTTCTTGTAACATCTCTAAGGTGTTGGCGTCTAAACCATCGAAAGGTTCGTCTAAAATCAGTAAATCGGGCTGATTGGCTAGAGCGCGAATCAACATCACCTTGCGGGTTTCCCCTGTTGAAAGCTTGCGAAAAGCGCGATCAAGTAGGCTGCTTAAGCCGAACTTTTCCACCAATTGCTCTGCTAGATTTTGGTCTGAGCAATAATCAAAAATCATTTCTCGTACTGGCGTGCCGATGGCGATCACGTCCATGATGTCCGCATCGTCTTTTTTTAGCTCTTCCGCAATGAGTTCCGCTTGTGCCTCAAAAGACACCAAACCAACGTTTTCTGGCAAGCCCGAGACTTGGCCTGTAGTGATGTCGCCCATGCCAGCCAATACTGCTGCCAAAGCGGATTTACCAGAGCCGTTCGAGCCTGTGATCATCCAATGTTGGGAAGCTTCTAGCGTCCAATTGATGTTGTTTAAGGTGAATTTCTCATCGAATTGAACAGTGGCGTTTTGAAGGCTGATGGGTGATATAGACATGAATGGCTCTTGTTGGTTTAGAGAAAGTGTTAGTCGAGAAAACATTGCTGAAATATTGCTTTGTTTTCTGTGGCGGATTTCACCTTTCCAGATAAAGAGGTTAAGAAATCGGCCATATTGGTTTTTTCTTCTTGGCTCCAGTGTAAAGGGCGAAGTATTTTTTCGCCATCGGCGTGGAGCCTTTCTTCGTTTAGTTCTGAGTAAAAGTCGATGACGTCGGCCAGTGTCTCAATGCTGCCGTTGTGCATATAAGGCGCTGTTTGTGCGACATTGCGCAATGAAGGCACTTTGAATTCTCCCCAATTACGATGCAGGGTTTGCAAATGCTGTGTTCGTAAGGCGTTGTTTTTGCTTGGGTCATCATTGTATCTACCCAATAGATTGTAAGGGTCTTTGCGCAAAGATTGAATGCCTTGATAGCGACCTTTATCAACACTTTGGCCATTATTCGTAAAAAACGGGACGCCAATGTCGCCAAATTCTCCATTGGTGAAATTTGGCCCTGAATGACAAAACACACAACGGCCTTCACCGACAAAGAGCTTTAAGCCTTTTTGGGCACTTATTGATAAAGCGGGAGTGCTTGTGTCTTGTTTGAGCAACTGATCTCGATAACGGTCAAATGGGCTTTTTCCAGTGCGAATGGTTTCTTGATAGCTGGCGAGCAGTTTGCCCAGAGTAATCAGGAAGGCTTCTTCCGAAAGATCCTGCAGAGTTTGTTGGGTTGTTTGTCGGAAGGCACATTGGAAATAAGCGTCTTGTTCTAATGTGGTTTTTAACGTGCTGATGTCTGTGTGCATTTCTGTTTCAGCCAACATTGGGCGAATGCTTTGTGACCATAAACTGTCGTGTTCTCCTCCCCAGCCGTACCAAGGTCTGTGACCAATATTGATCAAGCTGCTGGTGTTGCGGTGCAATACATTCAAGCCTTTGTTAAGGGCGATACCATCTTGAAACGCTTGGTTTGGCTGGTGGCAATCTGCACAAGAGATAAACGAGTCCGCTGATAAACGGCGATCAAAGAAGAGTTGTCGACCAAGTTCAATGGCTTGCTCTTGTTGGGAAAAACGATTGCTGGAGTCTGGATTTGTTTCTACAGGCCAAGGGCCCAGAGATCGAATGAAAGCCATGTCTTGTTCGTTGAATTCTACTTCGGCACAGGCGTTTGTTATGCCAGCTAACATCCAAGTAAAAAGAAAAAAACGAAGCATTATCATAGAGTTAGGTTATAGGGTTACGTCGTGTTCAAAATGGTATTTTTGACCATCGGACACGAAGGAAAGGCGCAATCGCCATACGCCAAACATGTGAAAGAGAAAACCAGCGCCTTTATATTGCCCAGGTTTTTCCATCACAAAACTAGGGCGATAATTCATACCATGATTGTGAGCAGGCATGATGGCGGAAGCGGAAATGTCGCCAGTGAAGGGCTGTTCTCCCTTGCACGATAACACCTGTAATTCAAAAGGTCGTCCGACGGTGAGATCTTTTGACCAGCGAATGGCGATGCTCATGTCTTTATCTGCCAGTGTTATGTAGCCGTTTTCTGGCAGTGAGCAGGCGAGGCTGTATTGACTGCTAATAAGTAGCAAGAAAGCGCCAATGCCAAGAATGCGTTTCCTACTTTTAATACTCATTCATGTAATGCCCATTCAGCCAACGCCAAGGCATTTTTATAGGCAATTTTCTCAGCCACATCCTTTGGTAAATCCGCTAACCATTCTCGGCTCCAATCGGCGTGATCAATAATGTAATACCAGCGTTCAGGGGAGAAAGTATCGGTGCCGACCATGATTCGATCAGGAAAGGCTAAGAAAAGTTCGCGCCATTCACTTTCGACTTTCCCATTGGAGGCGTGTTCATTGCGAAAGGCTAAATCAGCGGTTAAATTTGGGTAGCGTTTTAGCATATCGGCAATGGTGTACGGATCATCAAAACCCGAATGCGCCCATAATATTTTGGCGTTTGGGTCTTGAGCAAAAACATGTTCAACGGCATCCGAATCACCGTGTAAATGGAGGAAAAGCTGGTATTCAGAAGCCAGCTCAACGACTCGGCGCATGACGGGTAAATTCGCGTTGTCACCGTAAATATGAAACTCACCAATGCCCGCATAGGTGTTTTTCGCTAGTAATTCTTCAAGCATGGGAATAACGGATTCATCACGAAACCAAGTGCCTGTTTCACCGCGCCAACGGTAAGGGCGCAACACAGGCACGATTAAATCTGGCGCTTCTGCGTAGAGCATTTGAGTGCCTTCATCGCTGGAACTCGACACAAAGGCTTTTTGTAACCCCGCATCCCGTAAAATGCCGATGGCTTTTTTCGGCGGTGTGATTGTCCAAGCATCGTGACTGTAATGGATGTGTGTATCTATGATTGGCGTTTCTGCCTGAGCGAACGTAAAGCCGAACGTAAAAACACAACTTAATAAAGAAGCCGTTAGATACTTCATTTCTTTTCTCCCAATCAGCGATGACATGGCGTGTTTAAAAAATGATCTTATATGCATTCTGCCAAGCGGAGGCAAAAAAGCCAAGGCTCGAAGGAGGAGTTTATAATAATGATAGGCGGTAGAATGAAAGTATTAAGTGTTTGACCAAAGTCGGAGTAAGTTAGAGTGCGTTTTACTGATTTTATCAAAGGCAGTAGTTTTTCCTTGAGATTTCATGACTTCTCGACGAGCTTCATCAAGATCACTAAGAATCTCTCTTTGTTCCGCATTGCGAACATAACTTTCTAACCAAGTGACAGCAACGAGGCGAGACCCTTCTGTTACGGGTTCTACTCGATGTAGATAAGTCGATGGGTAGATAATCGCACTCCCTATAGGAAGTTTATATTTTAGTGTTGTGGTTCCCATATCAATTGTAAGTTCACCGCCTGTGTAGTTATCAGGGGAATCTAGAAAAATAGTGCAGGATAGATCAGACCGCATGATATGTTGATGGCCCATAAGAGCATCGTCTACGTGACTTCCATACCCATTTCCTTTCTGACTTTGGCTAATCAGAAATGGTGCAATATCTTTTGCGTAGGTAAATGCAGAGAAATGAGGGTGGGAAAGAAGTGCTTGGCTTAGAATGCTGAATACCTCATCAGAATATTCTGAATCAGCATGCCATTGATCGTTTGTTTTTACGGATTTAGCAGCCCATCCTGCAGTATCTTTTCCGGGAGTAAAATGGCCTTGCTTTAATAGTTTTTTGATCTTGGAAATGTCTTTAGTCGATACAATGTTTTCGAGAATTTTGATCATATTATGAATCTATATAATAAGTAAAAAAAGAGTGGGCATATATTATGCCCACTCAGCAAATATTTATAGACGGTATTTAAAGCTCATATTGATAGAACGAGGTTCGCTTACTACAACGGCATCTCCGTTTGTTGTACCGTAAATACGGTTTTCATCTAACAAGTTTTTCACTACGAAAGATAAATCCCAATCTTTTGTTTCATAGTAAGTACCAAAGTCAAACTCGGCATAACCTGGAATAACAATATCATCATCGTCATAACGGCTAGATTCAGTACGTATTCCAAGTGCTAGACGGATTGGTTGGTTTGCTAATGAGTAGCTATTCCAAATGGTTAGAGCATTAAATGGTGTTAACTTTGCTTGTCTACCTGCATCATCACCTGTTGTGTCATGAGCATCAGTATAAGCATAGTTAACTTGACTGTAGAATCGATCAGAGAAATGATAAAGTGCATTTAGTTCAACACCATGAGAGCGAAATACTTCACCGAGCTCTTGCGTGAGAATCGTTTCTCCATCAGAACCTGTTTCTCTAGATGTCGGATTTTTTTGATTGATGTAGAACAAAGCAACGCTGGCGTTTAGCTTTTTATTAAGAAAGTCTCCCTTAATACCAACTTCATAGTTATCACTTTCTTCTGGCTCATAGTCAACGCCGTCTTGACCATATTGAACTACATCAGATACATCAACCGGCTCATATGATTGGCTGTAAGAAGCAAACGCATTCATGTTAGGGTTAATCTTATAAACAGCGCCAATATCGTAAGCCAAATTAGAAAAATCTGAACTGTAAGCTCCATCAGATTCTTCTCCGGTGTAATCCATATATCCCAAGCCCAAAGCAAGAGTTAAATCGCCGAGATTAATACGGTCTTTTACGTAAATATTTACTTCTTTGTCTGTGGAAGTGCTTGCGACAGAGTTTGCCTGATCTATTAATGAAACACCGCCGTCAGTTGCATCATTAAAAGATGTACTGAATGAATTACTTGGATTGTCATATGAGGTATATACCGCTTCACTATTATCTTGGAACGCACGCCCAAAAGTAGTCTCTCTATCAAGGAAATTAACACCTGCTATTAGATGGTTTTCCACCTCAGAAACTTTGAATTTTCCTTGAATATTTGTATCAAGTAAAAGGTGTTCGATTTCACTCTTTGCATAAACCCACTTGAGGCCGACTGTGTCATTTCCAACACCATTTACACTTGTTGTAGCATATAAGTCTCTAGTCTCAGAGTCTGTATTTACCAAGGCTGCATGAGCATTAATGGACCAATCATTTTCAAATATGTGTTCGAAAGTGACTTCTGCTGTAGTCGCTTCGTTATAGCCTGTACTATCTTCACTACCGTAATAATAACTACGGTCAGCAACTTCACCATACCTATTTGTTGAAATACCTAAAGTGCCGTTGATGTAATTACTTGAAAAATAACCATCAGTCCAGCTACTGGTACCTACACCTTCTTCATTTTTGTATTCAAAGCGGGGGGTTATTTTTGTACGATCACCTATTTTAAATGTTAAAGAAGCATCAATGAATTGATCTTCACTGGTGCGTACATCTTGAGCTTCTTCACCATCTGGTGTTACACGAGTAATAACACGATATAAAACATCGTCACCAATTAATTTACCTGTGGAGTCTACATCTACATTGACTTGGTTGCGGTCGAAATAGCCTACGTCATCAGCTAAATAAGAGCGAGTGCTGATACCTAAGGTAGTTTCCGATTCTTCTTGAGGTTTTTTAGTGACAGCGTTGATCGTACCGCCAGCGATACCAGAACCATACAAAATACTATCAGCACCACTTAGGAAAGTAACAGACTCTAAGTTATAAGAACTTGGCAATGCTGAGCCTGTTCCAGCCTCACCACCTTGTAGGGAACGCAGACCATTGACCAAGAAAGTTTCAATATTATTCTGAATACCTCGAACAATACTGAAACGAGCTGCGGAGGCCTCGGTATGAAATCCAGCCTGATAAGCTGAAGCTTCACGAATGTCTGTTGCAGCTAAATCACTAATTTCTTCTTCAGATACTTGAACAACTGAGCGTGCAGTGTCTTTTAATGAGATATTCATCTTTGTTGCAGTTGAGTTAATGGCATCAACTCCCTCTTCGGTAGAAGAGGTGCCCGAAACTACTAGAGTATCTAGTTGTGTTTCAGTTGCTTCTTCAGCAATGGCTGCAGAAGACAAAGCAGTTAATAGTGCTGAGCCTACAGTTAAGCTGGTTAAATATTTAGGTTTTCTAGTGAGCTGATTAGACATCATTTTTCCTTGTCGAAATTAAGTAGTAAAAATGGACTTTTTGTGTAGATTTAATAAATTATGCGCATAATAATGCAGATGAAAATCATTTTCATTATCTTTTTGTGGAAAATGTGAAATAAGTATGTAGAATCCGCACGCATTGACGGCTTTCGAGTATTCAGTGCGGGGTTAGATTTCGAATAATCAACGCAATTGAAAGACTTGAAGCTATAACAAAAATGATTCTGTGATGTTTTTGAAAGGAAGATTAAATAGTTATGTTGAAATTTAAGAAATTGATGGCGTTGTCATTGGTGATGTTGTCGACTTCGGTGATGGCTGATGAAGTGAGTATTAGAACAGCAAAAGGTGATGTTATGGTACCTGCGGAACCAAAAACATTAGTGGTATACGATCTCTTGTCTCTTGATACTTTAGATGCGTTAGGTGTTCAGCTAAAAGGCAAGCCTGTTAAAACCTATTTAGATTACATTGATAATTTTGTAAAAAATCCGGTTCCTATCGGTGCGTCTTCTGCCCCAAATTATGAGGCAGTTGTTAAGATGAATCCTGATCTGTTCATCATTGGTGGTGGTTCTTCTAAATTGATGGAGCCTTTATCTAACATCGCACCGACCATTGATATGTTTGTACGTGGACACGATCATGTGGATCAAATGCTGGCTCGTCTTGAAGACCTCGGTAAAATTACCGGTACTGAAACGAAAGCAGCGGAACTTGAAGTTGCCTTTTTAGAGCGTTTAGAAGAAGCCAAGAAAGCGGTAGTCGGCAAAGGTAAAACACTGATTGTGCTAACGAATGGTGGGAAGCTTTCTACTTATGGTGCTACTTCACGTTTTGGTTGGTTATTTACTGATGTCGGTTTGGAAGAGTCTGTCAAAGGCGTGGATGAAAAAACACACGGAAAAAGTATTTCTTATGAGTTTATTGCTCAAGCCAACCCTGATTACATTCTTGTTATAGATCGTTCTGCCGCGATTGGCCGTAAAAGTGAAGCCGCTGCTGTGACGCTGGATAACCCATTAGTAGATGGCACAAAAGCTGCGAAAAACGGTAAAGTAATTTTCCTTTCTCCTGGTCCTGCTTACACCACAGGTGGTGCATACCAAGGAATGATGATTATGCTAGAAGAAATTATTCAAGGTTACCGCTCTTAATTACTCATGCCATATTCCATTATGATTGTGCTCTTGCTTGCCCTGTCTGGGGTGAGCATGTTTATTGGTGTGGGCAATGTGTCCATTGCAAATTTATTGGCATTCGATGACAAGGCATGGGAAATGCTTTTGGTAAGTCGTTGGCCTAGAACCGTAGCGATTCTACTTACGGGTGCCAGTATTACGGTTTGTGGCGTGATTATGCAGTTATTAGTGCGTAATCGCTTTGTTGAGCCGAGTACGACAGGTACTACAGAAGCGAGCATGATTGGTTTACTCATTGTGGCTATTTGGTTTCCTGAATGGCCTCTATTTGGAAAGATGTCTATCGCGGCCTTATGTGCTTTGATTGGCCTTCTTGCCTTTTTACAACTCACCCGAAATTTACCACGAGAGCAGCCTTTATTGATTCCATTGGTAGGGTTGATCTACGGTGGTATTTTGGGTGCTGTTGCTACCTACTTTGCTTTTCAGACAGACCTTTTACAGTATCTCAGTATCTGGCTCACGGGTGAGTTTTCTGGGGTAATTGCTGGTCGTTACGAGCTGCTTTGGATTGCCGGAGGCTTTACCTTATTTAGTTACGCCATTGCAGATCAGCTCACTATTGTTGGTTTAGGGGAAAGAGCCAGCCAATCACTGGGGTTAAATTATCGCTTCATGGTTATGATTGGCGTGGCCACAGTCGCGATTACTTCTAGTTTGGTGGTGGTAACCGTTGGTGTGTTGCCCTTTATTGGCTTGGTTGTTCCTAATTTAGTGTCGCGCTTTATGGGGGATAATTTAAGGGAAAGCCTTCCCTTAGTGGCGGGTTACGGCGCGGTATTTACCTTATTTTCTGACATCCTAGGCCGTACTCTTCGTTACCCTTATGAAATTCCTGCGGGGACGATATTTGGTGTGGTAGGAGCGTTGATTTTCTTATGGTTGATTTTCGGGAGGAAACGCTATGAGGGATAAACGTATTCTAGGTTTGTTAATTGCCTTAATTGCTGTGGTAGTTGTGCTTTTTAGTTGGAACCTAACGACCCATGTTCGATTTATTTTAGAGCTAAGAGCGGTCAAATTGGGAGGGTTGTTAGTGGTTGGAGCCGCTATAGGTATCTCAACTGTTTTGTTTCAAACTATCAGTAATAATAGGGTATTAACGCCTTCTATTATGGGCTTTGATGCTTTGTTCTTGCTGGTTCAAGCCTGCCTGATTTTCTTTCTCAGTGGTATTACTTACGCCCATTTACCCAGTGATATTTTGTTCTTCTCGAATGCTTTGCTAATGCTGGTTGCTTCCGTTGCTTTGTTTTCGATTGTATTGAAAAAAACACGGCATGATATACAACTGATGATTTTGGTTGGTGTTATCTTTGGTTTGGTGTTTAGGGCATTTACGAGCTTCATACAGCGCCTTATCGATCCTTCTGAATTCGCTATTTTACAAAGTGTGATGTTTGCCCAATTTGGTGGAATAAGCCGGACTGAGCTGCTTTGTGCATTATCACTATTAGTGTTGGTGTGTGTATGGGTGGCGAGAAAATGCAAAGTGCTTGATGTCATGCTTTTAGGGCGAAGAAGTGCTTTGTCACTGGGAGTGGATTACGACCGTTTGCAGTTTATGGTGTTGTGCGCCATTTCGATTTTGGTGTCCATTTCAACCGCTTTGGTGGGGCCAATCGTGTTTCTTGGTCTTTTGGTTTCTGTCTTAGCTCACAGTTTAATGAAAACTCACCAACATGCGCTTTTATTACCCGCTTCTGCCATGATATCGGCGCTCATTTTATTGTTAGGGCAAGCACTCTTTGAGCACATATTAGAGAGACAATCGACTTTAACCGTGGTGATCGAATTCGTAGGAGGATTATTCTTCCTAATACTTTTATCAAAAGGAAAAATTAAATGATATCCGTGTCTGAATTAACTCATACCCTAGGTAATAGAAGGGTTTTAGATGAGGTGTCTGCTGATATTCCAAAAGGAAAAATCACTGCTTTAATTGGCCCCAACGGTGCAGGTAAATCGACCTTACTGCATTTGATTGCTCGTCATAGTCCAATTCAAGCTGGTTTTATTCATCTTGATGAAGAGGATCTAACAAAAATATCGGCGACTGACATGGCATTACGTATGGCAGTGGTTGCCCAAGATTTAGGGGTTTCAAGTCGACTAAGGGTGAAAGATTTGGTGGCGTTTGGTCGTTGGCCGAAGCACCATGGCCGTCCAACGGATAAAGATCGAGAAGCGGTGAAACAGGCTCTGGAAGAGTTCCATCTAGTGGATTTACAAGAACGTTTCTTAGATGAAATATCAGGAGGACAAAAGCAACGGGCATTTGTCGCTATGGCGTATGTGCAAGATACCGATTGGCTTTTATTGGATGAGCCGCTTAATAACCTTGATATTCGTTATGCAAAATCCCTCATGCAACATTTACGTAAGATGGCGGAAGAGAAAGGCAAAAGTATTGTGATTGTGATCCATGATTTGAACTATGCACTGGCGAATGCGGATTACTTTATTGCAGTGAAAGAAGGGCAGATTGCCTTTGCCGGCGAAACCTCACAAGTGGTGACATCAGAAGCCTTATCTCATCTTTATGAAGCGGAAGTGAATATTATTGAAAAGGATGGAAAGCGCTTTGCTTTCCATCATTAAGACCGAATTCACAGCCTTCATTGCGCTTTTTGGGCTGCTCTTTCTTTTTCTAATTGGATAAAAAAGTCTAAGTTAAGAGGCACTTCTTCACCTAGCCATGCAGTTAACTCAGTATGGTCATACATGTTGTCGCCAGATAGTGCGTGAATAAAGATGGTTAACCCTTGCCTGTTTTCATCTAACCACGGGATAAAAGTGTCAAAGTCTTTTGCATCTACGCTTATTTGGCAGCTCCACATTGGATGTGGTCCAACGAGCTTTTCGTGAAAGTTACCGACCTTTAAGCCAAACTTACTGTTGGATAATTCGCATAATTCTTTCGCTATCAATTTTGTTTCTTCATTAAAATAGACGTGAGCATGGTAGCGTTCGTAGGTGTTTCGAATGTTGAGTGTATCGAGCATAAATAAGATTCTTTTTGGTGAGTGCTGCCGCAATAAAATGAAGAAAACTAAAGCGTGTATTGTAACAAAAAAAGCCAAGGCAAATGCCTTGGCTTTTTTAATGTTTAATTCTTTTGGAAAAGATTAAACGATTTTTTTCATGTCAGCCATGTGACCACGAAGAACCGCACCAATAGCTTCTACTGGGTGAGAGCGAAGCGCTGCGTTTACTTCGATTAGACGAGCGTTGTCTACGCCGTTGTCTTCTACAGAAAGACCTTTACCGATCACGTCCGTTTTGATGCCTTTCATGAAGTCGCCTAGTAACGGTAGGCAAGCGTGGTTGTATAGGTAACAACCGTATTCCGCTGTATCAGAGATTGTCGCGTTCATTTCGTACAATTTCTTACGAGCGATTGTGTTGGCGATAAGTGGCGTTTCGTGTAGAGACTCGTAGTAAGCAGACTCAGCGATGATGCCTGCAGCTGTCATCGTTTCAAACGCAAGTTCAACACCCGCTTTCACCATAGCCACCATCAAGATACCGTTATCGAAGAATTCTTGCTCAGAGATTTCAACATCGCCAGCAGGTGTTTTTTCGAAGTTTGTTTCGGCTGTTTCTGCGCGCCATCCAAGAAGGTTTTTGTCATCGTTCGCCCAGTCTTCCATCATTACGCGAGAGAAAGTGCCGTTGATGATGTCGTCTTGGTGCTTGTTGTAAAGCGGACGCATGATCACTTTAAGCTCTTCAGCAAGGTCAAATGCTTTGATCTTAGCTGGGTTAGAAAGACGATCTAGCATGTTTGTCACGCCGCCGTATTTCAATGCTTCAGTGATAGTTTCCCAACCGTATTGGATAAGTTTAGACGCGTAACCTGCATCAATACCTTCTTCAACCATTTTGTCGAAGCAAAGGATAGAGCCAGTTTGCAACATACCACAAAGGATAGTTTGCTCACCCATAAGGTCAGATTTAACTTCCGCGATGAAAGAAGACATTAGAACGCCTGCTTTGTGACCGCCAGTACCAACAGCGTAAGCTTTTGCTAGAGCAAGACCTTCGCCTTTAGGATCGTTGTCTTCGTGAACAGCGATAAGCGTTGGAACACCAAAACCACGAACGTATTCAGCACGTACTTCAGAACCTGGGCACTTAGGCGCAACCATGATTACGGTTAAATCTTCACGGATTTGCATGCCTTCTTCTACGATGTTGAAACCGTGAGAGTAAGATAGGCAAGCGCCTTGCTTCATAAGCGGCATGATTTCGTTAACAACTGGTGTGTGTTGCTTATCAGGTGTTAGGTTCAATACAACGTCAGCCGTTGGGATAAGTTCTTCATAAGTACCAACAACGAAACCGTTTTCTGTTGCGTTTTTCCAAGATTGGCGCTTTTCAGCGATCGCTGCTGCGCGCAAAGTGTAAGAAACGTCTAAGCCAGAATCACGTAGGTTCAAACCTTGGTTAAGACCTTGAGCGCCACAACCGATAACAACAATTTTTTTGCCTTTAAGCGCTTCAACGCCTTCAGAAAATTCAGAGCTATCCATGAAACGACATTTTGCTAATTGAGCCAATTGCTCACGTAGTGGCAAAGTATTGAAGTAGTTATTAGACATTTTTACACACCTGTAATTGATGATTTTAGTCGATGCTTCTTAGCTGACTTACTTTAGTTGATAAGTACAGCACATCGATATTTAAAAAAGGTTACACATATTTTGGGGTGAAAAATAAACCCTTTCATACGGTAGTGAGGCTACTTTATAGAAAATACTTTATTTCGTAAATTGATATATTTGCAATATAATGTCCCATATATTGCAACACTAATTATATGAGCGACTTCTATGAATATTCGAGCGTTGAAACATTTCTTATCCTTGGCTGAAAGCCTGCATTTTGGGCGTGCAAGCGAGGAGTGTCATATCAGTGTTTCTGCCTTGTCTCGTAATATTCGACAGTTAGAAGAAGAGCTGGGTGTTGTATTGTTTAACCGAGATAATCGAACGGTGACTTTGACGCAAGAAGGGCAGAAGTTTGTTGAATACGCCCGAGAGACAAGTAGTCAGTGGAATTTGATTCGTCATGAATTAACTGGCAATTCGGACCAACTAAAAGGTGAGATAAGCCTGTATGGTTCTGTTACTGCCAGTTATAGCTTTTTATATGAATTGCTTCGTCGTTTTCGTGTGACGCATCCGAGTATTGAAATTAAGCTTAGAACAGGCGATCCGGAGCACGCAATTGCACATATTTTGGATGGCAAGGAAGACATTACCATTGCGGCGCGTCCTGCTATTTTACCGCGTAATTTGGCTTTTAAACCGATTGCTATCTCGCCCTTATTATTCATCGCGCCATTGGAGCAGCAGTTGCCGAATGTACCCACCACAGCGCCAGTATCTTTGGAAGAGTGGTCAAAAATTCCGATGATTTTATCTGAGAGTGGTGTGTCTCGTGTTCACGTTGATGATTGGTTTCATTCTCATGGAATTACGCCAAAAATCTATGCACAGGTAACGGGAAATGAGGCGATTGTGAGCATGGTAAGTTTGGGATTTGGAATTGGTGTCGTCCCTAAAATTGTTTTAGACAACAGTCCATTAGTAGATCGTATTAAGGTGTTGGACGTACTGCCAAAGCTAGAACCTTATGATATTGGCTTGTTCACATTAAAAAAGAATTTAAAGAATCCTATGGTCGAGGCTTTTTGGGATTTAATAAAAGAGGAGGCTTAAAATCGCCCCCTCTTTATTTGCTTTTACTTAATGAAAGTAAATTGGCTTATTGAAAGTCAGCTTACTTCCAACCACCTTGGTCCATCAGTTTAACTGCTTGGCGGTTATTCTCACCCAAGACACTCAATGAAACGTTATCAGATTTGAACTCACCAAATTTGGCTAAGCTTGCTGGTGGCGCCACGCCTTCAACAACAGGGTATTCATTGTTAACGTGGGCGTACCATTCTTGGCTTTCAGTACTTGTTAGGAACTCGATTAGCTGTTTTGCATTATCAGTGTTTTTGGAAGCGGTTGTAATACCAATGCCACTGACATTGACATGAGCACCACGCTCACCAGATGCTTGGTTTGGCCAGAACATATTTAGCTTTTCAAACACAGCGCGATCTTCTGCTTTATCGCTTGAACCTAAACGACCAAAGTAATAAGTGTTGGCAACGGCGATGTTACATACGCCAGCGGCAGCGGCTTTAATTTGGTCCGTATCACCGCCTGCTGGTGGACGTGCAAAGTTAGCTACAAGACCTTTAATCCATTCTAAAGTTGCTGCTTCGCCTTTAGCGTCAATCATAGAGGCAACAAGAGATTGGTTGTAAATGTTGCTGGAAGAACGAATACAGATTTGTCCTTTCCATTTTGGATCCGCTAAATCTTCATAAGTGGATAAGCTGTCTGCAGACACTTTTTCTGGGTTATAAAAAATTACTCGAGCACGTTGAGATAGTCCATACCAGTAACCGTCACGGTCATGAAGGTGCTCAGGAACAACCTTATCCAATTGTTTTGTTTCAAAAGGCTGAAGTACGCCAGCTTCTTTTGCACGATACAAACGACCAGCATCAACAGTGATGAAAACGTCAGCAGGGCTAGCAGAGCCTTCAGATTGTAAGCGGCTCAATAATGCATCTGCTTTACCTGTGATTAAGTTCACTTTGACGCCATGCTCTTTCGAATAGGTTTCTAAAAGTGGAGCGATAAGGGCTTCACTTCGAGCTGAGTACACGTTGACTTCGTCGCTTGCGTGAGCTGGTAAGCTGCTTAACGCGAGTAGAGCAGACGTCGCTGTCAACGTGAAAAGAGAAGTGCTTTTGTTTGAAAACGAAAGTGGTTTTTTTATTGAACGCTTCATTTATTCAGTACCTATCTATAGAAAAAATTGAATTAACTGTGTTGTGCAGCCTTATAGACTAACAGTAATGAAAATCGTTCCTGTTATTTTTTGTTTTTTCTCGTCTGATCTTGAGTGAAAAGATGGATGTAATGAAGTGTGTAGTTTTGATGGTTTTTTGATATCTAATGTGTCCTCTGTTTTGTAAGGGAGAGCGTTAGTTTCATCGGTTTATTTATTTAAATACACTGATTTTAAATAATATATTTATTTTTTAAGGTTATGAAATATAAGGCTTTATTTGAAAACTAAAAAAGCTGACTTTTTAGTCATAAAATGATTTTTTAAGGGATTGTACAAATTTTATTATATCTTTATGCCGGAGTTTTAATTTATCTCTTGATAGTTTGAGATCAATAATAGTGTTAGTAATAAGTTCATTATTTTGGGGTTTTATATAAAAAAATGTCGTTTTATTGATTTTCAAGATATTATAAAATAATTACAAAACATTACTTAGGGAAAATGCTTATGCGACTGATTAATATGGGGTTTAAAACTAGTTTAATAGTAACGGTTGTGCTTTCGTTGCTCATTACTTTATCTATCTCTGCTCTCTTTTCATATCAGATGATTAAGGAACAAGTTGGTCGCAATGTTACTAATGAATTGCATTTCTTCGTAGAGGAAGAAGCCCATAGTATTTTGTTGATTTTTCAGCGAGCAGAAGAAGCGGCTGTCGCTGTAGTTAATCTATTTAATAAAGAAGGTTACGGACCAAAAGAATACCCTGCAGCGCTTATGGCTTCCGCTCAAGCTGGTGCAGTGTCTAAATTCACATTAGGGTTTGAGGACGGCACTTCCTATTCTTCTAAACCATCGAATAAAACGTTTCCTGGCGGTGTCGGTATTCCTGAGAAATACGATCCAAGAATTCGTCCTTGGTATAAAGAAGCGAAAGCTTCTCCTGGTTTGTCCCACAGTAAACCTTTTTTCACCAATTCAGGTGATCCTATCTTGTCAGTGTCTCATACCATAGGAGACGGTGTTTTATCTGCAGATGTACGCTTTAGTAACTTACAAGCTCACCTTGAAGAACTTTTTGAAGAATTAGGTATTGTGAGTTTTATTACAGATAAAAGCGGGTTGATTATCGCTTCCACTCTCGAGCAAGTTGTCCCTAAAGAAAACATAGCTGACTCTTCTATGTATGACTTTTCACAGGGCTTAATTGCATCTGAAGAGAAGCAAGCTGAGCTTACGCTGAATGGTGCGAACTTACTCTTTTTAGTAGAAGAAATGACGCTGATTAATAATGGTCATTGGAATTTCTTTGTTGCCGTTGATCGAGATAAAGCATTTGCTCCTGTTGCTGAATCCACTGCTAAATTGCTGTCTATCTTAGTGGTTACCGCGATTATTGCGGTGCTTATTATATTGTTTATTATTCGTGTGATTTACAAACCTATTCACTCTCTACGTGAGTTAATTACAGGGCTTTCTCAGGGTAATGGCGACTTAACTCAGCGTCTAGAAGTGAATACAAATGACGATATCGGTCAAATCGCTTTGGGTATAAACCGCTTTATTGAGCAGCTCCAAACCATGATGAAAGAAGTAAGAAATGCTTCTGAACAGCTTTCAGGTCGCGTTGTGAAAATCTACGAGAAGAGTGAAGAGAACTCCGTAGTTTTATCTCAGCACGCAACAGAAACAGAGCAAATTGTGGCTGCTGTTGAAGAGCTTTCCAGCTCAGCAGCGGAAGTTGCAGATAACTCAATGACCGCTGCGTCGTCAGCGAATGAAGCGAAAGAAAACAGCAGTAGTGCTAATGAGCGTTTAACACAAGCGCAGGCGAAAATTAGCACTCTTGCAGAAGAAATTTTGCAAGCGGCTGATAATGTTAAGAAAATGGATAATGAAACCAATAATATTCAATCTATTGTTGAAGTGATTGGTGGTATTGCCGAGCAGACAAACTTACTGGCTTTGAACGCGTCAATTGAAGCAGCTAGAGCGGGCGAGCAAGGTCGAGGTTTTGCCGTGGTGGCAGATGAAGTTCGTGCTCTGGCAAACCGAACACAAGACAGCACAACAGAAATTGGTCAAGCGCTGGGCGGTTTACAAAAAGAGGCCGGCAGTGTTGTTAGCGCCATTGCAGAAACAAAAAATACCTGTGAAACAACGGTCGAAGTGGCTGAGTCTGTGTCGCAGATTTTACAAACATTGAGTGAGCATATTATTGAAATAAATAATATGAACGCAGAGATATCGAGCTCTTCTTCTGAACAAAGCAAAGTTATTCAAACAATTAGTGAGAATATTACGGAGCTTCATGGCATGGTTGAAAAGCTTTCGACCATTGGCAATGGTCAACATGAAGAGGTGCGCCACATTTCAACCATTAATGAAAAACTTGGCGATATGATTAGTAAATTTAAGTTATAAGAAAACACAGGCTCAGTTGTCTTTCCTCTTGCTCCCTTTGAGTGAGACAACTGAGTCTGAGTTATTTGCCCTCTCACCTGCACATAATTCCCATTTGCGCCTTTTTATAGTGCGATAAATACCTTGTTCATAATTCTTTATCTTTTCTTGTTGTTTTATCTGTCGCTTAAAGCGCCAAATAAATTTCTTTATTAATCAATCTGGTAAGTGTTACTTCTTATCGTTATTCCCTTCTTTTTTAATTTTTGGCATTTCTTTTGCTCAATCCTAGATGCACTAATATGGTTTTACTCCATTTAGTGCTTCTGTTGGCCAACGTCGGTTGACACCATTTATGGCAACGTCGCCCACTACTGAATCGCTCAGTGGTATCTGATTAGTCTCCTTTTTTGCGAGAATCTAATGAGGTAGGCGTTTGTCTGTCCGTATGATTTTTCCTATCAAAAAAATTCTCTTCAGCTTCCTCTTGATGATTCTTGCCGTTAGTGGTCATGACATTTTGTGTTGCTAGATAAACCCTTGCTCGTAAGGACGTGATGCGTTGAGTGGCTCTTGTGTATGCAATGAGTGCTTCAAGGAAAGATGGCTTTGGGTTTGACTTTACTTTTGTGGAGGAAAGCAGATGAAGAAAATTGATGTTACAGAAGCTATTTTTGCTGCCAAGAAAGACAAAAACCTTACTTGGGAAGCCATCGCAGAAGCGGTTGGTATGACGGACGTTTGGGTGACTTCTGCCTGCCTTGGTATGAATAGTTGTACCGAAGAAGTTGCAGACAAGCTCGTGGCGTTTTTAGGGCTTCCTGAAGCCGCAAAAGCAGCCTTGATGGAATACCCAACAAAAACATGGAATGAAACCATTCCTCAAGATCCTCTGATTTATCGACTTTATGAAGTGGTTGGCGTTTATGGACCGACTTTAAAAGAAGTGATTCAAGAAAAATTTGGTGACGGGATTATGAGCGCGATTGATTTTTCTATGTCGGTAGAAAAAGAAGAAAACCCAAAAGGGGATCGTGTAATCCTGACCTTAAATGGTAAATTTCTACCTTATAAATCTTGGTAGCTACAAGCTGACGAGAAAAGTGTAATAAACAAAACTGAAACGCAATTTATTAACATTGATAATACAGAGAGGACTTTATGGCTTATATAGAACCAAGTGAATTTGTGACCAAAATGGTCGATTCAGGCGAGCAAAAAGTGTATATGTCGACAAAAGACACTTTTATTCGAGCTTTTATGGCAGGTGCAATTTTAGGTTTGGCGGCTTGTTTTGCCATTACGGTTATTACACTGACAGGCAATCCGTTATTAGGGGCTATTTTGTTCCCTGTTGGTTTTATCATGCTTTATCTCATGAAGTTTGACTTGCTAACAGGTGTGTTTACTCTCGTTCCATTGGCGTTATTTGATAAACGACCAGGCGTGACGCCAGGGCAAGTGCTTCGCAACTGGGGATTAGTCTTTATCGGTAACTTTGCAGGTGCATTGATGACAGCATTCTTTATGTCATTTATCTTCACTTACGGTTATGCGACAGATGGCGGCGCGATTGCTGCGAAAGTAAGTACAATCGGTGAATCTCGTACTTTGGGTTATCAGTCTCATGGTGCTGGTGGTTGGTTTACTATCTTCATTCGTGGCATGTTGTGTAACTGGATGGTATCTATGGGCGTGGTTGGCGCGATGATTTCTACCTCAGCTGGTGCAAAAATGGCCGCGATGTGGATGCCTGTTATGTTGTTCTTCTACATGGGCTTTGAGCACTCTATCGTGAATATGTTCTTGTTCCCATTCTCTATGATCATGGGTGGCGAATTTACTTTTGTTGATTACTTGATCTGGAACGAAATTCCAACAGTATTGGGTAATTTAGCGGGTGGATTATTGCTGGTTGGTTTGCCTTTGTATCTTACTCATGTGAAAACGTCCAAAGCTCGTACACTGTCTTAATGTGTTTCAAGTTCAGTTAGATATTGAGTAACCTGAGAGCCCTGTTATTTCCATTGGATAGCAGGGTTTTTTTTACTTTGTTGGCAATTATTGTTGTTACTTGAAGAAAATGGAATGAAGGAAGCTTATGAGTAAGCCATTGAGCGTCAGTATTGGCAGTGCCACAGACAAAGGCAGGAAAAAGGTAAACCAAGACTTTCTGGGAAATTCGGTTCCTGTTGAGCCTTTATTGAGTGTGAAAGGTGTTGTGGTTGCGATTGCCGATGGCATCAGCTCTAGCAAGGTGAGCCAAGTCGCCAGTCAAACGGCGATTACGGGCTTTTTGGAAGATTATTATTGCACTTCTGATGCTTGGTCAGTGAAAACCTCAGGTCAAAAAGTGGTGAAATCAATCAATGCTTGGTTGCACGCTCAAACTCAAAATAGCCCTTACCGTTTCGAGAAAGACAAAGGTTATATCTGTACTTTCAGTGCCTTGGTACTGAAGTCTAATAGCGCTCATATTTTTCATTCTGGCGATAGCCGAATATACCGAGTAACAGGATCAGCATTAGAGCAATTAACGCAAGATCATCGACGAGTTGTCTCGGAAGATGTGAGCTATCTAACCCGTGCTTTAGGTATTGATCAGACGTTAGAAATTGATTATCGCGTTGACCCTATTGCTGAAGGCGACTTGTTTTTATTGGCAACAGATGGCGTTTATGAATTCGTGAATGTGGCTCAGATCTTGGAATGCATTGCTGCAACAAACACATTAGATGACGCGGCTGGGCGCATTATTTCGTTGGCGTTAGATGCGGGCAGTGATGATAACTTGAGTGCACAACTGGTTCGTGTTGAGCATCTTCCTACGTATCAATTAGACGAAGTTCAACAACAAGTGACTGGCTTGCCTTTGCCGCCTCAGTTAGCTGCAAGAATGGAGTTTGATGGTTATGAAATCATTCGCCCAATTTACGTAAGCAGCCGCAGTCATGTTTTTTTGGCGCGAGATAAAGACACAGATCAAACTGTTGCCCTTAAAGTGCCGTCGGTGGAGCTAGGATCAGATAAAGACTATCTAGAAAGCTTCATGATGGAAGATTGGATAGCCAAACGCGTCACCAATCCACATGTGGTCAAAGCCATAGAATCCACTCGGAAACGCAATTACTTGTACGTGGTCACGGAATATCTAGAAGGCAAATCCCTTGCTCAATGGATGATTGATAACCCCAAGCCGAGCTTAGAGCAAATCCGTAATATCATTTCTCAAATCGCCAAAGGTTTGCAGGCGTTTCATCGACAAGAAATGATTCATCAAGACATTCGACCTGCCAACATCATGATAGATAGTACGAATACTGTGAAGATCATCGACTTTGGTTCGACCTATATTGCTGGAGTCACCAACACAAAAGACGAAGAGTTGCTGAAAGGTACTATGCGTTATTCGGCACCGGAATACTTTCTTGGGCACGCGGGGACAACACGCTCCGATATTTATGCTTTGGGTGTTATTGCCTATGAAATGTTGTCTGGTGGAAAGTTCCCTTATGGGGTGAATATTGCTCAGGCGAAAAGCGTCAATGCACAACGTAGGATTCAATATACAAGCTTGATTAATGATGAATCTGAACTGCCAATTTGGATCGATGACGCCTTACAAAAAGCCTTACAAGTTAATCCGTTGAAACGCTACGAAACCTTGTCGGAGTTTGTTTATGATCTCCATCATCCTAACAAGGCTTTTTTGAACCGAACTCGACCGCCACTTATACAGCGCAATCCTGTGATGTTCTGGCAAGGTGTGTCTTTTAGTTTGCTTCTCATCATCGTTTTCATGTTGTTAGAAATTCAATAACAAGATTGCTTTCGATTAATCAAAGAGACAGGTTCAAAGTTAGCTTCTGCATGCTTTAGTCATGCCGTATACTGACTAAAAGCATTCAGAAGTGCATCATTATTCATGTCACCATTGATGCCGTTTTAGTTGATTTTTAAAGAGAATAATTATGATAAAAAGTAAAATCATCCACCCAGAATTACTTCGCTGTTTAGCAAACTGTGGCCACAAAACTAAGATATTGATTGCAGATGGAAATTACTCCTTTGTGACAAATTCGTCACCTCAAGCCAATATCATCTATCTGAATTTTATGCCGGGAATGCTGGCAAGTACGGATGTTATGGCGGGAGTCTGCGAGATGATTAACGTGGAAAGCGCGACCATGATGTCTCACCCTGCGGATTTTGAAAACACCATTATTGATGAATACAAATCCATGCTACCAGAAGCCGTCGTTATTGATTATTTAGAGCGTGCTGACTTCTATTCAGCGGTAAAAAGTGATGAGACTCTGTTGGTTATTGCAACCGGTGAACAGCGTCGATTTGCGAATATATTACTGACAGTGGGTGTTGTTTTTTAATAAAAAGCCACTTCATTTGAAGTGGCTTTTTGAGTTTTAATTATTGAGTGATATAAAGCTCAATAATTAAAGTTGAATAATAACGTGTTCACCATCGATAGTGAGTTCTAAAGTGTTGCCGATTAATTTATGCGACACTTCTGTTTTGGCTTGCCCAGCTTTACTTGGCACTAGCAAAGTAAGAATGTTGTGCTCTTTCTTCGCTTTGAACTTCGCTTCCACATGACGGTGAACTTCTAAATCTGCGTATTCCGCTGGGTCCACTTCACCGAAGCCTTCTACGTTCTCAATTGACAATATGTCATCTTTACAATCGTTGATGAAGGAAACGTCGAGCACGGCTTTTTCACCGATAATTTTGAATCTGTCACCGCCAGTTTCTGTGCCAAATGTTGTGTGCAGGTTCCAAGTTAGATCTTGCTCAACTTTCATTGTGGCTGTGTCACGCATGACAAAGACCTTGCCTTTTGCAAACCAGATTTTACGTTTGTAGCTTTCTAAGTCTGGGTTGTGGAATTGGTAAGACGTGGATGCATCACCTTCGACAAACAAGACTTCAGATTCTGTATCGTAGTCGCTGATTTTACCACCAGCTTCAATACAGTAACGATCTTGGTGTACACCTTCGAACTTAGATGTGGTGTTTTCTGCGTACTGACCTTTGCCATCAAATAATGGTAGGTTTTTAGAGAAAGTACGACGACGCCATTTGATGTGCATGTCCACACCAAAGCCACCGTAGTAACCTGTGATTGCCGCTAATGTGTCACCAAAAGCATGCAAGGTGTAAGCGTTCTGGTCACCGTGTGAATGGCTGATAGAGCCAAATGGACTACATTTGTAAACCATGTGGATATGCTCATCACGGTTTGTCATGTTGCTATGGAAGGCCGCCCAACCAGTAATTGGGAAGACTTTAAGTAGTGGTTCGTTAGACGGTGCCACTTCTGGCATGTCGTTCCATAGATAATCAAAACGCAAATCATCATAACCAAAGTCCCACCAACCGAAGTTGTAGAATTTCGTATGTGCTTCTGTATCACGTGCTTTAAGCTGGTTGTAGTACCAAATGTATTCCGGCTTGTTATTCACACCGGCAAAGTGCTTGATGTTGTAAGCCAGTTTTAGGCCAGGGAAGTCACCAATACTGGATTGGTCACAGAAGCTTGCACGCTTCGAGTGAACCGGCATACAGTAAAGAGGGAAGTCGCCCGTATTCTTGTAGAACTCTTTGTTGAACATGTTAATCGACGTGTAGCTTTTTAGTAGGTCAAAAGACTCCCCAAGGAAGGCCATTTGCGTGTTCCAGTAATCTGGACCTTCTGCCCATGCGCCGTCTTGACCACCCCATGGTGGGTAATGTTTCGCATAGTACTCAATGCCGTATTCGATGTACTCACGAGCTTTTGGATATTCATTGTATAACGCGATACAGGTTGGAATAACCGCCGAGCTGATACTACGCACACCGTGGCTGTTTAGCGGGTTTGCTAACAAATCTACGGTTACTTGTAAGTGGTGCATGATTTCTTCTAAGCGAACCACTAAAGCTTGTTTAATAGTCTCGCGTTCTTCTTCTGTGAAGTAGGCGTGCAACCAATCGTAACCCCAAGCCATTGCCGCGATAACACGGAAAGCCGCTTCGTCGTTATAACCACGAGATGTCACGCCTTCTGGATCGTATGACGCAAGTTGTAATGTCCATGCTTTTGCCTTGGCAATGATGGCTTCGTCTTCTAATACGATACCTGCAATAGATAGATTACGTGTGGCATTGAACGCTTCTTGACAGCTAACGTACATTTGACGCCAGTAAGGACGCCATAAAGAGGCTTTACCAACGGTTTCTTCTGGGTAAGGTTGTGGCTCAGCGTAAGGTGCTGTGTCTAAGAACTTGTTGGTGGAGTTCGCCATAAAAGCGTCAAACTTGCAGTAGCTTGGGTCTTTTTTCAGATTCTCACGAAATGCAGCAAGGTCTTTGCTTTGTACCAATAAGCGTGGATGTTCAACGCTTAGGTTATCCAGAAAAGAAAGGTCAATATCCGCTTCTTGTACTTGGATTGGCATAATATCCACAAGGTTACCTGCAGATTTGTCGTTCTCTAGTTTGATGGCTTTAATTGCATCAAATGATTTATCTTTAGACATTGTGGGTCTCCATTTAAAATTATTTTAATAAGTCTTTATTCGCACAATTTTTTGAGATGTCGCCATTTAAAGCATTGATAAGATTATCTACGGCACACATCACCATATTGAATCGAGTTTCTGCCGTCGCTGAGCCGATATGTGGGAAGACGACAGCGTTATCTAATTTGCACAGTGGTGAGTCTGCTGGCAGTGGCTCTACTTCAAAAACATCCAAACCAGCAGCCTTGATTGTGCCTTGCGTTAAGGCGTCAATCAGAGCCGATTCGTCTATGACTTTTCCCCGAGAGCCATTAATGAAAATGGCACTCTTTTTCATCATGGCAAATTCGTTTTTGCCAATCAGGCGTTCGGTCTGAGGCGTTAATGGCGTCATCACGCAAACGAAATCAGATGTCTTGAGCAAAGATTCCATATCCATATAAGAAGCGTTAAAATCTTTTTCAGCTTCTTCTTTACGGCTACGGTTGCTGTATTGAATTTTCATGTCAAACCCAAGGTGAGCACGTTTGGCAATGGCGTATCCAATGCGTCCCATACCAATAATGCCTAAGGTTTTACCATGAATGTCGGTGCCAAAATGTGCTTCACCAATGCTGCTTGTCCAACGGCCTTCACGAACCATATTCGCCATTTCTACGGCACGTCTTGCTGTGCACATAATGAGCGTAAATAGAGTATCGGCTGTGGTTTCATTTAGCACATTGGGCGTGTGCATTAGGGGAATATTGCGCTGTGCAAGATAAGGAAGGTCGTATTGATCGGTACCAACAGAAATAGTGGAAGCTGCTTTCAAATTCGGAGCGTACGCCAAAACCTCAGCGTCCATTTTTACACTGGCACCAATCAATCCTTCCGTTTCAGCAAGCGCAGAAAGAAACGCACTTTTATTGTTGTCATTTATTCCATCGAAATAAGTGACATTAAAGTGCGCTTGCAGTTTCTGCAGCGCTTGCTCAGGAATCCCTTTGTATAAAAGGACGTTGCGTTTCATCTTACTTAAGCTTGCTCTAACTCGATTAGCTTAGCGCGAGTCGGAAGGCTTTCGCTGTCGCCACGTACTTGTACTGCTAATGAGCCAAATAAGTTACCGCGACGTGCTGCTTCTGCAACGCTTTTTCCATCCAATAATGCAGAGATAACGCCAGTAGCAAAACTGTCGCCAGCGCCCACTGTATCGACAACTTTTTCTACTTTGAAACCTGCTACTGTGCCAGATTCGCCTGCCGCTGTTTTGTAAAATGCGCCTTCTGCTCCTAGTTTAACGATGACGGTTTTCGCGCCATTGCTTAGGTAGAAGTCTGCAATTGTTTCTGGGTCTTCACTGCCTACAAGGATTTTACCTTCTTCAACACCAGGTAAAACGATGTCGCTAGCAAAAGCCAATTCATTAACCGTTTTGATCATGGTTTCTTGGTTTGGCCACAATGTTGGGCGCAAGTTTGTATCAAAGGTAATGCTGCAGCCTTGTGCTCTTGCGTACTCTAGCGCTTTAAAAATCGCTTCTCGCATAGAGCTAGAAACCGCAGCGGCAACACCTGTTAAATGTAGGTGAGTGTCTGCTTTAAATAAGCTTGCATCAATATCATTGGCGTTCAGCGTTGATGCTGCTGAGTTACGACGGAAATATTCTACTGCTGGATCGCTGCCGTCTGTTTGACTGGTTTTCATCATGAAACCTGTAGGGTAATCCGCAGTTTCAGAGATAGAGTCTGTGTTGATGTTTTCTTTGCCGATCGCATTGCGGATAAATTCACCAATGCAGTCGTTGCCCACTTTGCTGACGTAGTTAGATTGGAAGCCAAGGCGCGCCATACCAATTGCGACGTTCACTTCTGCGCCTGCTAAGTAGCGAGAGAACTCTTCAACGTCTGCTAGTCTTCCAGGTGTTTTTGCAACGAATAGTCCCATTGCTTCACCGAGTGTTACAAAAGATTGTGCTTGGTTATTTTGCGCCATGTTTATTATTCCTATCTTATTATTGCCGTCATCGAGGTCATTTATTGTAGACCTGTTATATTTTGATCAAGAAGATAACATGGAACCGATTCCAAAAACAGCGAAATCCGTTCTATGTTGATTGTCTAATAACCAATTCCGCAGCCAACTTGATGTGTTGTGTTGGTTCGTTATTGCCTTGAATGCGCGTTAAAAGGCGGTTACAGGCAGTTTGTCCAATGTCTTGCGTAGGTTGACGCATGACAGTTATACCGCCTTCAAACAATTGCACCCATTCAGGATCATCGATTCCAATTAATCCAATATCTTGGCCTGCTTTAATATTCAGCTTTTTCAACGCTTTTGCCGCGCTCATGGTGGCAACACCATTAGTGGTAAAAATGGCTTTTTTACGATTTGGACTTGCTTGTAAAAAGTCGTTAATCGTTAAGCTCATACAAGGCTCACTCATTTTGTCTGTTTCCACAATGTCGCAAGTCATGTCTTCCTGTTCTGCAACGAAAGCTTGAATAGCATCAACGCGTGCACGTCGAGGTTCAATGGTAAGAGACTCAGTGATGACCAAAATGTCTTCATAGGATTTGGATAGCAGATGTTCGCAGGCTTGTTTAGCGGCGGCTTCGTTATCCAAGCCGACCGAATCAAATCCAAGTGAGGTGTTAATGCGGTCAACCAAGACAAGAGGGCAAGTGAGCTTGGCTAAGTTGTCGAGCTGTTTTGGCGCCATGGCTGCGATATTGACGATTATGCCGTCTACTCTATGTGCTTCTAATAAGTTTAAGTAACTGTCTTGTAAGTCTTTTTCATTGTCCGTGTTACACACCATCAGCATGTAACCTTCTTGGCGACAAACATGCTCTATCCCTTTCAATACATCGATCGAATAAGGGTTGGTGACATCGGCAAACATAAGTCCAATGAGCTTCGAGTGACCGGCTCGTAACATTCGAGCGGAGTGATTTGGACGGAAATCTAAATGGGCGATAGCGTCTTCAATTTTCTCTCGAAGCTTTTCCGATAACTTGTTTTGTTCGCCATTTAGATAGCGAGAAACACTGGTCTTTCCGACATTAGCGTATTTGGCGACATCAGAAATGGTGGTGAAATTTTTGTTCGGTTTCTTCGGCAATGTTTTGTCTCAGTATTTGAATGAAATGAGAAAGTCCCACAGAAATGAGTAATAGGTAGGTGTTTTATCTACTTTAAACTATGATCCTAGTAAGGTGCAATTGTAAGTCTCAAATCTGTTTTCATCCCGCACTTGGGCTTTTTTAGAGCTCTTTTTTAATGGCAGGAATCCTATGAAAATTTTCAGTTGTCAGCAATGTGGTCAAACCGTGTTATTTGAAAATACACATTGTGAGCAATGTTCGTCTGCACTGGGCTTTTTGCCTGATCAGTTGGTGCTTAGTGCGTTAAAGTCTGTCGATAACGCTTGGTATGCCTTGGCGGACACATCGGTTCCGGTTAAGCGTTGGTATTACTGTGAAAACCATCAGCATCAAGTATGTAATTGGCTGGTGGAAGAGGGTGGAAGTTCATTTTGTGTGGCGTGTGATTTGAACCGCCATATTCCTAACTTAGGCAAAATAGAAGAACGCCAAGCGTGGCAGCAGTTGGAGTTTGCCAAGCACAGATTAGTTTATTCTTTGTTGCGCCTTGGCTTGCCTTTAGTCAGTAAGAAAAAAGCGCCAGAAGAAGGTTTATCATTCGATTTTATTTCTGAAAATAATGTGGTGCCAGAAGATGTGAGCCCAATGACTGGGCACGCTTCAGGCCAAGTGACTATCAATGCGGCAGAAGGTAACTCAGTAGACCGAGAGCAAATGCGCGAGGATATGAATGAGTCTTATCGAACAGTGATCGGTCATTTTCGACATGAGATTGGACACTATTATTGGGATTCATTGGTGTTTGATGATGAACAGACTTTAGCTGAGTTTCGCACTTTATTTGGTGATGATACGGCAGACTATGCTGAAGCGTTAGAAGCTCATTACAAGGCGCCAAATGCAGAGTGGCAGCAATCTTTTGTGAGTGTGTATGCTTCATCACACCCTTGGGAAGATTGGGCGGAAACGTGGGCGCATTATCTGCATATCGTTGACACATTAGAAACCGCCAGTGATTTGGGATTGAGTTTTCAACCTATTGGATCCAATCGACAAAATCTGGCTGTTATGGTGAATATCGATCCTTTTAGTCATGATGATTTTGAAGAAATTTTGGCTCAGTACATTCCTTTAACTTTTGCTGTGAACAGCCTAAACAGAGGAATGGGGCAACCAGATTTGTATCCTTTTATCTTGGTGCCAGCGGTGCGTCAAAAATTGGCCTTTATTCATAAATTGCTTCGATCTCAGTCGAAATAAATGGGTTGAGCGGGTGAGGTTTTTACTTATTCATAGCTGTGGAGAGGCTGATCCGTTATCATGCTCGCTGCATAGGAACGGGTTCGCCTGTTTCCTGACTCCCAATATTTAGGACCCCAATGAAAAAGACATTTAAGTTATCTCACCCAAAAATTGCCTATCCTCGTTTAATTGAAGCGACAAAATCGGAAGTTAAAAAATATCTAAAACGAGAGCGTAATAAAAGCTTGCCTGATTACGCAGATTTTTGGGGTTTTGATTGTAAGTTTGGCGCAACAGAAGATTCAGCAGAAATCATTCATGTTGCTCAGATTAACGAAAAAATCAGTTTTGCAGAAAGCCAAGAATGGCAAGCGTTTTACTTAGAAATCATCGCAGCGCCAGCGCAACGCACTAAGCGTCCTGTATCAGAATCTAATGATGTTGATGACGAAGAATAGAGACTGAACGAACATAGCTATTCAGTTTGATGAGTGCATTACTTTTAAAAGACAGATCAACCACTATTGATCTGTCTTTTTTTGATTCTAACGATAGCCTTGAGCTTGCAGCTTAAATAAATGTGCGTATTGCCCTTGCTGAGCCAACAAAGAGTCGTGAGTGCCTCGTTCTTTTATTTCACCATGTTCCATGACAATAATTTCATGAGCAAGGCGAACGGTGGAAAATCGATGGGAAATGAGAATCGCCATTTTGTCTTTTGTGTGTTCTTGGAAGTGTTCAAAAATACTGGCTTCAGCTTGGGCATCCATGGCCGCTGTTGGCTCATCTAATACTAAAATATCGGCTTCTTCTCTCATAAAGGCGCGAGCTAAGGCGATTTTTTGCCATTGACCGCCAGATAGTTCTTGCCCGTCTTTAAACCAGCGTCCAAGTTGTGTCTTATAGCCATTTTCTAGTTGATCAATAAAATCGGTTGCCTTGCCGAGTTCAGCGGCTTTTTTCCAACCAGATTCATCTTGGAACCGAGCATCATCGCCTGCACCAATGTTTTCACCGACAATCAGTTGATACCTTACGAAATCCTGAAAAATCACGCCAATGCGCTTTAATAGCGTTACTTCGTCCCATTCAATTAAATCTAAACCATCCAACAAAATGCGACCTTGAGTTGGGTGATAAAGGCGAGTCAGTAGTTTAATAAGCGTTGTTTTACCTGAGCCGTTTTCGCCGACAATGGCGAGACTTTGCCCTGGTTTTATATGCAAATTAATGTTGGATAAAGCCGCGGTTTGACTGCCAGGATATTGAAAAGAAACTTGTTCGAAACGAATGCCATCGTTTGGTTTTGGTCCAGTGGTTAAACCAGTTGTCGAAAACGGTGTTTCTTGTTCTAGATATTCGTATAAATTGGACAAATAAAGGTTGTCTTCATACATGCCACTTATTGCGGTAAGTGAGGCTGAAACGGCACTTTGCCCTTGTTTGAATAACAATAAGTACATGGTCATTTGACCTAATGTAATCACGCCCAAAATGGTGTCGCTGACAATCCATGCGTAAGCGCCATAAAACACCAAAGAACCAATTACACCTAAAACAAAACCCCAATTTTCGCGTCGTAAAATGAGCCGTTTACTTTCTTGGAAAAGCTTTTGAAAAATATCCGCATAACGTTGCAAAAAACGCCCACTTAATTGATATAAGCGAACCTCTTTAATGTGGTCTTCTCTGGCCAATAATGTTTCTAAATAGTTCTGCTGCCTTACTTCTGGTGAACGCCAGCGGAACATTAAGAATGCAGCACTGGAAAATTTTGCTTCTGCGATAAAAGAGGGAAGTGCGCCACACACAAGCAATATCAAAGCCCAAGGAGAAAAGTGCCATAGCAAAATCGCAAAGCTGGATAATGAAATGGCATTTTGCAGTAGCGCAAAGGTTTTATTCACTAAGGCAAGAGGGCGGCTAGAAGCTTCTCGACGAGCGCGTACGAGCTTGTCGTAAAACTCAGAATCTTCAAAATGAGAAAGCGTCAGGGTTTGGGCTTTCTCCAAGATCAACATATTGACCTTATGGCCTAATAAACCTTGAAGTATCGCTTGCTGAGCCGTTAGTGCTCGCTGAGCAGCGGCAATGATGAGAACCAAAATACCTTCCAATATCACATACTTGAAGGCGGTTTGATAATGGAAAACACCTTCTTGTTCGTAGGTATTTATAGCGGCTAAAACCGCATCAACAATGAGTTGGCCAACGTATGCCATTGCAGCAGGCACAATCCCTGCGATTAAAGTGGCAATAGCTAAACCTATGGTTAAGGCGGGTGATGTTTTCCAAACCAATTCAATGGCTCGTCGGCTATAACGAAAAACACCCAACATATTTTTATCGACGTTATTTTTAGGTGCGGCAACAGGCTTCATTCATCATCCTAGCGAGAAAAGAGACAAGCAATTTATAGGCTTAGTATACGCCATATGTGGCGCTTCTCTGCTATCGATGAATAACTGAAACAAGAAATAAAACGAAACCAGAAGTGATGAAAAAGGTGTTGTGAGTGAGAACAACGCCTTCCATTTAAGTATATAAATGGAAGGCGTAATAGCTGACAAAAATACTATTTTAGAAAAATAGCCATGAGAAAAGTTGAATGACGCCAGCAAAAACACCCACTAAAACGAGCAAGATCAGTGTGTTAATAAGGTACTTGAGGCGCTTGTAAGCTTTTCTGTTGGTTTTTTTAAGCTCTTTGCCTTTTTGTAGAAGTGGTGCGACAGACTTAAATATTTGGTTGGCTAAACCGCCTTTGTCTTCATGAGTGTTAGGCACAACAGAAGCTCGCATTAGCAATTTGTAGCTGATGTTAATCAGTTTTCCTAATGGATTGACGGGGCGGTTAAAGTCACACATTAAAATAAGGCGACTTTTTTCTGTATTGTTTTTGACGAAATGCAGATAGGTTTCATCAAACAAAAGATCCTTTCCGTCTCTCCATGAATACTGCTCTCCATCGATATTAATGAAGCAGTCATTGCTATTCGGGGTTTCTAACCCCAAATGATAACGTAGCGAGCAAGCAACAGGATCAAGATGGCGCGTAAGTTCTGAATTGGCTGGCATGTAAGCAAACATGGCACCATTAATGCTTTTGATCTTACTGAGAATTTCAACGGTTTTAGGGCAGCTCTTCTGAGCGGAAGTGTGGGAGTAGCCATACCATTTTAGATAAAACTTACGCCATCCGTATTTATGGAAGGTTCTAAAGCCAACGTCATAATAGGCATCTGAGCCAAGAGTATTGATGCTTTCTAGCTCTCCTTCCTGTTGGAGAGCCAATGCTTCATCTCGTATTACTTCCCAATTAGCTCGTAGCTCATCAAGTTCTTTGTATTGCAAGGTATCAATAATTGGGCGACGGACAGCTTTAGATGAAAACAAATACAGCAAGCAGTTAAGTGGTGCAAAAATCGGCCAACCTTTTCGTAAATATTCAGTCCAGTTGGCGTATCGAACGCTGCCTCTGTACGTATAAATGTAATACATAGAGCATAGACTGAAGCCCACTAAAAGAATCAATATGACGGCGAGGTACATTTTTTATCCCTATTAAAATACAGCTGTTCATTTTGTTTGCTAATTATTTACCAATTAGATCAAAATATGAACCTTTTAATGGGGTTTTGTACACATTTCGTTTTTTATTTGTAAGTTTTATTCCTAAGCGGCATCACTTTCTACGAAATCACTGGCCTCGTCCTGATCGAAGATGACGGTAGTTTCCTCTTCTTCATAAAAGCTTTCTTCATCGGGTTCTATGATTAAGTCTTCTAATGGCTTTTTAGGTGCAGCATCAGCTAAGTCGAGCTGTGTGCTCTTTTCGACATTTTTATCATTGGATTTTTTCGTGCTTGGTCGAGCTTTCTTTTTCGGCCCCAATATATCTAGAAGAGAGTCTTTATTCTCTGCAAGGTACATGGATAAGGCTTCAACTTGGGTTGAGTTATCCATAAGAGAGCTGCTGTCCAAGACTTCATAAAGCGCTTCGGCCGTGTCCAAAAGCTTATCGTAGGCATCAGCTTCCGCTTTCAAAATAAAAGTCATTTTTTCAATTCCATCACGTTCTACAACATATTGAGTAATTACAGGCATAATCCACCTCCAAAAATAATACTGTATAAATATACAGTATTATTTTCTCTATTGTCCAATGCTTTTGTTTGTTGATTTTGCCAATGATTGCTAAAGTGGCGCTCTTGATAAAGGAAATGGTTTTTATGCAATTCGACTTATCCCAATTAGATTTTTCTGTCGTAACTGAACATATTGAAGTGACTTTAACAGTGGCTTGGGCACTGCTTTTTTATGTCGTAAGACGCTATACAAAACGTCTAATTCGTTTGAATCAGACGATAGAACACGATAAAAAACGTCAGCGAATTAACACCGTAGACAATATTTTCAACCTCTTTCTGGTTGTTGGTTTTATTTTAATTTGGTCGTCTGAGCTTCAAAATATCGCCATTTCCATCGCAGCATTCATGGTGGCATTGGTCATTGCAACGAAAGAGTTTATAGCTTGCATTGTGGGTGCTTTTTACCGGGCCAGTACAAGGCCTTACCAAGTAGGTGATTGGATTCGTATTGCCAACTATGAAGGTGAAGTCACCGACAGCGATTGGCTTTCTACGACTCTGTTTGAAGTCGATTTAAAAGGCGGTAGCTATGCATATACAGGTCGTACTACCGTAGTGCCAAACAGTGTTTTACTCGTTCATACTGTGCAAAACCTGAATTATATGCGCCGTTACGTTACTCATAATTTCTCTATTTCACGTAATACGGATGATGTGAATTTATTTGTGATTAAAGAGCAGATACTGGAGAAAATTCGCGAATACAGTGAGCATTTCCATGAAGTAGCGATTCGCTACAACAGCTTAATTGAAAAACGTTTGGACATTAAAATTTCAGGCCCTGAACCTCGTGTTCGAATCACGACGACGCCAGAGGGTTACAACATATTCACCGTGTCTTTGTTCTGCCCAACAGAAGAAGCCGTAGGTATTGAGCAAAAGGTGACAGAAGATTTTATGCGGTTTTGGTATGAAGAGCGTAATACCAATTGGAACCGACAGAGTGAATCGAGTGAGGCAAGTAAATGAAGATCTTTCAGCGAGCTTTAACACTGACTTTATTAGCAAGCACTTTACTGTTAGGCGGCTGTAATAGCTTTTTAGTGAGTGAAGAGGAAGTCAATCAAGAGGTTAAAAAGCAGCTTGAAGAATCACAGCAGAACAAAATTACCTTCAACATCGATGGTAATGTTTTGAACTTGGATTTGTTGGTGACAGAAGCGGACATAGATTTCACCGCCCGTGATGGTGGCTTGGTTATTGTGGATTTAGTGAGTGATTTAAAAGGGACGTTAACGGCATTTGGTCAAGAGTTTTCATTGACTACTGTGGTTCGCCCATCGTTTGAGTCTGGTGTTCGTATTGAAGGCGATAAGCTCTACTTAGTTGGCCCGAGAATCACAAAAATAGACGTACAAGGCTCTACTTTTAGTGAGCAAATGTTACGTTCAACGCTGGGTTCTTTGCATGGCGATTTGGAGCAAGCGCTGGCTCAGCATTTTGCTAAGTATCCTGTGTATGTTCTGAATCATTCGCCATTTGAAAAAGCAGCCGGAGCGTTGGTGAAAGACATTATTATTAAAGAAGAATCCCTAGAGCTCTCTATTTTCTAGTTAAGTTCTTAGGTTGCCTTTATAATGCCGCGCTAAAATGAGCAGTAATGCTTTCCCCCAGAATGAAGAATAGAGGAAACCCTATGCCGATTGCAGATAATCAAGTTGTTCAATTTCACTACACATTACGTCATGGAGAAGACTTGATTGAGACGTCCGCGGGCAATGACCCAGCTGCGTATCTTCACGGTCACAGCAACATTGTTCCGGGACTAGAAAAAGCAATGGAAGGCAAAGAAGTAGGTGATGAATTTGAAGTAACAGTGCCTTGTGCTGAAGCTTATGGCGAGCGTCATGAAGATCGCACACAGCAAATGCCAATCAAACACTTGCAAGGCGCGAAACGCTGGAAACCTGGCATGGTTGCTATGGTACAAACAGACAAAGGCATGCGTCAGGTAACCATCATCAAAGCCGGTCTGAAACATGCAACGGTTGACTTGAATCACCCATTGTCAGGAAAAGATCTTACATTCAATATTGAGATTGTTGAGACTCGTGACGCAACCAATGATGAGATTGCTCACGGCCATGCACACGGTGTAGGCGGTCATCACCACTAGTAATTATTGAGTGAAAGAAAGCCTCTGTTGCGTTTATCGCAGCAGAGGCTTTTTTGTAGGAAAAAACGGTGACGAGTCAAAAAAATGAAAATTAATAAGAATCGTTATCAACTATCTTGACAGAACTTTCTTCTAGGTACATATTGATAATAGTTATCATTTATATGTTTGAAAGGAGAAAGCAATGACTCGCTACTTAGTGCCATTCTCAGTACTTGAACAAACCATTCAGGCGGGTCAGTGTGCAGACTCGCCAGAGATTCTCGACCATTACCTAACGCTAACAACAGAATACGCTGAGCGCCTGAGTATTCCTGATGCCACATCACTGCATCAACGAGTCTTTAACGTATTGCTTGATACTGTTTGCGATACCAGCCTTCCTCCTCACTGGCGTCAAACTTGCCTTGATAAAGTGTACTTACCTTTATCACAGCTAAAACGCTTAATCGTGACGTATCAAGATGCCAGAAGCTATTTCAAAATGGAGCACAGTCTGCGTACTTTGAGCCATTACTTTATTTCTTCTTACTAACAATAAGGACACATCATTAGAATGAAAATGCGTATTGAAAAAGACAGCATGGGTGAATTAAACGTACCTGAAGACGCTTTATATGGCGCGCAAACTCAAAGGGCAATCAACAATTTCCCCATCAGTGATGAGCCACTTCCAGAAGCTTTTATTCGCTCTCTTATCTTAATCAAAGCAGCCGCGGCACGAGCTAACCAGAGCTTAGAGTGCATTACACCAGAACAATCAGCGGCTATTCAAAATGCCTGCGATGATTTGCTGAACGCCAAAAACTTAATGCAGCACTTCCCTGTGGATGTGTTCCAAACCGGTTCCGGTACCAGTTCAAACATGAACGCTAATGAAGTTATTGCGACGCTAGCAACCAAATACCATGGTTTGGATATTAACCCGAATGACCATGTGAACTTTGGACAAAGCAGTAACGATGTTATTCCAAGTGCTATTCATGTGAGTGCCACATTGGAATTAACAGGGCATTTGCTTCCTGCGTTGGAATACTTAAAACAAGCCATTATTCAAAAAGGCGATTCTCTGGCTGGCTTTACTAAAACAGGCCGTACCCATTTAATGGACGCTATGCCAGTGCGTTTGGATCAAACTTTCCACGCTTGGGCAGCGCAATTACAAGACAATATAGATAATCTGAAACACCTAGAAAGCAAAACATCACAACTCGCGCAAGGTGGTACGGCAGTAGGAACAGGGATCAACGCACACCCTGAGTTTGCCTCTCTATTTGCAAAAGAACTGTCTGATTTAACCAAGGTGACCTTTACACCAGGTCAAAACTTTTTTGCCTTGATTGGCTCGCAAGATACGGCTGTTGCTTTGTCTGGTCAGCTAAAAGCCGTCGCGGTCACTTATATGAAAATTGCCAACGATTTACGCTGGATGAACTCCGGCCCATTGGCGGGATTGGGGGAAATTACCCTAGAAGCCTTACAGCCAGGTTCATCCATTATGCCAGGTAAAGTGAATCCAGTGATTCCGGAAGCCACAGCTATGGTCGCGGCGCAAGTTATTGGCAATGACGCAGCGATTACGATCGGCGGTCAATCCGGTAACTTTGAATTGAACGTCATGTTGCCAATGATTGCGAAGAACTTGCTGAATAGCATTAAACTACTGGCAAACAGTGGTCATTTGCTAGCAGACAATGCCATTACCACATTGACGGTAAATGAAGATAAGCTAAATGAAGCGTTACATCGTAACCCGATTCTTGTTACCGCATTAAATCCAATCATTGGTTATAGTAAAGCGGCTGAAATTGCGAAAACTGCGTATCGAGAAAAACGCCCAGTAGTGGATGTGGCCGAAGAGCAAACGGATTTAAGTCGAGATGAGTTAATGGCTTTGCTTGATCCTGCTAAGTTAACAAACGGTGGTTTGTAATTACTGAAAAGGATTTCATAATTTGGTTATCCTCTTTTCCAAATTTTGAAATGAGCCAGCCTTGAGCTGGCTTTTTTGCTTTTGAGTGCAGCGTGTTTATAAACACTTGCTCATAAATACGCTGTATTGATCTAGTTGATAATCTGCAAAGGGGCCGCATTCTTCAAAGCCGTGTTTGCTGTAGAGGTTTCGTGCAGGCGCAAAGAAGTTTTGAGTACCTGTTTCTAAACTGATTTTAGTGAGTTTGTTTTGCTTGGCGCTTTCCAAAATGAATTGCAAAAGGTGAGAGGCGACGCCTTTGTTACGAGCAGCTTCGGTGGTGCGCATGGACTTAATTTCACCTTCTTGATTGCCTAAGTCTTTTAGTGCGCCACTTCCTAATAAGGTATTGCCTTCCCAGATGGTCCAAAAGGTAATGTTTGGTTGTTGAAGTTCGCTCAGGTCAAGGGCATGAACACTTTCCGCTGGTGAAGTGGCGTACATATCGTCAAGGTGCTCGGTTAGTAATTGTCGTACTTCAGGGCCAGATAAATCATCCACTCGGATTTCCATGAGCTTGCTTCCTCTTCGTAATAAATAACGTGTTAAATAATTTATACCTTTTTAAAAGTCATTTTTGAACTCTTTAGAAATCACTTCTGTACTCTTCAAAAATCACCTCTCTACTCTGCTAAGATATCGGCAAAGGCAAGTCAGTAGGTATACTGCTTTAAAGAAGACACTATTTTGTAGGCACACATGACAAACAGATTGAGTTTACGAGCCGCGACCTTGCAAGACGCAAAGACATTGTTGGCGTGGCGTAATGATCCACAAACACGGGCGGCGTCACACAACACAGACAAGGTTCGTTTAGAAGATCATCTTGCTTGGCTTGAGTCCTCTTTAAAGAAGCCAGAACAGCGACGTTTATGGATAGCAGAATTAGATGGCAAGCTGGTGGGAACCTGTCGAGCCGATAAAGAAGGCGATGGATGGGAGTTGTCTTGGACCGTTGCTCCAGAAGCGAGAGGACAAGGTGTTGCCCATAAGATGCTGTCGCAACTCATCGAAAGCTTCCAGCAACCACTGACGGCTCAAGTCAAAAAAGACAACATGGCGTCCATGAAAGTGGCTGAACGCTTGGGGTTTGTTGTAGAGAAAGAAGAAAACGGTGTGTTTTTTTATCGCTGTTAGTGAGGAAACTCAGTCGTCAAACCGAATGCGCACCTTTGCCTTAGCGTCGCCTTTTTTCTCTTCTGAAGGTTGGCGCAATGGCTCAACCAGTTTTTCTAATCCATTGATCTTGATTTCCAACGCCAGTTGCAGCCATTGACCCAAATTACCACTTGGCCAGCCTTTATTCGCAAACCAGAGTAAATATTCTTCGGGTAAATCCACCAATACACGACCTTGATACTTACCAAAAGGCATGGTTTGACGGGCAACTTGAATAAGATCTTCTTGGGAAAACATGACGCTCACTTAATCATTAACAGTGGTCGTATTTAAACATAAAATACGAAAAAAGCCGCCTTCTACTTTTCAATAGAAAGCGGCTTTGATTTCATATCAGTATAGTTAGTTTAGATTAAGTCTACTGAGCCCAAAGGTTACGAAGTTTTGGAACCACAAAATTGGTAACCCTATCCAGAATCACCACACTCATTATTGCGATGGCAGCCATTGGGAAAAGAAGCGAAACAGGTAATAAAAACCAAACTGCGTGTTTCCAACGAGCAAGATTTTTTGGCATTGGCGGCGGTGATAATGTGAGGCTCGTACTTGGTCGACGCTTCCACCACATGATCACGCCCGAAACGCATAATAAAATCACGGATGAGGCAAAAATAGTACAAAGGATAAGGTTCCATACGCCAAATAACCCCATGTGTAGAGCAATACCCACAGCCATGGATTTTGCAAACCAGTTGTAATCCATGAAACCGACATCCGCTAAAACAGATCCAGAATAGCGGTCAAAATGCACGGTTCTGTCGTCCCATGCGTTCTTAATGTCTTTGCCCATTGTACTGGCTGTGGCGGTGTAAACGCCCACGTCATTTTTGGGGAAATGTACTTGGAACTGTGTAAAGCCCATTGCTTTTGCATCAGCAACCACTCGATCAAGAGTGATACTGGTTGGACCATTTGCTGTTGATTCCGGCAGCGGCGCTTGTTCAAGTCCCCAAGGGATTTGCTTCAAACCTTTAACATTTAGATCTTCATGGGTAAGGGTAGAAGAGACGCTTGATGCACTTTTTGCCATCGGAAAAGTGCTCCATGCTTGTGTTAGCTTTCCACCCCAGACGCTTGCCCAAGACAAACCAGAAATGCAAAAGAAAAGTAAAATAATGGCAACCCACACACCAACAACACTGTGTAGATCACGCCAAAAAACACGTCCATTCTTTTTACTAACGGTAGTAGCGGCTTTTAGTTTCGATTGGCCTTTTGCTGGCCACCATAAAAACACACCTGTCAGGATAAGAAGAACTGTAAGGCTGGCGGCAATCTCAATCATTCGATCACCAGTTAGTCCCATCATGAAGGTGCCATGAGTATCGTCCGCCCAAGAATATAAGGACAGCGAAATACTCAGGTCACCTAAGACTTCACCTTTGTATGGGTCGACAAACACTTGAATAGTGTCATCCTCCGTTTGCACTTGAAAGCGTGTTGCTTCTTCTGGTGCGGCTGGAAGGTAGAAGCGTGAAATCGAGTCGTCAGGGTAGTTTGCCATCACCAGCTCATATTGCGCCTCGTAAGAAATAGGCTGATCAGTCACTTGCTCGACTTGATATAAGCCTGAATTCTGAAAACGCTCAAAAATCGGTGCATACAGCATGATAAGGCCGGTTATCGCCAGCATGATTAAAAAAGGCACGACGTAAAGGCCAGCGAAAAAGTGCCAGCGCCAGACTGACATGTAAAAAGATTTTGAACCAAACATCTAATAGATCCTTGTTAGATTTGGGCATAAAAAATCATCATGCCCCAATCTCATATCAGGGCATCATGTAAATGTTGTAAATGTGTTATGTATGAGATGGATAATCGGTGGACCTCTAGCCTGAACGCCGTAAATTGTAGAGATAGGCGATGCCTGAATATCATGAATAATCGGTTGAGAAGCTTTTACAAGCGCCGAGTTATGTTCTAAACGAAACTTTGTATCAAAGAAAAAGTGAATGCATGGACAGCCTTCGGCTTCGTGATCTTCTGCGCTTTGAGTCGAAGATTCAGAGTCGCTTAAGCCCATTTGGTGATCAGCGTGCGAGATCATATGGTGGTGAGCGTGATGATCAGAATGATGAAGGTGAGTCGAGCTGGAGGTAGGCGGATTAAACTCATGAATCATCACGCCTTTAGTGGCGCAAAGCATGACATAAATGCCATTAAACACGCCGATATTATTTATGACAGGGACAGTAAAATACGCCAGCCAGCAAACAAGCAGTAAAGATATGGCGTGATTTTTTCGAGTCATAAAATATAAGTAATTGCTATTTTTCGGGGAATCTACGCGTCTGGGAGTGAAATATCAAGCTAATAGATGCACATTATTTGCTTATATCATCCAGTGAATAAGCCGAAAGTGTCTTATCGAAAGGTGCTGTTTTCAGCAAAGCGAGCAATTAAATAATCGCAAACAGCGGTTAATTTAGGCGATGCTTGTCGCACTTTCGGGTAAACCAACCAAACTCCGCTGTAAGGGTATTGATACTGAGGTAAAAGGGCGATTAACTTTCCTGAAGCGAGATCGTCATTGACGTAATAATCTGGTAACTGTGCGACTCCTAAGCCTTTTTTTACGGCATCTAATAAAGCCAAGCCTGAGTTACTGCGGTACTGGCTGGTGATCTTAAGCTCTTTTCTCTGACCATTTTGTTGAAACTGCCAATGGTTTTTTGACCCAGTTAAACACTGGTGTTTGTTCAGTTCTGTCAGTGTATGTGGCATGCCGTGTTGATCTACATATTCTCGTGAGGCACAAAGATACTCGACACGATTGCATAACCGGCGAGACAAATGGCTGGAATCCTTCATGGAACCCATGCGAATCGCCAAATCGTAGCCTTCTTCGATTAAATCCACAGGGCGGTTGGTTAGGTGAAAATCCAACTCTATTTGTGGGTGCGTTGATAAAAAATCGTTCATTAACGGTGCGATATAACGCTCACCAAATGTGGTGGCGCAGGTCATTTTAAAACTGCCAATAGGCGCTTGGTTGAGAGACGAAATCACTTCTTCTGCACTACTCAGTGCGCTGGGTAAGTCTCGGCAATGCTGATAATAGAGCTCGCCAGACTCACTTAAACGAATTCGTCTTGTGGTGCGGAATAATAGTGTTGTACCGAGATCTGTTTCCAGTTGAGAAACTAATCGACTGATGTGTGAGGCGGAAACATTTAATTGACTGGCCGCAGCGGAAAAACTCCCTTGGCGCACAACTTCAACAAAGGCTTCCATGGCTTCCCAATTTTTCATAAATGTCTCTTTATTTTCAGAGTTAGTTAATTGTTACATTATAACTAAAATGAGGCTTTTTCAAATGATTGTTGTTATATGGCAATAATCATTTTCTGAAATAGCTATTATCGCGCTAATTTTTTAGGACTAAGCTCTGTGTAACTGGTAATTAAAAACACACACTTTGGAGAACACTATGAAATGTAAAGCCGCTGTCGCTTGGGGCCCAGGCCAACCACTTAGAATCGAAGAAGTTGACGTACAAGATCCGCAAGCAGGTGAAGTCTTGGTTCGCATGGTGGCAACGGGCGTTTGTCACACCGACGCCTTTACCTTATCGGGTGAAGATCCAGAAGGCATTTTTCCAGCTATTCTTGGTCACGAAGGCGCGGGCATTGTTGAAGCCATCGGTGAAGGCGTCACGTCTTTAAAAGTGGGCGATCACGTTATTCCGCTTTACACCGCAGAATGTGGCGAGTGTAAATTCTGTAAATCAGGCAAAACCAACTTGTGCCAAGCGGTTCGTGAAACCCAAGGTAAAGGTGTTATGCCAGACGGAACAAGCCGTTTTAGCATCAACGGCGAGCCAATTTACCACTACATGGGCACCTCTACATTCGCGGAATACAGCGTGGTAGCGGAAGTGTCTTTGGCGAAAATTCACGTAGACGCGCCATTGGAAAAAGTCTGCTTGCTCGGTTGCGGTATCACCACGGGCATTGGCGCAGTATTGAACACAGCGAAAGTAGAAGAAGGCGCAACTGTTGCCGTGTTTGGTTTGGGCGGCATTGGTTTGTCGGTTATCCAAGGCGCACGCATGGCAGGCGCGGGTCGTATTATCGCCATCGATATCAACGAAGCGAAATTCGAAATGGCGAAACAATTCGGCGCGACAGACTGCATCAACCCGAAAAAATTCGACGCGCCAATTCAGCAAGTGGTTGTCGACATGACAGACGGCGGCGTGGATTACTCGTTTGAATGTATTGGTAACGTAGATCTTATGCGTTCAGCGCTTGAGTGTTGCCACAAAGGTTGGGGCGAGTCCATCATCATCGGTGTGGCGGGCGCAGGCCAAGAAATCTCCACTCGTCCATTCCAATTGGTCACTGGCCGAGTCTGGAAGGGCTCCGCATTTGGTGGCGTAAAAGGCCGCAGCCAATTACCGGGTTATGTGGAAGACTACATGAATGGCAAAATCGAAATCGACCCATTCGTGACCCACACAATGGGCTTGGAAGACATCAACAAAGCGTTCGATTTGATGCACGAAGGTAAGAGTATTCGTACCGTGATCTTATTTGATCAATAAGGAATAGAACGATGGAATTACTGTCTAGCACAAAAAGCCATGGCGGTTGGGTGAAACGCTATCGCCATGAAAGCGCATCGGTAAAAGGCGACATGACCTTTGCGATCTACTTGCCACCGCAAGCGGAAACACAAAGCGTGCCTGTGTTGTATTGGTTGTCAGGTTTGACCTGTACAGATGAAAACTTCATCCAAAAAGCTGGCGCGTTTCGTAAAGCGGCGGAGCTAGGTTTGGCGATCGTTTGCCCAGATACCAGCCCGCGTGGCACGGACTACCCGAATGAACACGAAAGTTACGACTTCGGCTCTGGTGCGGGCTTCTATGTGAACGCCACGGTTGCGCCATATTCGAATACGTATCGCATGTACGATTACGTGGTGAGCGAACTGCCAAGCTTGATCGAGGAAAACTTCCCCGTGACAGACAAACGTTCGATCACAGGCCATTCCATGGGCGGACATGGCGCCTTGATTTGTGCCTTGAAGAACCCAAGCAAATACCAGTCGGTTTCGGCCTTCGCGCCCATCGTCAACCCAACCAATTGTCCTTGGGGCGAGAAAGCCTTCACTGGATACTTGGGCGAAGACAAAACTACTTGGAACGAATGGGACGCGACTTACTTGGTAGAAAACTTAGTTGAGAATTTAGGAGAAAACGCAGAACGTCTGCCTTTATTCATCGACCAAGGCGAAGCCGACAACTTCTTAGTGGAACAACTAAAGCCTGAAGCCTTAGAAGCCGCCTGTGAAAAAGTCGGACACCCAATCACGCTACGCCGCCAAGCGGGCTACGACCACAGCTACTTCTTCATTGCCAGCTTCATCGACGAGCATTTAGAACACCACTCTAAAGCCTTGAGTTAATCATCGCCTTAGAATAAAAAAGCGAGCTCCGGCTCGCTTTTTTATTGACTGATACTTACCTGATTGGTCTGAAGGGTCGAACCCCTTTTTGATCCTCATAACTTGCAACACTAAAGTTTTGATCAAAAAGGGCTTTGACCCTGAGTTCATAAACGTAGTGCACGATGAGCAAAGCATAATCTGCCATCTCACGTAGGTTGGTCTTTAGACCAACAAAGGGAGCATTAGCTCTCTCATGGATAAAGGACTAGCGACGCGACTGAAATAAAGGAAAAACCGCGCGCGGCTTTTTAGAGATATTAAAATTGACAGACTCGACTTAGAGCGAGAATATGCAAGACATACAAAGGGAAGTGTTAATTTCAACGGTCTGAAAAAACGCTTCGTACAAAGTCGCTTAAATGGCAGAGTAAATTGTTAGGAAGCCAAAATAGGAGTATGAAATGAGTGAAGGAAACAGTCTGATAAATTTCGGTGACCTATCGAAGCCAGCAACGGTACTTATTGACAAAGTTTCCAATGCTATTGGTACCTTGTATGAGCCAACAAAGATTAAGCGTGTCGCCAAAGCTGAGGTCGAGGCGACTAAAATAAGAGCCCTTGGGGAAATAGAAGCAACTGAAATTCAGCAGAGAGCGATGGAGCGACTAATTTATGAGGAAGGTAGAAAGCAAGAGAATATTGAATCTATAACTGCTCAAGCAACAAATTCTTTGAATAATGATGCTTCGCCTGAAAATGTGGAAGATGATTGGATTTCACATTTCTTTGAAAAGTGCAGAAATGTATCCGATAGCGAAATGCAGGGGCTTTGGTCTAGTTTGCTTGCGGGAGAGGCAAATAAGCCCGGATCTTATTCTAAGAGAACCGTAGATTTAATTTCTACACTCGATAGACCTGATGCGCATCTGTTCACCAAGCTATGCAGCTTTTCTATTTCAGGAGGTGATGTTTTTCCTTTGATCTTAGATCACAAAGCAGAAATATATACAAAAAACGGGATTAACTTTAGTGCTCTAAACCATTTAGAATCTATCGGACTTATCAAGTTTAATTTCCTCCAGAACTTTCAACTACAAAATTTACCGAAAAATGTAACGTTAATTAGCTTTGGCATCCCTATTAATTTTGTAATGCCTAAAGAATCAAATAACAACCTAGAAATCGGTAATGTCGTTTTAACTCAGGCAGGCCAACAGTTAGCACCAATATGTGGTGCTCAACTCAATCCGGAGTTTCTTAACTACATGCTTGAACACTACAAAAAGAAAGGAATTGAAGCGGGCGTACAGCTTCCTAACAATCCAAGGCAAGGGACGCCAAAAAGCGGCTCCCCTGTTTGAGGCGTTACACCTCAAAAAAGCTTTTTGACATCTCTGTAAAAGTTTTCGTGTGAGCCAAGTGTGAGCAATTCAAGTACCAAAGCGCCATCTTCATAGCTGTAGCCCAGTAAGGTCAGTTGTTTGGCCATTTTGAATTTATAGACTCGCATGAAAGAAAGGTCGCCTTTCTTTTGTTCTCCCAGTTTTGGCTCTTCCATTAAGTCGCGGATCGCCTTATCAAGATCTGTCTTCTGGTTTTTGTGAAGCTTCTTGACGGCTTTTTTAAAACTAGAGGTTTGTAATACTTGGATGTTATTCGCCAAATTCGTAGGCCTCTAATTTACCTGCTTCTTTTTCTGCTTTGGCGATAATGGCTTGCTTTACAAACTCATAAGGAAGGTCTGGGTTGTCTTCCATCATTTCACCAATTTTCGCCCAATGTTCGATTTGCTTTGGTGGTGTTCGGTTGAGTGCTTTAGCCATAATGGTCGCTTTCTCAACTAAGTCTTGGTCTAGTCTAATGCTTGCTGTTGCCATGATTCTTTCCTCATTGATTTTTATCATTGTAGTAAGTTGCTACAGGTGTGGCAATGGGCTTCATCAGGAAGATGCCGCAAAAAATAGTAAGATTAATTAAGTTATGAGCGATTTGGTGGGCAATAAGCCTCCCTCGTAGACAATTGTAAAAAAGCCCATATCGTTTGATACGGGCTTTTTGATTTAAACGTCAGTGACTGGTAACAAGGTGTCTTGTGCGTTTTCTATCTCTTCGGCGATGTCTTCGTCATCTTCCGAGAAGTAGGCGACGTGGAACATGGCTTCGCCTTCTTGCACGAGCGGGATGTTCTGTTGGCCTATTAATATGCCAGCTCGGCTTGCGATAACCGAGTCAATAATGTCACCGTATGGGTTACCAATATTGGCTAAGGTGTCGCCTTTTTTAATCTGGTCGCCGAGCTGAAAATGGTTATTCACCACGCCGCTTGCGTTCGCTCGTAACCATTGGCTGCCGTTGGCAACAAACGGTGTAATGGCTTTTTTACGAGAGGATGATTTACGCATCATGCCCAAATGTTGCAATACGTTGGTGATGCCTTTTATACCAGCCAAAATGGAAAACTCATCAAAACGCAGCGCTTCACCTGCTTCATATAACAAGACTTTGGTTTTGTGTCTTTCGGCGGCTTCACGCAATGAACCGTCAATAATATTGGAGTTCAATATCACAGGTACACCAAAAGCTTGCGCCAGTTCTTTGGTTTCCGCGTCCGATAAATCAGCACGAATCTGTGGCAAGTTAGAGCGATGAATCGCGCCTGTATGCAAGTCGATTCCGTAGTCGCAGTGCTTAACAATTTGATTCAAAAAGGTATAAGCCACGCGACCAGCCAAAGAGCCTTTTGCTGAACCAGGGAAGCAACGGTTTAAGTCTCTTCGGTCTGGCATGTAACGGCTTTGGTTCACCACGCCGTAAACGTTCACCATAGGCACAGCAATTAAGGTGCCTTTGGTGAGTTTGAAGTTCTTTTGGTTGATCAGACGACGAATGATTTCAACACCGTTTAGCTCATCGCCATGCACCGCCGCGCTGATAAAAACAGTCGGCCCTTCTTTTTTCGCACGAGTGATATAAACCGGCAAAGATACATCGGCACCGGTATAAAGTTTAGCAACGGGTAATTCGATTTTTTTCGTTTCCCCTGGCGCGATGTCAAACTCGCCTATCGATAATATCGCCATAACTTTCTCCTGTATTTCTTTAATGGCCAATGTGGCTTATTGGTCTCTTGGTAGGTTGACGTTTTCTTCGATAAAGTCGAAAACCATACCTGCCACATCTTTGCCTGTTGCAGTTTCAATGCCTTCAAGGCCTGGTGAAGAGTTCACTTCCATCACCATTGGGCCATTCTGAGAGCGAAGTAAATCAACGCCACAGAAGTTTAAGCCCATGACTTTTGCTGCATTGATGGCGGTTTCTTGCTCTTCTTGAGTCAATTTAACGATCTCAGCGCTGCCGCCACGGTGTAAGTTAGAACGAAACTCGCCGTCTGCGCCTTGGCGTTTCATCGCGGCAACAATTTTACCGCCGACTACTAAACAGCGAATGTCTGCGCCGCCGGCTTCTTTAATGAATTCTTGCACAAGAATGTTGGCTTTTAATCCCATAAAAGCTTCGATAATGGCTTCGGCGGCTTTGGTTGTGTCAGCCAATACCACGCCAATGCCTTGTGTTCCCTCAAGCAATTTAATTACAACTGGCGCGCCACCGACGTTTTTGATCAAGTCTTTGATGTTGTCTGGTTTGCTGGCAAAGCCTGTTCTTGGCAAGCCAATACCTTTACGAGATAACAACTGCAAAGAGCGTAATTTGTCGCGAGAACGGCTGATCGCAACAGAGTCGTTTACGTTAAAGGTACCCATCATTTCAAACTGGCGAGCCACGGCGGTACCGTAAAATGTAATAGACGAGCCAATGCGTGGAATGATGGCGTCGTATGTTGGTAGCTCTTCACCGTGATAGCGCACTGTTGGGCGGCTGCTGGTGATGTCCATGTAGCAATGTAATGTGTCGATGATGTCGACTTGATGGCCTTTGGCTTCACCTGCTTCTTTCAAACGTCTTGTTGAATAAAGGTTTGGGCCTCTTGATAAAATGGCAATTTTCATAGTGTTTTCCTCTGTGGCTCGCCCTTATTAGCAAGGCTGTTTGATTTGATCGGCGCAGTGTATAGTTGAAAGTTCAAACAACAAAACGATATATTATGATGTCTTTGATCAAAAAAATTGATTGGTGAGTAAGCGTGAAAATTGAGTTATTACAGACCTTTTTAGAAGTCAGCCGAACCTTAAATTTCAGAATGGCGGCGGAAAATCTCTTCATCACGCAATCTGCGGTGAGTGCTCGAATCAAGCTGTTAGAAGACGATCTTGGGGTTTTGTTGTTCGATCGAAGTCATAAACATTTAAAGCTGACGCCAGAGGGAAATCGCTTTATAAAGCACGCGAACGAACTGATTTTTATGTGGCAAAAAACCAAGCACGATGTGGGCATTGCAGAGAATGACACATACCAATTGACCATTGGTTCCATGATGTCGATTTGGGATATCGTGCTACAAGATTGGCTGCAGAAAATTCATCGTAATTTAGAAGACGTGAGTTTATTCACCAGTACTTATTCCACGCCAGAACTGAACAAAAAAGTGCTGAGTCGAGTCATCGACATTGCCTTTGTGTTTGAACCGCCTTTCACGGAAGATTTTGTGACAGAAAAGGTCGCTACCGTTCCTTTGCATTTGGTGACGACCGACCCAGATTACAATGGCGTGGGCAAGTTAGAAAATTATGTCATGGTGGATTATGGGGAGTCGGTCAATATTCAACACATGCGTGCGTTTCAAGATTCGCCACCAGCAAAGCATCGTATGAGCCAGCCAAGAATCGCACTCAATTACATATTAGACGCGGGCGGAAGTGCTCATTTGCCACGACAAATGACGTTTGAATATGTACAGAAAAACCAGCTGTTCATCATTGAAGATGCGCCAGTTTATTCCCGAGAGATCTTCGCTATTTATCTAGCGAAAAGCCAAAAAGTCGACATCATTGAGCAAGCCATAGAGCTGTTTCCTTACTTGTCTCGATGATACTTTATGAAAGCTGAAACGCTTTACAGGATTCGATTAATTGGTCGATGTCCATGTGTTGCTCGGCGCTGTCTGCAAGTCGATTGATTTCACTGCCCATACGGCGATAAACGCCACAACACACATCGTAGAAGCCATCCAGATAACCGCAATGTAGCCGAATGCGCCTGCTAATGCTGTGCTTGCACCAGATGTGATGATTCCAATGAGCATGAGAGCACTGGCTTGAATGGTGAAGTCGGTTGCTGGAGTGCTTGGGTCTGTTTGGTCCATCATTAAGGTGTATAACACTGCAGGTATCGGGGAATGGAAAATAAAATACGTGATAAGGCATGCGTATACAGTGAGTGTGTCATTCACACCGTAAGCAGGAATGAACAGCACCAACAAAAATAGGGCTTGCGTAGACATTAAACCAAGTAGGGCTTTGCGCCTTCCAACAAGCTGAATGAGCTTTCCTGCAATTAACGCTGAGACGATGCCGAACGGTGTTGCCACAAGGTATATGGCTGTTCCTATGCTGCTTAAAGACCAGCCTAAATCGACAAGCATAGGATTAATGATGGCGTACGCCATACCACCGCCAATTGGGTATAAAAACAAAAGAACCAGCCATGGCTTTGATACGTACCGCCAAAAACTCAATAAACGTTTATAGCCCATGATTGGTCGTACTTTTCCTGTTGGTTCTTCATACCAAAGCAGTTGAAGCCAAGAGATACTGGTCAATCCGGCCATAAGTAACATGCTGCCGAGCCATCCAATTGTTGGATAAATCGTCAACACTAAACCACTGCCAACCAAACTGCCAAACATGGTGCCAGCTTGCTGTATGCCATTCCCCACTCCGCGGCTGTCCACATTGAGAAGGCGGCAAGCTAAACCATCCACTGCTATATCTTGAGTCGCTGAAAAAAAGGAAAAAGTGGCGCAAAGGGACATGACTAAGACAAAGTCGGTTGAGAGGTTGTAAAAGCCCAGAATAATTAAGTTGATCATCATGGCGGCCTGTAAAATCAGCAGCCAAGTTCGGTAATGACCAAATCGACGTAATGAAAAACGGTCAATCAAAGGCGCCCAAAGAAATTTAAACACCCAGAAAATACCGAGACTATAGACAATACCCAATTTCTCTAAAGGCATGCCTTGACTGCGTAAAATAGCCACCAATGCCACCAATAAAAAGCTAATCCCTACATATTGTGTTGCGTATAAGCTAAACAATAACGACCAAGTAGAGCGTTTATATGTTGTCATTTTTTACCTCTAAATTTAGGTGCTGGCATGGCCTTTTTCACTTTGGCTGCTCTTCTAAAAGGTGCGTGTTGATTGTTTCTTGTATGTCATTACGCCAAGCATCATCATGGCTAAAAACATCTGTGTCAGGTTGCTGGGCTAACCATTCAAAGGCGTCATGGATGGAGGGAAATATGCCACCGGGAATACCAAATACTTTTGTGATACTCATGTTTTTCATGCGCTCATATTGGTCTTCTGGTACAACAATCACCATACTTTTTATAAAGGTGCGGAATTTATGATCGGCGCCTTCGTTCATCCATGTCTTGGTCATTTTGCCAGCGCCCGAAGGGGGATGAAGGGAATCCGCATCATCAAAAAAACGTATCACATGAATGGGCTTTTCATCGGCAAACCAATTATCCCAATGGGTTAATGACTCCACATGTTGTTCCATGGTGGGCTTGCCTTTAGCAATAGCGAGCATTAGGGGCCAGTGTTTGGTTTCATGGATTAATAGGCTCATAAAAATCTCCGTAAAAAAGCCCTGTGTTAAATTAGCCAAAGTTGGCCCCTGTGTTTACTTAATGTGTCTGTGTTTAAAGTGTATATTCCACTCCTACTAGGAAAGTGCGTGGTTGTAACAATACGGCCGATGTTGAACGTTGATAAATAATGGCGTCTTCATCGAATAGGTTGTCTATGCTAGCGAACCATTCAGCATTGCCCATTTGATAAGTGGCTCGTGCATTGGCGACAACGTACGAATCTGTTTTTGATGCTGATGCATTATTTGGGTAGGTGTAGTAACTACCTGAATAGCGTAGATTTAAGTTGGCTGTCCAATTGTCTTTGTGCCAATCTAGATTGATGCTAGAGGTAACGGAAGGGGCAATTGCAAGATCATTACCTTCTAAACTGGTATCGCTAGAAAACTCAACAATCTCAGTATTTAGAAAGCCTAAACTGCCTGATAGGGTAAATTCATCGGAGAGTATTGCTGTTAGGCCTTGTTCAAAGCCCCAAGTATTTACCTTGTCTACATTGGCAATTAAATACGAAAGATCGTTATCAAAATCGCCAGTTGAACTATAGGCGAGCTGTAGGTCTTTATAGCGAGAATAGAAAAGGTTTTGGCTACTACTTAACTTACCCTGTAAAAGCTGCTGACGACCATAGATTTCATAGGTCCAAGAGGTTTCTTCTTTAAAATCATAATCCTGTACAGCAAACGAGCTATCAAAATAGATGCCTGCTCCACCAGCATTGTAGCCTTTTGATATTTGTGCACCCCAGCTAATAGTTTCAGATTGTTGCCAATTGATGCCAATTTTAGGCAGAAATTCTGAATAATTTTCATCGTAATCAAAGTCGTTACTTGTTGTGCCATTACTGTAAACGCCGCCATCACGTTGCCTTGATTCATGCTCTTGACGCCCACCCATTGATAGAGTTAGGGTATCTGATAAGCTAAACGACCCTTCAATATAAGCGCTGAGTGCTTCTGTATCGTCATTGTAGCGATATTTAGTAGAGAATAATTCAGTATCTTCTTCTTCTGCTGCATTGTAGTAATAGATACCAGCGACAAGGTTTAAAGTTTCATTTCCATAATAGAGCTGAGGTTCTAGAACTATCTCAGTGGTATCAATGTCTACATTGGTAAAGTTGTCTGCCGTTGTTCGAATAAATTCTGCGTTTGTTAGCGAGGTGTTTAATCGGAAATACATGTCAGAGGTGAGATCCTGTGAATAATCTAAAGATACTGTGTCTGCGATAGTGTTATGGTAAGCCTGTCCATCAAAAGTAAAGGCTTTTCTGTCTTCATAAGGAGCTGCTACGGTTTCTAAGTGTGGTCCAGCGTAGTCTGTATGAGATACTCCTAACAGTAATCGTTTGTTGTCTTCTGAATCCGGTTCTATCAGTAACTTACCTCTTATGTTTACACTTTCATACCGACTCACATCATCTACATTATCTGTTGATCCGTATTCAACAGTGGAATCTCTTTCTTTTACGTCAGCAGTCAAACGATAAGCTATGGTGTCATCATCACCAATGGTTCTGTTAACTGCTGCGGACAGTTCTTGTGCATCGTAATTCCCAGCGGCGGCGCGCAAAATGGTTTCATCTTCATAAATTGGATCGTTTGTTTTGATGCTGATTGTACCTGCCATTGCATTGCGGCCAGATAATGTACTTTGGGGCCCACGCAGTACTTCAACTTTCTCTACATCAAATAAATTGGTGTCACTGTAAACAATTTCATTAAAAGACAATGGTCTGTCATCCACTTCGTAGTTGAGCCTTTGTCTACCACCTGCGTAAATGGCAATAGTATTTTGTGCGGCACCTGTTCCGTCTATGCCTCGCACTGTTGCGGCTGTTCCTGTACCTTCGACTAAATTGATGTTAGAAGTTGAGTTTAAAACGTCTTCAGCAGAATTTAAGCCCGCTTGATTTTTAAGCGCTTCTTCATCAAATATTTCAACACTTTGCGCACTCTCTTTTGTGGACTTGTTGAGCAACTCGGCACTAACAACGATGGTGTCTAAGTTGACAGTTTCAGTACTGTCATCAGCCATGGCTATATCACTCATCAGCACCAGTGGTAATAGCAGTTTTCTCAGTTTTTCCTGTTGAGTCATTTACTTCTCCAAATAGTCTAATTGATAATGCTTATCAATTAGACTAACATCGGTTTTTAGCTCATGACCACTCCAATAGCAGGAAAATACTCCAAAACGAGGGATAATTAAATGATGTCTCAGGTTAATAATATACAGAGAAAAGAATCTGATGGCTGGTCAAATGAAGTTGACGATTTTAACGCCAGAATGGCTGAATTAGAGGCAACACCTTCTATCTCTGTGTCCGATCAGAAAGGCATGGCAATGCTTGCTCATGCACGTTTTTCCCCATTTGAAGGTGAATTTGAGGCGGCACCTTTTTTAATGCTAACACTGTGTACTGCAAAGGTTGGAAGAATACACAGGTCTGGGGAAGGGCCATCACTTGAAGGTGTATTACGCCCAGGTACTTTCACGATGGCGTTACCAAACACGTCTGTTTTTGGTTCTTTTCCTGGTACAGACATGCTGGGGATTGCGGTGAATTTGAGCGCTTTAAATTCTCTTACAGAACATACATATACAACGGAAGATTTCATTCCAGCAGCCTCTCAATTGCATAACGATGTGTACCTTAGTTCGGTTATGAATGCATTATGGCGTGATGCTGAATTACATGGCCTATCAAGCGCTTTTTTTGAACATGGTCTGAATTCGATTCTCAAACATTTGAGTAATGTTGAATATAAACCTATGTCGAAAAAATCGGTTTACTCTTTAAGCAAGCGACATCTTGAAACAGTGCTTGACTATATCGAAAGTAGCGTGTGCAGTGATGTCAGTGTTGCTGAATTAGCCGCACTCGTTGGGCAAGATACTCATAGTTTTACTCGTTCATTTACTATGGCCATAGGGTACACGCCATATGTGTACTTTACCTTACGTAGAATGGAATATGCCAAGCGCCTATTATGCCAAGGTAACTTAAATATCACCGATGTGGCGGTCAGTATTGGCTATTCAAATCCAAGTAAATTTTCAGCGGCTTTTCGTCGAGTTGTTGGTGTGACTCCAAATCTATGGCGTAAGGAACATATTAAACAATAAAACTCATCAACTTCATCAAATTACTACTTCCAATAGCCTGTGTTTTCAATAAAACATTTCAGGCTGAGTCACACTCATGACAAACCTTATTTTTGAATGAGCTTCATATTTTGATGCGATTTTAAATACCTGAATGGTGTAAGCGTATTTTGTGTTTGAAAAAAGGATTTTCTATAAATCAGTAAAGCCGTGAAACCTTTTACATTGCTCTATCAGTTTGTCGATGTCCATGTGTTGTTCGGCGCTGTCGGCGAGTCGATTGATTTCACTGTCGCGGAATTGGTCGTAATCAAAATGATTGGCTTCTTGTACGCCTGACCATTCTAATAATGCACTGAGGGCTTCTGGGTGATCAAAAACACCATGAAGATAAGTGCCAATGATCTTGTTGTCTGCTGAGATAAAACCTTCTTGTTCGCCGTTTTCAAGAGTCGAGAAATGACGGACTTCTTCGGCAAAACGCGATACGCCTGAGTGAATTTCGTAGCCAGTCAGCTGGCTCGTTCGGTTGTTTAGGCTAAGAGTGCCTTTGCGCTGTTTGAGTTGTTTGTCTTTTTCTAAAACAGTTTCCATTGGAATAAAGCCAAAGCCTGACGATTCCGTGTTGGCTTGGTGATTTTCTAAGCCTAATGGGTCCAGAAGTTTTTCTCCTAGCATTTGAAATCCACCGCAAATGCCGATGATTTTTCCGCCGTATCTTAAGTGTTTGTTCAAATAACTTTCCCAGCCTTCGTTACGTAAGAAAGCCAAATCGCTCTGTACACTTTTGCTGCCGGGCAAGATAACCAAGTCGGCTGGTGGAATGACTTCATTCGCGCCAACCAAGGTTACTTGAACATCTGGGTGAAGGCGCAACGCGTCCCAATCTGTATGATTGCTGGTGCGCGGCATGATAGGAATCACTATGTTGAGCTTGGTGTTGGTTCCTGTTTTGAGTGGGCTTTTGGTGACAGCGTCTTCCGATTCTAGGTGGAAGCCAGTTAAGTAAGGCAAAACTCCTAAAACTGGTTTTCCTGTTCGTTCTTCGAGCCAATCTAAGCCGGATTGCAACAAGCTAATGTCGCCACGAAAACGATTAATCACAAAGCCGATCACGCGATCTTGCTCACTCTGACTGAGCAATTCCAATGTGCCGACAAGGTGAGCAAATACGCCGCCTTTGTCTATGTCGGCAATGATGATAACAGGACAATCAACGCTTTCGGCAAACCCCATATTGGCGATATCGCGGGCGCGTAAATTGATTTCGGCTGGGCTGCCGGCACCTTCGATCAGCACGGCGTCGTATTGATCAGCAAGTCGATAATAGGATTCTAGCGCGGCTTCTTTGGCGACGGTTTTGTATTCGTGATAACCAACGGCGTTCATGTTGCCAATGGCTTTGCCCTGAATGATGACCTGCGCGCCTGTGTCTGTGTTTGGTTTTAGTAGAATGGGATTCATATCTACGTGGGCTTCTAAACCGGCGGCGTAGGCTTGTACGGCTTGAGCGCGACCAATTTCGTTACCGTCGTTTGTGACGGCGCTGTTGAGTGCCATATTTTGCGGTTTAAAAGGCGCGACCTTGATACCGCGTCGGACAAGTAAACGGCACAAAGCGGTTACTAGGGTACTTTTTCCGGCGTCCGAGGTTGTCCCTTGGACCATTAAGCTAAAAGCTAGCATTCAGTTCATCACGCTTTAAATCAATAAGGTGATAGAATTCTACCTTACCTTCTTGTCTTGTTAAGTGAAAAAACGACCTATATTTATGATCCTTTCTAATTCAGACAGTATTTTTACTGGTTTCTTTGAGGTGTTTTCCACCACCAGCTTAATTCTTGTGGCGGCGTTGGTGTTGGATCGCCTGTTAGGCGAACCAAAAAGCTGGCATCCACTTATTTGGTTCGGTCGTTGGGTGGATCTTTGTCGCCAATATACGCAATCGCCTTTAGATGAAAACACTCAGACACAACGCTTGTCTGGCGTTCAAGCTTGGCTGTTGGCTGTGGTGCCTTGGCTAATTCTTCTGTTGGTTTTGTTTTGGTTGTTACCCAATTGGCTAGATCATGCTCTGTCTGTGATTGTTTTGTATTTCGCCATTGGTTGGCAAAGCCTGCGGGAACACGCGTTAGCCATTTATCAGCCTTTGTCCACAACGCCAATTACCACAGAAAAACTGGATGAAGCACGCTTTGCCGTTAGTCATATTGTTAGCCGAGACACCAAAAGCCTGGATGAATCGGATGTGGCGAAGGCGGGCATTGAATCCGTTTTGGAAAATGGCAGCGATGCGATTTTTGCACCGATATTTTGTTTTCTTATTCTGGGCGCTCCGGGTGTTTTGTTGTACCGACTGGCGAATACGTTAGACGCCATGTGGGGCTATAAAACAGCAGAGCTTTTGCACTTTGGTTGGTTTGCGGCGCGTTTTGATGATGTATTGAATTATGTGCCAGCTCGATTAGTGATTTACAGTTACGCAGCTTGCGGCTACTGGCATAAAGCGATTCGTAGCTCACGCCGTGAGTCTGCGCGTTGGAAAAGTCCAAACGCTGGCCCTGTTATGGCGGCTGGTGCGGGCGCTTTAGGTATTTTACTGGGTGGCGAAGCTCAGTATTTTGGTAAAACAGAAACGAGGCCCGTTCTTGGTGATGAAGAGAGCGATGACAATATGAAGCCTGAGCCAAGGCATTTAAACGAGGCGATTTTACTGGTGGATAAAAGCGTGTATTTATGGGGATTGGTAATATGTCTTCTGGTCTAACTCCTACTGAAAAAGTGCTTTCTGGAAAAGAGTCTTCTGAAAAAGCGGTTTCGAAACTCAATTCAGCGCCACCGAAGCACGGTGGAGATTTGGCTTATTGGCAGCGTAAGGTTGGTAATCAAGCTTTGAATTGGCTGGATTTATCTTCTGCTTGTAACCGTGAACCTTGGCCCATTCCGACCATAGAGCCGGAACATTGGATGTCTTTACCTGATCAAACCGCTTTGCTAGACACCGCAGAAAACTATTATGGCCGCCGACCGGCGGCGCTAGGTGCCGGTTCTCAGCACATTATTGAATCTTTACCTTTGCTAATAAAAGAGAACAAAGAGATTAAAGAGAGTCGCTCTCTGAAAAGTAACATCGTTTTTGTGCCAAGAATCGGTTACCAAGAGCACGCTTTTGCTTGGCAGAAATGGGGCTTTGAATTGGCTTATTACGATTCGATTGCCACCTTGCTTGATGAAAACTTTGCTGTGGCTGTGATTATTCAACCAAACAATCCAACAGGCGAATGGACAGAGGCCGATACCTTGTCTGCGGTGATTCAACATGCAGAACAGCTGGGCGCTAGTTTGGTCGTCGATGAGGCTTTTATTGATCCTTGTCCAGAGCGCAGTTTATTGGCGCAGAATGCGGTTGAGTTATGGCCTGAATCCTTGTTTGTGTTGCGTTCTGTTGGCAAGTTCTTTGGTTTGGCTGGCGCTCGTGTAGGCTTTGTTTTCTGTGCGGATAAGTGGCAAACAATACTGAAAAACTTAATGGGCCCTTGGCCTGTTGCGACGCCGAGTTTGCATTTAGTCTGCTTGGCCTTTGCGGATGTGGAATGGCAAACGCAAGCCATCGATTCTTTGAAACGCCGCCAGACGGCTTTTATTGAGCGAGTGATGCCTAAGTTCAATACGATCTTTGATTCTCAAGACAGCGTGCTGAATCCTCTTTTCATTACTTGGACCTTAGACAGCCATGAATACGCGGAGCAGGTGTTCGACATGCTGCATCAGGTCGGCATTCATACTCGACTTGGCGAAGGTTGGATTCGTGTTGCCTTGCCGGCTATGGAAGAAATTCCTGTGCTCGATAAAGCGCTCATTCAATTGTTAAGAGGCGCGGGCGGGCAGAATCAAGGCCCAAATACTGGAATGACAAGAGGAGAATTGGCATGAAGCATTTAGTGCTTGGTGGTGTTCGCAGCGGCAAAAGTGCTTTTGCTCAAGAGCAAGTGGCTGCATCTGGTAAGCCAGTTTGTTATGTGGCGACTTCCCAAGTATGGGATGACGACATGGAAAAGCGGGTTCAATTGCATAAAGAAAATCGCCCTGCGGAATGGCGCTTAATTGAAGAACCGCTTGCGCTTGCGGATGTACTAAACTCACTGAACTTTCCTGATCAAGCTGTCATTGTGGAATGCTTTACCTTGTGGCTGACGAATCTTCTTTGCCTGGAAGACGAAGATCGATTGGAGCAAGAGAAGCAGGCTTTATTGAAAGCAGTAGAAGCATTTCAAGGTGACTTGGTTTTGGTGTCCAGTGAAGTCGGGTTGGGCATTATGCCAATGAACGCTTTAGCAAGGCGATTTGCCGATGAAGCGGGCAGTATGAATCAATCTTTAGCTAAATTGACCAATCGGGTAACTTTTGTTGCGGCAGGCCTACCTATGCCGTTAAAATCGGATTTTTAGAAATGATTTCTTTAAAAACGGCCTCATAAAAACTGATAGTGCGAAAGCGTAGGAACTTCAATGACCCCTTATTCAAAAGATTTCCCTGTATCGTGGGAAGAGTTACACAGAAATGCACGTGCTTTGTCTTGGCGTTTGCTTGAACAAGGTCCATGGAAAGGCATCATTGCAATTACCCGTGGTGGCTTGGTTCCTGCTGCTATTTTATGCCGTGAGATGGACATTCGCCTGATCGATACGATTTGTGTCGTGAGCTACAAAGAAGGCGAAGCGGGCGAAGGTGCCATGAAACAAGGTGACCTGAACGTACTAAAAGGCGTTGAAGGAGATGGCGAAGGTTTTATCTTGATCGATGATCTTGTTGATACTGGACGCACAGCGGAAAAAGTTCGTGAAATGCTGCCAAAAGCACACTTTGCAACGATTTATGCAAAACCTGCAGGTAAGCCTTTAGTGGATACTTTTATCACGGAAGTAAGCCAAGATACTTGGATTCGTTTCCCTTGGGATATGGAATACACTTTTTCTACGCCACTTGCTGACCGCCAAGGTAAGTAGTCTCTTTTCTTAATAGGCTTTTAATGGCTTATATCAAATAAAGTGGAAGAATTTGCAAATTAACACAAATCTCTCATTTTATTTACGTTCTTTTCAGCTAACTTGTCACAAATACTTTTGTAAAATAAACGATTCAAAATGCTTTTTTTTGAGTCGTTTATTTTTTATTGCTCCTATTTCAAGACACTAAGGATTTAATTATGGTCAAAGTGCTAACCCGAGTTCTCCTTACTGGCATGTTATCGTTTGCGATTGCTACGCCTGTCTTGGCTGAAGGCTTCGTTGCTCGTGCTCAATTCTCGACAGCGGTTATCGATCGTGAACCCATTGATGATATCGGTAATGTTGTAAAAGTGGAGTACGGTGAAATTCAACGTGTGTACTTCTTTACGGATTTGCGAGAAATGTCTGGGCATCAAGTTGTTCATCGCTGGAAGTTAGACGGTGAAGACCAAGCGGATGTAGCGTTTGAAATTGGTGGTGATCGTTGGCGTGTATGGTCAAGCAAACGTCTGATGCCAGGATTTGATGGTACATGGAGTGTCGATGTGGTGTTGGACGGTCAAGTAATTGATAGCCGTTCATTCGATTATGTAGATGAATATTAAAAAATGGTGCATCCTTAAACGATAAGCTTTTTGGTCATTGAGAAATAGGAATGACCTCGATGTAACGCTATTGATTAAGGATTACTATGCCTCATTTACGTGTTCGTGGACTGTCTTTTGATGAGTTAGAATCAGTTGCTGATATTCTCATTGAAAGTATGGCCGAAATAACCGATACACCTAATTCTCACTTTACGCTTGAATACCAACCGACGACCTATCTTGTCATGGGCGGTGCTTCTCCTGCTTATCCATTTTTCGATATTTTATGGTTTGATCGTGGTGATGAAATAAAGCAAAAAGTGGCTTCTTTGATTGAGGAACTATTTCGACCTTTAGTGGACAGCGGTCAAGATATTACCGTTTTGTTCCATGATATTAAGGGTAAGGATTACTACGAAAACGGTGAACATTTCTAAAAAAACGCCTTCTTAAAAGAAGGCGTTTTTGTTTGTAGAGCAATGAAATATAGGCTTAGCAGTCGAATTATTCGCCGTGATCTTCTCTCACCATCTCAGCCCCTTTTTCCGCCACCATCATAGTGGGAGCATTAATATTGCCTGAGGTGATGTTTGGGAAAATCGATGCGTCGATGACTCTAAGTCCGTCCACTCCGTGTACTTTTAAACGATTATTCACGACCGCACTGTCTGGGTTTGGCCCCATGGCGCATGAGCCACATAAGTGGTAAATCGACCCTGCATTCTCACGATAATATTTCATCATGGATTCATCATCATGCACGGCTGTTTTACCCGGAATCACTTCTTCTTCGGTGATTTCTTGCAGCGCTTCAGTGTCCATCAATTTTCGAATTAAACGACTGCCTTGCAATACTTCTTCGTAATCTTCCTTGGTCGATAAGTAATTTGGCTTTATGAGAGCAGCATCTTCAGGGTTATCTGATGCGACTTCTATGCTGCCTCGACTGGTTGGTCGACAGGAGTTAAATGCCACTAAAAAACCAGAGTATGGATCTGGGTTCATGCTGGCATTTGGGTCGTTCGGAATACGATAAGAGATCGGATTGAAATAGAGCTGAATGTTCGCCAAAGGGCTGTCTTCAGAACCTTTCAGAAAGCCACCCGCCTGATTCACACTCAAAGAAAGAGGGCCAGTGCGATTCAATAAATATTGTCCAAGCGCTTTTGCTTGAGACCAATAAGAAGAGAACACATCATTAAGCGTCTTCACATTGGCGCGATAGTAATAGCTGACACACAAGTGGTCTTGGAGGTTTTGGCCGACCGCAGGAAGGTGTTGCTTCACAGCAATGTTGTTTTTCTGCAATAACGCCTGATCACCAATGCCTGAAAGCTGTAACAGCTTAGGTGAATCCACCGCGCCCGCACAGAGAATTATTTCCCGTTTGGCATGGTAGCTTTCTGTCGCGCCTTGATTGCGCGACTTGTGTTTGGCTAATACACCGACAGCCTTATTGTTCTCATCGAGTAAGACTTTTTCGACCATGTGAACGTGCTTCATGGTCAAGTTAGGGCGTTGTAATGCAGGCTTTAAGTAAGCTGTGTTACTGGAATCTCGTTGGCCATTTTTAATATTGGCTTCATAGACGCCTGCACCTTCAAAATGCTCACCATTAAAGTCATCATTCAACGGATAGCCTAATTCTTCTGCCGCTTTTAAGTAGTTCTGGCAAATCGGGTGGGCGTCGTCCTTCATCGGAAAAATGCCCATCATGCCTTTGCTAGAGTGGTACTCTGTATCGCCAGCAGGGTGTTGCTCCAACTTTTTGAAGTAAGGCAACACATCTTGATAAGACCAACCTTCATTGCCAGCCGCTGCCCAATCATTAAAGTCAGCAGCTTGACCACGTACATAAATCATCGCGTTAATCGAACCTGAACCACCCTGAACTTTACCTCGTGGAGCATAAAGTTTGCGATTGTTCAGTTCAGCTTCTTCTTCGCTGTAATACATGTAGTTGTAAGTCGGGTTGTAGTAAGTCTTTGCAAACCCGACAGGAAGCTTAATCCAAGGGGAAACGTCTTTGCCGCCAGCTTCAATCAGCAGCACAGAAAATTTCCCTGATTCGCTGAGTCTATTGGCGATAATGCACCCTGCAGACCCAGCACCGACAACAATAAAATCGTATTCCACTTTTATCTTCCTTACTTCGGTGCTGGTACTTTTTTCCAGTCGTCTGAAGATTGTTCTTTTACATCATAAGGTCTTGGGTCCATCGATAGATGAAGTGTTTTACCTTTATATGGAGAACATGCTTTGACGACATCCATGTTTAATTCAACGCCCAATCCAGGCTTTTTAGATGGAATGATGTAACCATCACGCCATTCGATTTTCTCTTTCAGAACTTCAGCATGGAAGCCATCCCAAGTTCCAATACTTTCTTGGATTAGGAAGTTTGGTGTTGCCGTTGCAAGCTGAATACTTGCGGCAGCACCCACTGGGCCATTGTATAAATGGGGAGCGATTTGCGCGTAGTACGCTTCAGCAATACCGGCAATTTTCTTGCCTTCTAAGATACCGCCGACACGTCCTAAGTTCATTTGCAAAATAGACGCAGCGCCATTTTTCAGCACATCATGGAATTCATATTTTGTGGTTAAGCGCTCGCCGGTAGCGACAGGGATGGTTGTTTTAGCGGCAACGCGTCCCATGGCTTCATTTTGTCCTGGTGGCACTGGCTCTTCGAACCACATAGGATCGAATGGCTCAAGGTATTTCGCCAAGCGAATCGCAGAAGCTGGCGCCATTTGACCGTGTGTGCCAAAGAGTAGATCACAGCTATTTCCTACTGCTTCACGAACGCGTTTGCAGAAGGTCGCGGACTTTTCCATTGCTTCCAATGACAGCATGTAACCAGAGTAAACAGAGTAAGGGCCAGCTGGGTCGAATTTGACCGCAGTAAAGCCTTGCTCTTTGGCGATAATGGCCGCTTCAACAGCCAACTCAACATTGTCATAGTTGTAGCTACCATCTCTGTCTAGCGGGTAAAGATAAGTGTAGCAACGCAGCTTATCGTGGATTTTTCCGCCAATTAATTCATAAACAGGCTTGTCTGCCGCTTTACCTATGATATCCCAGCAAGCCATTTCTAATCCGCTGACAATACCCATCATTGTGAGGTCTGGGCGTTGAGTGAAGCCACTTGAGTAAGCTTCACGGAAAAAACGTTCCACATGATGAGGATCATGTCCTTTTAGGTAGCGATCGAATACATCGTCTATGGCTTTACTCACCACTTCAGGATGAAAGGTTGCAGCGTAAACTTCACCGATACCTTCTATGCCGCAGTCGGTGTGTAAGCGGACAAAGATCCAATACATTCCGCCAACGTGAGGAGGTGGTGTTGCTACAATGTGTGTTTCGCAGGAAGTAACTTTCATGCTAGTACCTTTTTCCTTTTCGTCATGTTTCTGAGTTTAAGAACGGTGAATACGCCAATAAAACCAGTAATTGAGATATAACCAAAGTAAAGGTTATAAACGGTTATGCCTTCATAATGAGCAGCGATGAAGCTGTAAATTTGAGGCAAGAAAATGTCTGGTGTATAGGCGATAAGTGAAATAATACCAATTGCTAACCCTGTTACATGCAATGGGATATGACAGTTATCAAGTATTGACCAGTATAGACCTCGAACAGCGTAGGTCATGACGCCTATGAGAAGCACAATGGCTAATAACCCATAAACGGTATTTAGTTGTGGAAAGAAAATCATCATTATCAGTCCCAGAGCAGATACGCTCATGGCTAGTGCTAATATATTTTCTTTACCAAATTTGTCTCCTAAAAAGCCTGCTCCAATGCCACCGATTGGGCGCATCCAGAGTTTTGCAACCGTAATAAAGCCTGCTGTAACAGCGGTAACCTCATAGCCTTCTTGCATAAAAGCAGAGAAGGAATAAGTGGCCCAAAACAATTGATAACCACATAAAATCACAACCGCCACTAGCCATACTTCTGGTATTGATAACAGCGTTTTAAAGTCACGGATCAAGTTGCCTTTTGTTGTAACTTTTTGCTCATCATCTTGCTTAGCGTCGCTTGCCTTTAGGAATAAAAAGATTAATACACCAACAGCAATACAGAAGTATGAATACATATAAATCACTTTCTTAAGCGCTAATGTATTACTGCTAGCATCCACTTCAATTGTATAAGCAAAGATAGAAATAGCGATGGTAGCCAAAACAGCCTCTACAAGACCTCTACCACCGTCTAACATGCCAAAAAATCGTCCTTGTTCATTTGGCTTAGCTAGAATTTTGACACCTTTAATCATCGATGCCCAAAATGTCAGACCTGCGAATATGCCCCATGACATGAATATGTAAACTAAATACTCTTTTGATGGGATAGAAGCGAACCAAAGCCCTAAAGCGCCTGTTCCCACCATCGAGATAGTAACTAACATACGAGGCGTTAACCTGTCTGCTAACCAGCCACTTGGGAGGTAACAAACAAAATACATCACACCTAGCATGGAATAATAGTTTCCTAAATCTCCTGACGTTATTTGAAAGGCCTCCAAAATAGAAGTTTCAAAGTTCTGTCGCAGATAGAGCAATGGGTAAATTGCGCCAGCTGCTAAAAGAAGTAAAAGAAACTGAAAGTATCGTTTTAATTGATCATTTTTTTCTTCGCGGTTCAAAACCTTAGCTTGAGTGTCTAACATTTTTTTTATCTCTATCAATTGTTGTTTTTATTAAGAGCATTTTTGGTCTTTAGGTGTGTCTGCTTTGCTCTATCTTGGCAAATGTCAGGCACAGACCGATTAGCAGCACGATCTTTTGTGATTACATCAAAATGAAATCACAAAAGCCGCGCCGCTAAATTTTTTATAACAGTAAATAAATTCGAAAAATTAGTAGTTCAATACAACAAGTCGAGTTTGAGTAAACTCCAACATGCCGTGTTTGCCATCATCTCCACCTAGACCAGAGCGTTTCCAACCAGCGTGGTAACCTTGATAAGGATCAGAAGGTGTGCGGTTGATGTAAACCTCACCTGCTTCGATGTTGTTGGCGACTTTCATAGCAGTACGGTAGTTTTCTGTGTAAACCACAGACGCCAAACCAAATTGGTGGTCGTTTGCTAGTTCCAATGCTTCATCAATGTTGCTGTATTTCAATACAGGTAAAACAGGCCCAAAGATTTCTTCTTGAACGATTTCCATATCTTGGCGGCAATGAGTCAACAATGTAGGTGGGTAGAAGTGGCCTTCGCCTTCTGGGATATATCCACCAAGTTCTAGCTTCGCGCCATCATCAATGGCACGCTCAACCATTTGATGGATATTCAAACGTGCATTTTCATTGATAAGTGGTCCCATGAAAGTTGGGTTGATCGCACGATCACCAAATTGTCTTTCTGTTATTTGAACGCGAAGTAAATCAATGAATTCGTCGTAGATGGACTCATGAACATACACTCGTTCAATCGCAGTACAAAGCTGTCCACAGTTTGTTGTTTTAGAGGCAACAATATCTTTTGCTGCTTTTTCTAGATCTGCATCGGCTTCAATAATCGCAGGTGATTTACCGCCCAGTTCTAGAGACGATTTTGCGATGTTTACTTGAGAGTATTCCAAGACTTTTCGACCCGCGCCAACGCTACCCGTTAAGGTAATCATGCCAACTTTAGGGTGAGTACAAACACTTTCCGCTGTGGCGTGATCCATGGTTAGGATATTCACAACACCAGCCGGAATACCTGAATCTTGAATCGCTTTGGCAATTTCAAAAGCAGAACAAGGTGTGTTGTTACTTGGGCGAACCACTACAGCATTGCCTGTAATCAAAGCCGGAGCGATTTTGCGCAATAGCGTATACACAGGGTAGTTAAAAGGAATAAGGCATGCGACAACGCCAATAGGCTCACGTTGTAGCAATAGGTTTTCATTCGGTGTGTCACTCGGGATGATTTCACCTTCAATACGACGCGCCCATTCTGCATGGTAGCGAGTAATATCGGCCGCGTAGATAGCTTCGTTTGTTGCGTCTTCTAAGCTTTTTCCAGATTCGTTTGCCAGTGCTTGTCCGATGGCGTCTTTACGAGCTACTAGGGCGTCGGCCAATTTATGCATGTAACCAGCACGTTCAACACTGGTAAGTTGACGCCAGCCTTTTTGAGCGGCTGCAGCGATATCAACGGCTGCCAATGCATCAGTTGTAGATGCAGCAGAGACTTGTGCAATGGCTTGGCCAGTAACTGGGCTGTATACAGGAATGGTGACGCTGTTGCTGTCAGAATCATTGTAAAAAGCGTTATTTACAAAGTTTTGATCGGTTCGCATTTTAGAATACCTTCACTATGAATGGGTGGATGGTAAGTAATAGGTGGATAGTAAGGTGGCATCTTATGTGAGTCAAAAATAATTCTATATAGAGAATTATTATTTCAAATATGAAAATAGTGATGTATATTTTTGTTTTTAAAGGCTAATTTCATATTGTTTAGTGAGATTTTGGCTCTTAGTCTTTTCTATTTTAAAGGTCGAAAACTCTGTAATGCCTTATTTTAAAAGGGTTGGCTCTAATGAGTAAAAAATGAAGTTTTGGCTACTTTATAGAATATTTTTTAACAGCCTGTCTGAAGGCGAGAAAAAAGCCGATTTTAATAAGTATTTTTTCGTATATGGAATAATAGCGGAGTGAATATGGCTCAGAATGAAAAATCCAAAGCTCCAGCGGTAGATGGTGCTGTCTTAATTATTGATCTTTTGGCAAGCGCTGGCTTTCCATTAACCTTATCGGAGATCTGCGAGCAAACAGGGCTGCCTTCCGCCAGTTGTCATCGTATTCTTAATGCCTTGTTAGACCATCAAATGGTAGCGTTAAATATGAGCCGTAAAAAGTCGTATTCGATCGGCTCGAAAATCTTTCAAGTGGCTTCCACTATTTACAGTAAGCAGAGCTTGATTCCTTTCTTTTACCCCATCGCAGAAATACTAAAAAATGAGATTCATAAGCCTATTTTTTTGAGTATTCCTGTGGGTGATACCGTAGTTGTTGTCTCTAAGTTAGAGTCCTCTTTGAATAGCGCGTTTAATTTGCATATTGGCCAAACTCTGCCTTTGTATTCGTCGGCATCTGGTAAAGCGATTTTGTCTATGTACAGCGAAACTCAGCAGCAGAATTACTTAAATGGGCAAAAGCGAGTGAACCCTAAGATCGTAGAGGAGTTGCCTAAAATTAAGGAAGACTTAGGCCGAGCAAAGCGATTAGGCTATGCGGTTAGTCAGGGTGAAATAGAGCATCATGTGAGCAGTATTGCTGCGCCAATTTTGAATCTCAGAAATGAGCCTATCGCCGCCATTAGTACAGGAATCAGTGATGAATTTCTGTCGGATCAGAATGCGCGAGATTATTCAAAAAGGCTGATACAAGCCGCTCGTCAATTGTCGTCACGTATCGTTTAAGCTGAGGTACAAAAACAGAAAAGCCTTAAAAAGCGTTCGGATTTTTTAAGGCTTTGTTCAGTTAAGGCGTGAAAAGCTTATTGCTGGAATTCGTAGACACTGCCAAGTTTTAGAATTTGAGTTAACTCATCTAAAGCGTTTCGGCTTTCAATAAGCAGCATTGGATCAGCAAGATCTGCTTCTCTCAATTCATCACGGTAATGTTTATCCACCCAAAGATTTAGTCGATCAAACAAAACATCGTTCATCAATGTGGCTGGGTTGATTGCGTTACGTTCCGCTTTCGTTAAAGCCACTCGCAAACGTAGACATGCAGGCCCACCGCCGTTGCTCATGCTTTGTTTAAGATCAAACACCTTCACTTCATTGATTGGCGATTTACTCGCAACTAAATCGTTTAAATAAGCCCAAACAGCAGGATTGTTCTCACACTCGCCAGGCACAACCAATACCATGTCATTATCGCCACGGCTTAGCAGTTGGCTGTTGAACAGGTAAGAACCTATGCAATCGTCTACTGAAACAGCGCTGCTTGGCACTTCGATCAAATGAAACTCAGAAGCTCTTTCACCCCAAGCCGCAAGCAAGTCTTGCTTCATTTTTGCCGTATCAAGAAAAGCTTCTTGGTGATAAAAATGCGCGTTGCGATTACCAACCGCAATCACATCGTTGTGGAAAACTCCGGTATCGATCACTGCTGGACTTTGCTGTGCATAAACTACTTGGCTTTCAGATAAACCATGCGTTCGAGCCACAGCTTGAGATGCTTCTAGTGTGTGTCTCGCTGGGAACTTTGTCGGGCGAGGTGCCTTTTGATTAAAGGCTTCCATACCATAAACAAAAAATTCTATTCCTTGTTCGCCATATTGGTCACAAAAACGAGTGTGGTTTGCCGCACCTTCATCACCAAAGCTCTCAATACTCGGTAAAGCAGGGTGATGAGCAAAGTGTGCTTCGTCATTGAAAGTCGCTTGCAAAATAGCGCCAGTGGTTTCATGTTCAATTGAGCGATGGAATTTACTCGCTAAGTTCGCTGGTGTGAAATGCACGCGTCCGTCAGATGTGTCACCACTTGGCGAAACAGTGGCCGCGTTAGCTGTCCACATGCATGACGCAGAGCTGACCGCCGCTAACAGCTTAGGGGCTTGTTTTGCGACTTTCTGTAAAACATCGGCATCGCTGCCTGTGAAGCCAAGTTTGCGCAGCGTTGGCATGTGTGGGCGTTCATGGGGTGCTAGAACACCTTGCACAAAACCCATATCCGCCAAAGCTTTCATTTTAGTTAAGCCTTGCTTCGCTGCGGCTTTCGGGTTGGAAGCGCGAGCCGAGTTATTCAATGAAGCGACATTACCAAAAGAAAGGCCGCTGTAGTTGTGGGTTGGGCCCACTAAGCCGTCAAAATTGGCTTCTGTTGCTTTATTCATAATCGATTCTCTGTTCATTTTTAGTGGCGACTAAAGTTAAAGTGTTAAGCCGTGCCCAAGCTTTTCAGGCATGCTCAAACTGTCGGCTTCGATGCTCGAGACAGGGTACGCACAATAATCGGCAGCGTAATAAGCACTTGCTCTGTGGTTGCCGCTGGCGCCTGTTCCACCAAATGGTGCGCTACTTGCTGCGCCTGTTGTTTGGCGGTTCCAGTTGATAATGCCGGCACGGCTGTGTTGTAAGAACCACTCATATTCCGCTTGATCGTCCGATAGCAAACCTGCAGATAAGCCAAATTGTGTATTGTTGGCAATCGTCATAGCTTGATCTAAAGAATCGTAACGGATCACGGTAAGTAGAGGGCCGAAATATTCCTGATCTGGTAACTCGCTCAGCATGTTTGTAGCATCCACAATACCGGGTGTCACAAAGCCAGTGTTGCTGTCGCCGCGAGTCATTTCGAGCAATGGCTCAGCTCCTAACACAACCAGTTTTTGGTACGCTTGCATTAATCCGTCAGCCGCTTGAGCGGATACGACAGGGCCCATGAAAGGCTGTTTTTCTGCATCGAAACGGTCAATGCGCAATGCTTTCGTTGCTGTAATGAGTGATTCTAAAACAGCGTCTCCAAGTGCCCCTTTTGGTAGAAGTAAGCGACGAGCACAAGTGCAGCGTTGACCTGCTGAAATGAAGGCCGATTGGATGATTTCATGCACCGCGGCTTTTTGGTCGGCTACTTTTTCAGAAACCAATAGCGGGTTATTTCCGCCCATTTCTAGAGCCAAAATCTTACCTGGGTGCCCGGCAAAATCTTTATGCAGAATATGACCAACTTGTGGACTACCTGTGAAAAATAAGCCATCGATACCTTGATGATTCGCCAACGCAACGCCAGTTTCTCGCTCACCTTGAACCAAGTTAAGCACGCCTGCTGGTAAGCCAGCTTGCTCCCACAATTGGATGATAAGGTCAGAAGTGGCAGGTGCCTGTTCACTTGGTTTGAATACCACTGTGTTACCCGCAATCAGTGCTGGCACTATGTGGCCGTTCGGCAAATGACCTGGGAAGTTATAAGGGCCAAATACGGCAACAACGCCATGAGGACGATGACGTAATCGAGCGGTTGCACCTGGCATAGGCGTGGTTTTTTCGCCTGTACGCTCATGGTAAGCCTGCTTAGAAATAGCGACTTTCCCCACCATAGCGGCGGCTTCGGTACGCGTCTCCCAAATTGGCTTGCCGGTTTCTCGGCTAATCACAGTGGCAATGGCTTCGCTGTTTTCTTTTACCAATGCGGCAAAGGCATCAATGATGGCAAGACGCTCTTCAAGCGGGCGGTTTGCCCATGTTGGGAAGGCATCTCGTGCAGCGTGAATCGCTGAATCAACTTGTTGAGCTGTGGCGCTGTTTGCTTGCCATACTTGGCTTGCATCTGCTGGATCAATAGAGCGAAAAGCATTGCCTTCGCCTGCGAGCCATTGACCATTAATATAATGTAACTGTTTCATGATAACCCCTTTATGGAAGCCTTGTTCTTTGAGGTTCGACAAAGGCTTCTTTCCGTAATAGTTGAATGTTAGCGACTTGTGTTTGGAGATAGCTCCACCACACGAACAGCTTCTTCCGCCTTGATTTGAAGCGCGTCAGCTTCTTCTTGAGTTAACTTTATCTCTTCTACAGGCGATGTGGCGCGCTGAACCAATATGCATCGAAAGTCCGTTACCTTGGTATTGGAAACCAGATAATGGCTGCCTTCTTCGGATTCAGTGTGTTCACCTATTTCAACGGAACATAAACGGCTGTTTCGCACAGCTCGAATGTCTTCCACTCTGGCTTCTAGGCTTGGGCCGCCGTCAAAAATGTCCACGTAGTTTTCATAGCGGAAGCCTTCTTGTTCTAAAAGGCGACGTGCTGGCGCGGTATTGGTGTGAACTTCGCCCAACACGTCACGAGCTTCTTTTGGTAATAGATTGACGTATACAGGGTTGTTCGGCATTAATTCAGCGATGAACTGCTTGTTGCCTTGTGTTGTTAATTCGTCTGCTTTAACAAAGTCGATAGAAAAGAAGTGGCGTCCTAAACTTTCCCATAAAGGCGACACACCGTTTTCATCGCTCACGCCACGCATTTCTGCGAATACTTTTTCCGTGAAGCGCTCAGGAAATTGCGCCATAAACATGAAACGGGCTTTAGACAATAGTTGTCCGTTTTTAGAATGGCGATAGCCTTCTTCCAAAAACAAGGTACAAATTTCACTGCAACCAGTGAAGTCATTGTTTAGGATCAGAGTTGGAACCGCGTTATGTACGCCAAGCTCGCGAGAGGCGTGGGTGATTGTGCCTAAGTGGTAACTATAGAAAGGTTCTTCTAAACCGACGGTCGCCAATATGCCGCAAGTGCCGACAACTTGGCCAGTGGAAGAGTCTTCTAGCACCATTAAATAGTCTTCTTCTGATGGCGATGTCACTTCTTCTTTGGAAAAAGAGCGTACGGCGCCATCGATTTTCTTTTGTAGAATGGCTTCATCTGCGACCAAAGAGGTAAAACCTATTCCGGTTTGTTCTGCAAGTCGGTAAAGCGACTTCAGGTCATTTTGATTAATTGGGCGTATGACCATCATGATTGTATTCCTCTAAAATCCAGTAAATCTGCTGTGATAATTTTTTGTGATGTCTTTCATTGAAGTGGCACCACAAAAACTCATAAAAATTGTGTTTAAAGCTTCGCCCATTGGATGCGATGACCCGGTGAAACGGCCAAGTGCTCTTGGGTTGCTTCTTCTAAACTTAAGCCTGCTGCTTGGTATTCTGCGCGAGCGGCAGTGGCTCTAAAACTTTCTAAATGACCTGCTGCGATGATGTGTATTGGGCCTTTAGATGTATCCGTTAAAGTTAACGCCTTACCTGTTTTTTGATTGGCAACGGTTTTTAGGCTTTCTGTTCGTGCTTCAATGGTTGGGCCTGCGTCAAAAATGTCTACATAACCGCGGAACTCAAACCCTTCGTCTAATAGTATGTCTGCGCTTTGGCTGGAGTCTTCGTGGATGACGCCAATCACATCTTGAGCGTTTTCCGGCAGTGTCGGCACATAAATTGGGTAGCGTGGCATTAAGTCGGCAATAAAATGTTTATTACTCACCCCTGAAAGATAGTCCGCTTTTTGGAAGTCCATGGAAAAAAAGTGCTTTCCAAGAGCGTCCCAAAACGCTGAATAGCCATGCTTGTCACTTTCGCCACGCAACTCAACAAAAATACGCTTTGTAAAACGCTCCGGATGACGAGCAATAAAGAGCAATCTTGCTTTTGATAACAAGGACATAGCTGTTTGGTTTTGGTGCGCTTTGTCGACTACTAAAGCAATCAGGCGGCTGGTGCCGCTGTAGTCGTGACATAAAAATAGAGCAGGGATTCGGTTGTGAATTTGCAATTGTGGTGATGCATGAACCACTTCATCAATGCGATAGCTGTAAAAAGGAGTATCAATACCGACCATTGCTTCTATGCCACAGCAGCCAACGATTTCATCTGTGCTGGTATCAACCAGAACAAACAAGTAGGATTCATCCCCCGGCTGAACAACGTCCATTTGGAAGGATCGACGAGAAGACGCAATTTTATCGTTCAGTCTGTCTCTGTTTGCAGGGAAGTTGGTAATGCCGATGCCAGCTTGTTGAGCAAGGCGTTCTAGTGCGGGAAGGTCAGCAAAGTCAACTGGACGTACTAGATACATAGGAAAATCCTGAAATCGGTTAATTGGCTAGTTATGTGTTCATTATTGCTGAGTTACAAAAAGGGCGTAAGAGCAAAACTTTCTAATTAGCGACAGTTTTTTCTGAATGATGGCTTATTTTAGTCGATTTTTAAAAAGTATAGAGAGTTAGAAAATGAAGCAAGGCGTTTATCAGCATTATAAAGGTGCGGAATATTGGGTTGAGCGTGTGGTAAAACACAGCGAAACAGAAGAGAGTTTGGTGATTTATCAAGCCTTGTACGGTGATTTTGGCTGGTGGGCAAGACCATTAAGCATGTTTAAAGAATCCGTTGTTATCAACCAAGAGAGCATTCCCCGCTTTGAATGGGTGAGAGTTGAACGCGGTGCTGTTTAGTTAAGACTGAGTCGTTTATAAATGAAAGCCCTGACTGGTGACAGTCAGGGTGATTAAACCAGTGTTAAATTGGCGGATGCATCCACGGGGATTCACGCATAAAGTGGATGATTTGCTCTCTCAGCCAACGATGCGCTAAATCATTATTGAAGCGCTCATGCCATAAAATATGAATAGGAAGACGACCTTTATTCTCATCCAATTCGATCACTTCTTTTGGTACAGGCAAAACCTTTACTTTCGTAATCGCGCCTTGCGGACACATTACCTGCAAAAATAAATCACCAATAGATCGAGATGTCACCAAAGCCATACCTTGTTTTACGGCCTGCATAGTGGCCATCAAACTGTCGGTTTCTAAGGTAGGTTGAAGTTTGTAGCCCTTTTCTCTTAGCTTCTGCTCCGTTCTTGTAAATGAACTTTTGCGGTTATGTCGCCAATGAGGTTTTACCACTTTATGATCGAGCAAGTCTTGTAATGATGCTTCGTCTTGGTGGAACAGTGGGTGAGCTTCGCCTAAAACGATACAGCCTTCCATGTGGCCGACCAATTTACTGCGAATGTTTCCTGGTGTGTCGTTGTGTCTAATAATGCCAAGGTCAACGTGACCAGAGATAAACTCTTCAAACTGGGAATCGCCCCATGAGGTGATAGCGAGCCTTACGCCAGGCGCTTCATTCTGTATGGAGGTTAACAGTGGTTCGATAAAGTTCTCTAAATCGCCTTCTTCAACGCGTAGCTTAAAGCGACGATCAAGGCTCTTTAAATCCAAGGTGTTTGGACTCATCAACTCAGAGAGAGAGCTTAAAATAGGCTGTATTAAGTCGTGTAATTCAGAGGCTCGCGCTGTCGGTGTTAAACCATAGGCTTGACGAGTAAAAAGAGAGTCTTTAAATAATTCTCTTAATCTTTGTAAGCTTTTGCTGAGCGCAGGTTGAGTGACGCCAAGTTTCTCTGCGGCTCTCGATACGCTGCCTTCTTCCATGATGGTAGCAAAGGCGACGAGTAACTTAATGTCTAATTTTAAGATGTCGTCTAGTTGCATAAGGTTCCCTATAGAGTGGAATGCTCTGTGTGTTGTAGGTAAGTAAAGAGCTTTGACGCAAATGGGTCAAAGCTCTTTTAATCCCTTCAGTCATGACTGATTTGTCGACGTTTTAAGATCGATTAATCAAATTCATTATGTGGGCGATACTTCACTCGGAACATGAGTGCATAAAACACAGGGACAGCAATCAAGGTCAAAATGGTTGCGAACCCTAGTCCGAATGAAATAACAACGGCCATGCCTTCAAAGAAAGCGTCGAACAATAATGGGATCATACCCAAAATAGTTGTCACCGCCGCCATACAAACAGGGCGTACACGACTCACTGCTGAGTTGAAAATCGCCTCGTATTTTTCTGTACCTTGTTCAAGTTCATAGTTAATTTGATCGGCCAAAACGATACCGTTTTTCACCGTCATGCCCGATAGACTCAAGAAGCCTAGCAATGCCATGAAGCTAAACGCCGAGTTCATCACAAGCAAGCCAGTAGAAACACCGATCAAGGCCAAAGGCACACAGAACCAAATGGTAAGTGGCACACGAACCGAGTTGAACAGCAACACGGTAATGATGAACATAAACAAGTAACCCATTGGTAAGGCACTGAAAATATTCGCTTGTGCGTCTGTACTGCTTTCATATTCACCACCCCATTCTAAGTTGTAACCTGCTGGAAGCTCGATGGCTTCAACATCGCCACGAATACGGCTGAATACAGCCATAGCCGTTTCGTCACCTAGAATATTAGGGTCTGCCATTACGGTAATGGTACGTTTACGATCAAGACGTTCGATGATTGGATTTTCCCATGTGGTTTCAAACCCAGACACCAAGGTTGAAAGCGTTACATACGAGCCAGAAGACGGACTGTAAATCTGCAAGTCACGAATTTGGTCGATCGACAATCTTTCGTTCTCAGGAACCGTTTGCATGATAGGCAACAAATCTGTGCCTTCACGATACAAGCCGATACGAGAGCCGGTGAAGTTGGTCAACAACACATTATCTAGGTCGGTTTTACTGATTCCCAAACGGCGTGCTTGAGCATCATTGAAAATAGGGCGAAGCACTTTCACTGGCTGACGCCAATTATCTTTAATGCTTTCTAGGCCGCCGTCTGCTCGGTAAATCTCTTGGATTTGAGCACTAAACTGACGTAACAGTTTAGGGTCTGGTCCACTGATGCGAGCTTCAATTTTCGCACCGCTTGCAGGCCCTAATTGAAGACGCTGTAATTTCACTTCTAGCTCAGGGTAGTCTTCCTTCATTTTGAAATGAAGCTCCTTGAACAGCTGTGGAATTACTTCTTTGTTTTTTGTGCGGACAATAAACTGAGCATAACTAGAGTTTGTCTGCTCTGCGTTGTAGGTCAACATGAAACGCAATGCGCCTTGTCCCGTTGTGGATGTTACGTATTCAATACGATCATCTTCCAGCAACTCTTTCTCAATGCTCGACACTTTCGCGTAAGTATCGTCAATGTGCGTGCCTTCCGGCATCTGCACGTCCATGTAAAACATTGGCGTTGTTGAAGGCGGAAAAAATTCTTGTTTTACAAATGTAGTGAAAGCCCAAGCAGATGTAAACAAACATCCAATCAATACGATGACAGTGAGCCAACGGTAATGCATGGCCTTGTCTAACAACCACTTATAACCTGTGAATATGAAGCCCTTGTATGGATCGACTTTCTCTTGTTCTTGCTCGTCTTCATTGTCTGATTTTGCAATGGATTCTTTGAAGAATAGATCGCAGAAAAAAGGCGTTAGTGTTATGGCTGTAATCCAGCTTAAGAACAATGAAATGAGCAATACATAAAAGAGTGAGCCAACAAATTCACCTACAGAGTCCGGAGACAAACCTATTGGTGCGAAGGCCATAATTGCGATGACAGTGGCGCCTAATAAAGGCCACTTAGTTTGTTTTACCACAGAGCTTGCCGCTTGGAGTTTTGTCATACCACGTTGCAAACCGATGAGTATGCCTTCGGTTACCACAATGGCGTTATCGACCAGCATCCCGAGGGCAATAATCAAACCACCTAACGAGATTCTTTGTAGGTTGATACTGAAGTAATCCATGACGATAAAGGTGCCAAGAATGGTCAGCAACAAGATAAGACCGATCAAGATACCAGAGCGAACCCCCATGAAAACCAAAAGCACAAGAATAACGATGCCGACCGCTTCAACTAGGTTCAGCAAGAAGTTAGAAACAGAGCGATCCACTTCTTTTGATTGGAAATAAATAGCATCCATTTCCATGCCAACTGGCTGTTGGTATTTAAGTTCTTCAATGCGGTTTTCTAGTTGTTCGCCGATTTTTACTACGTTCACACCAGAAGAGAATGAGATACCCAACAACAGGGATTTCTCACCGTTGAAGTTCACCAAATGTGTTTGAGGATCAGAGTATTCACGTTTGATCGTTGCAACGTCACTTAAGCGAATGAGATTGCCATCGATCGGTTTACCTATGATGAGGTTTTCTAATTCAGAAATGTCTTTAAATTCGCCAGTTGGACTAATGCGAACGTACTCGCTGCCCACTTTGACACTGCCAGCATTAGATACGCTGTTTTGGTTCGCCAATAGAGTTTGTAATTGGCTAGGCGCAATGCCCATATTGGCTAATTTAGAACGTGAAATTTCAATCGTAACCTGTTCGCTTTGTTCACCGGCAACGCTTACTTTCGCAATGCCATCCACCAAAACAAGCTCACGCTTGATGAAATCAACGTAATTCTCCAAGTCTTTGTATGGATAGCCGTCACCATGAATGGCCAGCATAACGCCGTATACATCACCGAAGTCGTCGTACACAGTTGGCGTGCTAACACCACTTGGGAAACCGCCAGAAATATCACTGATTTTCTTGCGGACTTCATCCCAAATTTGTTTCAGCTCTTTGGCACGGTACGTGTCTTTAATCGTTAATTGAACTTTTGAGTAACCCGCTTTTGACGTGGAGGTGATTTTGTCCACATAAGGTAGGTTTTGAAGCTCGCGTTCAATCGGGTAGGTGACTTCTTCTTCCACCTGTTCTGGTGAAGCACCTGGGTAGGTTGTGATGATCAAGGCGTCCTTGATGGTAAACTCAGGGTCTTCTAATTGTCCTAAACTGGTGAATGCTAAGGCACCACCAATCAGAAGAATCAAGGTGACCATCCAACTGGTAACCTTGCGCTTCATGAAATACGCTGCAATATCCATTATAGACCTCTCTCACGTGTCCAAGGACGAACTTGCATTGACTCTGTGAGAGTGTGAACGCCAGCGGTTACAACGCGATCGTTCTCTTTAAGGCCTTCGACGACCTCAATGGAATCACCTTGTAAAACACCGAGCTTCACTGGGCGAGATTCGACTTTATTCGTGTTTTCATTGAAAACCCAAACAGCGCTTTCTGATTTTCCTGTTGTGGTGTTTTCGTGACGCAATACAGCTTCAACAGGCACAGTGTAATGCTTCATTTCGCCTAATAGCTGGTTCAAATCCATATCGACGTTGGCAGTCATGCCTGGTAAAAGCGTGTGCACACCTTTGTCTTTGCGAATTAGGTTTAAGGTTACATCGTACGCTTTGGTGTTTGGATCAGGTGTTGTTTTATGCTCTTTATAAGAACCAAATAGAAGGTCTTCTGGTGCTACGTCAACAACGACTCTTGGTGTGTAATCTGATTGAGTAGAGCGAATGCTCACAACCAAACCTTCTGGTACTTGGAAGTCGACTTCTAACTTGTCTATGTTCTGAATATGCATCAGCTTTTGTGTCGCGCTGACATATTGGAAGTTTTCAGTATCAACAGACGCGATAACACCATCAAATGGTGCGTAAACCTTGGTGTATTTAAGTTGATTTTTTGCTGTTTGAAGCGCGTTATTCGCTTGGTCTAGCGTGGCTTTTGCAGAGTCATACTGAGAGCGTGTTGTCGCATTTTGTTCCAGCATGGTTTGAATTCGTTTGAACTGGGATTCCGCTAAACTTTGATTTGCTTGTGCTAATTCAATTTGTAATTGGAAGTCAGTTGGGTCAAGCGTCGCCAACAAATCGCCTTTTTTAACTCGCTGCCCAGACGTCGCATCCAACTTGATAATTTGACCGCCAACGCGGAAAGCCAAGTCTACTTCTTCACTGGCCTGTAATTCAGCAGGGAAGCGACGAATATTGACAGCATCGGTGGATTTGATAGTGAGGAGTTTGACTGGACGAATGATTTCTTTTTCTTCTGTTGCCACATCAGCTTCATCAGATGAACAGCCAGCCAGTAATAACGCTAGGGTTATTGCAGCGCCAGCCATCATATTTAAGCGCGTTACGCGATTCATGCATTGCTCCGTAAATTATTTGAAAATAGTAAGATGAAAGTATTTTATATCTCTTGAATACGGATATGAATTTTTAAATATATATTAAAGATATTCCTCTGAAGGAATATCTCTATGGGTGGGCGTGAGATTTCTTGATGTGGTTTTATCAAAAAGTGATGAATTATCAAGCTATTGAGTCTTTTCAAGTTCCTCTAGGAAGGTTTCTAACACCAGATTCGAGCGTGCACCTTTTCGGGTGATTGAAGAGAATTGCGTCACATAATGACATTGTGTTGGCAAAATGGCGCGCATGCGGCCATCACGAATCCAGCGTTCTGCAACGTGGTCTGGCAAAAAGCCAATATAACGCCCCGTTAAAATAAGAAAGGCGATGCCTTCTCGGTCTGTAGCGGTTGCGCTGGCGGTGAGCGGTTGATGTTGTGTTTTGATTTCTGGCGTTTGTGCATAAGCAGGCAACACAGCATCAAAATCTTTGAGTTTTGCTTTCGATAGTTGTTTGTCGTCTACGGTGAAAAGTGGGTGAGTGTCACTGCAATAAAGTTTGGATTCTTCTTGATAAAGATGACTGTAGTCTAGTCCACTGAGGATTTTCAAATCAGGCACTATGCCGATGTGCAATGTGCCATCCAAAACACCTCTTTCCACGTCGTTTGGTGGAATCATCCGAATGTTCACAGTGACCTGAGGGCCTTTGTCTTTAAGTCCAGCCAAGGCTTTGGTAATTCGTGTGTGGGGCAAAGTCACTAAGTTGTCTGTGATACCTATGTTTAATTCGCCTTTCAAATGCTGATGTAACGCATTGATGTGAGTGCGAAAATCTTCAATGGACGATAAAAGTTGCAAAGTGTGTTCATAAACTTGGCTGCCTTCGTTCGTCAGAGAAAATCCTGATCTTCCTCGCTGGCAAAGGCGGAACCCTAATCGTGTTTCCAAATCTGAAATGGCAATGCTAATGGCAGCTCGGCTAATGTTGAGTTCTACTTCGGCGGCGGAGAAACCACCAGACTCAACGACGGTTTTAAAGATTCTTAAAATCCTGAGGTCGGCGTCACTGACTTGGCTATTAAACTTTTTCATGGCGTTGCCTTTTGCGGTTTGAGTTACATCATTTGGATGATATTTAGTTAACTAAAAGATTAACTAAGAGTTAATAAAATAGACTTTTTATAATCTATTACTCTGGCATAGTGGAGTCAATACAGACGGCTTTTCTCTTTAAAGAAAAGCATTAAGAGAAATGTTTTAGTTTAAAAACTTTGGAGTTTTTCATGGAAATTATCGGACATTTGATTGGCGGTAAGTCGTCACAAGAGGCGGCACGCACTCAAGATGTGTTTAATCCAGCGACAGGTTTGGTATCTAAAAAAGTCGCTATTGCTTCGAAAGAAACAGTAGAGGAAGCCATTGCGGTTGCTCAGGCGGCTTATCCTGAATGGCGAAATACTCCACCATTAAAGCGTGCTCGTGTGATGTTTAATTACAAAGCCTTATTAGAAAAGCACGCAGATAAAATTTGCGAGTTGATTGGCGCTGAACATGGAAAAATCTGCCATGACGCAGCAGGCGAATTGCAGCGTGGTATTGAAAACGTTGAATATGCTTGTGGTGCACCAGAATTGTTAAAAGGGGAATTCAGTAAAAACGTCGGCCCAAACATAGATTCTTGGAGTGAGTTTCAACCGTTAGGTGCGGTGGCGGGTATTACGCCGTTTAACTTCCCTGCTATGGTGCCTTTGTGGATGTTCCCAATGGCGATTGTTTGCGGTAACACTTTTGTTCTTAAGCCGTCTGAACGTGACCCAAGCACTGCGTTGTTTATCGCTGAGCTTTTACACGAAGCTGGATTGCCACCTGGGGTTTTCAATGTGGTAAACGGCGATAAAGAAGCAGTCGATACTTTATTAGAAGACACTCGTGTGAAAGCGGTGAGTTTTGTCGGCTCTACGCCTATTGCAGAATACATCTACAGCAAGGCCAGTGCGAATGGCAAACGTTGTCAGGCGCTAGGCGGTGCGAAAAACCACGCAATTGTTATGCCTGATGCAGACATGGATAACGTCGTTAGCCAGTTGCTAGGTGCGGCGTTTGGCTCTTCTGGTGAGCGTTGCATGGCGCTTTCTGTCGCGGTGGCGGTTGGCAAAGAAGCCGGGGATATTTTGATCAATAAAATGTCCGAAGCTATGAAGCCACTGAAAGTCGGTGAATGCTCAGATAAAACCAACGATTTTGGCCCAGTTATTACGAAAGAGCATAAAGACAAAGTTGTTGGTTTCATTGATAGCGCAGAAGCTCAAGGTGCGACTGTCGTTGTGGATGGTCGTAATCCAAATGTCGCTGGTTATGAAAATGGCTTCTTTGTTGGTGCGACGTTAATTGACGGCGTAACCAAGGAAATGGACAGCTATCAGCAGGAAATTTTTGGTCCTGTTTTGCAAGTGGTTCGTGTTGATACGATGGAGGAGGCCATGGCGCTGATCAATGACCATGAATATGGCAACGGAACCTGTATCTTTACGCGAGACGGTGAAGCGGCGCGTTATTTTTCAGATCACATCGAAGTCGGCATGGTTGGTATTAATGTGCCACTGCCTGTTCCTGTTGCGTACCACAGTTTTGGTGGTTGGAAGCGTTCACTGTTTGGTGATCTGCATGCTTATGGTCCAGATGCGGTACGTTTTTACACTAAACGCAAAACTATTACTCAGCGTTGGCCTTCGGCTGGCGTGCGAGAAGGTAAGAGCTTCTCTTTCCCATCATAGATCCCGTGCATTTCTATGCCTTAATTTAGGCAATCATATTAGAAGTGTCTTTCAGGCTGTTTATCTTTTGATAAGCAGCCTTTTTTTATTTACTGATTGGTACTTTGATAGCCAAGTGTTTTTATTCATGAGTTTGTAATTGGTAGGGAATAGGTTTTATTTGTACGTGTTTTGATCTAATCTGACGCAATGTTGTTATATTTTTTCACTTTTTGGAGCAACGTCTAGGTCATGAATCTCCGTTTGTTTGTAGCTAAGTTGTTCATCATGTTACTCACAGTGTCATTGGTTGGTTGTGCTGCATCTTCTCATCGAGAAGGTATTGAACCGGGTGGGGAATTAAGTGTTGAAGTGACGGACGATGTTGCTTATCTATCGGGTGTTTTAGACAGTGATCTTGTTGATCGGTTAAGTGATCTTATCAAAGAAAACCCCAATGTGACGGATTTAGTCTTAGTGGATATTCGCGGCTCTTTTGATCAGCAAGCGACAATGGAAGGGGCGCGTTTGATTCGACGTTTAGGTTTGAACACACAGATTGCACCAACGGGTTTTGTGCTTTCTGGTGGTGTTGATCTATTCTTAGGGGGTGTTGAAAGGCTGATTGGTGCTGGTGCGGGTGTTGGCGTTCACGCTTGGTCTGATGGGACAAAAGTTAAAGCCGCTAATTTAGATCCAATGGATCCAGTCCATGCAGCTTATGTGAATTTTTACCTAGAAATGGGTGTGCCGGAGCGGTTTTATTGGTTCTCGCTTGAGGCTGCGCCCGAAGACAGAGTGTACTTTTTGTCTCCTGAAGAAATGTACGATTATCAACTAGTGACGCAGTAAAGGTAAATGGAGGGGCAGATGGAACAAATCGAAATGTTTGTGATAGAAAGCCCCTGTAAAGGCGTTTGCGAGAACAGTGCCAAAGGTTTTTGCAAAGGGTGCTTGCGTAGCCGAGACGAGCGCTTTCATTGGTTTTCCTTATCGAATGAAGATAGACACCATATCTTAGACTTATGCAAACAACGCCGTGCTCGTTTATTGAAGGCGCGCCAAGAACGCTTAGAAGCGAATCTTGATAAGGCGCTGCCTTACGGTATGGAAGAAGAGAGCGTTAACCCACTTTTTCCCTTTCTAGTTAATTCTCAAAAATAGCGTCTAACGCTTCTGACAAACGCTCGACACCAATAACTTTCATTCCTTCTATTGGTTTCTTCGGGCAGTTACTTTTAGGCACGACCGCTCGTGTAAAACCATGTTTAGCGGCTTCGCTGATACGTTCTTGTCCTGATGGTACGGGACGAATCTCCCCAGACAAACCGACTTCCCCAAGTACGACTAAATCGTGCGGCAAAACTCTATCCCTGAAACTGGAAACTACTGCCGAAATAGCGGCTAGGTCAGCACTGGTTTCCAGTACTTTTACGCCGCCAACCACGTTCAAATATACGTCTTGATCTGCTGTGTGCAGGCCGCCATGTTTGTGAAGTACAGCGAGCAACATGGCGAGTCTGTTATGGTCAAAACCTACGGTAACTCGTCGAGGATTACCAAAAGCAGAGTCATCCACCAAGGCTTGTAACTCTACAAGCAGAGGGCGAGTTCCTTCCCAAACCACCATGACTAGGCTGCCAGCTGCAGGTTGATTGCTTCGATTTAAGAAAATAGAACTTGGGTTTTTGACTTCTTTTAGTCCGCTTTCCAGCATGGCAAAAACGCCCAGTTCATTGATCGCACCAAAACGGTTTTTCATACCACGAAGTGTTCGAAAGCGAGAGTCTTCAGAGCCTTCCAAGAGAACTGAGCAATCCACCATGTGCTCAAGGACTTTTGGTCCAGCCAGCGTTCCATCTTTGGTCACATGGCCAACAAGCAAGACAGCTGTTTGAGTTTGCTTGGCGAAACGGGTTAACACAGCGGCGCTTTCTCGAACTTGTGAAACGCTACCAGGCGCTGATTCAATGCCATCCAGATGCATAACCTGAATAGAGTCGATTACCATGATTTTTGGTTTCAGTTGTTGAGCTGTGTTTAAAATGCTTTCTACATTGGTTTCGGAAAGCATTTTTAAATTTTGTGTCGGTAAACCAAGACGATGAGCGCGCATAGCAACCTGTTGTAGCGATTCCTCACCTGTGACATACAAGGCGCTCTGTTGTTGAGCTAACCAACACATGGTTTGCAGTAATAACGTACTTTTACCTGCTCCGGGGCTGCCGCCAATCAAAACAACGCCACCAGGAACGAGACCGCCACCGAGCACCCGATCAAATTCACTGGCACCTGAACTAAAACGTGGTACGTCAGATAAATCCACATCCGATAGACTTTGAATGCCTGTTGTTGCTCCAGCATAACCTTGATAGCGAGGGTCTTGAGCTGCCGACACTCGCGCCGAAGTTTTCGTCGACGTTAGGCGAATCTCAGATAGGGAATTCCAGGCTTTGCAGGCTTGGCACTGACCTTGCCATTTTGCGTAGTCAGCACCGCATTCATTACATACAAAGGCTGTTTTTGCTTTGGCCATGAAAATACTCTTTATTCAATAAAGAAGAAGCAAAGCGCTTCTCCTTATCGGTTTGTGTTGTTGATTATTTTTTCCAGTTAACTGAATACAAGTCAAGACGTCGATCTTTCAGGTTGTTGACTGAGCCTTCACTGCGAGTAAATTTCAACTTGTCTAAGTCTAAGTCAGAGAACATGATCATCTCAGTGTTAGGCGTAGTTTCTGCCATGACCGCATCGTGTGGATATGAGAAATCCGAAGGTGAAAATACAGAACTTTGAGAGTACTGAATGTCCAAGTTTTCCACCTGAGGCAAGTTGCCACAACTACCACAGATAACTACATAACATTCATTTTCAATGGCCCGTGCTTGAGCGCAGTTTCGCACTCGTAGGTAGCCATTCTTTGTGTCGGTCCAAAAAGGTACGAAAAGAATGTCCATGTCTTGTTCAGCAAGCAATCGCCCAAGTTCTGGGAATTCTACGTCATAGCAGATTAGAATGCCGACACGTCCTGCGTCCGTATCAAAGACTTTCAACTTATCGCCACCTTGAATCACCCAGTCGCGGCGCTCGTGTGGTGTGATATGAACTTTTTTCTGCTCTTCTACTGTGCCATCACGGCGACATAAATAGCTGATGTTATAAACCACTTCGTCTTCGATGATTGGCATAGAGCCTGTGATGACGTTGATGTTATAGCTTACTGCTAATTGTGATATCTCGTTTTTGAAACGCTCGGTGAAGCTGGCTAGAAAGCGAATCGCTTCTGTTTGGTTGTTTTGATCTGGGCTTAAGCCGATTAACGGAGCATTAAAAAATTCAGGGAAAACGGCAAAATCACTTTTATAGTTTGAAACTGCATCAATGAAGTATTCCACCTGTTTTAAAAGCTCATCTGCGCTTTCTACTTCACGCATTTGCCATTGTACTGCACCAATGCGTACTTGTGTCTTACGTGATTGGATTACAGTGGTTTCTGGCTCGAAGAAAATGTTTTTCCATTCCAGTAGTGTTGCATAACCTTGGGACTTTTCGTCTTCCGGTAAATAGCGTTTGAGTAATCGTGTGACCTGAAAATCATTCGACAATTGGAAAGACAAAATAGGGTCGTAGATTTTCTTCTCGCGAACGGATTCTAAGTATTCTGCTGGCGATAAATTGTGCGCATGTTCGTGATAATTCGGTATGCGTCCACCCGCTAGGATGGCACGGAAGTTATGCTGGCGACAAAGCTCCTTGCGAGCTTCGTATAAACGTCTACCTAAACGATAACCTCGATATTCCGGCGCAATAAGAACATCTAAACCATACATGGCGTCGCCTTGAGGGTCGTTTAAAATGTTTTCTTTTTGATCGACCAAATCATCATAAGTATGAGGGTTACTAAAGCGTTGATAATTGGCTTGTACAGATAAAGCGATACCGACAATTTTACCGTGATCTTCCAGGCAAATTTGCCCTTCAGGAAAGTCTTTTATTAATTGATGAATTGTGTGTTTTGGCCAAGACCCACCAATATCATGGTAAACCTTATCCATGAGTAGTTTTACTTGCTCATAATCGTTGTTGGTTAGATTACGAATTTTTAAATGTAAGTCTTCTAGCATGATGGCCTCGATTGTATTGGCTGATGCGTGTTTTGTAGATGCATCAGACTGTATTTGTATAACAAGATAATAACGCTTCTTTATGTCATGAGGGCGTTATATTTGTTTTAAAGCACCAAAAAGATTGTCGTTAGAAAAAGAAAACCCCCGCCGAGGCGAGGGTTTTATTAAGAAAGAACTAAATGCTTTCTGGAAGAATTACTTTTTGAATTCTGGGTATGCTTCCATACCACACTCAGAAAGGTCAACACCTTCGTATTCTTCTTCTTCGCTAACACGAACACCCATGATTGCTTTGATGATCAACCAAGTTACTAGGCTCGCTACGAATACCCAAACGAAGATAGTTACTGCACCAGCGATTTGACCGCCGAAAGTAGCACCGTCGTTTGTTAGAGGAACAGCTAATAGACCCCAAAGACCAACAACACCGTGAACAGAGATCGCGCCCACTGGATCGTCAAGCTTCAGCTTGTCTAGAGTAAGGATAGAAACTACAACAATCAGACCACCAACTAGACCAATCAAAGTTGCGCCTAGAGCAGAAGGAGTTGAAGGCTCTGCAGTGATAGCAACCAAACCAGCTAGCGCGCCGTTTAGAAGCATAGTCAAATCTGCTTTACCGAATAGGATGCGAGCAAGAATTAGTGCGCCAATTGCGCCACCAGCTGCTGCAGCGTTAGTGTTTAGGAACACCATAGCAACAGAGTTAGCGCTTGCGATATCGCCAAGTTTCAATACAGAACCACCGTTGAAACCGAACCAACCCAACCAAAGGATAAGCGTACCCAAAGTTGCAAGAGGTAGGTTTGCGCCAGGGATTGCACGTACTTCACCGTTAGGACCGTATTTACCTTTACGAGCACCCAGGATGATTACACCAGCCAATGCTGCTGCAGCACCTGCCATGTGAACGATACCAGAACCTGCAAAGTCAGAGAAACCAAGGTCGCCAAGGCTAAACATACCGAATACAGAACCGCCGCCCCAAGTCCAGTTACCTTCCATTGGGTAGATGAAACCAGTCATAACAACAGCGAATGCTAGGAAAGCCCATAGCTTCATACGCTCAGCCACTGCACCAGATACAATAGACATTGCTGTTGCAACGAATACTACTTGGAAGAAGAAGTCAGAAGCGCCTGAGTAGATAGAACCGCCTTCAAAACCGCCATCACGAGCAGCGAAGTCAGCTAGAGTTGAGTCTACATCAACGTCTTGAATACCAGTTAGGAACCACTCGCCACCGTACATGATCGAGTAACCGCAAACTAGGTACATGATGCAAGAAATGGCAAACAAAGCCACGTTCTTGGTTAAGATTTCAGTGGTGTTTTTAGCGCGTACTAAACCCGCTTCTAACATGGCAAATCCGGCTGCCATCCACATAACTAGTGCGCCACACACCAAAAAGTAAAAAGTGTCCATGGCATATTGTAAGTGAAAAATTTGATCTTGCATGTTTCGCCCCCCTAAAGGCTTGTAAGATTCGAAGCTATAATTAAACTGCTTCTACACCAGTCTCGCCGGTACGAATACGAACCGCTTGCTCAAGGTTAACGATAAAGATTTTACCGTCGCCAATTTTGCCTGTGTTTGCAGCGCCACTAATTGCTTCTACAACTTGGTCTGTCATGTCGTCAGCAATAGCAAGTTCGATTTTTACTTTAGGTAGAAAATCAACTACGTATTCAGCGCCACGGTATAGTTCTGTGTGGCCCTTTTGACGTCCGAAACCTTTTACTTCTGTAACCGTGATACCTTGAACACCGATTTCAGAAAGAGCTTCTCGAACATCATCCAGTTTAAATGGCTTGATGATGGCTGTTATAAGCTTCATACCCACTGTCTCCTTTAATTAAGTCAGTATTATTGTCGTAACGCAGGTAAGCTCTTTATTCAATATGCGTGCCATATACTGAAGTGCCTTAGTGCCAAAGGGTTTGTAAGGATTTTGTCTGCTTTTGGAAATTAAAAAGGCGAGGGCGTGTTTATAAATGGTGCGTTTATTTTCAAATGTTTTATTTTTGGTGCATTAACTTGGTGCGGGTGTCCTTGTATCAAATAAACTCTCTTGGCTTTATCTCCTTTGTTCTGATTAAGAAAAAATCCTTTAGATACCAGAAGATAAGCAATCCCTGTGTTGTGTTAACAGTAAAGGGTCGACGATTGGTCGAAAATTGCACAAAAAAGAGGCGATTCATTCTTGTGCTAGATTGATGAGCATTTAACTTAGAGCGTGAAAAAGTGGCTTAGAAAACATAGATTGCTTGTTTGTACCTTTTAACGACCTCTATACTATGCTTTAAAACACTGACTTGATGCCTTTTGTGAGGCGTTCAAAAATACGAAGAGTAATATGACATGATAGATCAATTTATTAAGCAACTTGGTACAGGCTTAGAGCAAGCCGCAGAGACGTTAGGAAAATTGCCGAAAGAAGAAATCCAGTCGCAGTTGCATGAAGTTGCTCGTAATACACTGACTAAAATGGATCTGGTGACGCGTGAAGAGTTTGAAGTGCAAGAGGCTATGTTAGCAAAATATCGAACAAAGCTTGCAGCTTTAGAAGCGCGCCTGACTGAACTAGAGGCTGGAACGAAAAGTTAAAAATAGGAACTAAATGATGGTAATGTCATTGCTTATTTCCAACCTTGTTTCCAATCGACAGTGGAAGTCAGTGATTGCCAAGGTAATGTGTATGAGTTTCTGTTGATGACAGCTTCAAGAGTACATTCGATAACAGTACCTTCTTCATCACGCATTAACTCAGTCACAATAAAGTGTTTTTCTTTATGGGTAGGCGAGACAGAAGTCCATTTTGAGAGCAGTAATTTATTAGGGTTAATCTGAGTTTTTGACATAGAGTGATCTCATTACATTAATGATAGAAGAGAGAGTTAAATTCTCACCTCTATAAATACGTTAAAAAAGACAAGCCGGATTGCTTGTGCCTATTAAAACTAACTAAGATCAAGGAGTGATCATGAGTTTAGCGACGATTTACAGCCGCGCACGAGTTGGTGTGGCTTCCCCTTTGGTAACAGTTGAAACGCATATTTCAAACGGTTTACCTTCCCTCAATATTGTGGGCTTGCCTGAAGCGGCAGTTCGAGAAGCAAAAGATCGTGTTCGCAGCGCTATCATCAACAGTCATTTCGAATTTCCTACCCGAAGAGTCACTATTAACCTCGCGCCTGCGGATTTGCCCAAGGAAGGTGGGCGTTACGATTTGGCCATTGCAATTAGTGTGTTAGCGGCCTCTGGTCAATTAGGCGAAGTGAGTTTAGGTGACACAGAGTTTATTGGCGAATTAGCTTTGTCTGGTGATATTCGAGGCGTTCCGGGCTTGTTGCCTTCTGCGATTGCGTGTCATGAAGCCAACCGTCAATTGATTCTGCCAGAAGATAATCAAGACGAAGCTGCCTTGGTAGAAGGGAACGCGGTTTATGCAAAACACCTGACACAAGTGACCGCACATTTATTAAAAATGAACCCGTTGCCCCATTGTGAATCCAAACCTGTGGCGTCTTTGCCTTTGAATCATAAAGATATGCGCGATGTAAAAGGGCAATACCAAGCGCGACGGGCTTTGGAGGTAGCAGCGGCAGGCGGTCATAACCTGTTGTTTATTGGCCCAGCTGGTACAGGGAAAACCATGCTGGCGTCTCGCTTACCGAGCATTATGCCCGCCATGACAGAACAAGAGGCGTTATCTGTGGCATCGGTTCAGTCAGTCGCAGGGCGAAAAATGGGGCTAGATTGGTATTGGTCAGAGCGACCATTTCGATCGCCGCACCATTCTTGTTCGGCAGCGGCTTTGGTCGGTGGTGGTTCGATACCTAAACCGGGAGAAGCGTCTTTGTCTCACAATGGCGTTTTATTTCTAGACGAATTACCAGAATTTGATCGTAAGGTATTAGAGGTTTTAAGAGAACCACTTGAAAATGGTGAAGTGCATATCTCTCGAGCCCGTGGTCAGGTCACTTTTCCAGCTCGGTTTCAATTAGTCGCCGCAATGAATGCGAGCAATGAAGCTTATACGGGCGGCCAAGACTATTATCAGTCGAGTGCGAGCCAAAAGTATCTGAAAAAATTGTCCGCACCTTTTTTGGATCGTATTGATTTGCATGTAGAAGTGCCGCCTTTGCCCTCGAATGTTTTGGTGAATGCCCAAGAAGAAGGTGAGTGTAGCGCCAGTGTCCGTGAACGTGTTGAGAAAGCTGTTGCCAGACAAAGAGCACGGCAAGGAGTTCAAAACGCTTTGCTAAGTGGTCGTCAATTGGAACAGATTTGTGCATTGAGTGAAGAAGACAAACACTTTATGCAGCAAGCCTTAGAAACTTTGAAGCTTTCCGCAAGAGCTTATCATCGGGTGTTAAAAGTGGCCTTAACCTTGGCGGATTTAAACGATTCGCCAGTAACAAGAGCTCACCTTATGGAGTCCTTGAGTTATCGGAAAATGGAGAAAACGCTCGCGAACGCTGTGTCTTCTTAGTTGTTTTTATTGTGAGAATTTTGGCTTTTTGATGTGTTGTATTTTGCATTAGAGGTATTTTTGAGTTTTAACACTTCTTAAAGGATAAATAAAAACTGTTTCAAATAGTTTCATTTCGTTACAATTCTTCGCCCATTTTTCAAATCGACATTACAGCTTTGCTTTTCTTCAATGTGAATTGTGAGAAAGCTGTGAACAAAAGTCGTCGAATGGGTTTTCTGGTTTCTTCGAATAATAATGAAATGCTTACTTAGCGCCTTATTTGGTGTGAATCAGTTTGCATAAATGGAGTTTCATCTTATGGTTATCCAGCTTTTTCCTCTTTGGGCGATACTGCTTTCCGCCCTAGCTTTTTTTCAACCCGATTTATTCGTTGGGCTGAAAACTCAAATTGTCCCTCTGCTTATGATTATTATGCTAGCGATGGGATTAACATTAAGTCCAAAAGACTTTAAGCAAGTATTGAAAAGCAGAAAAGCCGTTGCTGTCGGCGTTTTATTACAGTTTTTGGTGATGCCAATTGCGGCGTTCGCTGTGGCTATGGTGTTTGGCTTTGATACCGAATTAACTGTTGGTATGTTGTTGGTTGGTAGTGTGGCAGGCGGAACCTCGTCGAATGTTATGTGTTACTTAGCGAAAGGTGACACGGCACTGTCTATTTCTATGACGGCCATTTCCACTTTGTTGGGTGTGGTGCTAACGCCTTTCCTTGTTTCTTTAATGATTGGTACCAGTGTTGATGTGCCGGTTTCTTCTATGTTGATCAGCCTCTTTAAAATTGTCTTGTTGCCAGTGGCAGCCGGTGTGGTGATTAACACGCTTTTCTCGAAAGTTATTCGCAAAGCAGAAGTCGCTTTACCTTATATTTCTATGTTCGCCATTGTGTTGATTATTGCGATTGTGGTGGCATTGAGTTCTTCTAAGTTGGTAGAAGTGGGTCTTGTGGTCGCTGCCGCCGTTATTCTTCACAATACGATCGGTTTGATCCTTGGTTACTGGGTGACGTATTTACTCGGGTTTGATTCTCGAGTTTGCCGAACCATCGCATTTGAAGTTGGTTTGCAAAACTCTGGCTTGGCAGCGGCGCTAGCTGTGAAATTCTTCACACCTTTGTCTGCTTTGCCTGGCACACTTTTCAGCGTATGGCACAACATTTCTGGGTCATTGTTGGCAAGTTATTGGAGCCGACGAGCAGTAGAAAACGTAGCGGATAAAGATTCGTCTAATTAAAAATAGATTGTCTTGTACTCAAAAAGGGATGCGATTTCGTGTCCCTTTTTTTGTGAATGAGTACTTTTTCTGTCGTGCGGCTGAAGTTGATCTCAGGTACACTTGAGGTTGTTTTTCAATTCCCTTTTTTAGCCAGAGTCTTGTCATGAGTGAGCCGCTTCCATCCATATCTCAACGTCTTCGAAGTTTGAACGAACGTCAACTAGACGCGGTGAAACAAATTGATGGGCCGCTACTTGTGTTGGCTGGCGCAGGTTCGGGAAAAACCAGTGTAATCACCACTAAAATTGCTTATCTCATTCAAACCTGTGGTTTCAAAGCCAATAGTATTATTGCCGTCACTTTCACCAATAAAGCGGCGCGAGAAATGAAAGAGCGGGTGGTGAGTATTTTGTCTAAGCCCGAAAGCCGAGGCTTGAGCATTTCCACCTTCCATAATTTGGGGCTGCGTATTTTACGCAAAGAATACCGCCGAGCAGGTTTAAAAGAAGGCTTCACTTTATTCGACTCGCAAGACTCTTTTAGCTTAGTTAAAGAGATTCTCGACAAAGAATTCAATGGTCAAACAGACTCTGCGGCTTATTGTCAAAATACAATTTCCAACTGGAAAAATGACCTTACTACGCCACAAGAAGCCATGACCAATGCCGACACAGAAGAGTTTCTATTGGCGGCTCAAGTGTATGCGCAATATCAGCGTTATTTGCGAGCGTACAACGCGGTGGACTTTGACGATTTGATTTTGTTGCCTGTGAGCTTGTTAATGTCTGACGACGAATTACGAGAACGTTGGCAGAAAAAAGTACGCTATTTGCTGGTGGACGAGTGTCAGGATACCAATGCTAGCCAATATGAATTGATTCGTTTGTTGGCAGGTTATCGCCGTTGTTTTACCTTGGTAGGAGACGATGACCAATCCATTTACGCTTGGCGTGGTGCTCGCCCTGAAAACTTAGAACGCTTATCCACAGATTACCCGAACTTAAAACTGGTGAAGCTTGAGCAAAACTACCGCTCAACAAAAACCATCTTGAAAGCCGCGAATACCTTGATCGCCAATAATCCGCACATCTACGATAAAGCCCTGTGGAGTGACCTTGGTGTAGGTGATCCTATTCGCGTCATGGTGACTCGCAATGAGGATTCTGAAGCGGAGCGCGTGGCAGCTGAAATACAAACACGCCATTTGCGCCATGATATTCCTTATCGTGATTTTGCTGTGTTATATCGAGGAAATCATCAGGCGCGCTTGTTGGAAATTAAGCTTCAAGCCTATCGTATTCCTTATAAAATGAATGGCGGCACGTCATTTTTCTCTCGCGCTGAAATCAAAGATTTAATGGGCTATTTGCGCCTTCTTGTAAACCCAGCAGACGACAATGCTTTCTTGCGAGTAGTAAATTTGCCACGCCGTGAAATCGGCCCAGCGACCTTAGAAAAAGTCGGTAACCTTGCCACAGAACGCGGCGTGAGTTTATTTGAAGCCTGTAGCTATAAAGAGATCGAAGAAAGCGTGACTGGACGATCATTAAAAAGCTTACAAGATTTTGAAAGCTGGATGTCTACATTGCGACGACGCCTAGAAGGCGCTTCGCCTGTTCCCGTTATTGAGCAAATGATCCACGACATGGATTATTACGGCTGGATTCAAGAACAAACATCATCGACCAAAGCGGCTGATCGTCGTATTGAAAACGTGCGTTTCCTCTTGGATTCTATTCAGCGCATGATGGAATCTGCTTGGGAAGAAGACGAAACAGCAGGTTTAGATCAAGCCATTAGTAAGTTGCTCTTGATCGATATGCTAGAGCGTCAAGAAGAAGAGGAAGACGAAGACAAGGTTCAGCTGCTCACGCTTCATGCTTCAAAAGGGTTGGAATACCCGCATGTCTTTTTAATTGGTTGTGAAGAAGAGCTTTTGCCGCATCGTAACAGCATAGAAAACGACGATATCGAAGAAGAGCGTCGTCTTGCTTATGTTGGTATTACTCGAGCGAAGAAAACCTTGTGCATCACGCTGGCTGCGAAGCGTCGACAATACGGTGAGGAAATAGACTGTTTACCAAGTCGATTCCTAGATGAATTACCAGAAGAAGATTTGGTGTGGGAAGGTCGTGGTGATGAATCTGAAACCGTGAAGAAAGAGCGCGGCCAAGCGTCATTATCTGCTTTAAAAGCCATGTTAAACGACTAATCAAGTTCGTTTTGATCTTTGTTAACTTTGACTGTTATCTATCATGTATTGAATGGTGTTTTGCATTTCAGCATCACTACAATCAAAACATAACCCCTTTGGTGGCATTGCATTAATGCCTTTAGTCGCATTCAGCAATAATGTATCCATGCCTTTTTCGATATGAGGTAACCAATCGGCTTGGCTGCCAAACTTCGGCGCATTTGCCACACCGCTAGCATGACAGGTAATGCAATATGTATTGTATATTTGATCTGCTGGGCGCTCAGCTTGAGCGGTCAAACTCACTAGAGAAGTTATGGCTAAGCAAGCTGAGAAAACGATACGGCAGATACTAAAAAATATATTCACAAGGAAGCCTTAAGGAAAACGTTTGAGTCATTATAACAGTCAATGTACTTATACGTGGACTGTTTAGCGATGGATTGGAAAGCATACAAAAGTCACTTTATCATTCCGAATTGCTATTAGTACTGGAATCCTAAACAATTTCCTTTAGAATACGCACTCCATTTCTTGCTGGCTTAGTTGTTCATCGACAGAACAAAACCATCTTAGCCACAGACATGCGCCCGTAGCTCAGCTGGATAGAGCGTCGCCCTCCGGAGGCGAAGGCCGGAGGTTCGAATCCTCTCGGGCGTGCCATTTGGCGTTACTCATTGGTAAACTTAATAATTTTTATTGAGTTTAAATGCTATTCACTTCTTGGCAAGTGTTAGTCATATCGCTATAATGCGGATCGTTTTTCGGGCCTGTAGCTCAGTTGGTTAGAGCATCCGACTCATAATCGGCAGGTCCCCCGTTCAAGTCGGGGCAGGCCCACCATATAAAATAAGCCTCGATAAGTTAGTGAGAACTGACTTGTCGGGGCTTTTTTATTTCTCACCATAAGATCAATCTAAGTGTTGAATATTTTAGTGTGCTGACACTGCCTTGTGGCAATCTTTAAACTGTTTACTAGTTTGTTTTTTTGACTGCTCCTGCCTTAAGCTACCTTCAGTATTTAGGTATAGTTTTGTATAAAAAACCTTACAGTGAATCTCTTTCCTATCTCTTCTTGTCCTGTACTATAATATTTTATTGATAAAGGGATTTTACCTCTCACTAGGAACATTTATGTTTTTTAAAGCCAATTTTAAAGTTCTTGTTTTACTAGTTCTTTTGACGTTTTCTGCGCTTGCTTTGCATCGTTTTGGCTTTTTAGACACGTCTTTATCTCTTCTAGAAAACCGCAGTTCAGACTTATTTAGATCCGTATCTACAAGTGGCGTTATAGGAGACCTTACAAAAAAAGGTGATCGTACCGTCTTAAAATGTCACCTTGAGTCAACAGAAGGGTTTAATTTGTGTGGTTTGTCTGTTGATTTAAGAGATGGGTTGGGAAGAGGAATTGATATTGGGCACTATGATGAGCTGGATTTAGAGCTATTGTATAGTGGGCCTTTTGCCGACCCTAAAATCAAAGTCTCTTTTAGGAATTTTCATTCTAATTACTCTTCTTTGAAAGATCCTATCTCCATGAAATTTAACACTATTATCTTTTCTGCTGAAAAGTATTCTGGTGTTCTGACTGTTCCGTTGGATGCGTTTAGAGTAGAGAATTGGTGGATAGATCAATACGATATTGATTTTAAAGACAGTCAAACTGACTTTTCAAACATCTTTTACTTAGAACTTTTAAGCCACAACATGCCAGTTAGTGGTGACTATAAAATCACCCTCGATAAAGTTGTTTTAAGAGGGGAAATAATTTCTGAGAATAATTTGCTTAAGCTGATTTTTTCAACTTGGTTATTGGTTGGAATCATATTTTTAATTAGACAGCATAGTAAGTTAAATGAGATCTCAAAACGCGACATGCTAACAGGCCTTTATAACAGACGAGGTATACAAGAGAGACTGAGTACCATATCGGCAGATCATGCAGTCTATATGTTCTATATAGACATCAATGATTTCAAAGGTATTAACGATACTTACGGTCATGATGTTGGTGATAAATTGCTAATCTGTTTTAGTCGAATGATTGAAGTAAAGCTCGAAAAGCACCAAAGCCGCAGTTATTTTTCTCGTTTCTCTGGCGATGAATTTGTGATCATTTTTGATGACTTGAAAAGAGAAGATATGTTGGCATTGGCTTATGCCATCACTCTTAATTTTGAAAAGCCAGTTAATATTGACTCTTATAGTATCCCGCTTTCTATCAGCTTAGGCATTGCAAAGTCGTCAAATGACGATAACAACTTTGACTCACTGCTGGCGCATGCCGGTGCAGCAATGTATCACGTTAAAAATAACAGCTTACTTTCTTTCCAAGAGTTTGACGAAGCCTTCTCTGAAAATGTTTATTATAAAAAACGCGTGTCAGAGTATATTAAGGAAGCTCTAAAGCAAGATAAATTCTTTCTTAATTACATGCCTATTTATGAGGCTGAATCATTAAAAATTGTGGCTTTCGAGGTTCTGTTACGAACAAATTTCAATGAGATGAAAGGTATTGGGCCACACATATTTATTCCGATTGCGGAAGAATATAACTTAATCAGAGAGTTAGATTTATGGGTGTTGGAGAATACCTTTAGAGGCATCAGAGATGACTACGAGTTCTTATCGGATAAAGCTCTGACATTTTGTATCAATATGTCTTGCGATGAGTTGAATAACCCTCTATTTATCAGTTCCTTAAGAGACCTTTTAGAAAAATATGATATACCTCCGGAATGGATTGAGTTGGAGTTGACCGAGACAAGCTTTGTTGAAATCGGACAAGAGGGGATTAATGTATTAGAAAGTATACGTGCCCTCGGCGTGAAGCTTGTTTTAGACGACTTTGGTACGGGTTATATTTCTTTTAATCAGCTGGTGAATTACCCAGTAAATGGATTGAAAATTGATAAATCCTTTGTTGATTTGTTGGAAACAGAAAGTGTGTCTTCAGGAAGAATTATCCAAGCTATTCTTTCGATTGCAGAGTCTTATCAGCTTGATACCGTTGCTGAAGGTGTTGAAACAGCAGAGCAATTTGTTTATTTACGGGAGTTAGGTTGTCAGCATATGCAAGGTTATTTATTGAGTAAGCCTGTTCCTTGGTTAATCGCTAAAGATCAATTGATTAATCCTGAGACGGAAAAGCTAAAAAACCTTACATCGTCTTTAAATCTAACCAATAAATTTAAAAGCCTTATGTCACTATTGAATATAAACAATTAGCAATAAAACAGTGCTTTAGATGAGATGATATTGAAGGCTTATGGCCTTTATAAAAAAGCCCTTAGTGATTTTTCACTAAGGGCTTTTATGTATCTAACGACTTATAACTTAGTTTTGATCTTGAGTTGGTCGGCGATTTTTTCTAGCAGGCGCAAGAGGTTTGCTACGCAAGCCTTGACCAGGTGTCACGTCGGCTTTTGGTGCTGCTGGACGACGATTACCGGATTTGGGCGCATTGCCTTTTTTTGGGCTGTTTGTATTTCTTGCTCCGCCATTTTGATCACGAGGTGCTTTTGGCTTTTTCGGCTTCTTAGGCTTGATAGGGCGTGTATCCAATGTTGTGTCTGGCAGCATGTGGGTTGGTATGAAGTCATCGTCATAACGACGCTCAATTAGTTTCTGAGTTAAACGCTCAATCGCACGCAATTGATCTAGTTCGTCAGCTGCAACCAATGAAATCGCTTTACCTGTTGCGCCAGCACGGCCTGTACGACCAATACGGTGGACATAATCTTCTGCCACATCAGGAAGGTCGAAGTTGACTACGTGAGGTAACTGTTCAATGTCTAGGCCACGGGCAGCAATGTCTGTCGCGACAAGAATTCGAATGCGCCCATCTTTAAAGTCCGCCAATGCGCGAGTACGTGCTCCTTGGCTTTTGTTGCCATGGATGGCGCTGGCGCGAATGCCTGCTTCTTCCAGTAATTTGGTGATTTTATTCGCACCGTGTTTCGTGCGAGAGAAAACCAATGCTTGATCCCATTTACCGTCTTTGATGAGTTTAATCAGCAGTTCGGTTTTACGCTTTTTATCAACAGGATGTAACCATTGCTCTACAGAAACGGCAGTGGCATTACGTGGCGTGACAGAGATTTCTACCGGATTATTCACTAGGCCTTTTGCCAGTTGGCGAATTTCAGGAGAGAAAGTTGCAGAGAATAATAGGTTCTGACGTTTCTTAGGCAAAATCGCCAAGATCTTTTTAATATCGTGGATAAAACCCATATCCAGCATGCGGTCAGCTTCATCCAATACAAGCACTTCTAGCTTATCGAAGCGAACAGCTTTTTGGTTGTATAAATCCATCATTCGGCCAGGCGTTGCGATTAATATATCTGCGCCACGGCGAAGAGCCATCATTTGAGGGTTAATTTTAACGCCGCCAAAAACCACGGTAGATTTGAGAGACAGGTGTTGGCCGTAATTTTTTACACTTTCTGCAACTTGAGCTGCCAACTCACGAGTTGGCGTCAGTACTAATGCACGTACTTGGTTATTTTGAGCGTTTTCTCCATGACTCAAACGTTCCAGTAATGGCAGTGTGAATCCTGCTGTTTTACCTGTACCTGTTTGAGCTGCAGCCATGACATCTTTGCCTTCAAGAATGGCTGGTATTGCCTGTTCTTGGATTGCCGATGGCTTGGTGTAGCCTTGGTCTTCAATGGCTTTTAAAATAGAGGCAGAAAGCCCAAGTTTGTTGAAACTCATAGATGTTCTCGTGTTTTATCAAAGGCGGGGGGAGAACTGATAACCAGCTCTCCCATAATTGCGCGAAGCTTAACCTATATCTGCTGTACATGCTATTAAGCTAAAGTCTTTTTACATCTACAGAAACCGCCAGCTGCTGAGATCCACCACCTTCAAAAATGACACCTTGAAGAGGAGTGACATCCGAATAATCTCGTCCCCACGCCGTTACAATGTGTTGATCACTTGGCATTAGATCATTGGTTGGATCAAATTCGACCCACCCAATATTAGGAATAAAGACAGCAAACCAAGCGTGGGAAGCATCGACGCCAACCAGTTTTTCTTGTCCCGGTGGTGGCAAGGTTTCTAAATAGCCACTCATGTATCTTGCTGGAAGACCGACAGAGCGCAAACAGCCTATCGCCAAATGAGCGAAATCCTGACAAACCCCGCTACGCTGTTTCAGAACTTGTTCTAATGGAGTCGCAACCGTGGTGGTGTTTGGGTCAAATTTGAATTCAGTAAAGATCTTGTGAGTAAAATTAAGTGCGGCTTCCAGAACAGGTTTCTCATCACTAAAAGTGCTTTCAGCGTACGCTTTCAATTCATTTGAGCTGCGTATTTGAGGAGAGTCTAATAGATACTCTTTTGCCATGCGTAATTCTGGTGTGTCTGGCGCATTTAAAAGATTACGCAATTCACCACAAGTCATCGCGTGGAGCGTTTGTTTCTTATAAGTGTCTGTCGGAACGATTTCAAAATCAGTTGAAACATCGATGACGAGTTTCTTATGCGCCTCTTGGATTGAAAAATAAAAGGTCTGGTTGCCGAAGTAATCTTCTCCTTCGCTTTTATAAATCGGTGGTGGATTAATCTGAATCTTTTGATTAATACATCGCTGATTACGAGTGTCTCTCGGCAGTAGATGCGCCATGTTATAGCATAGGCTTACAGGTGCGCCGTAGGTATATTCCGTTATGTGTCGGACACGATATCTCATAAATTATTTTCCCCAATGGCTTTCATCAGAGGTTGAGGTCCCGCAGTGTGGTCAAAGTATTTATCGCTGATTAAAACGGTGAATTGCTCTAACTGTTCGAGTAATTCAGTCATCAATTCTTCAAGAGCATGACGGCTTTGCGTTGCCTCGTCGATTGTTGCCAGTTCTTCCAAGTCAGCCAATTGAATGTCATTCAGACATTTTATGATGATTTTATTTTCTGGGCTGAGTCCGGCCGTTGTTGTCTTATTTCTTGGTAACTCTTTGATGTAACGACGTAATTGCTCCACTTGATAAAGCAGAGAACGAGGGTTAGTGCCGTCGATCATTAATAAATCTAAGCCATAAGCGACGCGCGCTCGGTTGCGATAGCGGCGGCGGAAAGAAATTAAGGCCTCAACGCTTAATAAAACAGACTCCAGAATTTGTTGCTGAGGTACATCAGGTAAAGGCTTGGTGAGTGCTGAACGAAGCAAGGTGGCCGTTTGCAAAGCTCGCTCAGTACGACGACCAATTTCTTGGAATGTCCAGTCTAGCCCGCGCAACATACTTTCGTGGTTAAGGCCTGATAGAGCCAGTAACGATGTGACTAAGCTATCAAGAGATTCTTCTGGCGCGGAAGGCAAACCATTGGTGTAAGCTCGATCCAATTCATGAATATGGTCACGTAACTCGTTGATAATAATACGAGTATCGGCAGAGAGCATCTCTTTTGCTTGTTCACTACAACTGAGCATTGCTTGCAGGTTTGCCTTGATGGAGCCGGCTCTGCTGGCGTCAGTAATAAGCGAAACCAGTTCTTCTTCTGGGTTGGCTAATAAAGCTTCATCGGCTTCTACAAAGCCTGGTAAACAGCCGGTTTGGATTGATGCCATTTCAAGCAATGTGCGTTTACTTTCTTCTGGTAAAGGGTCTACGCCGTTCATTTGTTTGAATATAGTGCGAAGTAAGCGCATGCCAATTTCAGCACGCTCAGCGTAGCGGCCCATCCAAAATAGATTTTCCACAACTCGGCTTGGCAAGTTCGCTTGTAAAGCTTCGTCTTGTAGAAGAATTTGTTCGCTGTTGTTTTTTGTTGGCTGCTCTGGCTCCGCAGCTAGAATCCAAGTGTCTTTGCTTTTTGAGTGAGTGATATTGGAAACAATCGCTTCTTTGTCCGATTCGCCTGCGCGTGATAAACCACCAGGCATAACGGTGTAATCTTTTGAGTTCGCCACAGTAAAAGCACGAAGCAAACTTGGTCGAGCCTGCATTTTTCCGTCTAACCAGACTGGCGTCATTGACCCTGGAATATAGCTTTGTGCGACATAAAGGTGAGGCTGTTTTTTAATTTTCTCAATGGCGCTTTGTTTTTGTTCAGCGGTCAGTGTGTGGCCGTAAATACTGCAGCTATTATGTTGTCGACTTGCTGGTTTAATAATTAGATTGCTAATGTTTTCAATAACATAAGCCAAATCAGCTTTGTCGCCACACCACCAAGAGGCAACCGATGGCAGCGTTAATTGTTCGCCCATTAAGAATTCACTAATGGCAGGTAAAAATTTGACCAGAGCTGGCGCTTCTAAAATGCCACTGCCTAATGGATTTGCAAGCACAACATTACCAGCACGAACTACTTCTAATAAGCCTGGTACGCCTAAAAATGAATCCACTTTCAGTTCAGCTTGGTCGCAATAGGAGTCTTCCACGCGACGTAAAATTACATCGACTCGTGCTAAGCCATTGAGCGATTTCATCCAAACTGCGCCGTTTCGCACGGTTAAGTCACTGCCTTGAACTAAAGGAAAACCCAAATAGTTAGATAGATAAGCTTGTTCGAAATAGGTGCTGCTAAAAGCACCGGGCGTCAGCATGACGATACGTGGTGTGTCTGTCCATTCACAGGCAAGAGTGGAAAGCATGTTTTTGAAGGACTGGAAGAAGCTGGCTAAGCGTCGAACTTGGCTGTCACGGAAGCTGTTCGGAATCACACGAGAGACAACAGTGCGATTTTCTAAGGCATAACCTGCACCGCTTGGAGCTTGTGTTCGGTCACCAATCACTTGAAATTGTCCAGACGAATCACGAACTAAATCCACTGCATGTAAGAGCAATTGGTGAGTGCCAGGTACGGTAACACCGTGGCATTGACGTAAAAACCCAGGGTGACTGAAAATAATTTCAGAAGGAATAATACCGTTTCTTAATAGTTCTTGTGGACCATAAAGGTCTTTTAAAATGAGATCAAAAAGGGTCGATCTTTGCGCTAGACCTTGTTCAATCGCTAGCCATTCATCGGTTGGAATAATATTCGGGATAAGATCCAATGACCAAACGCTGGGAGTAAGAGGGTCACTGTTTAAGTTATATGTTGCACCGTCTTCGCGAAGAATTCGTTGGGCGCGTCTTTGTCTGTCGAGCATTTCTTCATTGGTCAGATTGCTCATACCTCGTAACATTGGCTCCCAATGTTTACGAGGCTGGCGGTCGCTCATGAAGGCTTCATCATAAGCATTAAGTGGAGAGTCATAGGCGGAAGATAACGTCGGCTTTTCATCTATCACCGACGTTATAAAGTTACCTGTTTGAAGTTGCATAATGTTCTTGAGCCTAAAAATTAAATATTAGAGAACATTATACTGCTTCCTTAGGTCTAATGTATGCGGATATTCATTCATTGGTTCTTCCGCAGGTGGCGACATAGGGCGAGGCGCCTCTTCATTAGGATAAAAAGCGCGCAAAGCACTAAATGCTGGCGGTGGTGACAAGGCTCCTTGAGTAAAGCCATGATCCCAGAAACGATTCACACGTCGCGCTTCTGCTTCATTGCTGTTCACTGGCACATTGTCGTAAGTCCGGCCTCCAGGATGAGACACATGATAAGTACAACCGCCTACTGATAAACCATTCCACGTATCAATAAGGTCAAATACCAAAGGTGTGTCCATGCCAAGAGTTGGGTGTAAAGCAGACGGCGGCGCCCATGCTTTGTAGCGAACTGCACCAACATACTCACCTTTACGACCAGTTGAGCGAATGGGTACTCTGCGGCCATTACAACTTAAGACATATCGGCTGTCTGTTAAGCCAGACAGTTTGACTTGTAATCGCTCGACAGAAGAGTCCACATAACGGGCTGTACCTGATCCTGTGACTTCTTCACCAAGAACGTGCCAAGGCTCGATTGCCCAGCGTAATTCGATCTCCATGTCGTCGATTTTCTTACGGCCATAATGAGGGAAACGGAACTCTTCAAAAGGCGCAAGCCATTCTAATTTGAATGGGAAGCCATGACGCTGTAAATCTTCGACCACTTCTTTCACATCTTGCCAAACAAAGTGCGGCATCATGAATTTGTCATGCAGGCTGGTGCCCCAGCGAACAAGTGGCTTTTTGTATGGTTTCTTCCAGAAGCGAGCAACCAAGCAACGTAGTAACAGCATTTGCACCAAAGACATATGAGGATGTGGCGGCATTTCAAAACCACGAAACTCCAATAAGCCTTGTCGGCCGCTTGCGCTGCCTGCCGCATAAAGTTTATCGATACAAAACTCTGAACGGTGCGTGTTCCCTGTAATATCGACCAATAAATTGCGCATCAGCCGATCAGCTAACCAAGGTTCATCTACTAAGCCTTCTGGCATGTTTTGGAAAGCGATTTCCATTTCATACAGAGCTTCGTCTCTGCCTTCATCTGGGCGAGGCGCTTGGCTGGTAGGGCCAATGAACATGCCGGAGAACAGGTACGACAAACCAGGGTGATGCTGCCAGAATGTCACCAAGCTTTGCAGTAATTCTGGGCGACGTAATAGTGGGCTGTCGGCAGGAGTACGACCACCTAATGTGACGTGATTACCGCCACCGGTGCCTGTGTGACGACCATCTAGCATGAATTTTTCTGCGCCGAGGCGAGACAAGTAGGCTTGATGGTAGAGGGTTTCCGTATTGTGAACCAATTCCTTCCAGCTTGATGCAGGATGAATGTTCACTTCAATAACACCTGGATCTGGAGTGATTAGGAACTTTTGCAAACGTGGATCTTTCGGTGGTTCATAACCTTCAATCACGATCGGAAGTTCTAATTCCTTCGCCACTTGCTCTATGTATTCTAGCAAAGACACAAAGTGTTCTAAGTGTGTCATAGGTGGCATAAAGATATGTAAACGGCCATCGCGAGGCTCGATACACAAAGAGGTTCGAATAACGTTTTTAAGCACTTTCTCTTGCTTAGTAGATGTTTTCGGAGTCACTTTCGCTGCACTTGGTTTGGCTGAATTGCTGAGTGAAGGTGACCCTTTCTTATTAGCCAATGGTTGTCGCGGATCAAAAGGGTCTCGGTCTGGAATCCTGTCTTCTTCTGCGACAGCTGGCAAAGAATTAAGTGGTAAGCGATAACCCATTGGGCTGTCGCCAGGGATGAGAGTAATTACATCACTTCGCATTGGCCAAAGTGAGCTGTCCCAACTGTTTGTGATGGTATTAAACTCCAACGGCAACAAATAACCTGTGGTTTGGCTTAATCCACGGTTCAATAATTTCGCCAAGCGGCGGCGTTCTAAATCGTCTTTTAGATCCGCTTTGGTTGGGTCTGCATCCGCGGGCAAAGATTGTTCTAACCATAAATAGTACAAAGTATCTTCGTAAGTGCTCTGAAGGTACTTTTTGTCTAGGTTAAGCTGCTCACATAAGGCTGTACCAAAGGCTTCTGCGTCTTTGATGGTGTGTTTATAATTAGTATCAACACGAGCCAGATATTTTGGATCATTCCAAAGAGCAACACCGTCCGTTCGCCAGAAACATCCTAGCGCCCAGCGAGGAATTTCCTCACCTGGATACCATTTACCTTGTCCATAATGAAGCAGGCCATTTGCGCCAAATTCTTGTTTCATTTTCAGAAGCAAGTCTTTCGCAAGTTTGAGCTTATCTGCGCCCAACGCACCTGTATTCCATTGTTCGGAATCCATGTCGTCAATGGAGACGAAAGTCGGCTCGCCACCCATAGTCAGACGAACATCGCCTTTTTCAAGCTCTTCATCAACAGCGAACCCAAGTGCTTTGATGGTTTCCCATTCACCTTCTGCATAAGGTTTTGTAACGCGAGGGTCTTCATGGATACGAGTAACTGTGTTGCTGTAGCTGAATTCACATTCACATTCATCGATGAAGCCTGTGATTGGCGCTGCAGAAGCTGGTTCAGGAGTACAAGCTAAAGGAATGTGACCTTCGCCTGCGAACAAGCCAGATGTCGGGTCTAACCCAACCCAGCCTGCGCCAGGTAAGAAAACTTCACACCAAGCGTGTAAGTCAGTGAAATCTTCTTCTGGTCCAGAAGGGCCGTCGAGGGCTTTCACATCGGCTGTCAGTTGCACCAAATAACCCGATGCAAAACGAGCAGCGAACCCAAGGCTACGAAGAATTTGAACCAATAACCAAGACGTATCGCGGCAAGATCCTTTTTTCAGTGTCAGAGTTTCTTCACAAGTTTGGACACCTGGCTCTAAACGAATCCCGTAACCTATATCACTCGCTAACCGACTATTGATGGCAACTAAAAAGTCATTTACGGGTGTGTTTTTGCGGTCAACGGTTGATAGCCATTTGTCCAATAATGGGCAAGACTCTGTGACTTTTAAATAAGGCTCTAATTCTTTTTTAAGGGCTTTATCGTACGCAAAAGGGAATTCTTCTGCGTAGCTTTCCACAAAGAAGTCAAATGGGTTGATCACCGTCATGTCGGCGATTACTTCTACGATAAATTCAAGCTTATTGGTTTTTTCAGGAAACACTAAGCGTGTCTGAAAGTTTCCAAAAGGGTCTTGTTGCACATTGATAAAGTGCTTTTCCGGTAAAACTTTTAAAGAATAATCGTGAATTTTGGTACGAGAATGTGCCGCAGGTCGTAGTCTTAAAACATGAGGGGCGACATTAATAAAGCGGTCAAACTCGTAAGTGGTTTTGTGCTGTATTGCGACTCTAATGGTCATGCAGCGTCTCCCTGCCTAAATTGAAACCAGTTTTCTGTGATTTTATGGTTAATTTCAATAATGGCGATTTGTAATTCGTTAAGGTGGTTGTGGAAGTCTTCGTTTAGATCTTCCGAACTTGAAAGTGGGTATTTAAATTCAAAAATTTTATTTGCTTGAGCAACTATTAGTGCAGAACGAGGCAGTTTTTTTGCCGCTTCACTGATTTGGCCGAAGCAATAATCCAAGCTGCGTGGGAAGCATGGGTCGTTCATCAAAAAGGTTGTGGCTTTTGCGCCGTTGATTGAGGTTCTGACTGTGCGACGGTAATCAAAGTAAGCACTTTGAGATTTGAGGACTTTCGACCAAGTTACTTGGCCAAGTTGAATTCTGGCTTCTTGATCTGATTGCAACATTAAGGAAACGGCGGCATCTAGAATACGAGTTCCCATATCTGCGCGCTCCAAATAGCGCCCCATGATCAAGAAATGCCAGCCAGAATCTCGGCTCATCGCGCCAGCAAAAAGGCCAATGATTTTTTGACAGCCTTCAATGATGGTGTTCAAGAAAAGGTGGCGCTCTGAACGGTTAATGCCTTGTTTAATATTTTTCTGAGCGTATAGATCTAGTTCGTTAATCAACTCCCAGGTTTCTTTAGGCACCACGTCGCGAGTGGTTCGGATGTTTTCTCGAACCATTTTGAGAGAAGACAAAATAGAACTTGGATTGGTGTCATCAGCGAGCAAAAATTTCACGACATTGCGCTCGTCTTTTACCTTGTAGCGCTGTTCAAAGGTGTCTTCGCCACTGAGAATTTCAATCAGGTTGTACCAAGACACATTGATGTCGTTTGGTAGGTCGAACAGTAAGTCATCATAAACGCTGACTAAACGGGCGGTGTTTTCAACGCGCTCTAAGTATCTTGCGCTCCAATATAAACGCTCTGCAACTCTAGATAACATAATTATTCCCCCTTAGTGTCAACGATCCAAGTGTCTTTACTACCACCACCTTGTGACGAATTAACGACCAAGGAACCTTTTTTCATTGCGACGCGGGTCAAGCCACCCGTTGTGACATAAGAGTCTTTGGCTTGCAAAATAAACGGACGCAAATCCAAATGGCGAGGTTCTAATGTTCCTTTGGAGATTAGCGTGGGAGACGTTGATAGTTTGAGCGTAGGCTGAGCTATATAATTTCTTGGATGCTTGGTGATCAAATCTGCAAATAATGCTTGCTCTTTTTTCGTTGAGTGTGGGCCAACTAGCATGCCGTAACCACCAGATTCATTCGCAGGTTTTACTACTAATTTATCCAGATTTTCCAACACATAAGCACGTTGTTCTGGATCATCGCACAGGAAGGTTTCAACGTTTTTCAGAATTGGTTCTTCGTTTAGATAGTAACGAATAATCTCTGGAACATAAGCATAGACAACCTTGTCATCGGCTACGCCCGCACCGGGTGCATTGGCAAGAGCCACATTGCCTTTACGCCATGCGCGCATGAGCCCAGCGACACCCAAAACAGATTCTGGATCGAAGGCTTCAGGGTCAATGAAGAGGTCGTCGATACGACGGTAAATTACATCGACACGTTCTGGGCCATCAATGGTTTTCATGTAAACACAGTCATCGCTGTCGACAAACAAGTCGCTGCCTTCCACCAATTCTGCCCCCATTTGCTGAGCAAGAAAGGCGTGTTCGAAATAGGCTGAGTTATATATGCCGGGTGTTAAAACCACGATTTCTGGATTCTCAATGTCTCTAGGGGACAAAGACACCAAGGTATCAAATAATTGAGAGGTGTATGAGTCGACCGGTAGTATGGATTCGTTCTCGAATAATTCCGGTAATACACGTTTAGTGATGGCACGGTTTTCTAGCATGTAAGATACACCAGATGGGACGCGTAGGTTGTCTTCTAAAACAAAGAAATCACCATTTTCATCGCGAACTAAATCCGTGCCACAAATATGCGCCCAAACACCGTAAGCAGGTGATACGCCGACACATTCTGGTCTGAAGTTTTTGGAGTCTTTGATGATGTGTTCTGGGATGATGCCGTCTTTGATGACGTTTTGGTCGTGGTAGAGATCGTCGATGAAGAGGTTGAGTGCTTTGAGACGTTGTTTTAGTCCCGCTTCTGCTATTTTCCAGTCTGATGCTTTTATGGTTCGGGGGACAATATCAAAGGGCCATGCTCTATCTATGTTGCCTTCTTCTGTGTACACCGTGAAGCTAATGCCCATTTCTTGTATGGTGGCTTCGGCTGTTGTTCGCCTCTTTTCTAGTTCTTCTTCAGATAAGCTGTCTAAATAGCCTAAAAGTTGTTTTGCTGGTGATCTTGGTGTTCCATCTTTATCAATTAATTCATCAAAAAAATCTGATGATTGGTATTGGCTTGTTAGTGTTTCCATGTATACCTCGTTCTCTACATTATCCTGGAGGCGTGTGCTTTAATTTTGCACATGTCGGTGTACTTTTTTTGTGCGCCCGCCCCATCTTTGGGAGACGTCTTTGCTGTACAAGGTTAGACCAAGGATGGTCAAAGTATCGCTTTTATTCAATTAACATAATGACGACGCATTATTAACAATATTCAAAGCAAGGATCGCGCCATACTGTTTGTCTGTATAATGGCGAAAAATGGTTTTTCGTTTCATGATCTAGGTCTGTTTTACAGCGAAATAAATTCATTATCATGGTGCGCTTGTTCAGTTGACGCTGTTATCGCGCATTAAGAGAGGGAAGATAAGTGAGCCAAGTTAGTCGCATTATAATCGTCGGTGCTGGAATCGGTGGCTTAAGCGCTGCATTAGCGTTTGCGAAGCAGAATATCCACGTCACGGTTTTGGAACAGGCTGAGTGCTTTGGCGAGGTGGGAGCTGGATTACAGATAAGCCCAAATGCGTTAAAAGTATTGCGACACTTGGGGTTGGAAACCGAATTGAGCCAATATGCCTTTACGCCACAGCATGCTTCAATGCGTGACTATAAAACGGGTGATTACTATCTAAAAGTTCCTTTAGCGGATCAGGCCATTCATCGTTATGGTGCTCCTTATTGGCATTTGCATAGAGCAGACTTACATCGTGTATTAGTAAATGGTTGCAAGGCAGCAGGTGTTGAGTTCATCTTAAGTGCCAATATGACTCATTACGCTGAGACAGCAGAAAAGAGCGTTCAGGCTACTTTAGATGATGGTCGTACGTTGGCTGCGGATTTATTGGTAGGCGCAGACGGGATTCACTCCACTGTACGAGAACAAATGTTAGGTCATGAAAAAGCGACTTTCATGGGGCAAGTCGCGTGGCGCGGGATTGTTCCGGTCAGTGAGTTGAAGGTGAAAGTTCAGCCTGATGCGTGTGTTTGGGTTGGTCCGAATCGCCATTTCGTTAGCTATTATTTGCGTGGTGGTGAATATGTGAATTTTGTCGCAGTAGAAGAACGTGATGATTGGACTTCTGAATCATGGCGCGAGGAGGGGAATGTCGCAGAGCTTAAGCAAAGCTTTTCTGATTGGCATCCTGAAGTGACAGAGATTTTGTCTGCAGCAAGCAATAGCTTTTTATGGGCATTAAATGGTCGAGATGAGCTGCCTACTTGGCATCAAGGGCGTGTGGCATTACTCGGAGATGCTTGCCACCCTATGTTGCCTTTTATGGCGCAAGGGGCTGCTATGGCAATTGAAGATGCTTATGTTCTGGTGAAATGTGTTGCAGACCACAGGCTTTCTGATGCATTGATCGAGTATGAGAAAATCCGTAAACCACGAGCGACCAAGATTCAAAAAATGTCCAAAGCCAATGCGGGCTTGTATCACATGCACGGTGGACTTGTTGGGAAAATGAAACTTAAGGCGTTAAAAGCTGCTTCTCAATTTGCACCAGACCTCATCCAGTCAAAGTTAGATCCCGTTTATGGTTATGATGTTAATCAATTATAAAAAACATGTTTATTACTGTTTGATCAAATTTTTCTTTTAAAACAATCTGGAAACCTCAGACTTTACGGCTTTTAAATTTCCTTTTGCCAGCCATTGCTTTGGCTATTCTGTTGGGCAAAGGCAATTTAAATCAGAGTATTGAAACCTTCATATCTTGAATGTGAGAAGCTGAGTGGGCTTTTTATTCGCTTTCTTTTTCTTTCCTGTTTTTATTTCTCTTCTTATTGTTAAACTCACCGGCTTTTACCTCAGAGCGTTATTGATTACTAAGGAATTAGAGTGAGACAAGATTCTGGTTTTAAAGCTGAATGGATATTGGTTTTAGTGACGGTTTTGGCTGCTTTTGGATGGATTTTTTCCAAAGAGGCGTTAGCAGGATTGCCACCTTTGTTTTTTATGGGTGCTCGTTTTCTGATAGCGGGTTTTGTTCTGTTTCTTGTTGGGCAAAAATACTTTCGTGTTATTCAGTGGGGAGACGTCAAGCAAGCGATTATGATCGGTGCTGTGATGGGCGTTGCAATGATGAGCTGGATAACAGGTTTGGATAAAGGAACGAACCTTGGCGTTGGGGCTTTTATTACCTGTCTTGGCGTAGTGTTTGTGCCGATTATCGGTCGTTTAGTATTTGGTGTTCGTCCCCCTTTGAGTATTTGGGTTGCTTTACCAGTGGCTGTTGTTGGGTTGGCGTTTTTAGCGCTAAGCAATGGTTTGAGTTTTGAAGTGGCGCATTTATATTTCCTTGGAACGGCAATTGGTATCGCTTTTCAGCTAAACCTTCTGTCACGCTTTCTCGTTCGTATGCATGTTTTGGTGCTGACCAGTATTCAATTAAGTGCAGCGGGCGTTCTGTTGCTTTGCGTATCATTTTTGACAGAGAGCCTACCTCAGAGTGTTGAGCTAGAAGTTGTTGGATGGTTTTTCGCCAGTACATTAATTGCAACAAGTTTGCGTTATTTATTACAAACTTATGGTTTGAGTTTGACGCCTGTTAGTCACGGTGCCGTCATTATGAATTTGGAGCCTGTTTGGGCTGCGATTTTTGCTGTGCTTTGGTTTGATGAAGTAATGACAATCGGTCAGGTATTCGGGTGCTTTTTAATATTTGTTGCCATGTTGGTAAGCCGTTGGTCACAAATAAAAGGGATATTTAAGAAGCATTAATACCTTATATTAAAAAGAGTCTATTTCTCCTAAATTAATTAAAAGCTGTTTATATTGCGAGGTTGTTGGTGGTTGAATAATGGAAGAAAAAGGGAAGTTTGGCGTTTTGTTATTCAGTGGCATTAATCATGCAAAAACTTAAATCATATTAAATGCAGTAAAGTGGTCGATTTACATTCATTTACACGTTTCATCCTACATTATGGGTATGGCTATACATTATAGTTATGCCAACGATTTTTTAATTTAAAAGGAACTCAAATCAATGCTCACAAAATCAAAATACGCTTCGGGTTTTCTACTGTTAGCGCTTTTAGCGGGGTGTCAAGAAGAAGTAAAGACAGCTCCTGTGGCTCAGGCAGCTCCAAAGGTTGAAGTTGGGGTTGTAGTGATTGAACCACAACGTGTTGAATTGAAAGCTGAACTACCAGGCAGAACAACAGCAAGTTTAACCGCTGAAATTCGCCCTCAAGTAGGCGGTTTGGTTAAGCAGAGATTGTTTGATGAAGGTCAGCAAGTGAGTGCTGGCGATGTCCTTTATTTAATTGATGATTCCACTTATGTGTCTTCTTATAAGCAAGCGCAAGCGGACTTAGAGTCTGCGAACGCGACTTTGGTTTCTGCAAAGCAAACAGACGAACGTTATGCGCAGTTGCGTAAGCAAAATAACGTTTCTCAGTCTGACAGTGATGATGCTCATGTTGCTTACCTTGAAGCGGTTGCAAGCCAAAAGAAAGCAGAAGCGGCACTTGAGAGCGCTAAGATCAACTTAGAGCACACTAAAATCACCTCTCCGATTGATGGTCGCATTGGGATTTCTGAAGTGACGGTGGGGGCTTTGGTAACTGCGAGCCAGACAACGGCTCTGACAACCGTTCGTTCACTTGACCCTATTTATGTGGATTTATCACAAAGTAGTTTGGATCAGTTGAAGCAGCGTTCTTTGTTGCACACTGAAAGCCAGTTTGAAATCGGTAGCGATAAAGTGTCGCTTACTTTAGAAGATGGCACGACTTACATGTACGACGGCGAGCTGAAAGCTCGTGAAGTGAGTGTTGATGAGTCTACAGGTAGTGTTACGTTGCGAGCTGAGTTTCCAAATCCGGACAATCTATTGTTACCTGGTATGTTTGTACGTGGTGAAATCCATGAAGCGACAGACAGCAATGGTTTATTGATCCCACAAAAAGGTGTGTCTAGAGACGTTAAAGGAAAACCTTATGCCTACGTTGTGAACTCAAGTAATGTCGTAGAAAAACACATGCTGGAAATTAACCGAGCAATTGGTAACCAATGGCTTGTGACTTCCGGTGTGAGTGCTAACGATAAAGTCATTGTTCAAGGCAGTACGAAGGTGAGAACAGGCAGTGAAGTGAATCCTGTTGAAGTAATATTTGATTCGGCAACTGGCTCGTTCTCAGATAAAACTGACGCTACAGCGTCTGCAAACTAAGGAGTGTTGCAATGCTAGCTCAGTTTTTTATTAATCGACCCGTTTTTGCGTGGGTTATTTCCATCGCCATCATGCTGGCCGGTTTAGGTTCGATAACGACTTTGCCGATTTCTCAGTATCCTGATGTTGCGCCGCCTTCGGTGAGTATTTCTGCTAACTATACTGGTGCTTCGGCAGAGACGGTTGAAAACAGTGTGACGCAAATTTTAGAACAACAGCTAACTGGCTTAGATGGCTTGTTGTACTTTTCTTCTTCCAGTACATCGGCGGGTAGCTCAAGTATTACGGTGACCTTTGAACAAGGTACGGATGCGGATATTGCTCAAGTACAGGTGCAGAATAAAATCCAGCAAGTAACATCTAGCTTGCCAGAGTCCGTGCAGAACAGCGGTGTAACTGTGACTAAGTCGAATTCCGACTTTCTTTTGGTGGCGGCTATTTACGACGAAACAGACACAGATTCTGCTTACGATATTTCTGATTTTTTAACATCAAGCATTGAAGACGCTGTCGCCCGTGTAGACGGTGTTGGTAGCATACGTGTCTTTGGTTCTGAATATTCCATGAGAGTCTGGATGGACCCTCTGAAGCTTGCTTCATACAACTTGATGCCATCGGATATCTCTTCAGCTATCAGTTCTCAGAATACTCAAGTAGCTGCAGGTAGTATTGGTTCTTATCCTGTTATCAATGGCCAAGAGTTGAACGCTACTGTGACAGCGCAATCCAAGCTGCAAACAGTGGAAGAGTTCGAAAACATCATATTGGCGTATGACGACAGTGGTGCGACAGTGCGCTTGAGTGATGTAGCGAAGGTTGAGATTGGCAGTGAGTCTTATGACAACATTGGTCGCTTAAATGGCCATCCTGCTTCTGGTCTTGCTGTGATGCTGTCTTCAGGGGCGAATGCCTTGTCTACTTCGGAAGGCGTTAAAGCTGTTCTTTCGCAGATGCAAGCTGATTTTCCAGATGGTTATAAATTAGCTTATCCAGTAGATAACACTTCGTTCATTAAAATCTCCATTGAAGAGGTGGTAAAAACATTATTTGAAGCCATCGCTTTGGTGGTCATTGTTATGTTTATTTTCCTTCAAAACTGGCGCGCGACCTTGATTCCTGCAATCGCTGTTCCTGTGGTTTTGTTAGGTGTTTTTGGTGTTTTAGATGTATTCGGTTTCTCGATTAATACCTTAACCATGTTTGGTATTGTATTGTCCATTGGTCTGCTGGTGGACGATGCCATCGTTGTGGTAGAAAACGTCGAGCGGGTGATGGCCGAAGAAAATCTATCTCCTAAAGAAGCAACGAAAAAATCCATGAAGGAAATTACCAGTGCCTTGATCGGTATTGCGGTCGTTTTGTCTGCGGTATTTTTACCTATGGCTTTCTTCAGTGGTTCTGCTGGTGTGATTTATCGCCAATTCTCTGTGACTATTGTTGCGGCAATGACACTTTCAGTCATTGTTGCGCTGACATTAACGCCCGCTTTGTGTGCGACTTTATTAAAGCCGAATCATGAAGCGTCTAAGAAAGGTTTGTCTGGTTGGTTTAACCGAAACTTCGACCGTGCAACGGATTCTTACTCGAATCGTGTTTCTCGCTTGATTAGACAGCCAATCCGTTGGTTCCTTGGGTACGGGATTATTGTTGGGGCATTAAGTTATTTGATGACGAACTTGCCAACAGGCTTCCTGCCTACGGAAGACCAAGGTCGAGTGATTGTGATGGTGTCTTTGCCTGAAGGTGCGTCTCTTGCTCGTACGAACGAAGTTATGAGAAAAGTAGAAGATCATTTCTTAGTGGCAGAAAAAGATAACGTAAGTAACTTGTTTACAGTGTCTGGTTTTAACTTTATGGGTACTGGGCAAAATGCTGGTTTGGCGTTTGTAGCCTTAAAAGATTGGGATCTTCGAACCGAGCCTCAACAAAGTGCTGGTGCCATTGTTGGCCGCTCTTATGGTGCTTTTGCTAGTATCCGAGATGCTCAGATTTTCTCTTTGATTCCACCTTCTATTCGCGGATTAGGTCAAACTAATGGCTTCACATTCCAGTTGTTAGCTTCTGGCAATACCGATCGTGAAACTTTAAAAGAAATGCGTGATCAGTTGTTGGTTGATGCCCGCACGAGTCCTTTATTGTCTGGTGTGCGTTTGGGTAGTATCACTGAAGCACCACAGCTTCATATAGATATTGACCAAGAAAAAGCGTCTGCTTTGGGCTTATCTATGTCTGACATAACGTCTACTTTGAGTAGTGCTTGGGCGAGTAGTTATGTGAATGACTTTATTGATCGTGGTCGCGTTAAGACGGTTTATATTCAAGGTGAGGCGAAATATCGCTCTTCTCCTGAAGACTTGCAGCATTGGTATATTCGAGGTGCTGACAATACCATGACGCCTATGTCTGCATTCGCGACAAGTGAATGGACTTATGGACCAAAAAGTTTAAGCCGATTCAATGGTTCAGCTTCCTATCAGATTGAAGGTGCTGGCGCGGATGGTGTGAGCTCGGGTGTTGCAATGGATGAAATCCAGCGTTTGTCAGATGCTATGCCTGCAGGATCGTCTGGTGCTTGGAGTGGTTTGTCTTACCAAGAGCGATTATCTAGTGGTCAAACACAGATTTTGTACACGATTTCTATTCTGGTTGTCTTCCTGTGTCTTGCTGCTTTATATGAAAGTTGGACGGTTCCGTTCTCTGTGATTTTGGTTATTCCGCTGGGTGTGATCGGTGCTGCGGCTGCAGCGCATCTTCGAGGATTGGAGAACGATATTTACTTTCAGGTAGCCTTATTGACGACGATCGGTTTATCCTCGAAGAACGCCATTCTTATTGTTGAGTTTGCTGAAGCGGCTTACAGTAAAGGAGCAAGTGCGTGGGATGCGGCGGTGGAAGCAGCACGTTTGCGTTTGCGTCCAATCATTATGACTTCGATGGCGTTCATTGTAGGTACATTGCCTTTGGCTCTGTCTTCTGGCGCGGGTGCAAATAGCCGAATCTCAATCGGTTCTGGTATTGTGGGTGGTACTTTGACAGCTACTTTATTAGCAATCTTCTTTGTGCCTTTGTTCTTTGTCGCTGTTCGCCGTTTATTTCCTAAGCGTAAAGAGGCTGAGGGAGCAGAGGTAATAGAAAGTAAACACGACTAAACCTGTTTAGTTAGATGTTAAAAAGGAGCCTAGACCTTGTTGGTCTGGCTCCTTTTTTTATGGTAAGTGCTTTGTCGAGGAATGGCTTGATTATACTTCGTTGATGTTTTGCTGAAGTAGCACAGCCAGTTGTTTCTTGTTAATGGGTTTACTGAAGTAAAACCCTTGGAATATTAATATACCAAGTGCTTTTAACTGTTCTAGTTGTTCTTTCTCTTCCACCCCTTCTGATACGACTTTGAGATTGAAATTGCTGGCGAGGCCTATAATGGATTTCAGCATGATGTAAGCTTGCGGATCTGTGTTCATGTCTTGTATGAAAGATCTGTCAATTTTGATCTCATCGATAGGGAGAGATCTAAGGTAGCTTAAGGAAGAAAAGCCAGTGCCGAAGTCATCTAATGAAATGGATAGACCATATTCTTTAAGTTGATTTAGTTTCTCAGTTGCATCGTTGATATCGCGGATGAGGACAGACTCTGTCACTTCTAAAATCAATTTTGTTTGGTTGATGGTATGAGACTCTATAACCTGTATAAAGTCTTCTACGAAAGAGTCTTGCCAAATTTGTTTTGCACTTAAGTTTACGGATATTTCTAGATGTTCTGTTTCTGGCGAAGACTGCCACTCTTTTAATTGCTGGCAGGCTTGCTCTAATACGAGCTTTCCAATAGGCAAAATCATATTGCTTTCTTCTGCCATTTCCATAAAAGCAGCGGGTGCGAGTGTGCCTAATTCTGGATGCTCCCAACGAACCAGAGCTTCCGCTCCGATGATTTTATGGTGAACCGAATACTTGGGTTGTAGATAGATACAGAAATCTTGATTAAGAACGGATTGATGTAGGCTTTTTTGTAACTCGACAGTGTATTGGAGATCGTCTGTCATATTGTTGTCGAAAATGACTGCGGAGTTGCCACCATGAGCTTTTGCTCGATACAAGGCGATATCGGCTAGCTGCAATAACTTTTCAGTCGGTAGCTCATTAGACTTAAAGACAATTCCACCGATACTGGTTGTGATGGCGTATTTTATTTGAATGTCTTGCACATCGCTTTTTAATTCCATAGGTGCGGAAAGGTTTTGTATTAGCTGATTCGCATAGTCTTTCGCTAGATTGGATGTCGTCGCTTGGTTTGTATTGAGGGCGGGGAAAAGAACGGCAAATTCATCGCCACCAAACCGTGATACAGTGGTATTCGGCTGTTTGTTGACGGTTAATCTATGTGCTATCTCCTCTAAAAGCTTATCGCCCATGTGATGGCCATAGCTGTCATTTAATAGCTTGAATCGATCTAAATCTAAAAAGAGAAGGACACTGTAATGATTGTTTTGTTGGATTGGTATTGCTGTATTTGCTAAAGCGTTTTCAAAATAAATGCGGTTCGCAAGCCCAGTTAATTGATCATAGTAAGCAAATTTAGAAACCATTTCTTGGTTTTGTTTCTTCGCTGTAATATCTAGGCTGAGGCCTACAATCCAAACTGGGTTATTTTCTTCGTCATATTCGGTGATACTTGCTCTATCCCAAACCCAAATAATTTTTCCATCGGGATGTTTTAATCTGTATTCGAGGTTAAAGGGGATATTGTGTTGGAGGAGTTTTTCAATTTCCTTGTAAACTTTTTCTTTATCTTCTGGGAAGACGCAGTTATCAAAGTCTTCGAATGATTGTTGCTCTTTTCCTGTGCCACAAATAAGAGTCCATTGTTTATTGTGAAGTACCTCGTCTGTTTGAGGGTTCCACTTCCACAAACCTTCTTCAGAAATTTCTAAAGCATGCTCTAAGTTAGCGTTGTTTTTATCAGATTCTTCTTTTAATTGGGTTATTGTTGCGATTTGCGCAGTAATTTCTGAGTGCTTGTTAGACTGCTTTTTTATGATTGCGATTAAATAGCTAATGCCAATAATGGAGGTGAAAAGTGTGAGGGAGATATTTAGAAGTAGGTGGCTGCCTATTGGTAGTAGCAGATTAATAAAAATCAAAAAAGAAGAAGTTGTCGTCGCTAAAAAACATGTCGATAGAAATATTGTTTTCCAGCTTAGGCTGGTGGTATTCAGCATATAAAAAACCTTGGTCCGTCGCGGTGTTTATAATTCCATCATAAAGGGATTTTTTTATATTGGTAGATGAATTTTGATCTTTTGTTTACTTTTTAGTGTTTGTTTGTATCTACATGGTTTGCTTAAAGTGTGTCTGTGTATGCTTTCTGGACTGCATTGATTGTGTATAAGTTGAAAATCAGCGAAAATAGCGCCAATTATTTTAACCTCACTTTTACGTACCCTTTTTTAGGGTGCGTCTTATGCACAGTAGAAGATCATTTATCATGTCTCAAGAGTTTATCGATCAAGTCGAGCAGCGTCGCACCTTTGCGATTATTTCCCACCCTGATGCGGGTAAAACCACCATTACTGAGAAGCTTTTGTTGCTTGGTCAGTTGATTCAAACAGCAGGTTCGGTGAAAGGGCGCAAAGGCGACAAACATGCGACATCTGACTGGATGGCGATGGAGAAGCAGCGTGGTATTTCGATTACCTCTTCTGTGATGCAGTTTCCCTATAAAGACCGCATGGTGAACCTACTTGATACGCCTGGACACGAAGACTTCTCGGAAGATACGTATCGTACTTTAACAGCCGTTGACTCTGTTTTGATGGTTATTGATGGCGCGAAAGGTGTCGAGGATCGAACCATCAAGTTAATGGATGTTTGTCGCCTTCGCGATACACCAATCCTTACCTTCATCAATAAAATGGACCGAGATATTCGTGATCCGATTGAACTGTTAGATGAAGTGGAAGATGTATTAAAAATTGCTGCCGCGCCGATTACTTGGCCTATTGGTATGAGTGATTTCTTTAAAGGGGTTTATAACCTTTATACAGATACGATTCATGTTTTTGTACGCGGTCGCGGTCACACCTTGATGGATGATGTTCGTATTGAAGGCTTGGAGTCTGATGAAGCGAAAGAACTGCTTGGTGATGATTGGGAAGCTTACATGGAAGAAATCGAGCTTGTTCGTGGTGCGAGCCACGAGTTTGAACTTGACGCTTATTTGGCTGGCGAATTGACACCAGTTTTCTTTGGTACGGCTTTGTCCAACTTTGGTGTTCGTGAAATGTTGGATGGATTTGTTGAGTGGGCGCCATCACCAGTTGCTCGTGAAACCAATTCACGTGAGGTTTCTGCATTAGAAGAAAAATTCTCAGGCTTTATCTTTAAAATCCAAGCCAATATGGACCCAAAACACCGAGATCGTATTGCCTTTATGCGAGTTTGTTCTGGTACTTACAGTCGCGGAATGAAAATGCGCCATTGTCGTTTGGGCAAAGACATTAAGGTGACGGATGCGGTGTCTTTTACCGCGGGTGATCGAGACGGCGTTGAAGAAGCATTTTCGGGCGACATTATCGGTTTGCATAACCACGGTACAATTCAGATTGGTGACACCTTTACAGAAGGTGAGGATCTTAAATTTACGGGTATTCCTCACTTTGCTCCTGAACTTTTCCGTCGTGTACGACTGAAAGATCCGATGAAGATGAAAGCGCTTCAAAAAGGTTTACAGCAGCTTTCTGAAGAGGGTTCTACTCAATTGTTTATGCCGCAACGTAACAATGAACTTATTGTTGGGGCGGTTGGTCAATTGCAATATGAAGTAGTTGCTTATCGTCTAAAGGATGAATACAAAGTGGAATGTATTTACGAAGCCGTGAATGTTAATACGGCTCGCTGGGTTGAGTGTGATGATCCGAAGAAGTTCGAAGAGTTTAAGAATAAGTGTCGTGATAATTTAGCGATTGATGGTGGCGGTCATTTAACTTACTTGGCGCCAACACGAGTGAACTTAATGATGGCTGAAGAAAAATGGCCTGATGTTCGATTCCGCTCTACTCGTGAACATTGATTAATACTTGACTAAAATACTTGGTTAAGAAGATAATTCGGTCATTCAAAATAGTTATTATGGTGTCAAAATGAGTAGTGTTGAATCAGTAGATCCTATTGAGTTTACAGAGGCGGCGGCTGCGAAGTTGAAATCTTTGGTTGAGGAAGAAGAAAACGACCGTCTTAAGTTGCGTGTATATGTGACTGGTGGCGGGTGTTCTGGCTTTCAATATGGTTTTACTTTCGATGAAGAGTATCAAGAAGACGATACGGAAGTGAAACGCGATGGCGTTAGTTTGGTGGTTGATCCTCTGAGTTTTCAATACCTAGTTGGTTCGGAAGTGGACTATAAAGAAAATTTAGAAGGCTCTCGATTTACAGTGCAAAACCCAAATGCCACATCAACTTGCGGTTGTGGTGCGAGTTTCAGTATTTAGTATTTCTATCTGACTTTCTCTTGTTTAATGTGAAAAAGCCCTTTGCTTATGCAAAGGGCTTTTTCATTTTTTGGCTACCTCAATTGCTAATAAGTTAGGCCTTTGTGTAGATGTTACTGGCTTGGAGGTATCTTTCATCACTGCTCATGGTGCTGCTATCTAGCGGTTTGTAATGGGCAACAAAGAGTAAGCCGATCTCTTTGTCTCCTAATGCAACAGGCGTTAAGACGTGATTTTTTGCACGCCAAATTCTTAAACCCGAGGTGTTGGACGGGTCTTGGTTTGCAGAGATTTTGCTCTGGTTTATATGTGAATACAGAGGTGATAGTTGGTCAGGCTCGCCATCTTGATCGAGCAAAATATGATAATGAGTCAGTTGCTGTGATAAGAAATCAGGTGAATAAGGCGTGTTTAGTACTGGTAACCAACTCTCTTTTGGCAGTGTATGGAACAAGCTGTGTGTTTCTGGTGAGCCATGGTGAGGAGACATTAATAATGTCATCTCAATTGGTATGCCATAAGCAGGCTTTACTGGAATATGGAAAATTAACTGTTTGGCTGGTGGTTGCTTATGTATTTCTGGCTCGATGTAGCCAGCGGTTCTTTGCGTATTTTCTGCTCTTACTGGTGGTACCTGTAAAAAAAGTTTCCAGTCTTTTGAATCTAAAGAAAGTTCTTCTGGTGAGTGTAGGTGTAGCTTTGTGCCCATTGTATGGCTCAAAACATGTTCGATAAGATTAGCAAACACACTTGCAGGGGCGGTTAGTTGAGTTTTTTCATGGCTATCAAGATGTATTTCTTTAACTTGATTGCCTGCTGAACTCAAATCAACAGAGTCTTTATGGCTGATGGTAGGGCGTTTTCTTTCCCTACTGATCAGCTTTTTTCCACTCGATTGAGGGTTGGCTTTATTGATTGCCTCTATAAATAACATGGTCCGGCTCCTGTGATAGCTGTCAAAGGTATCGGCCGAAATCTAGAGGAGTTTAGAGATAGTCGTTTTTTTTGAGCAAAAAGACCATCTCTTATGCCGTAATTAACGTAGTAAGTTAGATAGCTTTGGATTTGGCTCTAGGGCTGCGCGATAAAAAAGTGCGACTTTGCCAATCGTTTGAACGGTTTCACATTTCATTATTTTGCTAATTTCAGCGATTAATGCAGTGCGTACATCACGATCTGCAATGCTAATGCGTACTTTGATAAGCTCATGATCTTCAAGAGCACGGTCTACTTCTGTTAATACTGTTTCAGTTAAGCCGTTGCCCGCTATCATGACGACTGGGTTAAGGGCGTGTCCGATTAGACGATATTGCTTTTTTTGGGCGTTTGTAATGCTCATAGTAAAATTTTCTCATATTAGTTGACCCTCTTTATTGGAGGCTTTAGAGGTTAAGCGATATTATAGCGGAATATAGACTGATTTAGGTATGATGAAAACGTGGCAAGATCAAAAAGTAGTAATAGTTGGATGAAGGAACATTTTGATGATCCTTATGTCAAAAAATCCCAGCAAGATGGTTATCGTTCTAGAGCAAGCTATAAGCTGATAGAAATTAACGATAAGGATAAGCTGTTTCGACCCGCAATGCGTGTGGTAGATTTAGGAGCAGCTCCAGGAGGTTGGTCTCAAATTGCAGCTAAGCTTGTGGGAGACAAGGGTACGATTATTGCGTCTGATATTTTGGAAATGGCGCCACTGCCTGGTGTGACGTTTGTTCAGGGGGATTTTACTGAGCAAGAAGTTTACGAAGCCATCTTGGTTGAAATGGGTGATGAAAAAGCAGATCTTGTAATTTCAGATATGGCCCCCAATATGAGTGGTAACAGTTCTTCAGATCAGCCGCAGGCTATGTATCTTGTAGAGCTTGCTTTGGATATGGCGGCTCAAGTGCTACGTCCAGGTGGAAACTTTTTGGTTAAAGTGTTTCAGGGTGAGGGGTTTGAAGAATACCTCAAAGCCATGCGGGCTCAATTTTCGTCTGTAGTAACACGGAAACCAGATGCATCGCGAGCGAGAAGTCGCGAAGTTTATTTATTAGGAAGACAATATAAAGGTTAATCGAACATGTTCTGATACTATTGTCAGATACATTAAAAATAACCGTTTAGAGGTGTGCTCTTGAACGACATGATGAAAAATATACTGTTGTGGTTAGTTATTGCAGCTGTACTGCTAACAGTTTTTAACAATTTTAATACTCCGGCTGAAACAAATCGAATTACCTATTCTGAATTCGTGAAAGAGGTTCAAGACGGCCGTATCGCAAAAGTAACTGTTGATGGCTATATCATCAGCGGTAACAGAACGAGCGGTGATTCGTTTGATACTGTTCGTCCTGCTGCTGCAGACCCTAAAATAATGGATGATTTGCTGAACAATAATGTTGTTGTTGAAGGGCGTTTGCCTGAGCAAACAAGCATTTGGACTCAGTTGCTTGTAGCGAGTTTTCCTATTCTGCTTATTCTTGCCATCTTTATGTTCTTTATGCGCCAAATGCAAGGCGGTGGCGGTGGTAAGGGCGGGCCAATGTCTTTTGGTAAGTCTAAAGCACGTTTATTACCAGAAGATCAGATTAAAACAACCTTTGCTGACGTTGCTGGTTGTGATGAAGCGAAAGAAGACACTGAAGAGTTGGTCGACTTTTTGAGAGAGCCAAGTAAGTTTCAGCGCTTAGGTGGTAAAATTCCACGCGGTATTTTGATGTGTGGTCCTCCAGGTACAGGTAAGACTTTGCTTGCAAAAGCGATTGCTGGTGAAGCGAAAGTGCCTTTCTTTACGATCTCTGGTTCTGACTTCGTTGAAATGTTTGTTGGTGTGGGTGCGTCTCGTGTACGCGACATGTTTGAACAAGCTAAGAAACATGCACCTTGCATTATCTTCATTGATGAGATCGATGCAGTAGGTCGTAACCGTGGTTCCGGTATGGGCGGCGGTAATGATGAGCGTGAGCAAACATTGAACCAGTTGTTGGTTGAAATGGACGGCTTTGAAGGTAACGAAGGTATTATTGTTATCGCGGCAACTAACCGCCCTGACGTATTGGATCCAGCGTTATTGCGTCCTGGCCGTTTTGATCGTCAGGTGCAGGTAGGTTTGCCAGACATTCGTGGCCGTGAACAAATTCTTAAAGTGCATTTGCGTAAAGTGCCTTGCGATGATGATGTTGAGCCAAAAAACATTGCTCGTGGTACACCGGGTTTCTCTGGTGCTGATCTTGCTAACCTAGTAAACGAAGCGGCATTGTTTGCTGCTCGCTCTAATCGCCGTTTGGTGAATATGGAACAACTTGAATTAGCTAAAGATAAAATCCTCATGGGCGCAGAGCGTAAAACCATGGTGATGAGCGATAAAGAAAAATTAAATACGGCATATCATGAAGCGGGTCATACTATTATTGGTTACTTGGTTCCTGAACATGATCCTGTGTATAAAGTATCTATTATCCCTCGTGGTCGTGCTCTGGGTGTTACCATGTATTTGCCCGAAGAAGATAAGTACAGTGTCAGTAAGATCGGTCTGGAAAGCCAAGTGTGTAGCTTATATGGTGGACGTATTGCCGAAGAAATGATTCATGGATTTGACGGTGTTTCTACTGGTGCATCTAATGATATTGAGCGTGCAACTAGCATTGCTCGTAACATGGTTACTAAGTGGGGCTTGTCTGAAAAGCTTGGTCCATACGCATACGAAGAAGATGAAAACAGCGGTAGCTACATTTCAGGTCCTACTGGAAGTAAAGCGAACTATTTCTCACCAGAAACTGGCAAAGTAATAGATGCTGAAGTTCAAGATATCATTACTCGTTGTTATGCTAAAGCGACTGAAATATTGCATGAAAACCGCTCTAAACTGGATGTTATGGCTGAAGCCTTAATGCAGTATGAAACAATCGATGCGAAGCAAATTAAAGAAATCATGGATGGCAAAAAGCCATCTGCGCCAGAAGGTTGGACGGATCCAGGTTCTACACCGCCAAAGGGTGATGCGTCTGTTGAACCTACAAGTGAGACGGAATCGTCTTCTGTAGATGTTTCATCAGATGATTTAGATGCAAATCCAAATCAAGCATCTAAACCTTTGGGTGAATAATTTGTATTCATTGTCTGATATGGTTATTTCATGTCGTTGATATCTTTTGGGGACAAGTCGCTAGACTTGTCCCTTCCTCATGTTATGGGGATATTAAATGTTACGCCGGACTCTTTTTCTGACGGCGGGGCATTTAATTCCTTAGATTCCGCCTTGCGTCAAACAGAACGAATGATTCAAGAAGGCGCTAGCATCATTGATGTTGGTGGTGAATCGACTCGTCCTGGTGCTGCTCCTGTTTCGGTTCAACAAGAACTTGATCGTGTTTTGCCTGTTATTGAAGCAATCAAAAAACGTTTTGATATTGTTGTGTCTGTTGATACAAGCACTGCAGATGTAATGAAAGGTGCGGCTTTGCTTAATGCCGGACTGATTAATGATGTTAGAGCGCTTGAGCGTGAAGGTGCCTTGGAAGTGGCTGCAAGTACCAATTTGCCCGTTTGCTTGATGCACATGAAAGGATCGCCTCAAACAATGCAGGATCAGCCAGACTATCATTCTGTTGTTTCAGACGTTACAGAGTGTTTGCTGGCTAGAGTAAATGCTTGTGAGAAAGCGGGTATTGAGCGAGATCGTCTAATATTAGATGTCGGTATTGGGTTTGGTAAAACATTAGCCCATAATTTATCGTTAGTTAAACATACTGAGCATTTTAGAAAATTAGGTTTTGAAGTTCTGGTTGGTCTGTCTCGAAAGACCATGATTGGTGACGTGTTAGGTTTACCAGTTGAAGAACGTTTGTATGGCACCATGGGGGCAAATGCTTCCGCTTATATGAAGGGTGCCCGTATTTTTAGAGTTCATGATGTTAGGCCGCATGTAGAAATGCTGGCGCTGATGTCCCGTATTGAGAGAGAAGTTTGATGCGTAAATATTTTGGTACAGATGGAATTCGTGGAAAGGTCGGCACAACGCCAATTACGCCTGAGTTTATGCTTAAGCTTGGGTGGGCGGCTGGTCAAGTTTTTAAGGAAAATGACAAAAAAATATTGATAGGCAAAGACACTCGTATCTCCGGTTACATGTTTGAATCTGCACTTGAGTCTGGCATTGTTGCTGCTGGTGCGGATGTTCGTTTGGTTGGTCCTATGCCAACGCCTGCTATTGCTTATTTGACTCGTACTTTTCGTGCCAGTGCCGGCATTGTTATCAGCGCTTCTCATAACCCTTATTCAGATAATGGTATTAAGTTTTTCTCTGCGGAAGGTGGGAAAATCTCCGATGAGATTGAAGCGCGTATAGAGTATTTTCTAGAGCAGCCTATGGAAGTGGTGGAATCTAGCTTGATTGGTCGTGCTAGACGAATTGAGGACGCGGCTGGGCGTTATATTGAGTATTGCAAAGGTACCTTTCCAATTGGTCTGCAGTTGAGTGGATTAAAGATAATTGTCGATTGTGCTGATGGCGCTACTTATCATGTCGCACCTCGCGTTTTCTCTGAGTTGGGTGCGGAAGTTATTTCTATTGGTGTGAACCCTGATGGGTTGAATATCAACGAGTTTAGCGGGGCAACTAAGCCAGAGCTGTTGCGTAAGAATGTATTGGCTGAAGGTGCTGATATCGGTATTGCTCTTGATGGCGATGGAGATCGATTAATATTGGTTGATCGTCACGGTGTGGTTCGTGATGGTGACGATATTCTTTATATTATTGCCAATCATTTGATGCAAACGGGTCGCTTTAGTGGTGGTGTTGTTGGGACCTTAATGAGTAATTTCGGTCTTGAATTAGCATTTTCTGAAACGGGTATTGGTTTTAGCCGTGCTGCGGTTGGTGATCGATACGTTAATGAAAAGCTAATGCAACATGGTTGGGTGCTTGGTGGTGAGCCATCGGGTCATATCGTATGTCGTTCAATTACCACCACAGGCGATGGTATTATTGCTGCTCTTCAAGTGTTGAGAGCTATGGTTGAAGAAGGTAAGTCATTAGACGAGCTTTTGACTGGCTTGGTGAAATTTCCTCAGAAACTAAAAAACATTCGTGTAGCCAAACGTTTTGTGCCTAATGAAGAGCCAGCGCTACAAAAAGCGATTGCGATTGCTAATGAACGTTTGAACGGTTTAGGGCGAGTTTTACTTCGAGCGTCAGGGACGGAGCCTTTGATTCGAGTGATGGTTGAGGGTCGTGATGATGAGACAGTTAATGAGCTAGTGGATTATCTAGTGGAAGAAGTGAAGCTGGTTGTTGAATCCAAAACATCTGCATAAAGTGAATATCTTTAGTCGCTTAAATAAATACTTGAAACCAAACGGGGCTTTCCATAGAATGGGCGCCTCGAATTTAGGGGTTAGAATATGATTCGTCAGAAAATAGTAGCTGGAAACTGGAAAATGAATGGCTCAAAAGAGTCTATTAATGCCCTGGTTGATGGCTTACTTGAGATGAAGGGTTCTAATTCTGAAGTGGTGATTGCTCCTTCTTTTCCTTATCTATCACTTGTTAATGAGCTTGTTGCAGCTAGCGATTTTAGTTTGGCTGCTCAGAACGTTAGTGATGAAGTAAAAGGTGCTTATACAGGGGAAGTCTCGGCTTCTATGTTAGGTGATTTCGATGTTAAGTATGTTTTGCTTGGTCATTCGGAACGCCGCACACTTTATAATGAAACAGATGATGTTGTTGCAGCTAAAGTGGCGACTGCTTTGAATGCTGAGTTGACGCCAATTTTGTGTATTGGCGAAACCTTGGAAGAGCGCGAAGCAAATCAAACATTTTCTGTGTGCGAACGTCAGATTCAAGCTGTCATTTCAAAAGTCGGAATCGAAGCTTTCGCAAAAATAGTTATTGCTTATGAGCCAATTTGGGCGATAGGCACAGGATTATCAGCAAGTGCTGAGCAAGCCCAAGAAGTGCATCAGTCAATTAGAGCCTTCTTGGCAGAGTTTTCAGAAGTTGTGTCTCAAAAAGTACAAATTCTGTATGGCGGAAGTGTTAAAGCATCAACCAGTAAGGCTTTGTTTGAAATGCCTGATGTCGATGGTGCTCTTGTTGGTGGTGCATCACTTGATGCAAAAGAATTTATAGCAATAGTAAAAGCAGCAGGTTAATTAATGGAAGCACTTATTTTAGTTTTGCATGTACTGGCGGCAGTAGCGATTATTGCGTTGGTTTTACTGCAGCAAGGTAAAGGTGCAGATGCTGGCGCCTCTTTTGGTGGCGGTGCATCTCAAACAGTATTTGGTAGTCAAGGCGGCGGTAGTTTCTTCGGGAAAATGACAGCTGTATTTGCGTTGGTTTTCTTTTTGACGAGTTTTGGTTTGGCTTTTTTTGCCAGCGAACAAGCGAAAAGTGTTTCTGGTGCGCTTGATTTTGTTCCTTCTGCTCCTCAAGTGGAAGATTCAATTAGTTTGCCTGAATTGGGTGAAACACAAGCGACTTCAGATCTACCTGTTACTGAGTAATTTCAGTTTATAGGTTTCAATGAAATATCTAAATTGGATGTTTTATTGTTTATAAGTGTTTTGCGGATGTGGCGGAATTGGTAGACGCGCCACCTTGAGGGGGTGGTGAGCTATGCTCGTGGGGGTTCGAGTCCCCCCATCCGCACCAATCTTGAATTGATGTTGTATCTTGTGTATGATGTCGCGATATTGATGCAGAGTAATTTGGTTGGTTGAAGATAAACGCGATTTATCTTCATGGTTTCCTTTATTAGGTGTCCACGCCATTTTGTTCTTGGTATTAAGTGTCAGGATTGACGACCTTCTTTGAAGGATGCTCTTTCAGTGTTGCTGAATAGAGTATTAAGAACCCCTATATGGGGTTTTTTGTTATCTGTACTCTTATTGCTGTTTTATAAATGGAAATGGGCCTTGAGCCCGTTTTTTGTTTCTGCGTTTTACAAAATTGGTTTTCGGAGAAAACGATTGTCAGCAAAATATACGATTTTAGAAGAACTTATTCGACCTGTCGTTGAAGGACTAGGGTTTGAGTTCTGGGGGATGGAATATTTATCTTTAGGTAAAGATTCTGTGCTTCGCATTTTTATTGAGACGGATGCGGAGAAGGGTATCGATGTAGAAGATTGTGCCCGTGTTAGCCGTCAAGTTAGTTCTATTTTAGATGTTGAAGACCCAATTACTGGGGAATACAACCTAGAAGTTTCATCACCAGGTTTAGATCGACCTTTATTTAGTTTGGTTCAGTACCAAGCCTATATTGGTTCTGTTGTTTCTTTGCGTTTGCGAGTGCCATTTGATGGGCGTCGTAAGTTTAAAGGCCAACTTATGGGGATCGAAAACGAAGACGTCGTCATTCGTGTAGATCAAGAAGAATATTTACTGCCTATCGATTTAATCGATAAAGCGAATGTTGTTCCACAATTTTAAAAATTAACCTTGAAGAGAGGCTAAAAGGATGAGCAAAGAAATTCTTTTGGTAGTGGAAGCCGTTTCCAACGAGAAAGATGTTCCGAAACAAGTTATTTTCGAAGCCGTTGAAATTGCTTTAGCTAGTGCTGCCAAACGCCGTTTTGAAGAAGAGGCGTTAATTCGTGTCTCTATCGATCAGCGTACAGGTGATTATAAAACATATCGCCAATGGAACATTGTTGCAGATGAAGACTATTCCGCACCTGCGTATGAATTAACAATCGATGATTCTGAAGAACAAAACCTTGGCGTTGATATTGGCGGTGTTTACGAGGAAGAAGTTGAGTCTGAAACCTTTGGTCGTATTGCAGCACAAACTGCAAAACAAGTCATCGTACAGAAAGTGCGTGAAGCTGAACGCGCAAAAATGGTTGCGTTGTATGCCGAGAAAGTTGGCAAGCTTGTACACGGTCAAGTGAAGAAAGTGACTCGTGATAGCTTGATCATCGACCTTGGTGAAAACGCAGAAGCGTCTTTACCGAAAGATCAATTGATCGCGCGTGAAAGTTTCAGAATGAACGATCGTATTCGTGCATTGTTGTTAGAAATTCGTGACGACAGTCGCGGTGCTCAGTTGGTTCTATCTCGTAACGCACCAGAATTTATGGTTGAGTTGTTCCGCCTGGAAGTGCCAGAAATTGCAGAAGAAGTGATTGAAATTCGTAGCGCTTCAAGGGATCCAGGTTTACGTGCAAAAATTGCAGTAAAAACCAATGACCGTCGTATTGATCCGATTGGTGCATGTGTTGGTATGCGTGGTGCTCGAGTTCAAGCTGTATCGAATGAAATGAACGGCGAGCGTGTTGATATCGTACTTTGGGACGATAACCCAGCACAGCTTGTTATTAACGCTATGGCGCCTGCTGAAGTAGATTCCATCGTTATTGATGAAGATTCTCATTCTATGGATGTGGCGGTTAAAAGCGATAATTTAGCGCAAGCGATTGGTCGTAATGGTCAGAATGTACGTTTGGCTTCTACCTTAACGGGTTGGGCACTGAATGTAATGACCAGTGAAGATGCAGAAGCGAAGCAACAAGAAGAATCACAGAAGCTGATTGATGTTTTTGTTACTGGTCTAGATATAGACGACGATTTGGCGATCCAAATGGTTGATGAGGGATTCACTTCTTTAGAAGAAGTGGCTTATGTCCCAATGGAAGAAATGTTAGACATCGACGGATTTGATGAAGATTTAGTAAACGAGCTGCGTTCACGAGCAAAAGAAGCTTTGTTGAATCAAGCGCTTCAAGCTGAAGAGCAATTAGATGGTGCTAAACCTGCTGCTGATTTGTTGGCAATGGAAGGAATGGACAATCATCTTGCTTTAGTACTTGCGTCTATCGGCGTGATTACTATGGAAGATTTAGCTGAGCAATCAGTTGATGAGTTGCTTGAAGTTGAAGGTATGACTGAAGAGCGTGCTGCGAGTCTTATTTTGACTGCCCGCGCACCTTGGTTTGCTGAATCTGAATAAAATCTGAGTACATAAGGGGGAACTTAATGACAGTTCAAACCGTAAAGATACTATCCGAGTTGGTGAATACACCAGTCGATAAGCTACTAACTCAGATGAAAGACGCTGGTCTGCCTCAAACGAGTGCAAATCAAGAAGTCTCTGAAGTTGAAAAACAAACCTTGTTGAATTTTTTAAAGCGTCAACATGGTGAAGAAGGCGATAGCAGCCAACGAATTACTCTACAGCGTAAGACAACAAGTACTTTATCTCGTGGTGACGGCGGTAAAGCAGTCAATGTTGCTGTAAAGAAAAAGCGTACTTACGTGAAGCGCGATGATTTAGATGACGAAGCTCAAAAGCAAGAAGAGCTAGCTAAGCGTCTTGCTGAAGAGCAAGCGGCAGAAGAAGCTCGTTTACGTTTAGAAGCTGAGAAAAAGTTAGAAGCAGAAAAAGCCGCAAAAGCAAAAGCTGAGGCTGAAGCTGCAGAAAAAGCGCGTCAGGCTGCTGAAGCCAGCGCGGTAAATGATGCGGAGCAAAATGCTTCCGACAAAGGAGCAGAGCCCGTGGAAACGGTTAAGCGAGAGAAAGCACCTAAGAAAGCGTCTCAACCTGCAGCGGACAACAAAAAGTCTACTGTTGCGCCAAAAGGTAAAAAAGGTGCTACAAGACATGATAACGACAAAGAGAAAGATAAGCCTCGTGGTCGTAGTCCAGAGAACAAACGTTCTTCACGCGTTAATGTAAACGGTGACGAAGAGTTTGCTCGTCGCGGTAAATTAGGTCGTAAGAATAAGAAGCCTGTTAAACAAGAGCATGGTTTCCAAAAGCCGACTGCTAAAATTGTCCATGAAGTTGCTCTGCCTGAAAGCATTACAGTTGCGGAGCTTGCAGAGAAAATGACAGTGAAAGGCGCGGAAGTTATTAAGGTCATGTTTAAAATGGGTGCAATGGCAACCATTAACCAGACGATTGACCGTGATACAGCAACACTTGTTGTCGAAGAAATGGGTCACACAGTGACTTATATCGATGAAAACGCTGTTGAAAATGACATGATGGAAGCGATCGATTACGAAGGTGAAGCGATTAAACGCGCACCTGTTGTTACTGTAATGGGTCACGTTGACCACGGTAAAACATCTTTACTTGATTACATTCGTACAACACGCGTTGCTGCGGGTGAGTCTGGCGGTATTACCCAGCATATCGGTGCATACCATGTTGAGACACCACATGGCATGGTCAGCTTCCTAGATACACCTGGACACGCGGCGTTTACTTCTATGCGTGCTCGTGGTGCGAAAGCAACCGATATCGTTATCCTAGTTTGTGCTGCGGATGACGGTGTTATGCCTCAGACAATTGAAGCGATTCAGCATGCTCGTGCTGCTGAAGTGCCTATGGTTGTGGCAATCACTAAGATCGATAAAGAAGGCGCTGATCTTGATCGCGTTAAGAATGAATTAGTTGCTCAAGAAGTTGTACCTGAAGAATGGGGCGGTGACGTTCAGTTTGTTGGTGTCTCTGCTAAGTCTGGTGAAGGTATTGAGGAGTTGCTAGAAGCGGTACTTCTACAATCTGAAGTACTTGAGTTAACAGCGGTTCCTAGTGCGCCAGCGAAAGGTGTGGTTGTTGAAGCACGTCTTGATCGCGGACGCGGTTCTGTTGCAACTTTACTTATTCAGAACGGTACCTTGAAAAAAGGCGACATCGTCTTGGCTGGTTTGCAAATGGGCCGTGTACGTGCCTTGTTGGACGAGAACGGTAAGTCAATTACTTCTGCAGGACCTTCTATTCCTGTTGAGATTCTTGGTCTTGATGGTACGCCGGATGCTGGTGAAGAATTCATCGTTGTTGCGGACGAGCGTAAAGCTCGTGAAGTCGCTAACTTCCGTCAAGGTAAGTACCGCGAAGTACGCTTTGCACGCCAACATTCTGCTAAATTGGAGAACTTGTTCTCTGAAATGGGTAAAGACGAAGTTCGTACTTTGAACGTTGTTCTTAAAGCCGATGTTCGTGGTTCTCTTGAAGCATTGATCAAGTCATTAACTGATTTGAATACAGATGAAGTGCGAGTGAACATTGTTTCTAGCGGTGTGGGTGGCATTACGGAAACTGATGCAACGTTAGCCTTGGCTTCTGAAGCGGTTATCTTTGGTTTCAACGTTCGTGCCGATACATCTGCTAAGCAATTTATCGAACGTGAAAGCATTGATCTTCGTTACTACAGCGTTATCTACAACATCATCGACGATGTTAAACAAGCGCTTTCAGGTATGTTGTCTCCTGATTTACGTGAAGATATTCAAGGTACAGCGGAAGTTCGTGACGTATTTAACTCTCCTAAGTTTGGCTTAATTGCTGGCTGTATGGTGATTGAAGGTACTGTATACCGTAACAAGCAAATCCGTGTACTACGTGATGACGTTGTTATTTACGAAGGTGAGCTAGAATCACTTCGTCGCTTTAAAGATGCGGTTAACGAAGTCGGTCGAGGCATGGAATGTGGTATCGGTGTGAAAAACTACAACGATGTCAAAGTAGGCGATAAGATCGAGGTTTTTGAAACCGTCGAAGTTGCGCGTACGCTTTAATAGGGCAAAATCATGGCAGGCGAATTTAGTCGTACTAGTCGGATTGGTGACCAGCTCCAAAAGGAGCTGGCGTCCTTAATCCAGTTTGAAGTAAAGGACCCTCGTTTGGGGTTGGTTACTGTCAACGAAGTACGTGTTGCAAAAGATTTAGGGTATGCGGATATTTATTACACCGTACTCGGAAAAGACGATCAGCCAGAAGTGTTGGCAGAAAACCAAGCTGCATTAGACAGTGCGAAAGGTTTTTTACGTCGTCGTTTGTCACAAGAAGTGAAACTTCGTGTGATGCCGCATTTGCGTTTTCATTATGATCAAAGTGTTCTTAATGGCTCGCGAATGTCGTCTCTTATTGATGAAGCGATTCGTGTTGATGAGACGAAAAGCGGTAACGGTAACGAAAGCGAGTAATAACTTCGTATGTCTAAAACAAAATGGCGTTCAGTGGACGGTATTGTCTTACTGAACAAGCCAATAGGTTTAAGCTCAAACCAAGCGCTACAGCGTGTTCGACGTCTTTATCGAGCTGCGAAAGCAGGCCACACTGGAGCGCTTGATCCTTTGGCAACTGGAATGTTGCCTTTGTGTTTGGGGGAAGCCACTAAGTTTTCACAATTCCTGTTGGATGCAGATAAGCGTTATATCACTTGTATTCAATTGGGAAAAAGAACCACAACGGGCGACCGTGAAGGTGATGTTCTAACGGAAGAAGCGATTCCTACGCTGACCGATGAAGAGCTTGATTTGGTATTAGATCGCTTTCGAGGCGAAATAGAGCAGATACCTCCTATGTATTCTGCTTTAAAGCATGAAGGTAAGCCTTTGTATGAATATGCTCGACAGGGCATTGTTATAGAAAGAAAGCGCCGTCGTGTCACTATTACTAATTTGACGCTTGTTTCTCGAACAGAAGACACGCTGACATTGGACATACAATGTACCAAAGGAACTTATATTCGCACCATTGGTGAGGATATTGGCGAAGCGCTTGGTTGTGGAGCGCATTTGCATTCTTTGCATCGTGTTTCTACCGCCGGTTATTCTCCTGAAGGTATGCTCACTCTAGAAGAGTTTGAGCACATTGCTGAACAAGGTGAAGCGGAATTAGACGCCTATTTAATGACGATGGATACTGCCGTTGAGCATTTGAATAGGGTAGAATTGCAGCCCGAAGAAACAAAAGAAATGCTGTTTGGTCGAAGTGTCGAGAATCTGACATCGTTTGATGATGGGAGCTTGGTGAGACTGTACAACAAAAACACACAGCGTTTTTTAGGATTAGGCATTTTAAAGGATACAATTATTGGGCCTCATCGACTCGTAAATACCAGTGAGTTAACTAATATTTAATGTTAGACTAGCTCACTTAGGATAACTGAAAATATGCTCGGCTATCCTTTATTCTTAATAGCATATTAATTTGGAGATATAGATTATGGCATTGTCTGCAGAATCAAAAGCAGCGTTGGTTAAAGAGTTTCAAGTAGCGGAAGGTGACACTGGTTCTCCTGAAGTTCAAGTAGCATTGTTGACTAAGAACATCGAAGGTCTACAAGGTCACTTTAAAGCTCATATCCATGACCACCATTCTCGCCGCGGTCTAATTCGCATGGTAAACCAACGTCGTAAGTTGTTGGATTACCTTAAGCGTAAAGATGCAGCACGTTACACTAGTTTGATCAAAAAACTAGGTCTGCGTCGCTAAGACTGAAGAAGGGCCATAAATTATTATGGCCCTTTTTTTATTGGTCTCCCAAGGGACAGCCTGTACTTCATATGTGCTTTTCTCAGCATGCATAGCAGAGATCAAAAGAGTTCATCTGAGTACTGGCTTAAAAAGATGGTCTTTGGGAGAAAGCAATTTTTTTAATGAAAAGGAATACGTGTGAGTATTACAACTAAAACTTTCCAGTTTGGTAACGACACAGTTACCCTAGAAACAGGCCGCATTGCTCGTCAAGCAACGGGTGCTGTTCTATGTACTATTGGTGATGCACAAGTGTTAGCAACTGTTGTTGGTGCTAAATCAGCAAAACCAGGTCAAGACTTTTTCCCATTGTCTGTACATTACCAAGAGCGTGCTTACGCTGTAGGTAAAATTCCAGGTGGTTTCTTGAAGCGTGAAGGTCGTCCTTCTGAAAAAGAAACGCTGACTTCTCGTCTTATCGACCGTCCAATTCGTCCATTGTTTCCAAAAGGTTTCATGAACGAAGTTCAGGTTGTTTGTACAGTAATGTCGACAAATACTGATCTTGATGCAGATATCGCGGCTATGTTGGCAACGTCTGCTGCTCTAACTATTTCTGGCATTCCATTCAATGGTCCAATTGGTGCCGCTCGTGTTGGTTTCAACGATGAGTCTGGTTATATCTTAAACCCTTCTTACTCTGCACTAGACAGCTCTTTGCTAGACATGGTTGTTGCTGGTACGAAAGATGCGGTTCTTATGGTTGAATCCGAAGCACAAGAATTGACAGAAGACGAAATGCTAGGTGCGGTTCTTTTTGCACATAAAGAAATGCAAACAGCTATTTCTGCTATTGCTGAGTTCGCTGCAGAAGCTGGTAAGCCTCGCTGGGAATGGGAAGCTGAGCCTGCAAATGCAACTTTGGCTGAAGCGTTAGAGTCTGGTTATGCAGCACAAATCGAAGAAGCTTACGGCATCAGTGAAAAGATGGCCCGTTACGCTAAATTAGGCGAAGTGCGTGATGCAGCGGTTGCTGCGTTAGTGACTGAAGAAGGTGAGTTCTCTGAAGCAGATGTAACTGGTGCTTTCTCTAAACTTGAAAAGCGCACCGTTCGTCGTCGTGTTATCGATGGTCAGCCACGTATTGATGGTCGTGACAACAAAACAGTTCGCCCAATCAATGTAGAAGTAGGCTTGCTTAGCAAAACTCACGGTTCTGCTTTGTTTACGCGTGGTGAGACTCAAGCAATCGCTACTTGTACTCTAGGTACAAGCCGTGATGCTCAAATGTCTGACGGCTTAGCTGGCGAAAGCAAAGACAGCTTCATGTTGCATTACAACTTCCCTCCTTATTCTGTAGGTGAGTGTGGTCGTATGGGTGGTGTTGGCCGTCGTGAAATTGGTCACGGTCGTCTAGCTCGTCGTGGTGTTCAAGCTGTATTGCCTTCTGAAGATGAATTCCCATACACAATTCGTGTTGTGTCTGAAATCACTGAGTCTAACGGTTCAAGCTCTATGGCTTCTGTTTGTGGCGCGTCTTTGTCTATGATGGATGCAGGTGTTCCTCTTAAAGCGCCAGTTGCAGGTATTGCAATGGGTCTTATTAAAGAAGACGACGGCTTTGCTGTATTGACTGATATCTTGGGTGACGAAGATCACCTAGGCGATATGGACTTTAAAGTGGCTGGTACTGAAGAAGGTATCACGGCGCTTCAAATGGACATTAAAATCGAAGGTATCAATGAAGAAATCATGGATATCGCTCTAAGCCAAGCAATGGATGCGCGTAAGCACATCTTGCGTGAAATGGCGGAAGTTATCGGTTACGCACGTCCTGAAGTTTCTCCAAATGCGCCTTCTATGGCGACGATCAAAATTGATCCTGAGAAAATCCGTGACGTTATCGGTAAAGGCGGCGCAACGATTCGTTCTATCACAGAACAAACAGGCGCTTCTATCGATCTTGACGACGACGGTACAGTACGCATTTATGCAGCTGATAAAGCGTCTTCAGATGCTGCCTTGTTGAAAATCCATGAAATCACAGCTGAAGCAGAAGTAGATAAGCTTTACAAAGGTAAAGTGGTTCGTCTTGCTGAGTTTGGAGCTTTCGTTAATATCTTGCCTGGTAAAGATGGTTTGGTTCACATTTCTCAGATCGCTGAAGAGCGTATCCGTGCTGTGACAGACTTCCTTTCTGAAGGCCAAGAAGTCATCGTTAAAGTTCTAGATGTTGATGCTCGTGGTCGTATCAAGCTTTCTATGAAAGACGTTACAGAAGAAGAAAAAGCATCTTACACTGAGTAATTAATAGCGTAAGTTGATGTAAAAGGGTGCTATTTATAGCACCCTTTTTTTGTGCTTCAGGAAATAAATAACTAAGATAGAGTTATCTTGTAAAAATATCTTTGATGTTGCATCACTGAATTATTGTTATTGAAGGGAAATAAAATGAAATTGAAACTTGCCAGTTTATTAGTATCAAGTGTTGTGTTGGTTGCCTGCAGTAAAGATGTTGTGAATACACCTGTGGCAGCAATTCCTGATTGTGTTTTTGCGGATGGTTCAAACCAAGCTGCGCCTGATTGGGTTTGTGGTGCACCTGTTGAAGGTGTGGCCTTGTCCGCCGTTGGTTACAGCGAGAAGTCAGCAGCAGGTCCTAATTATATGAAGCAAATGGCGGCGACAGCGGCAAGAGTTGAATTGGCTCAAGTGTTGAGTGTTGATTTGCAAAATATGGTTAAGCAGTACGTGGAAACAACGGGTGCTGGCGATGCAGAAACTGTAGATCGAGTGAACAGTGTTGTGACCAAGCAAGTGACAGAGCAACAGTTGATCGGTTCTAAAGTGGTTCGCCAAATGCCAACACCATCTGGTGGTTTAGTTGTTTTGGTTGGTTTGGATCCTTCTCAGGCGGAAGGCGTAGCTGAAAGTATTTTGCGTACTTCTATGAGAAGTGAAGCGGCTTTATTTCAGAAATTAGAAGCTGAAAAGAGTTTTGATGAATTAGCGGAAGAAATTGCGAAGCGCTATTCTAATTGATCTATTGGTTATTTTATGGATGGGGATGCGCAGGCTTTGGTTTGCTCATCCCCAGATGTTTATTTAAAGCGAGCCTTCTTCATCAAAAATAGGGGTTGGCTTTTTGTTCTCATCAACGGCGACAAAGTTAAAGTGGCCTGTTACTGCTTTTGTGCGTTTGTCACTGTCTAGTTGCTCAAGGAAAATAGACACTTCTACCTTTAGGGATGTTCGTCCTACATGCACAACTCGGGCGATCAGTTCGACTAGGATCCCAGATGGAATGGGCTGTTTGAAGTCAACTTGCTCTGTTGAAATTGTCACCATAGATTTTCTAGAAAAGCGTGTTGCTGCTATATAAGCTACTTCGTCCATCCATTGTAATGCAATGCCGCCAAATAATGTGTCGTAGTGATTTGTTGTACCTGGAAAAACCATTTTGGCAACGCGAGTTTCGGAAATTTCTTCACGCTTTTGAATGAGTAGTTTGTTCATGTTAGTAAAACCTTTTCTTTCTATGATTCTGTTAGGTGGCATTATACTCATTGGAGTGAGCGGATGTGACACGCGTTTTAAAGCAGAGACTACTTTGTCTGATTATGTACAGGATTTAAACCGTTCTCAGTTTTTTTCCACAGAAATTCCAGCAATTGTAATGCCAAGTCGTTTACCACCTAAAAGATTACGTCAGCAGGACTTATCTACTTTTGATATTGGCCTGTTAGATTTCCTATCTCTTCAGCAATGTGATGTTGGTGCTGTGGCGGGGAAAAAGAACAGCATTTTAGGGAAAGTAATGCCGGATAGTCAGCGCTTCTTGTACGAGTTGGATATTATACGTGCTATTGAATCTTGTGATGTAACGGATATGGAGCTTGCTGAATCTCTCCAACAGGTAGCACAGGAAAAGCGACTTGAGTTACCTATTGCCTTTGGGAATGCCATTTTTCAAGGTGAAGAGAGTGATGCTTTTTTCAGCCTCTCCAATGGCTTTTTACCTTTAAATTACTCAACGGAACATCAGCAAGAACTATTGAATGCTTTGAATCACCTTATTGTCATAGGTGAGAATCTGGAGAGCCTTCCAGTGGTTGATGGTGACAGATTTGAAAATGATCTAAAGGCTTTGCTGAATAGTGAATACGCAGGGCGGCTTTTGTATTCTTTATCCCGAATCACGAGTTATTTGAATCAAGTGTCTCATGAGGTAAGTGCTTTGGATCAGAAGGTTTGCGGAGCACCTATTGCATATTTGTCGCAACAATTTGAGCGCCATTATGTGGAGGTGCTACAGCCATATATGGGAAGAATAAACAGCAGCGCTTATGAGGTTTTGCCTCTACTGAATCGATTGGCCGAATTAGGGAAGGTCAATAATGAAACGCAGGGTTTTATGCGCCAGTTTTCGTTACAAGGAGTAAGCGGAAGTGTTTGGCTTGATTATCAGGAAGCGTCTCAGAAGCATGCAAAACAATGGAGTCGAGCGCTTGGTCTCTGTTCTGTTTCACTCTCACCTTAGTTTTTTATAATTAAATTCGGGTGTGGATTTGTTGCTCTAAACTTTCTACTAGGTCGTATTGGAAAGCTTCACCTGAGGCCAATGGTTCTTGGCTTAACGCTTTGAGTAAGGCGAGATTGGCAACTGGGTTTGAGCCAATTCGATGAGAAAATTGAATCGGTCGAGTCAAAGCGTGAGGCTGATGAGCATTTAACGTATCAGCAGTATCCAGTAATGAAGGGCCTGGCTGACTAAATAAGCTCATCATTAGTGCAAAATGAGCATTGCCTGACACCGGACTGCCCGCTTTACTATTCTGGGTGACCTGTGTTTCAACAATTTCTCTTATATTCATTTGTTAGCCTAATTGGTTTAGTTGCAATAAAGCTATCGGCATGAAGTGTTTTTTCTTGATGGGGTGAGCGGATTAATTAAGAGGTGGTTTTTTGCTTATTTAATGGTAGAAACATTAAATTGTTATTTTTTTATAGAGCTTTCTATCAAATAGCTATCAGGTATGGCTCAAATTGTTCAAGCATCGTACTATAATGCATTATATATCAATTAGATTTCGAACATTTTGACTTTATTAATGTGGAAAAGTAAGCCGCTTTATTTTTTGCGGTAGGGCATATAGATGCATGACATCAACGAACTGATAGAGAATGTAAGGCATAACGAAGGGATTGCGCGTAAATTCTTCGAGATAGAGCGCTGTATTCTTTCTATTGGCCGTTGTGATCAGTTTGTTTCAACCCTCACCCGTGAAGTGCAAAAGCAATTTAATGTGCCTTATGTGTGGGTAAATCTAATCAATGAAGCCCCTTTGTCTCATCTCATAGAGAGTTTGGAAAAAATGCCAGATTTACGTGATCGGGTATTGTTTACAAGACGGCGCTCTATGATAGATATCATTAAGTCGAGTAATAAAACTGTCCTTGTTAATACGAATTTAAGCCAATGTCGGGACATCATCCCGAGTGTGTATCGCGACATTATTTCTTCTGTGGCTATTTCTCCTTTGACCATAGATGGTGAGTTGGTAGGGTTATTTTGCCAAGCCGACTCAGACAGTTCCCGTTACGATGCCACGACAAAAGATACATTTTTATTAGATCAGCTAGCCATTAAGATCTCTATTTGTCTGAGTAACGTAACGGCGCGAGAGAAGCTTGAATATCTAGCGACTCGTGATCCTCTCACTGGGCTGTTAAATCGTCGTCAATTGGAATTGATGCTAGATCGCGAATTTACTCGTACTAAGCAACAGAAGCGTGATTTGACCGTTGTGTTTATTGATTGTGATGCTTTTAAATCCATTAATGACACATTAGGACACAACTGTGGTGATGAAGTTTTAGAATACATTGCCAAGCGATTATTGAAGTATGTTCATAAACAGGGTTTGGCTTTCCGATTTGCTGGTGATGAGTTTGTGTTTGTTATGCCGGGAAAAAGCTATGAACAGGCGATGTTGGTGGCTGAATCTATTCAAGAATACCTTCAAGCTAACCCTTTAAGGTATAAATCTAATCTGGTTCCTATTACGATTAGTTATGGCGGTGCAAGTGTTCTATCTGATGCACCAAATAACTATAAACATTTGCTTAAAGTGGCTGATGAACGCCTTTACGACTATAAAAACAATCGTAAGAGACTAGTGCCAACGAAAGTGTTTAAATTTCTAAATAAATTGCGCTGATTTTGTAATTTTATTACATTTTTAGGCGCCATCTTTCGTGTATATGGTATTTTTCAGGTTGATTTTGTTGTAAAATTTCAAAAAAAATAATTAGGGTTCGTTTATGTCCCATGCGTTAATTGCTGATTTAGGTGGAACCAATGCGCGTTTTGCTATTGTTCCCATTCACGAATATGAACCACTAGAAGTTAGAGTGCTACCTTGTAAGGATTACGATAACTTTTTTGATGCAGCGTCTGAGTATATTAATCATTGTAGTGTTGAGCTAGCAGACATCGACGCCGTTGTTTTAGCTATTGCCGGCCCTGTAAATAAACCAGTAATTCGCTTCTCTAACAACCCTTGGTATTTTACTCGATCAGAGATTGAGTCTTATTTTGGCAAAGATAAAGCGGTAGCCTTGTTAAATGATTTCGATGCAGTTGGACATTGTTTAAAAGTTCTCACATCTGATGATGTGGTTGAAATTGGCGAAGCGAAACCAGTTGATGCAAAAGAGCCCTGTTGGGTTGTTGGCCCTGGAACAGGGTTGGGTGTGTCATGTGTGGTGCCACAAGAAAACGGACCAAGTATTATTTTACCAGGAGAAGGCGGACATATAGATTTGTCTTCTTGTAATGAGATTGAAGACTATATTCTTACCTTTCTTCGATCCCGCCATGAGCGTGTTTCAGCTGAGCGAGTGCTCTCTGGAATGGGGCTTGAAAATATTTATGAAGCGCTTGCTATGCGCGATGGAGTGGCGAAACGTTTAAGCGCTCCAGAAATTGGCGAAGCCTTGGCTCAGGGAAATGACCCTATTGCCGTTGCCGCTCTTGAGCAGTTTTTTGTGTTTTTAGGGCGAGTTATTGGTGACTTTGTTTTGTCTGTAGAAGCTCGAGGTGGTGTTTATATCGCGGGTGGTATTGTTCCTCGATATGTAAATGAAATTCTAAAAAGTGGCTTCCGTAAAGCCATGCAAGATAAGGGGCGTATGAAAGAGTTTGTTTCGCCTGTTCCTACTTTTGTTGTTATGTCTGAATATCCAGGGCTGATGGGATGTGCTTGTTACGCTTCCTATCTCGTCTCGAAAGCCTAGTCTAGTTGGAGAATGAAAAATGAAGGCAAGTTTAAAAGCCTGTGACGTTGTAATTTTTGGTGGTGGTGGCGATCTTGCGATGCGTAAGTTGCTTCCTGCTTTGTTCCATTTGGATATGGATGGTTTGCTTGCTCCAACGACCCGTATTATTGGTGCGTCGAGACGAGAAGTAAGCACAGCTGAATACCAAGAGAAAGTTCGTGCTGCATTGGATGAATTTGTTCCATCGAGTGTTGGAGACGAAAAAACATGGCCTCGCTTCAAAGAGCGTTTAAGCTATGTTTCTGTTGATGCGCAGCAAGAGTCTGACTTCTCTCGTCTTAATGATCACCAAGTCGGTGGTGATGATCGCGATGTCGTATTTTATTTGGCGACTTCTCCAGATCTGTTTGGTTCTATTTGTTCTTCCTTAGCTAGTCATGGCTTAAATGAAGAGCGTATGCGAGTTGTATTGGAGAAGCCTCTCGGTCGCGACTTGGTTTCCTCTCGTGCAATTAACGACGAAGTTATGAAGAACTTCAACGAGCAGCAGGCTTTTCGTATTGACCATTACTTGGGCAAAGAAACAGTACAAAACCTATTGGCTATTCGCTTTGGTAATACTTTGTTTGAACCTTTGTGGGACAGCGCACACATTGATAATGTGCAAATTACAGTCTCTGAAACGGTCGGTGTTGAAGGTCGTTGGGGTTATTATGACAAAGCTGGCGCTATGCGAGACATGGTGCAAAACCACTTGATTCAGTTGTTGTGTCTTGTGGCTATGGAGCCTCCAGGTCGAATGGATGCTGACTCTGTACGTGATGAAAAAATCAAAGTGCTAAAGGCACTACGACCAATCACAGGTGCAAATGCGTACACGAAAACAGTTCGTGGCCAATATGCAAAAGGCATGATTAAAGCGAAAGATGTAAAAGGTTATTTTGATGAAGAGGGCAGTAACCCAGATTCAAGAACCGAAACTTTTGTAGCTTTACGAGCTGATATTGATAACTGGCGCTGGGCTGGTGTTCCGTTTTATCTAAGAACGGGGAAACGCTTAGGCCAGCGTTATTCTGAAATTGTTATCCAATATAAAGCGGTTCCTCACAGTATTTTTAGTGATGAAAGTAATCGTCAGCTACAGCGTAACCAGTTGGTTATCCGTCTTCAGCCAGAAGAGAAAATTTCCTTAACGGTAATGAATAAAGTGCCTGGCGCAAGCGAAGGTATGAATTTGCAACCAGTAGACTTGAATTTGAGTTTAACGGAAGCATTTAATGATAAACGTAGCCCTGAAGCGTATGAACGTCTGTTATTAGATGTTATGCGTAATGATGCAACCTTGTTTATGCGGTATGATGAAGTAGAAGCGGCTTGGAAATGGGTGGATGGTATAATGTCTGCTTGGAGCCAAACAAGTGAACGCCCGAAAGAATACGCATCTGGTTCTTGGGGACCTGCGGCATCAATGGCGTTACCAATTAAAGATGGTCGTAACTGGCACGATTATTAATTATAAAAAAGGAAAATATAATGAGTACTTCTTATACTGCAGCACAGGTAATGACTGCAACTTCTGTAGTTCCTGTAATTGTTGTTGACGATGTTGAACAAGCTGTTGCTTTGGGTAAAGCGCTTGTTGCTGGTGGTGTTCCTGTTTTAGAAGTGACACTACGTACTCCTGTAGCATTAGAAGCAATCACAGCACTTCGTAAAGAGGTGCCTGAAGCGATTGTTGGCGCTGGTACGGTTTGTTCTCGTGCTCAATATATAGAAGCGATTGAAGCTGGCTCTCAGTTCATCATTAGCCCAGGAATGACTGCAGATCTTTTGAAAGTAGGTAAAGAGTACGATGTACCTTACTTGCCTGCTGTTGCAACGATTTCTGACATTTTGTTGGGTATGGAGCATGGTTATGACCACTTCAAATTCTTCCCAGCTGAAGTGAATGGCGGCGTTAAAGCGCTGAAAGCATTTGGTGGTCCGTTGTCACAAATTAAATTCTGCCCAACAGGCGGCATTGGCGAGAACAACTTCCGTGAATACCTAGCTCTACCAAATGTGCTTTGTGTTGGCGGTTCTTGGATTGTTCCAACAGACCTAGTGCGTGCTGGTAAATGGGATGAAATTACAGCATTGGCAAAATCTGTTTCTCAATAAGATTTTAGTGCTGCTCAAAAAAGGGAAAGGCGATCGCCTTTCCCTTTTTTATTGCCCGAAAAGCACTAGAGGTTTTCTTCTGCAAACTCCGCTAATCGGCTACGTTCTATGCCATTTACATGCATGATGCTCGCGTATTTGAAGGATTTAGATTTCTCCACGAGATAAGTGAGGCCTGAAGTAAGTGGCGTAATGTATTTGTTGTCTATCTGTGCCAAGTTACCTAAAACAATGATTTTTGAGTTACTGCCGATTCGGGTAACAATGGATTTTAATTGGAATTGAGTCAGGCCTTGAGCTTCATCGACAATGATTAAAGCGTTGTTAAAAGAGCGGCCGCGCATGAAGTTTAGGGATTTGAATTGGATGTTTGCTTTTTGTTTGACGTAATCGATGCTGCTAAAAGAATGCTCGTCTGCACCGTGAAGTATTTCTAAGTTGTCATCAAAAGCCGCTAACCACGGCGCCATTTTCTCTTCTTCTGTGCCAGGTAGAAAGCCAATATCTTCTGCCATTGGAGGTGTAGAGCGGGCCACAATGATTTTGTTGAAGCGCTTTTCTTCCATCGTCACTTGCAGTCCATAGGCAAGTGCTAGCAAGGTTTTTCCTGAGCCAGCAGGTCCTGTCATTACCATTAAGTCTGAATTGTCATGACGAAGAAGATAAAACGCCATTGCTTGCTCTAGGTTGCGTGGATGAATTCCCCAGAAGTTTTGGTTCATAAGATGCTGTCTATTAATGTCGAGAAGGTAGACAAACTCTTGGTCAATATTCACCACAAAACCGATGAAATCTTCATCGTCTATAACAAACATGTTCAGATAAATATTAGGTAGAGAGGTTTTGCTAATCACATGCACTGTATGGCGTCCATGAGCCTCTGTTTTCACACTGTTGATTGTTGACCAAAAACTGTCATCAAAATGAATGTAGCCTTTACTCATTAAGTCTAAGTCATCCAATACACGATCTTTTCGATAATCTTCTACGCGCTCTAATCCAGACCCTTTGGCTTTGATTCGCATATTGATGTCTTTTGTGACTAAGCACACGGAAGATCTAGGATGCGTCGCTTGCAGGCTTAATCCCACATTTATGATGCGATTATCATTGGCGTGGTCATGGTTGCCATTCAAGAAGGGGATGTTGTCAGTGAGTGTGATTTGTTGGTCAGGGAAAATAGCTAAGGTGCCCTCACTACCTTTTCCTTGGTTTGTGTCTTGGCTGTCTAATACTCGAATAGGAACACCTGCTTGAAGTGCTTTTGGGGAGGCATCGCCCACTATTTTGTCTATGGTATTAATGGCAACACGAGCTTCACGGCTAACGTCTTTGTCTCTCCTATCTTTGATGACGTCTAACTCTTCTAAAACTGTCATAGGAATGACGACCTTGTGTTCCGCAAAAGCGTAAATTGCTAAAGGGTCATGTAACAATACATTGGTATCAAGAACGTATATTTTTTCCATAGAGCATTACTCCTGAAGTGAGTGCAAGATGTTTGAAAATAAATAAGCGAATGAAACAAATGGTACTGGTTGAAGTTAATCGTGAGAGAGAATAAAGAGTAAAAGATAGATTCTTTAGTGTGAGCTTTGCTCCCCATATAAAAGGGTGCAGGTGAGAAGTGTGTTTTTTGAAATTATGGTTTTTTAGCAAGCTTAGCCTCACTGTCTTTATCCATACTCTAATTAGAGTGTATGACAGTTTTGTTGCTTATACTTGTTTTAATTAGTTTTTTTAGGCATAAAAAAACCGCTGGTTATAGCAGCGGTTTTTTTGAAGTGCTTAGATCTTACTCATCAAGGAAGCTTCGTAGGTGTTCTGAGCGGCTTGGGTGACGTAATTTACGTAACGCTTTTGCCTCAATTTGACGAATACGCTCACGTGTTACATCAAACTGCTTACCCACTTCTTCAAGAGTGTGGTCAGTATTCATATCGATACCAAAACGCATGCGCAATACTTTGGCTTCACGGGCTGTTAGACCAGAAAGAACCATAGTTGTTGATTCACGCAAACCTTCAATAGTGGCGATATCGATAGGAGATTCCGCACCATCGTCTTCGATGAAGTCACCAAGATGTGAATCTTCATCATCGCCAATCGGCGTTTCCATAGAAATCGGCTCTTTCGCGATTTTCAATACTTTACGGATTTTATCTTCTGGCATATCCATTCGAGCAGCTAGCTCTTCTGGTGTTGCCTCGCGACCCATTTCTTGTAGCATCTGACGAGAAATACGGTTTAGCTTGTTGATTGTCTCAATCATATGTACCGGAATACGGATAGTACGAGCTTGATCGGCGATAGAGCGAGTAATCGCCTGACGAATCCACCAAGTAGCATAAGTCGAGAACTTATAGCCGCGACGATATTCAAACTTATCGACCGCTTTCATCAAGCCAATGTTACCTTCTTGAATAAGATCCAAGAACTGTAGACCACGGTTTGTGTATTTTTTAGCAATCGAGATAACCAAACGTAAGTTCGCTTCTACCATCTCTTTTTTCGCACGACGTGCGCGAGTTTCACCGATCGAAATACGACGGTTAATCTCTTTCAGTTCAGCAATGGTCAAACCAGTTTCTTTGGTGACAGCGCGAAGTTTACGCTGGCTACGCATAAATTCTGCTTCGTTTTCTTCCAGAGCGGCAGCATAGTCTGCACCAGAAGAAATTTGTTCTTTTAGCCAATCAGGATTCGTTTCGTTGCTTGGGAAACGCTTCAAAAACTCAGTTCTAGGCATGCCTGACTTGCGCACACAAACTTGCATGATTAAACGTTCTTGGTCACGTATTTTAGTCATACGAGAACGAACGCGATCAATTAAGTCGTCAAATATTTTTGGAACTAATTTGATTGGAGCAAAGCTAATGCTTAGTTCTTCTTGCTTACTTTTTACTTCAGGATCTTGGCGATCTTTGGTTTCTAGTAAAACTTTTAGTTCATCGTAGATACGCGAGATTTCATTGAAACGTAAAGCTGTTTCTTCAGGATCAGGACCGTTATCAGTCTCTTCTTCCTCGTCATCTGAATCGTCATCTTCGTCAGTATCGACAGCGTCTTCTTCAACAGGGACTTCTTCTGTCATTAACTCTTCAAAGACAGGTTCTTCTCCGTCGCCATCGATAAATCCACTAAAGATGTCGCTTAGACGACCTTCTTCTTCTTGAACTTTTGCGTACGTATCAAGTAAAACGTCAACTGCGCCTGGGAAGTAGGAAACAGCAGCCATTACTTCACGCGTACCTTCTTCGATACGTTTTGCAATGGCAATTTCACCAGCACGAGTTAATAGTTCAACTGTTCCCATTTCGCGCATGTACATGCGAACTGGATCGGTTGTTCTGGTGATGTCGCCTTCTACAGCGGCTAAGGCTGCAGCGGCTTCTTCTGCGGCTGCTTCGTCCGTGGCATCGCCTTCTTCCATTAGAAGGCTATCTTTATCCGGTGCAATTTCAGAAACTGTGATGCCCATGTCATTGATCATGGCAATAATTTCTTCAACTTGCTCCGGGTCAGAAAGGTCATCAGGGAGGTGGTCATTAACTTCAGCAAAAGTTAGGTAACCTTGTTCTTTACCCTTGGCGATCAACTCTTTGAGGCGTGACTGTTGAGTGTCTGGCATTCGACAACCTATCGTTAGAAATTCATTTAGATGTTTAGCAAGCCGCGGATTATACTAAAAACGATTACTTTTTTCCAGAAAATCCTGCTTTTTTTGACTGTAATTTAGGCAGGGATTATGACTTTTTTTGTCTTATCTGTTCAATGCGTTTGAGTATATCTTGCTTACTTTCCTTTGTATCTATGGATGCGGGGCCCTTGTTTTTCAAGTACTCTTCGCCAAGTTTATTTTCATAAAACAAAATTGTGTCAATCACTTCTTTTTCTGGATTTGGGATCTTCGTTTTTATTGCGGCGTCTGGATGATTTAGTAACGCATAAACCTCAGCAATAAAAATATTATCCGTTATTTCACCTATTAAGTGACCGACGTTATTGTCAGGTTTTTTGTGAAAGTAACGCCAAATCTTACAGAGGATTTGCAGTTCTTCATTTGCCTTGTTTATCAGAGGGTCAGGGATTTCGACCTCTTTTGCTATGTGTGGATGAAGTAGCAAACAAATAGAGGCTTGTCTTATGCGGCTTAAGCTAGAAGGTGCAGGAGGGAAGTGAACCTCTTTCTCTTTAAATTTGCCGCCCTTTTTGAAGGGGTTTTTCTTATGACTTTCATACTGATTGGGTGTATTGCCATAGTCATGGTTTGAATGACTTTCATATTCATCGTATGCAGGAGCGTAATGGTCTTCGTCATAACCAATGTGTGGAATTTGTTCATGCGATTCTATGTATTGGCTCGTGTTTTGATTGCTTGGTTCGTGCCTTTGTTTGGGAATAGACGTATTACCGAGTGTGTCGCTGTCAATGCCAGATTGTTCACTTAATTGCCTAATAAGCACCGAACGGAAGGTCAATTCTTTCGGTATTTGTTGAATCATGCTCATGGCGTTGCGCGTAAACTGAGCTTCGCCTTCTTCGTCGCCTAGGGTGACTTGGTTTCTAGCATGTTCAAACAAAACATGAGAAAGAGAAGAGGCATCTTCTAATCTGCTATTAAAGGCGTCTTTGCCTTCCTGTCTTACTAATGAATCAGGGTCTTCGCCTTCCGGCAAAAACAAAAAGCGAATTTGTTTTTCATCTTGCATGACGGGAAGGGCGGCTTCTAGTCCGCGAATAGCCGCTGAACGGCCTGCTTTATCGCCATCGAAACAAAGAACGACTTTACTGACTAACTTAAAGAGTTTGCGAATATGTTGGCTGTTGACCGAGGTTCCAAGCGTGGCAACAGCATTTGTGATGCCATGTTGAGCCAACACAATAACGTCCATGTAGCCTTCGACGACAATAATTTGGTCTAAGATAGGTGTGTTTTGTTTGGCTTCGAATAATCCGTAAAGCTCTTGGCTTTTTTGAAAAACAGGTGTTTCAGGTGAGTTTAGGTATTTGGGTTTTTCATCCCCAAAAGCTCGTCCACCAAACGCAATAACTCGGCCACGAGAATCTCGAATAGGAAAAATAATACGATCACGGAAACGGTCATAATAATGGCCTGGTTGATCTTTCTTTTCGATCAGCATTCCGCCCAAGAGTAATTGCTCTTGGCTTTCGGCTCTCGTTCCTATGCGTTTTAGAAGATTGTCCCAACCTGGCGGCGCGTAGCCTAAACCAAATACCTTGGCTATTTGACCCGATAAGCCTCGATCTTTTGAAAGGTAATCAGTGGCTTTCTTCTTATCTGGGTGTTTTATCAATTGCTCTTGATAAAATTGCGAGCTTTCAGATAAGCGTTTCAGAAGTTCTGCGTTTTGTTCGTAACGATCTGGTGCGCCTTGTTCTCTTGGTACTTCCATACCGGCGTCTTTAGCGAGAACTTCAATCGCGTCCACGAAGTCTAAATGATCGTGTTCCATAACGAAGGAAATAGCGTTGCCGCCAGCGCCACAACCAAAGCAGTAGTAAAATTGCTTATTTGGATTAAGGCTAAAAGAAGGGCTTTTTTCGTTATGAAAGGGGCAGAGAGCGCTGTAATTTTGCCCTGTTTTTTTTAAGCTAATACGAGACGCAACCACGTCGGTTAGGTCTGTTCGAGCTAAAAGCTCGTCAATAAACTGATCAGGAATGCGTCCCGCCATCGAATTAGCCTAGTTGTGCTTTTACTTGTTTGCTGATTTGCGCCATATCGGCACGACCTTGTACTTGAGGCTTAACAATGGCCATTACCGCTCCCATTTGCTGCATTGAGCTAGCGCCTGTTTCTGCTATTGCGGCTTTGACAATCTCACCAACTTCTTCATCAGTCAATGGTGTTGGTAAAAATTCGCTGATGATTGCCATTTCTTCTTGCTCAACTTGAGCAAGGTCGTCACGACCGCCATCAAGAAACTGTTGATTAGAGTCTTTACGTTGCTTGTTCATTTTATCTAGAACAGCCAATACTCGAGCATCGTCTAACTCAATACGTTCATCGACTTCAATTTTTTTGCATTCAGCTAAAATTGTGCGAATGACGGTTACGCGTTGCTTTTCTTTCGCGCGCATTGCTGTTTTTAGTGTATCTGAAATGTGCTTTTTTAATTCTGACATGGGGTCCTCTTTATTTTCTAGTAGGCGAGTATATAAACAAAAAAAACGGCTAGTTAATTAACTAGCCGTTTTTATAAGCCTAAATACAAGATGCGTCTAGGCAAACATTTGTTTTTTAGCAAATTGCCAAACGGCAGATTGGCCTAGTACAAACGTTGGAATTTTTTCTGCTCACGAGAAACTTTCTTAGCGTGACGCTTAACAGCAGCAGCTGCAGCACGTTTGCGAAGAGTAGTTGGTTTTTCGTAGCATTCACGACGACGAACTTCAGCCAAAACGCCTGCTTTTTCACAAGAGCGTTTGAAGCGACGTAGAGCGATGTCAAATGGTTCGTTATCTTTTACTTTTACTGCTGGCATGTTTTTACCTTTCAATATGTTTTTTAAAGTTTAAGTATTCACAAAAACGGCGTGAATCATACCCGTGTTTAATGGGTTTTCAAAGCGCGCTTTTGTTGAACAGAGTGAGATCTAAATAGATCGATTTTTCTTACTCTGGACAGACTGTGGTCGCGTCTGTAACTGTATGTATTTTTTCAAGAGTGGTGTTTGGGTCGCCATATTACTTACATCAGAAGTTATGTGCCAAACGAGAAAAATCACCTGCCTTTTAATTTAAACATTGAAAACGCGCGCATTATAAAGCTTCTTGCTTGCATTGTCTAACTTCATTCACGATTACTCATTTTTAAGTGACGTTCGGCTCTGCAACCAAGGCAACAGATAAGGTACAATGCGCATCAAATGACTGATGAGATTGCTTCAATGAAAGTGTTGGGATTAGAAACCTCTTGTGATGAGACTGGAATCGCGATTTACGATACCGAAAAGGGTTTATTGGCTCATAAAATATATTCTCAAATTGCTCAACACGCCGAATATGGCGGTGTGGTGCCCGAATTGGCATCCCGAGATCATGTGCGTAAAACCCTACCATTGATTGATGAAGTGCTAGATGAAGCTGGTTTGAAAAAATCTGAGCTTGATGCTGTTGCTTATACCAGTGGTCCAGGCTTAGTGGGTGCTTTGATGGCGGGTGCCACGATTGGTCGTTCATTGGCGTATTCTCTGGGAATTCCCGCTTTAGGCGTTCATCACATGGAAGGCCACTTATTGGCACCAATGCTTGAAGAAACTCAACCAGCAATGCCTTTTATCGCCTTACTTGTTTCTGGTGGACACACGCAATTGGTTCGTGTTGATGGTATTGGCGAATATAAATTGTTGGGTCAATCATTAGATGATGCAGCAGGTGAAGCTTTTGATAAAGCCGCTAAGATGATTGGTTTGCCTTATCCTGGTGGCCCGCAAATTGCGGCGCTGGCAAAGCAAGGGAGCCCTGATTCTGGTTTGAAATTTCCTCGCCCAATGACGGATCGCCCAGGTTTGGATTTTAGCTTTAGTGGCTTGAAAACGGCCTTTTTGACGGCTGTTCATACTGCGCTAGATGAAGAGCGTTGCGATGAGCAGTTTAAAGCGGATGCCGCTTTAGCGTTTGAAACAGCCGTGGTTGAAACTTTGGTGATTAAGTGTCGCCGCGCGCTAGAAACAGAAGGATTAAAACAGCTGATTATTGCTGGCGGCGTGAGCGCCAATCAGCGTTTGCGTGAACAACTTGAAAGTCAGCTGAAAAAAATGAAGGGGAATGTGTTCTACGCACGACCTGAATTTTGTACTGATAATGGCGCTATGATTGCTTATGCTGGAGCTCAACGACTATTGAATGGACAGTCTTCGGAGTTGAATTTGTCTATTCGTGCTCGCTGGCCTTTATCCGAATTACCACCGTTAAAGGCGCCATAAAATGAAAGATTTAGTGTTTATCGAAGGTTTACAGGCTCAGGCGGTTATCGGAGTTTATGATTGGGAAAAGGAAATCCAACAATCCTTGGTATTTGATTTGGAAATGGAGCATGACAATCGCGTTCCTGCAGCAACAGATGATCTTTCAAAAACCTTGGACTATGAAGCCATTTCGAATTTCATTTTGGCATTTTGTGCTAATCGTCAGTTTGAGCTAATCGAAACCTTAGCTGAGCGTTTGGTGGAAGAGCTAATCGCCCAGTTTAAGTTGAATAGTGTGTTACTGACTTTACGAAAACCGGGAGCGGTTCCGGCAGCATCAGCGGTTGGCGTGAAAATTTACAGACAGTCAGATATAGCAAGTCAAGAGTAAATCGCTTTAGGGTTTTACTCGTTGTGTATATTGAGCGTAAGAGGTGAAGGTTTACTTTTGAGCGCTTCTATTCTGGATTGTTTCAATGCTTTTCCTAGCTCAGCACCATTGTAGCCTTGTTTCATAAGAGAAGATGCATTGATCGCGGCGATGGTTTCTCTAAGCGTATTCCAATCTTCTATTTTAGACTCCGTTAAATGACTTAAAACCTCAATCAATATCATAAATGGTTGAGGTTTTTTTATGGCATTCACCGACATTAACCAGTTTTCCCAATTTTCAGCATCCATTGAAATCTGTTGGATTTCACGAAAAGACCGAACCTGCTCGGCTAAAGTTTTAAATTGATTTGGGCATCGAATGCGCTGATGTAGCTCTGTTAGTAATTCAACCGGTGTGTCTTTTGAGAGAATCGCCCAGCGTTGAGTTGGCGTCCATTTTACCTGATTAAGTGTGTTTGTTTGCTCCGAATTACTTTTCCAAATTAACTCAGGAAAAAGCTTGTCTAGCGCGTTTGCCTCTTCTAAAACGCTAAAAAAAACATCAGCATGTTGCGTGTTCAGTGCTTTTTCTAGCTCTTTCCAGATGCGTTCAGCACTTAACGTAGCAAGCTCGCCAGAAGCGCTGATTGTCTGCATCAGCGCCATAGTCTCGGGTGCAATTTTGAAATCTAGATGATGAAAACGTGCGGCAAATCGAGCGACACGTAATACGCGCAAAGGGTCTTCTACAAAAGCTTCAGACACATGACGGAAAATGCGATTTTCTAAATCTTGCTGCCCATTGAATGGGTCAATCAGAGAGCCGTCTTTATCCTGCGCAATGGCATTGATGGTGAGATCTCGTCGCTCTAAATCTTCTTCTAAGCTGATGTCTGGGGAAAAGTCACATATAAATCCAGTGTAGCCAGCACCTTGCTTTTTTTCCCTTCGAGCGAGAGCGTATTCTTCTTTATTAGTGGGATTTAAGAAAACAGGAAATTGTTTGCCAACTTGTTGATAACCTTGTTGTTCAAGCTGCTCTGGTGTGGCACCGGTAACAACCCAGTCTCGGTCAATAACTGGGATGTTGAGTAATTGATCTCTTACGGCACCGCCAACGAGATAGACTTGATAAGAGGGCATTGTTTACGACTGGCCCATTTCACATTGTTCTGGAAAAGTTGCACTCCACTGGCTAAAACCGCCGTTTAAGGAATACACTTCTTGGAAACCTTCTGCGGCAAGGTACTCTGCAGCGCCTTTACTGCTGTTGCCATGGTAGCAGCAGACAATGACAGGTTTGGATTTATCCGTGTTATCAATGAAGTTTTGAACGTTGTCGTTGGTTAGGCTAATGGCATCGGTTACGTGACTTGTTTGAAAGCTTGCTAAGTCACGAATGTCGACGATGATAGCGTTGTTTTCAATGATAGGAAGAGCGTCTGCGATATCGATACAAGTATAGGTCATGAAATATTCCGGTTAATAGAGCACGATGTGCTAAAGCGTTGTCTGTCTTCTAGGCGTAAGGCGGTTAAACTTCCGCCCCAAACACAGCCAGTGTCTAACGCATGAATGTTATCTTGATGAGTGATTCCTTCAATGGCAGCCCAATGCCCAAAAACAATATGGCAGTTTTCAGGGAGTTGGGTTGGGTAGTTAAACCAAGGAGCGTAACCTTTTGCCGCGGTGTTAATACCTTCTTTTGACTTTAGATCGAGCTTGCTGTTTTCGTCACAAAAACGCATACGAGTTAAGTAGTTAGTTATGGCCCGTAATCGATCCATCCCTGTTAAATCATCACTCCACTTTCTAGGAGTATTACCATACATGGCTGCAAAAAAATCATCAACTGTGTCGGATTTGAGCTTTTCTTCGACCTCTGTCGCTAACGACAGTGTTTTATCCAAGTCCCAGCAAGGCGGTATGCCTGCGTGAGTCATAATGGTGTTTAGTTGTGGGTCGTAATGGCAAAGAGGCTGATTTCGAAGCCAATTCATTAATTCATCACGGTCGCTGGCCATTAAAATTTCGGCCAAGGTGTCTTTGCGTTTTAGGTCTCCGTGACCATGAGCCACTGCGAGCAGATGTAAATCATGGTTGCCTAATACCACTTTCGCGCTGTCACCGAGAGACTTGATAAAACGCAGTGTTTCAAGCGACGCTGGCCCTCGGTTAATTAAATCACCAGCGAACCAAAGGCGGTCTTCTTCTGCTTGGTAATTTATTTGCTCTAACAGCTGTACGAGTTGTGGTAAGCAGCCTTGAATATCTCCTATCGCATAAGTTGCCATAATCGCCTAATGAACCTGATTTGGAACGGAAAGAGTGAATGGAAGAATGACGGCATCGAACTCCGTACCGTCGTCAGCGACAAACTGATAACTGCCTTGCATGCTGCCAACTACTGTATCCATCACAGTGCCGCTAGTGTAGTGAAATGATTCACCCGATTGAAGGTATGGATATTCTCCAATTACGCCGCTGCCTTTGATTTCTTGCACTTGTTCGTTGCCATTGGTGATTATCCAGTGGCGAGTAGTCAGTTTGGCTGGTTCCGTCCCGCAATTTGTCATCGATATATGATAAGCAAAAATATATCGAGACTCAGATGGTGTTGACTGGCTTGCAAGATATTCGGTGCGTACTGACACCACGACGTCGTACTTTTCCATTTACCCTTCCTTTTGCAGTACGTGATTGGTGATTCGTACAAAGTCTTCTATGTCCAATCTTTCTGGACGCAGGCTTGGGTCAATGTTGAGTGTTGCAAAGTCGTCATTGTCTAGCACGCCTTTGTAGTTATTGCGTAGGGTTTTGCGACGTTGCTGAAAGCCAATGCGAACCATGTCTTCTAGCTTTTTAATATCGCTAACAGAGTAGGGCAATGTCTTGTGAGGCGTCATTCTAACAATGGCTGAATCTACTTTTGGCGCAGGGTCGAATGACTCTGGCCCAACAATGAAAAGCGACTCTACTGCGCAATAATACTGCGCCATGACACTCAGACGACCATAAAGGCTGTCTCCTGGGCGTGCAGCTAAGCGGTCAACCACTTCTTTTTGAAGCATGAAATGCATGTCTTCAATCACTTCTGCTTGACTCAACAAATGGAAGATAAGAGGCGTTGATATGTTGTACGGCAAGTTACCAACAACACGAATGGATTGCTCATCTGTCTTCAAGGATGTGAAGTCGAATTTCATCGCATCGGCTTCATGAACAGTTAGTTCAGGAAATTTAAACAGATTTACTTTTAGAATTGGGATCAAATCACGGTCAAGCTCAACAACATCCATTCGCTCTGTAACGCTGATGATGCCTTCTGTTAAGGCGCCTTTACCTGGGCCAATCTCAACGATTCGTTGTCCTTTCTTTGGGCCAATGCAAGCCACAATACGACGGATCACGCCGTGGTCATGAAGGAAGTTTTGGCCGAATCTTTTTCTCGCTTTATGGGGTTGCTGTTTGCTCATTTAGAAAACTTTTTTGCGTTATTTGCCATGTTAATAGCATGTTGAATGGCCACTTTTAGGCTGCCGTTATTTGCTTTGCCTGTGCCAGCTAAGTCAATTGCTGTGCCGTGGTCGACGGATGTTCTTATGATGGGTAAGCCTAATGTAATGTTTACAGCGTTACCAAAGCCTGAGTATTTTAACACAGGTAAACCTTGATCGTGATACATGGCCAAAGCGCAGTCTGCATTGTCTAAGTATTTGGGTGTGAATAAGGTGTCTGCAGGTAAAGGGCCGATTAAATCTAAGCCTTCTTGGCGTAGCTTGTTTAAGGTTGGAATAATCACATCGATCTCTTCCATGCCTAAGTGTCCGTCTTCGCCTGCATGAGGGTTTAAACCACAGACCAAAATCTTAGGCTGCTTGATAGCAAACTTTTCTTGCAGGTCTTTGTTTAAAGCTCTCACAACCAAACTGATACTTTGCTCAGTGATAGCGGCTGAAATATCTTTAAGTGGCAAGTGAGTAGTGACCAGCGCCACTTTCATTGCTTCTGTGGCAAGCATCATCACCACATGGGGTGACTGACACTGAGCTTGAAAAAACTCTGTATGGCCAGAAAAATGCACGCCAGTTTCACATAGAATGCCTTTATGAACGGGCGGTGTGACAATGGCATCAAATTCGCCACGAATACAGCCTTCTCCTGCGACTTTGAGTGTTTCTAATACATAGGGAGAATTTGCTATATCAAGAACGCCTGCTGTGCTTTGTTTTGCCTGCTGTATTGGCAGCACAGAAATGTCACCTTGCTTGTGAGAGGCTGCCTCATTGGCGTTTTTAAGCGAAATGATGTTAGGCGTTAAGCCAAGAGCTTTGGCTCGATTGCTTAATAATTCGGGATCGGCAAGAACAATTAAGCGAGCAGGGAAGGTTTGCTCGCTTAATGCACTAATAATAATGTCAGGGCCAATACCTGCTGGTTCCCCAGAGGTAATAGCGATAATGGGAAGAGAATGTGTTGTATCACTTACCATTTTTTTGTCTCTCAATTCGATTTTCTATCGATGAAGGCATCAGCGCGTAACTCATCCAACCAGCTGCTTAATACAACGTCTTGCTTTTGAGCGGTAAGCGCTTGTTGTGCGTTTTGGCGTTTTACTTTATCGCTAATGTCGGCTTCTCTTCGACCTTCAACTTGCAGAATGTGCCAACCAAATTGAGTTCTAAACGGTTTGCTAATATCGCCAACATTGGTTTGGTTCATCATGGTCTCGAATTCTGGAACCATGGTTCCCGGTGTTACCCAACCTAGATCACCACCTTGTAATGTCGAACCTTGGTCTTCGCTGTATTCTTTCGCAAGTTCGTTAAAATCTGCGCCAGCTTTTAATTTGTTATACAGCTCATCCGCAAAAACTTGTGTCTGAGACATGTCTCGAATTTCATTTGGACGTACGAGAATATGTCGAGTTTTTGTTTGCTCTTGCAAGGTCACGGATGGTGAACGTTTTTCAATTAGCCACAATAGATGGAAGCCAGCGTTACTTTCTATAGGTCCAATTAACGGGCCTGTCTCTGAATCTAATGCACGAACAAAAAGAGGTGGCAATTGATTAAGAGGGCGCCAGCCTAAATCACCGCCTTCAATAGCGAATTGACCATCGGATTTTTCAACGGCTTGCTGAATGAAGTCAGCTTCAGTGCGTGTATTTTCTGCAATGGCTTGAATTTCTGCCTTGGCTTTATCTGGATCTGTCGCTCGAATAATAATGTGGCGAAGGTGAACCTGATCTTTTTCTTTAGTGATACTTGTGTTGGAGCTCAAGTAATCATCAATTTCTTGGTCTGTAATCGAAATACGCTTTCTAATGATTTCGCGTTTAACGTTGTTGATTAAGATTTCTTGTTCAATTTGATCTCGATAGCGAGCAAAGTTAATGCCTTTGCTGGCAAGCACATTCTTTAAACCTTGAAGGTCTAGATTCATATTTTGTGCAACGCCCAGAATTGCTTGGTCAACATCTGAGCTTGAAGCGCGCATACCAATTTTGCGAGCGTAATTAACTTGCAAGACTTCATCAATCATTTGGTTAAGGATTTGACGATGAATATTGTCTGTCATCACACCGCCTGGCACACGATCTTTTACAATTTGAAAACGGTTTGAAATATCGCTTTCTAAAATAGGCGCTGAATCAATAATCGCAGCAATACCGTCAATTTTGGTTTGGGCCGCATTAAGTGTTTGGAGCGGTGTCACTGCTAGGGCTGTAAAAAATAAAAAAGAAAACAACTTCATGGTTAATATCCAACTTTTCCTTGGTTCCAGTAGGTATCTGCAATGCTGCTTGCGTCGCTGTTTGCGCTGCCAGCGGAGCTTAGACCGCGTAAAGTAAATTGTAAGAAAACGCCTCGATCAGATTCATCATCGTCATCAATCCAATCCTGATAACTCAACGAAACTTTTACACAACAGTTCTCATAGCCTAATCCAAAGATTTGTCTTGAGAAATCTTCATCTAAGAAGTCATATGTGTATTGTGTATACATTGACCAATTTTGGTTGACAGGGAGAATGGTGCCAATAGCCGCTTGATGTGTATCGTCATCTGAATCGCTGTTATCGAGGGAGTATAAATAACTTAAATTGATCTTTATATCATCGATAGGTTCTAAAGCGGCAATAAACTGCACTAAGCTGACGTCGTTTTCATCTAAATCGTAGTTTAAATTGTTCGTTAAGCTATAACGGTCGCCACTGTAGCTGACAGATGTGAGTAAATCACTCTGTTCTGCGTCATCAATGGCTGTATCTTCATCTGTGTCGCCGTCAATATCAACATAACGGTCTTTTAAATAAAAGATCTGGCCTGCTTTGAGTACCCACTTTTCATTATTATTTTCATCATATATACGGCTTTCTAAACCAAAAGTGATTTGTTCCGTATCGCCGATACGGTCATCACCGCTAAATCGCTCATGACCGAAAGCTTGTGAGTAAGTCAGTGTTGGGTCACTGCCATCAAAGTCTTCAATCTCATCTTGATCTTGGTAAGGTGAGTTTAGGTAATTAAGTCGAGGCGTTAGTGTTTGACGACCTACAGAATCACCTATAGCAAGCTTGCGCTCGAAAGTTATCGAAGAATCAAGATAGCTAGTTAGATGCCCAATAGAGGAAGAGCTGTCCGACCCTGTTGTGTAGTCATGCACATTGTAGTCTCGATACTGAGCTAAAATACCCGGAGAAATGCTGCCCCAAGCATTGCTAAAATCAAGGCTGATGTCTTGATTTAATACAAGACGCTCGCCATCGAAGTCATCTTCATCTGGGTCATAAAAATCGGTGTATTGTGTGGTCAATGCGTAGTTAAAATAAGACGAACTGGCGGCATAAGAACTGCTTATTCTTGGGCGCCATTCAAAGGGTTTGTCCTCTGATTCATCAGGCGTTTGATAGGTTAGGTAAGTGATCTTATTTAAGAAATTACCATTATTGAAACTGATGTAGGCGCTGCGCTCGTAGTTGTCTTTTTCACCAATCGATGTGGTGTTCGCTTCTGGGTATAAGTCTTCTGTTGGGTTGTCTTCTAATGTGACGCCCGTGGTGATGTAAGAATTGAACTTTTGCTTGGTTGTGAATTTGATCAGGGTTTGTTCACCTTCATCATCGCTCTCAAATGTCGATTGCTCATACGTGGTTGTGCCATACGAGCTTAGATGTCTAATCTCTAAATCAATGCCTTCCCCTTCCTGTTGAATGTAGTTAGGAGTAATAGTCGCATCAAGATTTGAATCTATGTTCCAGTAGAAAGGTGTTGATAAGCTCAAGCCATCTGAGCCGGAATAACCAAAGCTAGGGAATAAAAAGCCTGTTTGGCGGCGGTCATCGATAGGGAAGCGTAACCAAGGGAAATAGAAAACAGGGATATCAGCAATACGAATGTGAACATGTTTCGCTGTACCAAAGCCGCTGTTTGGGTCCAGTTCGATTGAGCTGCCGTAAAGCTTCCAGCTTTCATCAGTGGGTTCGCATGTGGTGAAGAAGCCTTCTTCTATAAAGACCACACCGTTCTTATCGTACAGTAAAGAGTCTGCTTCGAGTCGAGCGCCAGTATTATGATCGAGAAAACGTGCATCAGTAAATTCGGTTGCTGTTTGGCCATTATTGGAAATGTAGCTGTTAGAGCTTCTAATTAGCTGATTTTTGCTACGCAGCACAACATTGCCACTGGCTTGGTAATACTCATCTGGAACCCCTTCAATCTGATCAGCAGATAAAGTGGACTCTGGCTGTGTAATTTCAGCCGCACCTTCAAGGTGTATTACGCCGCTTCTGTCCCGAACGATTAGGTCGGCCATAAGATGTGTGTTTGGAGAGCTTGTCGATTGCCAAGTGTTAACATAAGCCCCTTTGCAGTATTGACTGAGTTGAGCTTGCTGTTCAGCTGTCAAAGATTCTCTAGGCGCCCAGTCCCATTGATTATCTTGCGCCTGAGCAAGTGGCAATATGAAAAGACTTTGCAAAAATAAGGCGTAGGTTCGTAAATGCTTAACCATGCGAGGTATACTTGTTACCAATAATTATTGTCCGAAATCGGATGCTGCCCATAAGCGGGTCCATGTTGTGAGACAAATGATAATCTAAGCAGGCCCATAGGGGCTACCGATTCTGGAGAAATATCTTTATGTGGAAAATTGTTTGTGCCGTTTTAGGCTTTATTTTGGGCGGTTTTTTTCTCGCTCTAATTGGTTTTTTTATCGGTAGTGCTATTGATAGAAGTCAGGCAGGTGGAGCGTTTAACGGTTTTGGTGGGCGTGCAAATGTGCGTTTACAACAGGAAACTTTCTTTCGTACATTATTTCTTTTAATGGGACGTCTAGCCAAATCCGATGGACAGGTATCAGAAGCGGAAATCCAATTGGCGCAAGCGGTTATGCAGCGCCTTAGGCTATCTCCTGCAGCACAAGAGCAAGCCAAACAGCTTTTTAATGAAGGTAAATCAGCAAATTTTGACTTAAACGCTGTTTTGAATAATTTCAAAGAAGTGGTTGGTCCTGGCGATCTTACTCGAACTTTGTTGGAAGTCTTGCTGGTCTCTTCTTATGCAGACGGTCATTTTAGTGTTGAAGAAAAATCTTTCGTCTCTCAGGTGTGCGCTTACCTTGGTGTGTCTGTGGCGGAATTCGAAGCCCTACATATTCAAGTTAAACAGCAAGCACATTTTAGACAGGGTTATCAGTCTTCTTCGGATGGTGCGAGCTCAAAAGATTTATTGAAGTCAGCCTATGAAGTATTGGGTGTAACAGAAGATATGACGGATGCTGATATTAAAAAGGCTTATCGTAGGCTAATGAGCAAGAATCATCCTGATAAATTAAGCTCACAAGGTTTACCTAAGGAAATGATTGAGCTAGCGAAGGAAAAGACGCAAGAAATTCAATCTGCTTATGAGTTGATTAAAAAAGCTCGTAAGTAAACGAGCTTGAGTAAGTTTTTTATAAAATACTTTGTTATTTAGAATTAAGGGCTTTCATAGAAAAGCCCTTTTTTTACGCTTGGTAATGTCTTTCTTTGGTCTATTTGACTGGTGTTTTGTTTCAAAAAACCACGAACTCGCTGTACTAAGAGTTGTTTGCTTTTCTTTCCTGTCACTCTGTCTGGCACAGCATCCAATTGGATAAAATCACCGACCGCTTCTTCCCTTTGGTTGGCCGCTTGTTTGCGCCAAATGGCGAATTGATTACTTCCTGCGTGGTTATTTACATAATAATCAAGGATTGGCTGAGGTATTCCACGAATCTGCTGGGCAAGGTTGTAATGGTTTGTGGTCGCAGGTGTTTCAATATCGATGAGCATTAATGCGCTCGCCGTGTCTGGATTATTCGCTAAGAAGTTCAACGCGTACGCCGCGCCAGTTTTGTAGCCCAAAAGGGTGAATTCTTCTATTTCATTACTTTGTGCTTTGGCGATCGTGGCAAGAATTCGTGCAAATACCACATCTTGATTTGGCAATTCCATTGCTTGGGCATTGTCTTCTTGAGCATTGATTTGTGTGTTGATCGCTTCCGCCCGTTTGATAATGTCTGGGACTTCGATGGAGATTGTGCACCAGCTGTGTTCTGGTAAGGCATTACGCAGAGGAGCAACCGCATCTGGCCAGTCTGGGTGTTCATTGTCACTGTGTAGAATGATGACGCAGCCTTGAGTTGAGCTGGTTAACGAAGGTTGATAAAGCGTTAGAAACGGTTCTCCGTTCGCTTCCAATGTATCGATCTGATGAGTGAGGTGGCGAATTCTTAATGAGGTTTCCAGCGCGCTTATGCGTGATGCTTGAGGCGTTGGGGTAATATAGCTTCTGTCTTCTTTATTATCATTTGCTGTTTCATTGGCTGGAGCGGAAGTTTCAGCAAGCGATAGACTGCAAACACTCAGAAGTAGAAACGATAATAAAATATTAAACAGCGCTGTATTTTTCTTCATTGTTTTCAATACTTCTTTTGTGTGCCTTGTTAAAATAATGACATACTTTCAAACTATCTTTTATTGTGTCACCGCTGGAGTCAGATATGAATGATTTTTTCATCGCACCTTCGATCCTTGCTGCCGATTTTGCTCGATTAGGCGAAGAGGTCGATCAGGTTTTAGAAGCGGGAGCAGACATCATACACTTTGATGTGATGGATAATCATTATGTTCCCAATTTAACGATTGGTCCTATGGTCTGTAAGGCGCTGCGTAAACATGGTGTGACGGCCGATATTGATGTTCATCTTATGGTGAAGCCTGTTGATCGCATGATTGGCGACTTTATTGAGGCGGGCGCTTCTTTTATTACTTTTCACCCAGAAGCCAGTGAACATATAGACCGATCTTTGCAGATGATTCGTGACGGTGGATGCAAAGCAGGTCTGGTTTTCAACCCTGCAACACCTTTGCATTATTTGAAGCACGTTATGGATAAGGTGGACATGGTGCTTCTGATGTCGGTTAACCCTGGTTTCGGCGGGCAGTCATTTATTCCTGGAACATTAGATAAGTTGCGTGAAGCGAGAGCTTTGATTGATGCGAGCGGTTACGACATTCGACTTGAAGTTGACGGCGGCGTTAGTGAAAAGAACATCGCAGAAATTGCCAAAGCCGGTGCAGATACCTTTGTTGCGGGCTCAGCCATATTTGGTAAAGACGATTACAAAGCTGTGATTGATTCCATGCGAGCTGAATTGGCGAGTGTACGCTAATGAAAACACCGAAACTTTTTTCAAAATGGTTTGAAGGTTGGCCTGAATTGGTGTGTCTCGATTTAGACGGCACCTTGGTTGACAGTGTTCCTGATATTGCGGGTGCAGTAGATGCGTTTTTAGCCGAGCTTGGTGCGCCTTTGGCTGGCGAAGACTTGGTGCGTACTTGGGTGGGTTTTGGTTCTGCTAAATTGATCGAGCAGGCGTTGGAGTGGGCAAACCTTGATGCTGAAAAGCATGAAGAAGCTTATCGAATTTTTCTGATGCATTATCACGCTCATTTAACGGACAGAACGACCTTATATCCTAACGTGGCGGCCTTATTAAAAGCACTAAAACATAATGGTGTGCCTGTGGCATTGATCACGAATAAGCCAAGCGTTTTTGTTAAGCCTATGTTGGATCATTTTGAACTGACTGAGCAATTTGGTTGGTTACTGGGTGGCGATACATTAGAAGAGAAGAAGCCTTCCGCTTTGCCTTTGTTGCATTGCAGTGAGTCCATCGAAGCCTTGCCTGAAAAATGCTTGATGATTGGAGACTCGATTACCGACTTTAACGCAGCGAAGAATGCTGGATTCAAATGTGCTTTGGTGACTTATGGTTATCATCAAGATGTTGATCTTGCTGGTTTAGGGGCTGATGCGGTGATGGACGATTTAGCCGAATTACTAATGTGATTCTAATGAAATTGATTCGTAAGAATTGATTTAAAAACGCCAAGTGGCATATCCACTTGGCGTTTTTTTATGGCTTAAATGTCATTTCTTTGAAGACGCTTCGACTTCAGCTGGTGGCAGCATATTGCCATTGTCGGCCATATGAACTGTATGTGTAGGGAAGGCCACTTCGGCACCATGAGATTCAATGATGCTCATTGCTTTGAAGAGAACATCTTCTTTCACATTATGAAAGGTTCGCCAATCTACTGTTTTGGTGTAGGCGTAGATAAAGAAGTCCAGAGAAGAAGGGCCAAATTGGTTGAAATTCACCATGTAGACTTGCTCTGTATCGAGGTCTTCGTGATTGGCAACCATACTCTTAATTTCGGCCAAAATAGTAGGCAAAAGACTAAAGTCGTCATAACGTACACCAATGGTTTCATTGATACGACGATGTGTCATACGAGACGGGTTTTCGACAGATATAAGAGAAAATGTTGCGTTTGGAACGTACAGCGGTCGTTTATCAAAGGTACGAATGCGAGTCTGGCGCCAACCAATATGTTCTACAGTTCCTTCAATATTTTGGTCTGGTGAACGAACCCAATCGCCAATGGCAAAAGGTCGATCCAAGTAGACCATTAATCCGCCAAAGAAGTTTGCTAATAAGTCCTTCGCAGCAAAGCCAACAGCAATACCGCCAATACCGCCAAAGGCCAATACACCTGAAATGCTGTAGCCAAGTGTTTGTAATATCACCAAAGCAGATGTAATGATGACAGAAGCGCGCAATAACTTACTAATAGCGCTTGCGGTTGTGTAATCGACGTTGGTTTTTACCTTGTCTGAATTAACAATGGCTTTTTCGCTTTCAGCTATGCAGCGCAAAATAAACCAAGTTAATAGGGCGATGACGCCGACTTCTCGGACAGCTGAAATTAAGGACGATAAATCTGGGTCGATTTCTGTTCCTGAAATTTCTGCCGCAACGCTTAGGCCGACCAGCCAAATAAAGGCGCCAGCAGGTTTTTGTGCTGCGGTAATGAGTACGTTGTCCCAAGGTGTTTTAGTGCGCTCTAGCTGTTTATCGAGGCGCATTAAAATACGATGGACAATAAAATTGACAACCAAGGTGACTGAGACAACCAAAAATACACGGACAACCCAATGCATGTCTGTATCGCCTAGACCTAAGTATGTTTGTGCCGTTTCCCAATTCATTATGAGTTCTCTATTTCTATTGTGTGGTTCATGTATGGTTTTTTACTTCTCTAAGATCTCGTCTTAAAGTAATAGCAAGGTGCCCAAGCCTAAGAAAGCAACAAAGCCAGCAATGTCTGTTACCGTGGTTAAAATAACGGAGCCAGATAAAGCAGGATCGATTTTCAATTTATCGAGCAATACAGGAATCAATACGCCAGACAGGGCGGCCATTAAGATATTCACAATGATGGCCAAGCCGATTACCGCACCAAGCATTGGGCTTTCAAACCACCAAAGGGTGATACAACCAATAACAATGGACCATAAAATGCCATTTAAACCACCGACCTGAAGCTCCTTGCTCAGTAAGGATTTCAAGTTACTTCGGGTGATTTGCCCGAGCGCCAAACCGCGAACAATCAAGGTTAATGTCTGACTGCCTGCGATGCCTCCCATGGACGCAACGACAGGCATTAATACTGCCAAGGCGACGACTTCTTGCAAGGTCGCTTCGAAGATTCCAATAAAAGCCGATGCTAAAAAAGCCGTCAGCAAGTTAATGCCTAGCCAGATGCCACGGGTTGCCGCGCTGCGTTTTACTGGTGCGAATAGATCCGACTCTTCATTCAAACCTGCTGTCGCCATTTGTTGTGCTTCATGCTCTAAACGCCAAGTCTCCATGGCAAGGCCTGCATGAAAGCGACCTAATAAGACTAGGTTCTCGTCCACCACAGGCAGTGCGGAAAACGCAGAGCGCTCTAATTGTTCTGCCGCCTTGGTTAACTCTGTATCGGATCGAATAAAAGAGCATTCTTCATCGATCAGGCTGGAAATAGGTTCATGACCTTGAGCTTTGAAAAGTTTGTCGAACTTTACGCAGCCAACCCAGCGACCAGTGCGGTTTACCAAATACACCATGTCCGTATAACTTGGCGTTTCTTTTTTCAACAATCTAAGCGCTTCTGACGTTCGAATAGACTGTGAAGCAATCAGCAAATCGTGATCAATCCAACGACCGACAACGTCATCATCGTAAACAATACCTTGTTGGTAATATTCACGTTGTTTGTTGTCCATCTGGTTTAGAGCGATATCAACTAAGCGATCCGGCAAGGAATCGGCTATCTCTAAAAGGTCTTCCGCGTCTACGTCAGTAAACAGGGTTTCTATTTCGGTGTCGTCTAGCTCTCTTAAAAGCAATTGACGAGATTCGCCGCGCATTTCCACTAAGATATCAAGGCGGTTTGCTTGCTTGATATTCGCCCAAGCCTGCTGTCTTTGGGCAAGCGGGATAGATTCTAATGCCAGTGCTACATCATCAGGAGTAAGCTCTGAAATAGCTTTGTTGACGGACTCTGTTGAGTGTTCGTCATTGATAAGAGTTTCGATGAGGTCAGCGACTTGGCTATGCACAGGAGATCCTTAAAAACACTGAAAAATTGACTGTAAAGATAGCATGCGGGCTAGTGTCTTATACAACAGTTTGTTTATCAAACAAGGCTTTGTTTTTGCACGGAATTATTGAAATGTTTCCAGAGTATTGAGAAACCACGTTAATCCAGAAAGTAATGAAAGGTGCAGAACAATAGTTTTCATCGTGCAAATCCTTTAAAATCACGGGCTATTTTTTGCGATTCTTCTTTATCCAATGTTTTGAACAGGCAAATAGAGCCTCAGAAAAGCAGTTTCATGAGTTAACCCGACATGCTGTTAATGATCGATAATTACGACTCTTTTACTTATAACCTTGTGCAGTATTTTCGCGAATTGGGCGCGGATGTGCAGGTGTATCGTAATGATGAACTATCGATAGACGATATTGAGCAACTCGCACCTACTCATTTGGTGATTTCCCCTGGGCCTTGTACGCCTAATGAAGCGGGAATTTCAATGGCTGCTATTGCGGCGTTTGCTGGAAAAATTCCAATATTGGGTATTTGCTTAGGTCATCAAAGTATTGCGCAGGTCTTTGGTGGAGAAGTGATTCGTGCTAAAAATGTTATGCATGGTAAAACCTCACTGATACATCACCAAAATACCTCGGTATTTTCAGGTTTACCTAACCCGCATGTGGCGACACGTTATCATTCCTTGATTGTGTCTGCTGATTCCTTGCCCGACTGCTTTGAAGTAACGGCTTGGTGTCAAAATGAAGCGGGTGAACAAGAAGAGATTATGGGAATTCGACATAAAGAGTTGGCGATTGAAGGGGTGCAATTTCATCCTGAGTCGATTCTTACTGAGGCAGGGCATGCCTTATTAGCAAACTTTTTAACACGATAGGAGAGGCTGGTGGATATTCAAAAAGCGATTGCTACCGTTGTTGAGCGCCAAGATTTGAGTGGCGACGAAATGCGTACGGTAATGAGCGACATCATGACAGGAAAAACCACACCAGCACAAATTGGTGGTTTTCTAATTGGTTTAAGAATGAAGGGCGAGACGGTCGAAGAAATTAGCGCCGCTGCCCAAGTTATGCGTGATTTATCAAGCAAGGTTGACTTGGATTTTGACCATATTGTAGACACCTGTGGAACAGGTGGTGACGGCGGAAACTTATTTAATGTTTCGACGGCGTCGGCTTTTGTTGTTGCGGCAGCAGGTGGCAAAGTGGCGAAACATGGCAATCGCTCTGTTTCCTCTAAATCAGGTAGCGCAGATGTGCTGGAGCAGGCTGGTATTTACCTTGGTTTGGATGCTGAACAAGTTTCTCGATGTGTGGCTGAAATCGGCTTAGGCTTTATGTTTGCACCTAATCATCATTCAGCAATGAAACATGCTATTGGTCCTCGTAAAGAAATGGCGACACGTACGATTTTCAATTTGCTTGGGCCGCTAACCAACCCTGCAAATGCGAAACGTCAAGTGATGGGCGTGTTTGATCGTAAGTGGGTTCGCCCAATTGCTGAAGTGTTAAAAGCGCTTGGCAGTGAGCATGTTTTGGTGGTTCATTCACAAGATGGCTTGGATGAAATGAGTATTGCCGCACCTACTTTTGTGGCAGAACTAAAAGATGGCGTTGTTTCTGAGTATATGGTTTCACCAGAAGACTTTGGGATTCCATTGCAATCAATTGAAACGATTCAAGCCTTAGACGCAAGCGAGAGTTTGGCGCTGATTAAAACAGCGCTAGAAGGTAAAGGTAAAGTTAACCCTGCACGAGATATCGTCGCGTTAAATGCGGGTGCAGCGATTTATGTTTCAGGCATTGCCGATACTTTGGCAGAAGGCGTGAACATTGCTGAAGACGTCATTGGTGGTGGTACCGCTAGAGTTAAAATGTCTGAGTTGGCGAGTTTTACACGCTGTTTTATGAATCCCGACTCACAGTAATAAAAATAAATAGGAGCGGCAGCCTAATGCAAATAGAAACACCAACCATTTTAAAGAAAATTGTTGCTCGTAAATACGAAGAAATTAACGAGCGCAAAGCTCATACACCTTATAGCAATTTAGAAGTGGCCGCGTCTGTTGCGAATGTTCACAACGCGCCTCGCGGTTTTGCTAATGCTTTGAGACATCAAATTGCGATTGGCAAAGCGGGAGTGATTGCAGAGATTAAAAAAGCCTCTCCAAGTAAAGGTGTTCTGCGTGAAAACTTTGTGCCTGCAGATATTGCTCGATCCTATGAAAAAGGCGGAGCGGCATGTTTGTCTGTTTTAACAGACCGTGACTTCTTTTTAGGTCATGAGGACTTTTTAGTTGAAGCTCGTAGCGCATGTGGGTTACCTGTTATTCGTAAGGACTTTATTGTCGATGAATATCAAGTATTAGAAGCCAGAGCCATTGGTGCCGATTGTATTTTGTTGATAGCGGCGTGCTTGAGCGGTGACAAACTACGTCAGCTCGATAATATGGCGCGTGATCTTGGTATGGATGTCTTGGTTGAAGTGCATAATCGTCCAGAGCTTGAGCTGGCGTTGGAATACACAGAAACCGAGTTGTTTGGTATTAACAACCGTGATTTACACACGTTTGAGCTGAGTTTAGATCATACATTTGAGTTGATGGACAGCGTTCCGTCTAACCGTCTTATTGTGACGGAGAGTGGCATTCACACTCAAGATGATGTGGCGCTAATGCGTGAAAAGAATATTAATGCCTTTTTGGTTGGCGAAGCCTTTATGCGCGCTGACAATCCGGGTGAAAAATTAGCTGAGTTGTTTCAGTCTTAATCAACGACATTACGACTGATTAAAGATAACTTCGGACACAACGAATAATGTAGGTTAAATGATGAAAACGAATGTAAGCTGGCAAGAAGATGTGCATTTTACGGCCGAGACAGGTTCTGGTTTTAAAGTAGAAATTGATGGCAATCAGGTTGCAGGGCCAAGACCTATGGAATTGCTGCTTGCTGGATTAGGCGGTTGTACTTCTTATGATGTAGTTGGGATTTTGAAAAAATCTCGCCAAGATGTTGTGTCTTGTGTCGCTCAAATTGATGCAGACCGTGCGGATGCGGTACCTGCTGTTTTTACAGAGATTCGAGTTCACTTTGTGGTCACTGGTCGTAAGTTGAAAGAAAGTGTGGTTGCTCGTGCGGTGAAACTATCAGCAGAAGAATACTGCTCTGCATCTTTGATGTTGGAAAAAGGTGGCGTGAAAATCGTTCATAGCTTTGAATTGGTTGAAGCTGAGTAAGTTCATAGTCTTCTCGCGATGTAAGTATAAAAAAAAGCGCCTCAGGCGCTTTTTTTTATACTTACAATTTATTGTGCGTTATTTTACGCGCTTACCTTGTTCGTCAATGATCATTTCGCCATCTTCCTTATGGAAAGGTGCAGCAGGCCAGTTATCCAATAAGTCCAAAACGGCCTCGCTTGGTCGGCATAAACGAACCCCTTTGGGAGTGCAAACTAAAGGGCGATTGACAAGTATTGGGTGCTTTATCATGGCGTCTAATAGCGCTTCATCAGAAACCTCAGGGGATAAAAGTCCCAATTCCTCAGCGGGTGATTTTGTCGTACGCAATGCCTCTCTCGGCGTTAGATTTGCTGCAGCAAAAAAGCCTTGCAGCTGTGCTTTCGTCCAACCTTCCTGCTGATAATCAATGATGGTTGGCGTGTAGCCTGCAGCTTGAATGACATTTAAAACGTTTCGAGATGTGCCGCAGTCAGGGTTATGGTAGATCACGATCATGTTATAACTCCTTGATAATAAATACTTTACTTAAACCAGTGCTGAGTTCGGTTGGCAAACCAAACCAAAGACAGCATGACTGGGACTTCCACAAGAACGCCCACCACAGTAGCAAGCGCTGCTCCTGAATGAAGGCCAAACAGAGAAATAGCCACCGCGACAGCCAATTCAAAGAAGTTTGAAGTGCCGATCATGCAAGCTGGCGCTGCGATGTTGTGTGGCAATTTCATGGATTTGGCGAGCCAGTAGGAGATGGCAAAAATCCCGTAAGTCTGAATCAGTAAAGGGATGGCAATCAGCACAATCGCTTCAGGTTTAGAAAGAATCGTGTTGGACTGGAAACCAAATAAAAGTGTTACTGTTGCAAGCAAACCAATGATTGACCAAGGCTTCATTTTCCCAAGGAAATTATCGAGCTTAGAGTGATCATTGTTTTTATCGAGCTTTTTGCGAGTCAAGGCGCCAGCAACGAGAGGAATAAGAACATACAGCACAACGGACAATAATAGTGTGTCCCAAGGCACGGTTACATCGGTTACACCCAGTAAAAAGCCTGCAATAGGTGCAAAGGCAAATATCATAATGATATCGTTGATGGAGACCTGTACGAGAGTGTAGTTTGCATCGCCTTTGGTCATTTGGCTCCATACAAATACCATGGCAGTACAAGGGGCAACGCCAAGTAGAATCATACCGGCGATGTATTCTGTCGCAGTGCTTGGATCAACCCAATCAACGAAGAGGATTTTGAAAAACAACCAACCTAAAAAGGCCATGGAAAAGGGTTTGATTAACCAATTAATGATAAGAGTTAATACTAATCCCTTTGGTTTTTTGCCCACATCTTTGATGGATGAGAAATCGATTTGCACCATCATTGGGTAAATCATCAGCCAAATTAAGATGGCGATGGCGATGTTCACATGCGCGTATTCGAATGTCGCAATTACGCCGAATACGTCAGGCACTAAATGGCCAAGCCCAATTCCAGCTAAAATCGCTAGGCCGACCCATACAGATAAATAACGCTCAAAAAGACCCATGAAAAAACTCCTTACAATGATTTTTGATTAACGCGTTCGCTAAGTTGTTCTGCGCTTTCAACTCGCTCTGAGTAACGATCGACAAAGTAGTCTTTTTTGTCTCGCATTAATAAAGTGAATTTCATAAGTTCTTCCATTACATCGACGATTCGATTGTAATAAGGAGAGGGCTTCATGCGACCATCTTCTTCAAATTCCAAAAAGGCTTTTGCGACAGAGGATTGGTTAGGAATGGTCACCATGCGCATCCATCGCCCTAAAATTCTCATTTGATTGACTGTGTTGAATGACTGAGAGCCGCCACATACCTGCATAACTGCCAATGTTTTTCCTTGAGTTGGGCGAACGCCGCCAATACTCAGTGGAACCCAATCAATTTGGCTTTTGAAAATGCTGGTCATTGAACCATGGCGTTCTGGTGAGCACCAAACTTGCCCTTCTGACCAAATCATTAATTCTCTCAGTTCTTTAACTTTAGGGTGAGATTCATCTTCTGTATCTGGCTGAGGTAAACCTTGAGGGTCGAAAATACGTGTTTCGGCACCGTAAGCTTTAAGTAACTCTGCGCATTCTTCAACGACTAAACGGCTGAAAGATCGTTCTCTTAATGAGCCGTATAAAAGCAATATTCGAGGTTTGTGTGGAAGTGAAGAGGTTTTCATTTTATCCACATCAGGAAGGTGGAAAGAGTCTTTGTCGATGTTAGGCAGATTCATGTTAGGTGCTTCCGTTGGGTGTAGCCGTTCAAATAATCAGTAATTTGAATTTGGCTTTATATATGAAAAATAGAATATATGAAATTTCACATATATTATTTGTTTGGTCAATGCTTTTTCATTAGGTGGGTTAAATGAACCCGATAGACTGATAACTATAAACCTTAGATGTGTCAGTTTTTTTGCTGTGGTTGATTTGAAAGATAGGTAAATGAAAGCTCAGAGAAATTTTTGATAACGCAAAGAGGGGATTTTATTTGGAAGAGGATGGTGTCCCTGGCAGGAATCGAACCTGCAACTAACCCTTAGGAGGGGTCTATTATATCCATTTAACTACAGAGACACTTCGCGAGTGACTATACCACTTTTCGTTTTTAGGTTAAACCTAACGATTGCTAATCAATTGTTTATAAAGAGAATTTGTAGTTCTGAAGGAGTAGTGAGCAAAGGTACAGTTAGGTTTAGCTAAGGTAGTTTAGGCCCTGCCTAGTGTTTGTTTGCTGCTGATTGGTCGAGTTGAACCACGAGCCGTATACACTTTGTTTTTTCCGTTATGGCCTTGCAGAAGCTCAAATAAATGTTTATTGCGTTTTTGCAGTGTATTTAGAATGCGAGAGTTGGTGTTGTTTTTTGTCTTGCAGGTTCTAAGTAGGCTTTCACATTCCCTCATGAGTAGACGAACGTCATCCATAGAGCTGTCTTGTTGGTCTAGCCAGTTCTTAAATTCTTCTTCGGTTGGTTTTTTTCTATCTAGGACGTCGAACTTAATGAGCATGTTAACTCTTTTCTCATTAAGTTGGTTCATTTCATCAAGCAGGGCTTGCTTTTGCTCGGATAGGTCTATGATTACTTGGCTGTCTGAGGCGCTATAAGCAATGCGCTCTTCATCAAGAAGCACAGAGAGCTTTTCGAGAGTCTCTTTGCTTCTGATGAATATGGATGCAATTGGAATCATAAGTTAAACCGTTCAAAACCTAAGTGATTAACAGTTTAGAAAAGAGAATCCATAGAAGCCATATTATTCGCTAGCTGCTGGCTATTTATTTTGTATTCGCCTGCAGAAATGGCTTTTTTGATTTGTTCTACTTTATCCATATCGATATCAGGTAAGTTACCGATCTTAGATTGCTGGCTTTGTAACGTTTGTGCTGTGCCACTTAATTTGACTGTGTCATCAGCTAACGTTCCGCCACTTTTTACTGCGCTCTGTCTTTCAGTCGCGCTACCAGTCACATCATCCTTCTGCGAACGTTCGCTTTTAGTGATGGTGCCTTGGTTTGATAGACCTGTTAAATGTATTGCCATTGGGTTTTTCCGCCCTTTTATAATTTGCCTGTCTATATTGTCGGCTATGCCTCTAAAAACTTTAGTGGCAATCAACAATAAAAGAGAATTAATTGTATGCCAACGAGTCTATGTTCAATAGTTTACAAGAACCTCACTGCTAGTTACAACTTTGGCGTATATAATTCGTTCAGAACTGGTGTTTTTTACGCGTATTTGTTGTCCTTTTATACCGTTTTCTAAAGCAACTCCGTTCATCCTGACTATAATGTTTCCATTGCTTGCTGTAATAAGCACTAGGTCGCCTTTTTTTACTAAGGTCGGTTGGTTGATTAAATTGTCTGTTATATAGGTGTTGATACGTAAGTTGCGTGAGGCAATCAGGCCATAAGGTGGATTCTTTGCGGTAAAAACTTGGCCTCTTAATGTTGATATATCAACATCGCCAACACCGGTGTTAGCTCTGTTTATTTCTTGTCCTCGATTGATGGGGGAAATCGTTTTGATTGCTGGGATAGTAATGGATTGAGTGACTGGTACATAAGACTTCCATACAGGCGAATCGCAGCTAACTTCATAAGTCGTGCGCTTGTTGGCCTCAGGTCTTTGATTTGTAACTGTAATGGTGCCTGCTTCACAGTCAGGTAAATAGTTTAATGCTGCTAGGTTATTTAAAGAAATCGTAACGTCGGCTTCTGGGTATATTTCTAGTAATCGAGGTATCTCTACTTGGTTTATGTAGTGATTAATTTGGTTTTCTATAGATTCAGCAAATATTAAACTTGCTTGGAAACAAAAGAAGGCTATTGTTAGCCTTATGATTCGCATGATTAGCTCTCTTTGTTTATTATTACGTTAGAAATAAGATAGTTAGTAAAATCTGATAAATCACTTTATCATTGGATGATGTAACTTAACAATTATGAGGTGATACCTCAGTATGATGTTTGCACATTTTGGAGGCGTTTATGGCTGGAGTTTTGGATACTGTTAATCAACGTACGCAGTTGGTAGGTGAAAACCGACTAGAGCTGTTGTTATTCCGCTTAAACGGTAAGCACCTTTACGGTATCAATGTTTTTAAGGTGAAGGAAATTCTTCAATGCCCTAAACTTACCTCTATGCCTCATAGCTCACCTGTTGTTCGAGGTGTTGCTCATATTCGTGGCGGCACAATTCCTATTTTAGATTTGGGATTAGCGACAGGTGCAAGCCCGATTGAAAATATTGATCAATGTTTTGTTATCATCACTGAATACAACCGTCGTATACAGGGGTTCTTGGTACGTGGCGTTGAAAGAATTGTGAACATGAACTGGAGTGATATTCAGCCACCACCAAAAGGTTTGTCTAATGACAATTACCTGACAGCTGTGTGTCAGGTAGAAAAAGAGATGGTTGAAATTCTCGATGTTGAGCAAATTCTTTCTGAAGTAGCACCGACTCGTCAGGATATATCTGCTGGTATTGTGGATGATAACGTTCAAGAGAATGCCAAAAAACACCATATTCTTATTGTTGATGACTCATCTGTTGCTCGTAAGCAGATTAAGCGTTGTATGGAACAAGTAGGTTTTGAGACGACCGTCTTGCATGATGGTCGTGAAGCGCTTGATCATCTTGAAGGCCTTGTAGCTGAAGGCAAAGATATTACAGAGGTATTTTCCATGGTGATTTCAGATATTGAAATGCCTGAAATGGATGGTTATACCTTAACGACAGCGATTCGAAACGATAGCCGCTTACAAGATTTATTCATCCTGCTTCATACATCATTAAGTGGTGTTTTCAACGAAGCGATGGTGAAGAAAGTTGGGGCAGATGGCTTTTTGGCAAAATTCCAGCCGGATGAGTTAGCTCGATTAGCAATAGAAACAGTACAGGTTCAAACGGAATAGTCGGTAGGCTCCTTTTCGATTGGCTTTATTTAATGGGCGTCTGCCACATATGGAGTTTTAATGCTCAGTAGTACAAATGCAATCACACCTAACGGATATATTAGGTTTAGGGAATATCTTCAAAAGGTATGTGGCATATCCCTTAGCGATAATAAGCAATATTTGGTGGCTAGCCGTTTAGGGCGAATTTTAGAGCGAGAAAACTTCACTAAAATTGAGCAATTGGTTGATGCGCTTGAAAGGTTTGGTAATGCCAAACTTAAAGAAGAAGTCATCAATGCAATGACAACCAATGAAACACTTTGGTTTCGTGATACTCATCCTTTTACTATTTTAAAAGAGAAGATATTGCCTGAAATGTCTTCTGCTCCTTTGCGAATTTGGTCTGCTGCCTCTTCTACTGGTCAAGAGCCTTACTCTATCAGTATGGTAATTGAAGACTTCAAGGCTTCTCGTCCAGGTGTGATGAAAGCTGGTGAGAAGATTATTGCGACAGATATCTGTACCAATATACTTCAGCACGCAAAACAGGGTGAGTATGACAGCTTAGCGATCGCTCGTGGCTTGGGTGCAGACTTTCAGAGACGTTATTTTGACAAGATCAATGAACAAACTTGGAAGATAAAGCCTCACTTGAGTTCTAGAGTGGAGTTTCGTTATTTGAACCTAATTGATTCATTCGCTGGTTTGGGTAAGTTCGACGTTATTTTTTGTCGTAATGTTCTGATTTATTTCACTGGTGATTTGAAGATGGATATTCTTAAAAGAATGCATGCCGCTTTAAAGCCTGGAGGATATTTGTTCTTGGGCGGATCTGAAGCGTTAAGCGGCCTTTCAGCCTACTTTGAGATTGTCCAGTGTCATCCTGGTATTGTTTACAAAGCTAAAGCCTTATAGCCTTTGTAAAAGCCTTATTAAAAAGCCCGCCTTAGTTTTTCTAGGGCGGGCTTTTTTGTCTTTGTTTTCCTTGTTTACTGTTTGCCGCTTTTTGCCGTTCCTCTAGATGAAAATCATAACCCATTGAATTATATAGTTATTTTATTTTGGCATCATAATTGCTTTGTCTTGTTTAGTTTATGATGTTTTTAGTTTGAGGGTTTAATGGCTATATCTTTTGCGAGTGCATTTGCAGGACACGATAAGACGCTAGAGTTTAGAAGCGCTAGAGCGGCAGTGCTTGCTAATAATATCGCCAATGCTGATACGCCTAACTTCAAATCGCGAGACATCAGCTTTGATTCTATGCTTAACGATGCTAGCAGCAAACTGAAATTAGCGGGTACAAATTCTAAGCATATTTCAGGAGAAGGTTTTTCGTCAGGTTCGGATGCGCTTTTGTATCGAAACGCTAATCAACCTTCTTTGGATGGAAATAATGTCGATATGCAAAGAGAGCAAGCAGAATATGCACAAAACTCCTTGCAGTTCGATACAAGCTTTATGTTTTTGGATAGAAAAATTAGTGGCATGAAAAAAGCGCTTACTGGGAACTAATAACGATGTCTTTAAGTAATATTTTTACAATTTCTGGATCGGCAATGAGTGCTCAAACAGTACGTTTGAACACAGTGGCCAGCAACATGGCAAACGTAGACAGTGTTGCTAGTTCAGCAGATCAGACCTACCGCGCTCGTAAACCTGTATTTTCGCAGATGATGAATGACAGTATGCGTGAATTTGGTTGGAGCAATGCCAGCATGGATGACAGTGGTGCTGGTGTGGGTGTAAAAGTAGATGGCATTGTTGAATCAGATGCGCCGTTGCAGCCTAGATATGAACCAGATCATCCAATGGCAAATGAAGAAGGGTATGTGTTCTATCCGAACGTGAATCCAATAGAAGAGATGGCAGATATGATGTCAGCTTCTCGATCTTTTCAAACGAATGTGGAAATTATGAACTCGGCAAAAAGTATGATGCAGAAAATGCTCACACTTGGACAGTCGTAGGAGCTAACAGATGGCAAATATATCTGACACTAAAGGCCTAGGTAATCTGATCTCTCAATATGGGACAGATTCGGCTAAAGCGAAAGCTGGTATTGAAAAGCCCGCGGCCTCGACAGAAGAAACAGGCGCCTTAGCGGATCAAAATGTGTTTCTGAAGCTCTATATTGAGCAGCTTAAAGGGCAGGATCCAACTTCGCCTCAAGATGCGAATGATATGGTGGCTCAGATGTCACAGTTTAGTTCTTTGGAGCGTTTAACTGGCATATCAGATCAGCTTGAAACTATGGCAACGTCTTTGACTTCTAACCAAGCACTTAGTGCTTCCACTTTAGTGGGGCGATCTATTTTGATGGAAGGAAGTACGGCAAAAATCTCTGAAGGCTCTGATGATGTTCAGCTGAAGACAACGATTCCAGAAGACTCTAAAACGGCCACACTGAAAATATACGATGAAAATAATGTTCTTGTTCGTACGTCTACGCTGAACTCAGGTGACTACAAATGGGACAAGTTAGATGATGAAGGAAATATTTTGCCGCCTGGTGAATATCGCTTCGCAGCATCATCAACAAATGATAAAGGCGAAATCTCAGCCATGACAACACGTCTACCGACACGTATCCAAGGCGTTACGATTAATGGCGAAGATGGAACCGTTTTGAATGTGGAAAACCACGGCAAAGTCAAACTCACAAACGAATTAGAAATTTTAGGGTAATTGGGAGAGTATTATGGGATTCAATACTGCACTATCTGGCATTAAAGCTTCTGCCGATTATTTAAGTGTGACAGGTAATAACATTGCCAATGCCGACACAACGGGTTTCAAAAAATCTCGTATAGAGTTTGATGACCTTTACAATACAAGTGTTTTGGGTGCTGGTAGTGGTAACAGTATTGGTTCTGGTGTGAGCGTGAGTAATGTCTCTCAAGAGTTTTCATCGGGTAACTTGTCTTATACTGATAATAATCTCGATATTGCTGTGGATGGTGCTGGCTTTTTTGTATTGGATGCTGGTGTTGCTCAATCTTATACCCGAGCAGGTAACTTTAAATTAGATGAAAATGGTTTCTTGGTAACGAACGATGGCAGTCATGTGCAGGGCTACAACGCTGTTGACGGGATCATTGGTGGTAACTTGGAAGATATGAAGATACCAAACGATCGTATTCCTCCAGAGCCAACGACAGAAATGTCTTTAAAAGTTAACTTGAACTCTAAAAATGAAGATGTCCCTCCGTACATAAAAGCTGAGTTTGATCCGCTTGACCCTGATACTTACAACTTCACTCAAACTCAAGGTGTTGTTGATGCCAATGGCAGAACAAACATAGTGACTTATTACTATTCTAAGAGTGAGTTGCCAAACACTTACAAGGTTCACGCCACAGTGAACGGTGCGATGTTGGATGATACTGGCGCTGCGTTTATGGGTGAAACCTTTGCGACTTTTAATTCGGCTCAAGGTGGCACGGATTACAATGGTGATGGAAATAATGAATCACCATTTGAGCTTCTATATATCGGAGGCGCAGAGCCAACCTCTGCCGATATTGAAGCGGGAACCAAAACACCTTTGGCGGTAGCAGGTACATTGGGTGGCGTCGCGATTGCTTCTACATTAGCGCCTGAAGAAGTTCGAGATTCAAGTTCTGTAGGTCGTGAAGTATTTGATCCGCTTAAGCCTGAAACTTACAACTACAGTAATACACGAACTGTCTATGATGCTTTGGGTGAATCTCACACAATAGGTTACTACTTTATCAAACACGGTGAAGAGAATACTTACGAGTTGCGCGTGACAATGGACGGCGAAGAGACTTTTGAAGACCCTATAACGGGCGAAGATACTCGCTTCTTAGAAAGCAATACTTCTGTGTCTTTTGATGCGGCAGGTAACTTGCTTGGTGCTTATCGAGGTTTGCCTCCATTTGAAGTTGCTGAACCTATTGCATTAGAAGTGCTTGGGTTGGATCCAACAAACCGAGGTCGTATCACACCGTTGGATCTAAATGGTTCTACGCAGTATGCATTGGAAAATACAGATACGTTTGATCAAGATGGTTTTTCTGCTGGTGAGCTGCAAGGTATTTCTTTTGATGGCGACGGCTTCTTAGTGGCGAACTACACAAATCAACAAACGGCAACTCTTGGCCAGCTTGCCCTGGCAACCTTTGATAGTACTGACGGTCTTATGCCTAATGGCCATACGTCTTGGTTGGCCAGTAAGAGTTCTGGTCCTGCTGATATCGGTCGTCCAAATAGCGGCACATTAGGAAAAATTCAAGGTGGAGCGTTAGAAGAGTCTAACGTTGACTTAACGTCTGAATTGGTTGCATTGATTGAGGCACAGCGTAATTATCAAGCAAACAGTAAAACATTAGAAACAGAAAATACTGTCACACAGACGATAATAAACCTTCGTTAATTTTCTGGAGAGAGAAGATTTAGGCCGAAGCAACTATGTTGTTTCGGCTTTTTTTTGTTTATTTTTTAAGTTGGTACGATTCTTGATATGTATTAATTAAATGAAACAAATTCTTCTAGGAGAACGGCAGTGGATAAGGCCTTATATTTAGCAATGAGTGGTGGTGTGCAAACCATGAATGCTCAAACGATACACGCTAACAATCTGGCAAATGTCAGTACAACAGGTTTTCGTTCTGACTTTGAACAAGCCCGCTCTATGCAGGTTTACGGGGATTATCACCCAAGCCGTGTGTACGCTATGACAGAAAACCCAGCGACACGTTATACCCAAGGCGACATGATTCAAACTGGCCGAGATATGGATGTGGCTGTTGCCGGAGAAGGCTTTATTGCGGTTTATGATGAGCGTGGTCAAGAGGCTTACACTCGTGCTGGGGACTTGCAAATTAATGCCGCAGGGCAGCTTGTGACAGGACGAGGTTTGCCAGTTGCCGGTGTCGATGGGCCTATATTTTTACCACCTTTGGATAGTATCAATATCACATCAGATGGGTCGATTTCTATTGTTCCCCAAGGTGGCGCAGGCAATGAAGTGGCGGTATTGAATCAAATTAAATTAGTGAACCCAGATATTCAGAATTTACGGAAAGAAGAAGATGGTCTGATTCACTCTCGTGATGGCCAAGCGTTTGAATTGGATCCGAATGTGAAATTGGTATCTGGTTTTGTGGAAGGTAGTAATGTGAATGCGGTGGAAGAAATGACGCACATTATGAACCTTTCGAGACGATTTGAAATGAATGTCAAAATGATGGACGCCATTCGAGAGAATGCCAATTCATCAGCTCGAATATTACAACGTACTTCTTAAGTTTCATTGATAGGCAGTATCAATAAATAATTGTTATCAGAGATAGAATAACAGAGGCTATTATGAATTCAGCATTATGGGTAAGTAAGACTGGTTTAAGCGGAATGGATAAGCAGTTGAACGTGGTGGCCAACAACTTGGCTAACGTTTCGACAACGGCTTTCAAAAAAGACCGTGCCGTATTTGAAGATCTTATGTATAAAACAGTACGAGCGCCTGGTGGCTTGAGTGCTCAGAATGCTGAATTACCTTCAGGTTTGCAATTGGGTACAGGTGTTAAGGTTGGAGCGACGCAGAAAGACTTTTCTAACGGCGATTACAACATGACAGATAGACAACTTGATGTTGCTATCCAAGGTAAAGGTTTCTTACAGGTTCTGATGCCAGATGGAACAATCGGCTATACGCGAGATGGCAGTCTTCAGTTGAACAGTGAAGGGCAAATAGCAACTTCTGGTGGATTAGTAGTAGAGCCAGGTATTCAAATAGACCCTAATGCCATTGAAATCATGATTGCCGAAGATGGCATCGTTTCTGTTCGAATGTCTGGTGAAGCAGATGCACAAGAAGTCGGTGCAATTAACATTGCAGGTTTTATTAACCCTACAGGGTTAAGCGCATCTGGTCAGAATATTTTCACTGAGACAAATGCGAGTGGGCCGCCATTAGTAGGTGTTCCAGGAACAGACTCTTTGGGCACTCTCGCTCAAGGTATGTTGGAAGCCTCCAATGTAAACTCTATTGAAGAGTTGGTTAATATGATTACCACCCAGCGTGCATATGAAATGAATTCGAAAGTGATTTCTGCAGCGGATGGTATGATGAGCTTTGCGATACAGCAGTTATAATAGCGTGTGGAATATGATGAAGATTAAATTTCTCCTTTTGATTTTATGCAGCTTGACCTTGTCGGGATGTTTGACATGGGACATAGATCAACAAGCGGTGGCGAATGCAGCGGCAGCTGGTGCGGCGGGTGCAGTGACTGATGCCGTGATTGATGCAGTAACGGATGAGGAGGAAGCGGAAGAGGCTGAACCAGAGGAAGACGCTCGAAAAGGATATGTTCCTGATGGGGATGACCCTTTAAACGGACCTTCGATCACTCAAAATATTCAATCTGATGACCCTTATTATACGCCTGTTTATCCAAATGGAATGAGTCCTTCACAAGCGCCAACAGGCGGTATATACCAGGTGGGAATGGGGGATGTATTTTTTGGTGATCAAAAGGCCAGTAAAGTTGGTGACATCCTAACGATCAACCTGAATGAAACGACGACTTCAACCAAAGCGAATGCCGCGACTGTGTCAAAATCATCTTCTGCAACGATTGAAAACCCAACTGTGTTAGGTGAAGAGTTGAGAGTAGATACAACCTTGCCGCAGCAAGGTACGGACTTTACTGGAAATGCCTCAGCTAACCAGAATAACAGCTTAAGTGGCACTATCTCGGTAACAGTATTTAGAGAGTACCCTAATGGTTTGTTAGCTGTGCGTGGTGAGAAATGGTTGCGCTTAAATCAAGGTGATGAATACATTCGTTTCTCTGGCATTGTTCGTAAGCAAGATATTGCACCTGATAACACAGTTGAGTCTGAACGTGTTGCGGATGCTCGTATTACCTACTCTGGTACTGGCGATGTGGCGGCTGGCAGTGAGCAAGGTTGGGTAAGTCGTTTGCTGAATTCCAGTAACATGCCTTACTAATTTGAATTTGATGATATAAATAAACGGAAGACACTTTCTTTCAATAGGTGATGTAATGAAATACGTAACGCTAATTGTCTTATATCTTTTGTCCTTTTCAGCGCAAGCGGAACGACTGAAAGACATCACCAGTGTTCAAGGTGTGCGTGAAAACCAATTATTTGGTTATGGTTTGGTGATTGGTTTAAATGGAACGGGCGATAGCACGCCTTTTACTAACCAAAGCTTTGCCAGTATGTTGTCTCGATTCGGCGTTACCTTGCCAGAGGGTGTAAGTGCAACCTCTAAAAATGTGGCGGCAGTCTCCCTAACAGCGACTTTGCCTGCTTTCTCAAAGCCGGGCCAAAAAATCGATGTCACAGTGTCTTCTATCGGTAATGCCAGCGCATTGCGTGGCGGCACCTTGCTTTTGTCAACTTTGAAAGGGGCGGACGGGGCTGTTTATGCGATCGCTCAAGGTAATCTAGTTGTTGGTGGATTAGGAGCGAATGGTGCGGATGGCTCACGAACATCTGTGAATATCCCTACTGTTGGTCGTATTCCTAATGGCGCAAGTGTTGAGCGAGTAGTTCCGAGTAGCTTTAACTCTGGCGATACCTTGACGTTCAATCTAAATCGTCCCGATTTCACAACCGCTAAACAGGTTTCAGATAAAATTAACAATTTATTGGGTGACGGTGTAGCAACCACGCTTGATGCAACATCCATTCGCGTAACAGCACCAAGAGATCCAAGTCAGCGTGTGACTTTCTTGTCTATTCTTGAAAATCTTGAAGTTGATGTAGCAGAAGAACGTGCTCGTATCGTGATTAATTCACGCACAGGTACGATCATTATTGGTCAGCATGTAAAAGTGTCGCCTGCTGCAATTACGCATGGCAGCCTAACAGTGACGATTCAAGAAGTGCCTCCGACTGTTGGTCAGGATGGAACTGTGACAGGAGGGGAAACGATTGTGTCGCCTCGTGAAGGAATTGAGATAGGTAATAACAGTGGTCATATGTTTGTTTTTGACCCAGGTGCGTCATTGAATGATATTGTAAGAGCGGTTAACCAAGTAGGTGCTGCGCCTGGTGACGTGATGGCGATCCTTGAAGGTTTAAAACAGGCTGGCGCCATTAATGCAGACTTAGTCGTTATATAGGTCGTTTTATGAGCTCTGTTCCATCGAATCAAGATTTTTTTGCTGACTTTTCGAACCTTACAGCGTTAAAGACAAAGGCTCAAAAAGACCCTGATGCTGCGTTAAAAGAAGTGGCTCAGCAGTTTGAGTCTATCTTTATTAACATGCTGCTGAAGAATATGCGTAGTACGAATGAGGCGATTGGAAGTGGCCTTTTTTCTAGTACGCAGACCAAGCAATACCAAGACATGATGGACTCCCAAATGTCACAGAGTCTTTCCTCCAGTGGAGGAATTGGTTTGTCTGAGGCGTTAATTCGTCAATATCAGACTCAACAGGGTCAAGCCAGTTCACTTGCTGCAAAAGAGCGAGGAGACACAGACTTCCTTAACCAAGTGGCAAAACAAGATTTAGTGAGAATTCAAGCGCTTGCTCAGCGAGCATCTACAGAGTTTGTTCAAGCAGTTCAAAAAGAAGCGAACAATCACGCCAGTTCAACGGTTTCTGGTGATGATGCTGTTACGCCGCCTTCTGCCTTATCTGTGGTATTTGACTCTCCAGATGAGTTTGTTGAGAGCTTATGGCCTCATGCCCAGCAAGCGGCAGAGAAACTTGGTGTTAATCCTAAGGCGATACTGGCTCAGGCAGCTCTTGAAACAGGTTGGGGGAAGTATCCCATTGCTAAAGAAGATGGCGCAGCCAGTTTTAACTTATTCGGTATTAAGGCGGATAGTCGTTGGTCAGGAGACCGGGCGGTTGTTAATACTTTAGAGTTTCGAGACGGTGTTGCTAAGCGTGAAAAAGCTGCGTTTCGGGCCTACGATTCCTTTAGTCAAAGCTTCGATGATTACGCTAATTTCCTAAGTTCCAGTGAACGGTATAAAGATGCCCTTCAGTCTGGAGACGACGCGTCAATGTTTGCCGCTTCCCTACAGAGAGGGGGTTACGCAACGGATCCTAAGTACTCTGAAAAAATAAATAGCATCCTTGAAAGCGAGTGGTTTCAAGGGTTGTAGAAATAAAAAACTCATAAAATTACTTTTGGTAAGGTTTTTGCATTAACTGTCTTAAAGCGACAAATTAAGATGTGAGTTATTTCTTGAACAACGTACTAGAGGTGAGCAAATGAGCTCAGGTTTATATTCAATTGGTTTGACTGGACTTCAGTCTAGTAATGCTCGTATTAATACGACAGGGCAGAACACAGCCAATGTGGATACTGAAGGCTATAGCCGTCAGCGAACCGATACGACCAGCTCTCCTGTTGGTGGCGTTGTTATTCATGATACTTCCCGTCTTGTTGATAATTTTGTCAGTGCTCAGATGCGATCTGATCAATCCGATTATGCTTACTATGATACTTATCATTCAATGATGACGGTGGCAGATAACCTGTTAGCTGAAGACAGTATTGCGCTTACTGGCTATTTGAATAAAGCTTTTAATGCCTTGCAGACAGCCAATAACGATCCGACATCTTCTTCTTTGAGAGAGCTTGCCTACTCCAGCTTAAATAATCTTGTTGAGCAATATCAAACCTTGTCGAGCATTGTTTCTCGTCAAGAGCAGCTGGTTGATGAGCAGTTGTCTGTATCCTTAACAAAGCTCAATACTATTACGACGAAAATATCCGACCTTAATGGCAAGATTTTAAGAGAAGAGGGGCTTTCTATTTCCCCTGCTAATGAATTGCGAGATCAGCAAGAATTGTTAGCAAAAGAGTTATCTCAATATTTGGATATCAAAGTTCAGTTTAGCGACAAAGGTTTAATGACGGTTCAGTTGAAGAATGGTCAGCCTGTGGTCATGAATCAGGATCCGACAGAACTTAAAGTACTACCTGATCCTTTAGATCCTCAAAAGATACGTTTGGTTGTGGATTTTGGAGATTACAATGTGGCGCTGAAGACCAATGAGCTTGGCGGCAGCATTGGTGGTTTGGTCGACTTTAGATCTGAGTTCAGTGAATACGCCGACCGTACTTTAGGGCAGCATGCTATTTCGATTGCTGATGCAATGAATGTACAGAATGCCAAAGGGCTTGATGCGAATGGCAACTTTGGTCGAGATCTCTTTGCGTTAGGTGATATTGAAATCTATTCAACTCAGGACAATTTAAACAAATTGTCGGATATATCTGTTCGAGTTTCTGCGGGTGAATCTGCCAAAATTACGAAAGATACCTATGAATTAACAAGAACGGACGATGACCGATTCGCTATTACGAAATACGATGCAAATGGTAGAGCAAATGGACCGTCTGTGATATTCGATCCATCAGTGCTTACACCGGACAGTCATGGTTATTATAAAATTGATGAGCTGGGTTTAGATATCCGAGTTAAAGATTTCGATAAAATTGATGACAACGATGAATTCCGCTTTATTCCAACAGAAGACGCCGCAAAGAACTTGGCACTTTATGCGAAGAATGGTGATGCTTTAGCGTTAAGTGCACCAATTGGTGTGGATACAGATTCAAGTAACTTGTCTGACGCAAAGATTTCGCTCGAATCCATCACAAACACAGATCCAAACACTTCAGCTTTTGCATTTGATGCGACGCTTTATCCAAATGCACCGCATAAAATTTATTTTACATCGCCGACTTCATACGTTGTGCATGATGCGTCAGGTACTGAATTGGCTGAAGTGAAAAATGTAACGCATTACAGTAATTTGTTAGAGCAAGCCGGATTGGCGAGTGAGGCAGGCTTTGATGTGTCTGTGTCTTCTCGCCCTCAAGTTGGCGATGAGTTTTCTATTGGTACAGATAACGTAGGTCCTGCCGATAACTTCAATGGTGTGGCATTGGTAAACTTGCAAAATAAATTGCTTGTTGAAGGTGAAGCGAGCTTAGCAAAAGCCTTTGCAGGCTTTGTTTCGTATGTGGGCAGTAAAACAGCGGAACTTGCAGGGCATGCCGAGTCGAGTGAAATTATCATGAATGACAGCATGGCTCGTCGAGATAGGTTGTCCGCAGTGAGCTTAGATGAAGAAGCAGTCAACCTGCTTAAATATCAGCAGTCTTATTCTGCTTCTGCGCAAGTCGTGACGGCAGCTCGTACCACGTTTGAAACACTGCTCGGGATAATGAGGTAAGTTTATGCGAGTGACAAATAATTTAATTTATGGTCAATCGAGTCGAGCTATTGGTCAGGCAAATGAAAAAATATTAAATGTTCAGGAAAAAATAGCTGCGCAAACTGATATTGTGAAGCCGAGCGATAATCCTGTTGGTGCTAGCCAAGTGCTAATGTATCAAGCTGATACGCATAAGCTTAAGTTGTTCGATGATGCGATGAAGATGGCGACCAGTAATCTTGAGTATCAAGAAGTGGCGTTAGATAGCTTGAATGACTCGCTTGATGAAGTGCGTACGCTTTTCATTCAGGCACAGAATGACATTAATACTCAAGAAGACCTTGATGCCATCTCACAAGAGATTTCGATGATAACGGAATCTATGGCAGAACTGATGAACGCAAGAAGTGCAGACGGAAGTTATATCTTTGCGGGTACTGATTCATTAGGGCCTCCTTTCGTGTTAAACAGCAATGGGCGTTACGAGTGGACCGGAAATGAAGGGCAAAAATTTGCTCAAATTTCAGAAAGTATGAAAATCCCAGTAACAGATTCAGGTAAAAAACTGTTTCAAGATATCTGGACTAACCGATCCTTTTCTTCTGATCTGATTACTGGGGATGTTTCTTTATCTGCAAAAGTGCAAAACCAAGGTGATTTTGATCAATTCATGGAAGATCATTACGATCCAGAAAACCCTGATTCTAATCGATATTTTCTGACCACTTCGCCTGTACTTGAAGAAGGTGAAAACGTTGATTTAAACGATTACCTTTATATAGGCTCTAATGATCGAGAAGATCAGCAAAGACGTAGAACATTTGATGGTACTCCAGGTACTTACAGTATCGTGAACAGCGATGGTGAAACTGTTTCGTCTGGTTCTTATACTGCCGGTAAGCCGATTACATTTGGTGGTATGTTATTCCTTCTTCGAGGACAGCCAGGGGCTGCGGTTGATATTTCTTTAGATCAGCCAAGGCGTGATAACGTTTTAAACGAAATTAATGATACCCTTGATGTTCTAAAGAATGAGTTCTCTACACCAGAAGAGCGTGAACAAGCATTTTTTGATGCTACAACCAGTATTAATAATGCTCAGCGTATGGTGGGTGAGGGCCGATCTAATGTCGGTGCAAGATTAAATATTCTTCAAGATAGAGAAGATTTTAGTTCAGCCAATCAGTTATCAAACGCAACAGCTCAAGATAGAATTGGTGGCTTAGATATTTCTGAAGCCGCAACAGAGTTATCTATGAAAGAGTCAGCGTTGACTGCCTCTCAAAAAGTATTTTCGCGTATCAGTAATTTGTCGCTGTTTAATCAAATGTAAGTTTTGGATATAGGGTAAGCAATGCCGGCGTTTAATGTAGAGTCATGCTTTGGTGCTGATATTAATGTTGGGTATTTTGATATTAATGAAATACTCGACATTATGGAGATCAAGCCAAAAGTATTAAACAGTAAGCGCGTGAAAACCTTGATTGGACTGCATGGCCGAAAAGAACGAGTGGTCAGTATTGCTATGAGACAGGTGGCATTTGATGTCTTAAGCTCTACTCTAGATGCTCCTTTTCTTCCTTATGACCCTTACTATGCTAATGATCATAAATTATTAAATAGCCGCCGCGAGCGTTTATATGATGCTCAGGAACGGTTCCTTTTCTTGTGCATGTCTATTGCAACAGGTCGCTCTGTTAAAAGCTTAAAAAAACTTCAACCGGATTTTAATACCAAAGAATTGCGCGCGAAGCACACCAAAAAGCAGAGTTTATTCCGTTACTTTCGACAAGAATTAAATGAGCATACCAGAGACTATATTCTCAGCTATAAAGCTCGTATGAATGATGAAGGTGAAGGAAAAAGTCCTGCTGAAGCGCCAGCTTCAGAAGCTCTCAAGCTTTCAGTTGAAGCGACTCGAAATAATATAAATGCATCTACAGTTCAACAAAAGCATATCGAAAGTAAATATATTCCAACTTCCTTTGATGATGAAACGGTAACCGCGTTTAAGCTGTTCAAAGATGGACACATTTTACTGTCAGCACAGGTTGAGCTTTTCAAGCGAGGCGAGCAATTAGAGATACTTGAGCTGATGAAGTTCTGTCGTCGTCTGATTGAATCTCATACACGCAATAACTTTTCCTTAATGGCCATTCGCCATATCAAAGATGCTTCTACTTATTTAGAGCAGCATGCTATGGGGATGGCTGTTCTTGGAATTCACTTTGCAAAGGCTTTAAAGCTTTCCAATGCTTATATGGAAGTGATTTGCCTTGGTGCCTTATTGTTTGATTTAGGGCGTTTCCGTTTGCCTAGCGCAATGATGTCTAAAACGACAAAGATGACCTCTGGGGAGTTTGATTTGTTTCGCAAACACATACAGTTTGGTGAGCAGATCTTGCAAAAGTGTGAAGGTATTCCAAAAGCGGTTTACCAAATGTTGTATGACCACCATGAGAAAGTGGATGGTTCTGGCTACCCTGAAGGTAAGCAGGATAAAGAAATCTCCGTCTATGGAAAGATTGCCGCCATTGTTGATGCTTATGATGCCATGACTTCTGAGCAACCTCATAAACCGTCTATGGGGCCGATTAAGGCTTGGAGGAAAATGCGCGATGAATCAGGCTTGGCATTTGATAAAGAGTTGTTAAGTGTGTTCCTGAAGCATATAGGCAATGTGCCAGTGGGTTCTTGTGTTGCCTTATCAAATGGGCGAGTTGGTTTTGTTCTGACATTAAATAAAGCTTTTCAGCCTTCTTTAGTACGCCAAGTTTATAGTCTGACGAATAAGTCCTTTATTGAGCCTTCAGATATTGAATTGAATAAGTCTGCTAACTTGAGAACGGAGGTGGTGATAGAGAAAGAAGTTGACCCTCAGTCTCTGAAGTTGCAATTTATCGATCATATCTCATAATTCACCGTTCACCGTTCACCGTTCACCGTTCACCGTTCACCGTTCACCGTTCACCGTTCATTTCTTATTTTTTGTGTAAAACCTGTTTTTTGCGTTTTTCTTTTCTGTAATTTCTATTCTATAGGGTCTCATTTTTGATCAGTTTGCCTGCTTTTTGTGCTGATTATTGAGGCCGTTTTTCTGAAAACTTTAGTGTTCTATGTGTTTTTTCTTAGCTTTTTTCACATTTTGATTTTTTTCGTCTATTTACGCTTTTTTTTGCCTTTATTTTTAAAGTTATTGACCCCTTGCACGATAACTTTGAGTGACGCTTTTTTATGTTTTAGAAAGTTTTAAAATATGAAAAAAATCAAAAAAATATTAAAGGTCAACGCTAAGGTGTCGATAACTTTAATAAGAGACAAAAACCAAATATATAATTAAATCAAAAGGTTGTCTCGATAATAAAATATTTTTAGGAGAGAAAAAATGGCTTTATACGTAAATACTAATGTGTCCTCGCTGAACGCTCAGCGTATGTTGGATAACTCCAGTCGAGACCTTGATACATCCTTTCAACGTTTGTCTTCTGGTCGTCGAATTAACAGTGCAGCAGATGATGCTGCGGGTCTTCAAATTTCCGATCGTTTGACCTCACAGATTAATGGTTTGAACCAATCTGTACGAAATGCAAACGATGGTATCTCTCTAGCGCAAACTGCAGAGGGGGCCTTGGACGAAACAACTAACATGCTACAACGTATGCGTACCTTGTCTATTCAGGCGGCAAACGGGTCTAACTCAGACAAAGACCGTGTGGCACTACAGCAAGAGATGGCGCAGCTATCTAAAGAGATTAACCGAATCGCTGATACAACAACATTCGGTGGCGCTAACTTGCTTGACGGTACTTACCAAGGGATATTCCAGGTTGGTGCAGATGCAAACCAAACAATCAGCTTCACGATGGAGTTTGGTGGGCCGAATAACTCGATTGATTACCAAGCCAATAATGGTTTCACCATGTCCGGGTTATCGAATCAGGCTTCTGCACAAGTCAGTGAAACGACAGCATCTGTATCAACGATAGTAAACGCGCAAAGTATGATCGCGATTATCGACTCTATGATTGCAGCGGTGGACTATAAGCGAGCAGAGCTAGGTGCGATACAAAACCGTTTCAGTTCAACCATTACTAACTTGAGTAACATTGCTGAGAACGTTTCTGCCGCTCGTGCACGAGTGCGAGATGCTGACTTTGCAGCGGAGACTGCAAATCTAACAAGTACGCAAATTTTGCAACAGGCGAGTAGTACCGTTCTGTCTCAGGCAAATCAGCGTCCACAGACAGCATTATCTCTTTTAGGGAATTAATTGATAAATAATTAAATAAAACTGGATGATGTAAAGCAGCACTAGACTGCTGCTTATTCAAAATATTCGAGTATTGTCTCGGGAATCAGGCTACTTCTCTCTCCTAGAGGTGCCTCTTAAGCCGGGTGGATTTTTTCACCCGGCATTTTTTTACCTAAATATTGGCTTTTTCACTGTTTGGGGAATGTTTTAAGAGGTTTTGAAGGGGATGAAGAGAAGGGTGAGGCTTATATCAAAGAGAGCTATGGCGTGAAGTTGATCAAGAAAGGTAACCGCTTTTTGCCCTTGGCTGACTTTGATATGGGCTTCTTATGCAAAACAACGGTAAGAAGAATCTTAGAGGTTTTTATTGAAGTGATATTTTTCAGCTCATCACTTGTTTGTTTCAAGTAAGAGGTGACGAGTTGATCAGTAAAAGCGGTTTTAAGAGGACGGTATTTGAGCGAGTGACATGTTTCATTTTGAGAGATGTTGCGCGTTCTTAGCTATTTGAGCCTATAAAAAATTTGTTAGCAACGCTGACTCACAACAGAGTGTTGTGCTGTTGGCTAATGCGAAAAAAATTGGAGTACAGATTATTCATAAGACAAAGATGGTTAAGAAAAACCATAGAAGCGTAAGCGCATGTTTAGTCGTGAGCTAAAGAGCTGTTTACATCTAATGGTTTGGGTGTGTTTTAAAAAGCACATTCAGATGAACGAATCCGCTTGCCTTGATGTAAGTGATGTTTGCAAAGCGCAGTCTTTTGCAGAGCGAATACTAGTACGCGACAAAACTAGGTCTTTTTTGTGAGGCTTTTTCATGATCGTGAAATGTATGCGTTTGCCTGCGGCTCTGTGTTTGAAGGCATTGTTAGTGGATTCAATTCGCGTTTCTTACGGGTTAAGCCAAAGGCTTAATTGAGTGCTTTGTTATGCATTTTTATAACGGCTTTTTGATGGCTTTTTATTAAGCAGAAAAAGATTGGAGTACAGGTTATTAGAAAAATATTGATGACGAAAGAAAAACTCAGAGGACAGACACATGTTTGCCTCAAGGCTTAAGAGCATTTAGGTATGACGGCTTGGGTGTGTCTAAAAAGACGCGGTCAGGTGAATGGATTCGTACGCTTTGAAAGTAGTGATAGGTACTTTCTTGCTTGGCTCGATTTCTGGCAGCGGCGAACTTAGATGTTTTGGATGGAGCGCTCGATGCTTATGAAGCTTAAATGCTTGCTGGTCGCTTGTGCCTGGAATAGTGCCAATGATTTTAAGCTCGATTTACTGGTTGATCCGTTAAAGGGGCTCGATGGGAGCTGTGCGTGATCTATGGCTAGATTATTCGGCGCGTATTTTTTGTGTGGCTGGAAAGCTGGAGCGCAGAGTGTTCGCAGGATTATGTTTGTTAAAGAACATGATCGAGAAATAAGTGCATGTTTGGCTTAAAGCTGAAGGCTGGCTTATGCGTGAGCGAATGGCTGTGTTTGAAAAAGTTTGTCCAGATGGGCGAGTCACTGAATTGTCTTGATATTAGCTGTGCTTGTGAAAAGCCTGCTTTTGCTGAGTGAACATTTGTGCAGAGCGAACATTGATGCTTTTTTTTACGAGGTTTTGTGTGGCTGTAAATCGTCAATGCTTATGGCTGCTCTGTACCTGAAATATATGAGCAGGTTTGGACTGTTTAGTTGGGCGATTTATTTTGTGGTTTGAATGAAGGCTTTGTTGTGACTTGTGTTTGTGACAGAGCATTTGCCGCCTATTTTTATCGATCCAAAAAAGGCTTGAATGGTTTGCTGGAAAAGTTGTTAGCGGAGCAGTGTTGGCTAAAAGACTGGTAAAGCTATAAGTCGTTTTTCGGGCTTATAGCTAAAAAGCTTCTTTGTGTGCTTTGGAAAGTAGGCCTAGACGGATAAATCCGTGTATTGAAAATGGCTACTCAAAAAGAAACCCATTTACGCGGGGGAAGATGTTTACTCAATGAGAGTTTTAGCTCTTGAGTATTGCTGATGCTCGCGGGGAAAAATACAAAATTTCGACAGCTATTTTGTTGTTAATTCTAGGTGTGCTTTTGAGTTCTGGAAGGCTTTAGCCACCATGAAATTGAAGAGTCGATGAAAGGGTTATCTTTGTGGCAAAAAGCGGATGCTTTTTGTCTTAATGAGGTGTCTTCTTGCCTTTTTTTGAATTTGAAAGAAAGGAAAGGTGACAGATTGTTTCGGTGGCGGTTTGGTTTAGTCAGTTTTTTGTTTGTTTAAAGTACTGGCTAGACGAAATAACCCGGATAAATGCTCTTTTTTGTGTAAGAAATGTCGATTTCGATGAGAAAAATACATTTTTTATGAAAAAAAGAGAAAAAAGATTTAATTGCTTTAAATTCATTTAAAACAATTAGTTAGGCAGATTCTTGCCGAATATCGGGAAGGTTTTTTCCGGCTTTAGGAAAATATTTTCCGAAAATGACTAAAGGTTTTCAAACTCTTGTCGAAAACCTTAATACGATCTGCTTCTTTGCAGGACTTAATGAAAATTTAGGAGGCTATGATGGCTCTTTACGTAAATACAAATACTTCATCTTTAAACGCGCAGCGTGCGTTGATGAACTCTAGTAATGAATTGGATGTCTCTTACCAGCGTTTGTCTTCTGGTCAGCGTATCAACAGCGCTGCAGATGATGCCGCAGGCCTTCAAATCTCGGATCGATTGACTTCTCAGGTTAATGGTCTTAACCAGTCAGTACGTAACGCGAATGATGGTATTTCTGTAGCGCAAACAGCTGAAGGTGCTTTGGACGAAACAACAAGTATGTTGCAACGTATGCGTACTTTGGCGATTCAGTCTGCTAACGGATCTAACTCTGATGATGACCGTGTTGCTATCCAACAAGAAATCAAACAGCTATCTACGGAAATCAACCGTATTGCTGACATCACAACATTCGGTGGTGATAAGATCTTGTCTGGTGAGTACGAAGGTATTTTCCAAGTAGGTGCGGATTCAAACCAAACAATCAGCTTCAGTATGACAGTTGGTGGTGCAGCTAACTCAATTGATTACGCTGGTAATGGTGGTTTCACTATGTCTGGTCTATCAAGCAACGCAACGACTGCACAAATCAGTGTAACAAGTGCATCTGTATCTTCTGTTGCTAACGCTCAAAGTATGATCGACATTATTGACACTATGATCGGTGCGGTTGACTCTAAACGTGCAGATTTGGGTGCGATTCAAAACCGTTTTAGTTCTTCTATCAGTAACTTAAGTAACATTGCAGAAAACGTATCTGCTGCACGATCTCGTGTACGTGATGCTGACTTTGCGGAAGAAACTGCGAAACTAACAAGTACGCAAATCCTTCAGCAAGCAAGTTCTTCTGTATTGTCTCAAGCAAACCAACGTCCACAAACAGCTTTGTCTCTTTTAGGCTAAGCTAGGTAAGATGGTCACGGAAGTAAAGCTGGGACTTACTTATTAAGTAGTCTCAGCTTTTGTTTATTTGGAGGAGATCTTGGATGTCTATTAATACCAGTGATTTTTCTAAACAAAGCATAGGCTATTCTGTTAACCCTGAGCAAAGGGCGGCGGAAGATTTCGCAACGATCCGTCAGGCAAAAGCTAAAGTCGTTCAGGATATGGCCGATACAGCAAAAACCGATCAAGAAGGCAAAGATGCCCGCTCTTCTAGTTCTCCTGCTAAGGTTGAACCACGCGATATTGAGATGATGAATGAACAAATGTCTCAATTGAATGTGCAGTTAACCTTTGAAATGACGGAAGAACGAGAGCAAAATATAGTTAAAGTTTTAGATCAGTCGACAGGAGATGTCGTCCGCCAAATTCCGACGGAAGAGTTTCTCAAAATGTCTGAAAGAATTGATGCTATTATGAGTCAGCTTAGCGATATCAGGGGAACCTTGGTAAACAGTGAGGCATGATTAGGTAGCAAATAATGTAGATACGTTAGGAGATAAAGTTATGTCTATAGGCTCATTGGGCGCCGGGTCTGGTTTAGATCTGGAATCCCTCGTAAAAGAAATGGTGAGCGCTCAAAAAGACGCAAAAGTTCGACTTTATCAAACCCAAATCAATGGATATGAAGCGGAACTATCTGCATTGGGGCAGGTTGGTTCTGCTATTGATACATTCAAAAGTACAGTTCAAACCTTAAATGACGAAGACCTTTTTACTGGGCGTGATGCAAAAATAGCTCAAAAAGAAGGCGAAGAAGTCATGTCTATTACCACAGACAATACTGCCTCAAATGGATCTTATTCAATTGACATCAATCAAGTGGCTAAAGGCAGTCGTGTTATGTCGGCTCCTGGTGTGTTCACTTCCGCTGACGATGTCATCACAAAGAAAGACGATACTCTTACCTTAAAAGCAGGCGACAATGAGTTTTCAATTAATGTTGCTGCCGGAACAACCCTTTCTGAACTTCGTAACTTAATTAATACATCGGAAGATAACTTTGGTGTATCTGCTAATTTAGTGGACGATGGCAACGGAAACCTCTTCTTTACCGCAACATCGACAATTCAAGGTGCCGGAAATACACTACGCATCTTCAACTCTTCACCTGTTGAACAAGAAGCGATTCCTGAAGAAGACGAGGTAGAAGAACCTGTCGTAGACGAAACTCCTATCGAAGAAGAGCCAGAAGAAATAGAAGAACCTGATGAGTTGGATTTAGCCGGCGATGATGTAGATTTCGCAAATGATGGCCCAATTCCTGAAGATGACGTTAAAGAAATAGAAGAAGTCGCCGTTAAACAAACTGTAGACGAGGAAGAAGATACTTCTGAGCCTGAAGAAGACGATGATGAAGTCGCAATAACAAGCGGTTCATTCAGTGGTTTAAGCAGTGTTTCTACAGAAGGTATGTTTGCGGGATTGTATACACCACTGGGAGAACAAGCCCGTGATGCTGTTATTACAGTCGATGGCATTCAGATTAGAAGCGAGACAAATACCTTCGATAATGCTGTTGCTGGTTTATCCATCGAAGCATTGGCCGTCACTGATGAAACGACAAAAGTAGACGTCAGCTTTGACCAAAAAACAGTTCAAGAAACCATTGAAGAGTTTATTCAGTCATATAATGAAATGGTTAACCTGTTTAAGCAAAGTACAGGAAAAAATGCAGCCTTAGATGGCAACAGTATGATCCGTAATTTGCAGTCGTCTTTGTCAACTCAGTTAATGACAGGGCGAAGCGACAGTGGTGTTTTTACATCGATTTTTGACCTTGGTGTCAAAATGGATAATAAAGGCGTGTTGAGTTTTGATAGCGCCAAATTTGATGATGCAGTCAAAAGAGGGTACAGCGATATTGTATCTTTAATGACAGGTGAAAATGGATTAGCCCAGTCTCTAGAAAATCTTTTAGATAATTATACTGGCACGACAGGAATGACGAACTCATTAAAAGAATCTGTTCGAGGGTCGATTGATAACACAGAGACGAGATTAGAAGATTACGAAGACCGTATGGTTCGGTATGAAGAATCTCTTCGAGATAAGTTCACAGGTTTAGATTCTCGTTTGGCAAATATGAATGCTCAAGGGAACTATTTAAATACTGTTTTAGCTCAGATGTAATTTATAAAAAATTGAAATACAGACGTAATGGGGTTATTTATGTACAAGAGTAAAGGGATCCAAGCTTATAGAAAAGACTCATTAAAGTCTGACTTAGCTTCCGCTGATCCTCATCGTATCATTCAACTGCTAATGCAAGGTGCACTTGAAAAACTTGCTTTAGGTAAAGGTTGTATTGAGCGCTCTGATTGGGAAGGCAAATCAGCCTCGTTAACCCGCGCTGTTGAAATTATTAATGCACTGAGAGATGCGTTAGACAGAGATGTGAACCCAGAATTAGTGGATAATCTTGAATCCTTGTATGAGTACATGACTGTGCGTATTACGGAAGCGAGTGCCACTAAAGATATATCGATCATTGATCAGGTTATGGGACTGCTCTTACAAATCAAAGGAGCTTGGGATCAGATTTCCCCTGCGGATAAACAAGCTGCGTATGACGAAAGAAACGAAGCTCGAGTTGAGGCGGTTTAATGCTTGATGTGTCTCACTTAACGGAGTTAAGTGCTGAGTTAGAGCGATGTGTGATAGACAAAGACATTGAAAGAATACAGCTGTTATGCGAAGAAAATGACAGCTTCATTCGCACTATCAAACCGTTTCCGAACGACCAAGAAAGTAACAACAAAATAAAGCAATTCATCACTATTCATCAATCTGCTACACAACTTATTCGTGATGTTCATAAAGAAATGCAGCGACAACTCTATATAACGAATAAAACCCGCAAAGGGGTCCGGAAATATAAAGGCGTAAAAAATGCGTAATGAGGAACCAACACCTTCTCTTGAGTATGCGGAAGCATTTGTTTCCTTATTTGAAAAAGGTGTAGAACGCCTCAAAGAGCATGATCAAGAATTGACCGACCGATACATCCGCAATATGACGGTATTTTCTCGGATCATGCCGCATATCTCAGAATCTTTTCAAGGTTACCAACCTCAAAAACGTCATATTTATATGGAAGAGAGTGGCGATTTAAACCTCTTTCGTGACGATACTCGAACTCCACTTTTTACCGAGAACCCTAGAAAAGAAGCCGCTGAAAAAGTTGCTCAAGCTTTTAAAGCACCAAATAAAACGGTATTGAATTTAGAGCGGACTGAGAATCATCCGAGCCGTCATGTTCATTACAGCAATAAAATGCTCGATCAGGTTGAAATCCAGTTACAAGGCCTTGAAGAATCAGAAGGCTGGCCTGAATTTGTTGGCTCGACAATCCTATTTGGACTTGAATTTGGCTACCAGCTAGAAGCGATTCTTGCGCAACGCTCTATCAAGCATTTGTACATATATGAGCGTGATCTGGACCTTTTCTATTACTCATTATTTGCCATTGAATGGGAGAATGTCTTAGAAACGTTCAATAATGATGGCCGCACAATACATTTCTTTTTAGGAACAAACGCTGAAGACTTCACTGACAAATACCTCCATCAGCTAGAAGAAAATGGCTACTTCATGGCGCCAGAAACCTACCTGTATGTGTCTTATTCCAGCTTAGAAAATAATGCTGCTATTGATTACTTTAAAAAGCATTACGCACGCCAAGTAATGGGGTGGGGCTTTTTTGATGATGCTTTGATCGGTATTGCACAAGGATTAACGTCACTGTCTAAAACGAAAATTGCTCATTTTCCTGGGCAAGATGCTTTACCTAAATGGGTAAAAGATATTCCAGTGTTCATTTTAGGAAATGGCCCATCATTGGACCAAGGTATTGAGTTAGTTAAAGAAGTTCGAGACCAAGTATTGCTGATTTGCTGTGGTTCGACGATCAATACACTGAAGAAGCTAGGTGTAACACCAGATATTCATGTGGATATTGAACGATTGAAGCAGACGGTCGATAAGTTCCTATTTTTGGACCAAGATTATCTAGATAAAATTTGGGGCTTGTCAGTCAATGTGATGCATCCAGGCCTTTTCGATTGCTTCAAACGTTCTGGCATGGCGATGAAGCCGGGGGAAGCGATTACCTCTTTAATGCTAAGCCAAGCTCGCTCCCATGGCGACACAACAGAATACGTGCAGTTGAATTACTGCAACCCTGTCGTGGCGAACTTAGCCTTATCCTATGTTCACTTCTTTGGTTTTAATAACGTTTATTATCTTGGCGTTGATAATGGTTTTAAAGACAAGACGAGCCATCATTCTGTGCACAGTGGTTATTACAAAGATGGCAAAGAGTCTGGCTTCCAAACTTTCCAAGAGGCAAAACTGGTTGAGCGCGAAGGCAATTTCGGCGGTATTATTTTTGCCACAGGAATGATGGATACTTCACGAGTGCAGCTTGAGTCATTGACACGGCAGCTCAATAAGCGTCGAAATTTTGCCAGCTTCAACCTGTCTGATGGTGCCAAAATAGAAGGCGTAACGCCGCTGCACCTTGAAGATGTTTTGATCATGGACCCAAAAATCAACCATCAAGAAGTGATTGATATTTTAGAGCGCACCTTTTTCACTGAGCCGCCAGAAATGTTGTTAAACCAATCTGCCGAAGCGCTTATTTCAGTGGACGACTTCCGTAAAATCAGCCACACCTTGCAACAAGGCTGGGATGAAACCATCACAACGCGAGAGCAAGTGTGTGATTTACTTTGGTCGCATCATCGTCATATTTACTTTTTAAAAGGCAGTGTTCATCGTCATATTTATGACCTGTTGATTGGCTCCTTTACTTATTCCTCCTTCTTGATCATTCAATTTATATTTAAATATCAGAATGAAAAGGAAACCGTGATGCGTGCTCGTCACCTGTTCGAGCAGTGGAGTGAGTTTTTAGAGGAAATGCCAAGCATGCTTCAACAAGCCTCTGAATACGTTGATGAAGGTAATGACCACCTCATCACATATTATAATGGCTAATAGGAAGTGAAAGCCTTTATCCGAGCGGATGCCTCTGTCGAAATTGGCATGGGGCACAGAGTTCGTTGCCAAGCACTGATTCACGCCTTTCAAGCTTTGGGTTGGCGTTGTGAGTTTGTCGTTTATCGTCGTTATGATGAGTTTTCAGACGCGAGCGACCGAATCATTGATTCAGAAGCAGATTTCCTGCCATTAGCGGAACAGGCAGATTTGGTGATTTTAGACCATTACGGTTATCAAGTTTCTGACATTAACCGTTTATACCAGCATCAAAAGAATTTACTGGTGCTGGATGATATGAATGATCGAGGCGATTTTTCGGCTACTTGGGTGCTAAATCCATTGAATGAAATGTACGCTTCTTCTGTTCAGTACCCTCTCACTGGCAGTCAATATGCTTTATTAAGACCCTATTTCTCCCAAGCTTTAAAAATACAGGCAATGGAAAAACATTGTCCTAATAAGCTGCTTATTACTTTAGGAGGAACCGATCCTCTTGCCCTCACTTTACCTATTTTGCAGTCTTTGTTGTCTTCGGGTTTTCCTCGAGAAAATATTGTGGTGATGCTTGGTAAGAACGCATTGAATGCCGAATCTGTCATGACCTTCTGTCAAAAGGAAAGTATAGAAATTGAAAGGGGCGTGACAGACGTAACGCCTTTGATGAGGTGCGCTAAAATGGCCATTTCTGCCGCTGGTGGAACCTTGTTTGAGTTAGCTTGTTTGGGCGTTCCTACTGTATTTGCACAAGTGGCGGACAATCAAACACGATCATTGGAGCAGCATCTTCCATTAGATTGGTGTCGAACAGTTCGTTTTGATGGTGTCTCCCATGATATCCAGAAAGAGCGAGTAACACTTCTGGTTAAACAGCTGCACAGCTTATGGCTAGATGAAGTATGGCAAGAAAAAGCTCGTAAAACAGCGCAGAGTTTAGTGGATGATCAAGGTGCGAACCGAGTAGCAAAAACGATTCATACACATCTAGAAAAGGTACTAATCTGAGGTTTCGACTAGCCTACATAAGCTTTTTCTCTGGCGATACAATCCTGTAAGTGGTCATTTACCATGCCAGTCGCTTGCATAAACGCATAACAGGTCGTTGCGCCAAGAAACTTAAAGCCTCTTTTCTTCAGGTCTTTTGCAAACTTCGTTGATAATTCAGTTACCGCAGGTACATCTTCGTGGGTGTTTATTGTGTTGCTTATGACTTTTCTGTCGCTGAATGCCCAATAGTAATCACTGAAAGAACCGAACTCCTCTACAATCTTTAAAAAAGCGTTGGCGTTATTAATGGTGGCTTCTATTTTTGCACGATGTCGAACAATGCTTTCGTCTACTACTAATCTGTCTACATCCTCTTTCGTCATTTTGGCTACTTGGATTGGATCAAAATTATAAAATGCCGCTCGATAACCTTCACGTTTTCGTAAAATGGTAATCCAGCTTAGACCTGCTTGAGCGCTTTCTAGTACAATGCATTCAAATAGCTTTTGGTCGTCGTAAACAGGCACACCCCATTCGGTATCATGATAATGAATGTATTCGGGCGATCCTAAACACCAAGAGCAACGTACTTTTTCCATGAATGACACTCCGCGATTTATGGCTTTTATAATGAGATGAATAGACTTTAGATCAAGTTAGAGCTGAAGGTCAAAACCTCATGAAATCAACCATGATAAATGAATCATATTGAACCTCTAAAAAATAGTGGTTTGTATAAGGCAAGATAATATGACTTTTAAACCAACATACAGCAAAAAAGATGTCGATGTTCTAAAAGACGAATGCCTTTACAAAGGCTTTTTTGAAATGCGTAAACTGACATTGAAACACAAGAAGTTTAATGGTCAATGGAGTAATCCAATGACTCGCGAGATGATGGTGCGAAGCGATGCGGTTTGTGTGCTTCTGTTTGACCCTGCAGCGGATAAAGTATTGCTGATCGAGCAATTCCGCCCAACCATGTTAAGAAGTGAATCGCCGTGGCTGCTTGAACTGGTTGCTGGCATGGTCGAAGAAGGCGAGACAGATGAAGAAGTCGCTCGTCGAGAATCCTTAGAAGAAGCGGGTGTTGTCGTAAAGCGTCTCGAATACATGTTCAAATTTGTGCCGTCACCGGGTGGTTTAGTCGAATATCTACGCATGTATGCTGGTGAGTTTGATTCTAGTTCAGTGGATTTGACAAAAACTCATGGTTTAGACGATGAAAATGAAGACATTAAATTGCACTTAATGACCTCTGATGAAGCAATTGCTTTACTAGAACAAGATGTAGAAAACGCCAGTACCATCATGGGATTGCAATGGTTTGCCCTAAATAAAACGAAGTTAGTTAAGCATTGGTGTGTTTAGCATTATGAGTCAAGAAGCCGTATTCGCATCTAAAAAAAGGTCTTTCTTACAGCCCATTGTTGGTGTGACATCTTTCATGTTTATGAGCATGAATGCCTTTTTCTGGACATTATTGGTTCACCTTGTTTCACCTCTACTTTTGTTAAAACAGTCAAAGTATGAGGTGTTTGCAGAACAAAGCTTTGATTGGCTTTATAACGGCTGGGTCGCATCAAACGAATGGTGGTTTCATCATGTACTTGGTGTGGAGTGGGAGCTTGATGACAACATGCAGACCGATTTTCAGCATTGGCATTTGATTATTGCCAATCATAGGTCTTGGGTTGATGTTTTTGTTATTTTCGCTCAACTGCGTGGTCGTCGCCCTTTACCACGAGTGTTTATGAAACAAGCACTTATATGGCTGCCATTGGTGGGAACAGCCACTTATATAATGGGATTCCCATTCATGAAGCGTTATACAAAAACGCAAATAGAAAAGAATCCTAGTTTGGCTGGTAAAGATTTAGCCACCACAAAGCGTTCTTGTCGCCGTTTGTTGAAACGTCCAAATTCAATCATGAGTTTTGTTGAAGGCACGCGTTTTTCTGATATTAAGCATCAGCAGCAAGAGTCTCCTTATACTTGCTTATTAAAACCCAAAGCGGGTGGCGTAGGCTTTATATTGCAAACTATGCCCCAAACTATTAAACAAATTACTGACATCACCGTATTGTACGAGCAACCCAACATCACGGGTTGGGACTTGCTCTGTGGTCGTATTGGTCGAGTGAAAGTGATGGTTCGAGAAGTGGCGCTTCCAAACACGCTTTTGGCGCCAGACTATCGAGCGTCTGATAAGGATAGAGAACACTTTTTTGCTTGGTTTAATCTATACTGGCAAGATAAAGATATGCGGATGAATCATCAATTAAATGCCTTACGAGATGATTCAAAAGTAGCAGGAAAGGCTTTTACAGAAGGAAAAACCTCAGCAGAATGACAGATGTAACAAAGGCTCACATGACAAAGAAGAAGGCGAACAACTACGTACCAGACTTGGTCAGCTTGCAGATGCTCGGCGAATTGAATTACCGTCGCTTGGGCAAACTGATGCGTGGCCAAGAAACTCTGGATGCGTGGCATTTTGCGATTCACAGTGTGGGTGATCAAGAAAGCCGTTTAAGGCTAACTTTAGGCCAAGAAAGCCGTTTTACATCTGAAATTACCTTAGAGTTTGGCCCAGAAATTGAAAAAGAATTGCTTTTCAAAACCACACTTTCTATGACTATCCGGCTTTATCATGATGTTGGTCTTGCTGAAATTACCGACGGTCACCGACAGTATCAAGGTGCTTATCCGTATCCTAACGACGCTATGTTGCATCGAGATGAGAAGTTTCGCTTAAACCAACAGTTAGCGGATTTATTGGAGCTATGCCTAAAGCACGGACACAGATTAAACAACACGCTGTCTTTCCAATTTGCCTAATACAAAGAGAACCACTGTGAGCAGCTTACTTTATATCCATGGCTTTAACAGCTCAGAAATGTCCCATAAAGCAACACTATTAAGTAATGCTGCAAAGGCTTTAAATCAGCCAGACGTAGTTATTTCTCCGCGATTATCTTGGCAGCCCGCACAAGCAATTAGGCAGCTTGAAGCAATTATTGAAGAGAACAAAGCAACAGGAATGACGCTAATAGGCAGTTCGTTGGGTGGCTTTTATGCGGCTTATCTTGCGGAAAAGTACCAACTAAAAACCATATTAGTGAACCCAGCAGTGCAAGCTCCTGAGCTACTGCAAGAGCATTTAGGGCCTCAATATAATCCTTATACTCAAGAAGAGTATGAGCTGACTCAGGCTCACATGACGGAGCTTAAGCAGCTTGTGGTGACGAACCCTACGCCAGAATTATATTGGCTAATGGTGCAAGAAGGAGATGAAGTGTTGGACTACCAAGCGGCACTTGATGCCTTCCCTAAAACCGCACGATTAACCCATGAACAAAAAGGCGATCATAGCTTCACAGAGTTTGACCGTTTCACAAAAGAGATATTTCGTTTCGCTGAAATAATTACAGAGTAAGCTACTGCTTTTATTGGACTATTTCACACGGTGTAAACCAGTGATAGACTCTAGTGATCTAATTTACGTTTTGATGCCATACACAATAAATCTTGTATCGCATTATCAATTTGGAAGAAAAAACACGCATGTCTGCAAAAGAATATAATGCCGGATCGATAGAGGTTCTAAGCGGTTTAGAGCCTGTTCAAAAACGTCCAGGAATGTATACGGACACCACACGCCCTAACCACCTTGGGCAAGAGGTCATAGATAACTCAGTAGATGAGGCTTTAGCAAAACATGCTGATCGTATAGAAGTCATACTTTATAAAGACGGCTCGCTTAGCGTAGAAGATAATGGTCGTGGTATGCCAGTTGATATTCACCCAGAAGAAGGTGTATCTGGCGTCGAACTGATTCTGACCAAGCTACATGCTGGTGGTAAGTTTTCCGGTGATAACTACCAGTTCTCTGGTGGTTTGCACGGTGTGGGCGTTTCCGTGGTTAACGCCTTATCGACGTCTCTAGAAGTTTGGGTGAAGCGTGACGGCGTTCAATATCATATTGGTTTTGAAAATGGCTTTAAAACCTCAGAGCTGAAAGAAATCGGTACAGTTGGTAAAAAGAACACAGGTACAAAAGTAAAATTCACTGCCGATCCTAAGTATTTCGACAGCCCGAAATTCTCCCTTTCTCGTTTAAAGCATTTATTGAAAGCGAAAGCTGTGCTGTGCTCAGGCTTGCATGTGGTTTTTATTGACCAAAGCGGCAGCGAAGAAGTTCGTGATGAATGGTTTTACCAAGATGGTTTGAAAGATTATCTAGCCTTGGCAAATGAAGGCTTTGTACTTTTACCAGAAGCGCCGTTTATTGGCGGATTAACCGAAAAAACACAGGGCGTAGACTGGGCCGTACAATGGCTACCGGAAGGTGGTGAGCTTGTTACAGAAAGTTATGTGAACTTGATTCCAACCGCGCAAGGTGGAACACACGTTAATGGTTTGCGCACAGGTTTACTTGAAGCGATTAGAGAGTTCTGTGACTTCCATAATCTTTTGCCGCGCGGCATCAAACTAACCGCAGAAGATGTTTGGGATCGTTGTAGCTATGTACTGTCAGCGAAAATTCAAGAGCCGCAATTCTCAGGGCAAACCAAAGAGCGCTTGTCTTCTCGTCAAATCGTGGCGTTCATCTCAGCAACGGTGAAAGATTCTTTTAGTCTTTGGTTAAACAAGCACGTTGAAGACGGTAAGAAAATTGCTGATCTTGTTATCAACAGCGCGCAAAAGCGCCTGAGAGCCAGCAAAAAAGTGGTTCGTAAAAAAGTTACTCAAGGCCCAGCATTACCAGGCAAATTAGCAGATTGCTCGGGACAAGACTCTTCACGAAGTGAATTATTTCTAGTGGAAGGGGATTCGGCTGGAGGTTCAGCAAAACAAGCCCGTGAAAAAGACTTCCAAGCTATCTTGCCGCTACGAGGCAAGATTCTTAACTCTTGGGAAGTGGATTCTGGGCAAGTGTTAGCATCGCAAGAAATTCATGATATTTCCGTCGCTTTGGGCGTTGATCCAGGTGATGAAGATTTAAGTGGCCTTCGTTATGGAAAAATTTGTATTTTGGCCGATGCCGACTCAGATGGGCTTCACATCGCTACACTAATTTGTGCTTTGTTTGTTCGCCATTTTCCAGCTTTGGTGAATAATGGCCATGTATTTGTTGCCATGCCACCTTTGTATCGAATCGACCTTGGCAAAGAAGTGTATTACGCATTGGATGATGAAGAAAAAGATATCACCCTGCACAAAATTGCCGCTGAAAATAAACGTGGTACACCAAATGTTCAGCGATTCAAAGGCTTGGGTGAGATGAATCCGTCTCAACTACGCGAAACCACTATGGCGCCAGATACTCGTCGTTTGATACAGCTAACAATGGAAGACAAACCTGACACCAATGAGCTGCTTGATAAATTACTGTCTAAAAAGCGCGCCGGTGACCGTAAAAATTGGTTAGAAACCTACGGCAACTTAGCGATAGTAGACTAGAATTAATAGAGTAGAGCCATACATAAACGATGTAGCTTAACTGTGTTCAGCGTAACAGAAGTGGAAAGAAAAATGTCCGAGACAAAAAGCGATGATGTCATAAGTGAAGAAGTGCTTTATGAGAAAATTGATCACTACTTAATGATGTTTGGTGGTGACCGATCGCTGCTTTGTGTATCTGAGTTAGACGGATTTTTAACTGCGCTAGGTTGCTCATTAAAAGAGCTAGAGCCAGACCTTTGGCTAAACGCCATCTGGGGCGCGGACGAAGATCAACCTATTTGGGAAAGTACAGAGCAAGAAGATGAGTTCTTAAGTCTTGTTCTGATCATGTATATGGAAACCATGAACAGCTTATTGTTTGGCGACTTTTACCCAGTTTATTTAGAACAAGAAGTGGATGGACAGCAAAAGATTATTGTCGATGAATGGTGTGTTGGCTTTATTCGCGGAGCAAAATTGATCGGTGTTGGTCTCGATGGCGACCGAGAATTCTTTGACGAAGTGCTCGCTCCTGCTCGCTTATTTGGTACAGAAGCCGGTTGGGAAAGACAGAAAAGCATGGTGGAAGAAGAAATCGACTTTTGGCGAGAAAATCTAGAGCCTTCTGTTCTTCGTTTGGTGCAACATTTTCATCCAGAAATGCAAACTGTGCCACGCTTGTCCGATACCCGAGTACTTCACTAAATACTCTCTTACAATGAGATAAAAAAGGCCGAGATGATTTTGATCATCTCGGCCTTTTTTGCTGGTGTTGCTAATGATCTAATGGAACTAGCCAACCACTTTAGCAATGCTCTCGCAAAGGTAATCGATGTTATCATCGCTTACGCCAGCAATGCTCATACGGCCAGTATCGGCAATATAAATCGCGTATTCGCTACGCAAAGTGCGAACTTGTTCTAGCGTTAAACCTGAGTAAGAGAACATACCGCGCTGGTCTTGAATGAAAGAAAAGTCTTTGCTTACACCAGAAGCGGCCAGTTTTGCCACCAATTTTGCACGTAATCCGTTAATACGATCACGCATTTGAGCCACTTCTTGTTCCCATTCTGCTTTTAACTCAGGGTTCGACATAATGGTATAAACCACTGCCGCACCATGTGAAGGTGGCATAGAGTAGTTCGCACGAATCGCCTGACCAACAATAGAGAAGGCCGCGTTTGCTTCGTCAGCGCTTTCAGCCATGATGCTCAAACCACCACAACGCTCACGGTAAATACCAAAGTTCTTGGAGAAAGAGTTAGCGATCAACATGTTGTCTACATTTTCAGCCATGTGGCGTAGCCCAGCCATGTCTTCTTCTAAACCATCGCCAAAGCCTTGATAAGCGGCATCGACTAACGGTAAAAGACCTTTCGCTTTGACGAATTCAGTCAACACTTTCCAGTGCTCAAGCTGCAAATCGATCCCTGTTGGGTTGTGGCAACAAGCGTGAACAAGTAGTACATCGCCTTCTTTCACTTCTGCTTCCAACTTCGCCATCATATCGTCAAAACGTAGGCCGTTTGTCGCAGGGTCGTAATAAGGGTAATCCAGAATTTCCACACCAGCGGAATCAAAAATCGACTTATGGTTTCCCCAAGTTGGGTCACTTACCCAAAGGCGAGCACCTTTCAAATTCGCACTAATGAAATCCGCAGCTACTTTTAAAGCGCCAGTGCCGCCCGGTGTTTGCGTTGAACGAATACGTCCAGAAGACACCAATGCATGACCTTCACCAAACAACAAATCTTGAATGATTGGCTCAAATTCCGCCGCACCATAAATGCCTAAATAACTTTTAGACGCTTCCTGTTCCAGCAAAATCGCTTCGGCTTTTTTCACCGTATTTAAAATAGGCGTATGACCGTTATCGTCTTTATAAACACCGACACCTAAATCAATCTTGTTTGGGTTAGGGTCTTTTTGATGAGCAATAATGAGAGCTAAAAGTGGGTCACCAGAAACGGCATTAAGATGCTTAAACATGATGTGTCATGCGTCCTTATCAGAGTGTTGAGAGGAAAGTGAAACCGTATTTTGCCGTAAATACAGCAAAATACAATCTAAGTGGCAAGGAAATGAACCTTGAGTTGTAAAGAAAGTAAGACACTTCGAAGCTAGACCGATTAAATTTGATGATCTTAGCTTCAAAGGTGTTTAGTTATTTGATTTTATCCTTTGCGCACTTCATTGCCTTCCGTTGGATGGTTGGGAATGTACATGGCGAGTATGAGCGACATAGCGGCCATGGCGGCGCCTGCAAAGAAGACGCTGGCTGGGGAAATTAGCCAGATTAAGCCAAAGGTAACCGGGATGACGACGGCAGCAATGTGGCTGATGGTGAAGGAAACGCCAGCAGTTGAGGCCATGTCAGCTGGGTCGGCAATTTTCTGGAAGTAGGTTTTGATTGCCAAGGCGAGGGCGAAGAATAGGTGGTCGACTACGTATAGTCCTGCCGCGAGAATTTCATTTTCTACTAAACCGTAACTGATAAATACCAGTATCAAACCTATGTATTCAAAGGTGAGGGCTTTGCGTTCGCCAATCACGCCAATGAGGCGGCCAATGCGTTTGGCGAAGAGCCAGTTGAAAGCGTAGTTGATTAAGAATAATAAGGTGATGTCGGCGGCGGAGTAGCCGAATTTTTCGACCATGAGGAAACCTGCGAAAACGACGAAGATTTGGCGTCTCGCACCGCTCATGAAGACGAGGGCGTAATACAGCCAGTAGCGCTTTCTGAGGATGAGTTTTTTGTTTTGTATGGTTTTGCTTTCAAAGGTCGGGAAGGCGAGCCACATGAAGATCACGATGCAAAGGGAGGCGCTGCCAGCAATGAGATACACCCAACGAAAGTCGAGCTGAAATTGTTCCAATAATACCCACAGCACGCCGTAAGTGATCAGGGCTGACAAGGCGCCAACCGAGATGAGCTTGCCGAGCACTTCGGGCGCTTCTTCTTTTGTTAGCCATTGTAGAGACAAGGATTGTTTTAAGGTTTCTAGGTAATGGAAACCAATCGACATTAGCAGTGTGGTACACAGCAAGCCGGCTAAAGAAGGAAAAAAGCCTGTGATGGCAACGCCAACGGTGAGCATGACTAACGACAGCATCATGAACTTTTGTTCGCGTATGAATAGCAAAACGAATACGGCGGTAAAGGCAAGAAAACCTGGGATTTCACGAACACTTTGTAATAAGCCAATTTCTGCGCCAGTAAAAGCGGCTTTTTCAATGGCGAAGTTGTTGAGCAAGGCTTGCCAGCTGGCAAAGGCAATTGGCAATGCTATTGCAATAAGTGTGAGGAGTGTTTTCGGGTTTTGCCAAGAATGAGCTGTATCCTTTCTGGCAGAAGTTATATTGTTATTCATGACTGTCCTTGAAAATACCGTGAAAAAACTGGTACTGGAGAAGTTAATTGAGTTTGGATTATCGTTTTTTTCCGCTTAAATAGAAATAGACTAAAAAACCGAGTAGTGATTTCAATCGTATGTATTATTTAAGTGGTTTTCCTGTTGAAGCAGAACAAATAAAAATTGGTATTTTTGAGAAGGGTTATCGTTTATATTAATGGCGTTTTTTGATGACCTTTAGATGGCTTGAGGATGTATGACATCGATTTTACAAAATGAACGGGAAGAAGTTCAGCTGAAGCAGCGAGTAATAACGGTTGTTGAGGTGAAAGATATATCGAAAACTCTGCGTAGGGTGACGTTTCATGGAGAAGATTTAGAAGGTTTTAAGTTTCACCTTTTGTCTCCTGAAGCCCATGTGAAATTGTTTTTCCCCGATATGGAAACTGGCGAATTGAGGATGCCAACGGTTCCAGCTGACGGTTGGGGCGCTGATTGGGAAGGTGTAAACGAAGGGCGTTTCTCGCCGTTTCGTGATTATACGATTCGTTCTTTTGATGCAGACGCTTTAATCGTGGAGATCGATTTTGCTTTGCATCATGTTGGTGTCGGTGGACCTTGGGCGGTTCAGGCAAAAGTTGGGCAAAAGCTTGGCATATTTGGTCCTAGGTTTATTAAAACTCCGCCATTAAATGCTAAGCGTTATGTTTTCTTAGCCGATGAAACCAGCCTTCCTGCTTTGGCGCGTTGGTTAGAAATATTGCCTGAAGAAGCGATTGTGGATGCTTGGATTGAAGTGGAGTCGGCGGAAAGCGAAATCATCTTGCCGTCGCATGTTGGAGCGAATGTTCATTGGCTTTATTCTAAGCCAGATGAAACCATCGGAAGTAAGTTGATAGAGGCGGTTGAATTAATCTCGGATGAGTTTTTTAGCTCTGAAACTTGGGTTTGGGCGGCTACGGAAGCTCATACTATTGCTAAGTTGAAACGTACTCTTGTAAAAGACGAGCGATTAAATTCAGCGCATTTAGATCTTACTTCTTACTGGAAGCAGGTCTAAAACAGCTGCTGGATTCGAGAAATGGCCGACAAACTCAAAAAATTGGTCTAATAATAGGTAAATTATTAGCATTCTAGAAAATGAGTTTTATAATGGTGCTCGACAATAGGTACTTCTTATTCACTTTTCATATTTACCATCACATGGGATAAAAAAGGAAACCTCAAATGAAAAATAAACGTCCAGTTAATCTGGATTTGCACACTATTAAGTTGCCCATTACTGGGGTTGCTTCTATTTTGCATAGAATCAGCGCGGTAATCTTATGGGTAGCGATGGCTTTTTTCTTGTCTGTTTTATGTGTTTCATTAGGCTCTCCAGAAGGGTTTGATAATATCGAGAAACTGGTAACAGATAATTTTCTAGTTCAGTTCATTATTTGGGGTTTCATGACCGCAGCGGGTTACTACACGATGGCTGGTTTGAAGCACATCACTCAGGAGCTGGGTTACTTTGAAGAATTAGAAAGTGGGAAGCTGATTTCAAAAGTGGCGATCGGTTTGGGACTTGTCATTAGTTTTCTATTTGGTGTGTTGATATGGGCTTAGGTTTAAAGCGGGAGAACCGCAGCGGTACAAAAGAGTGGATTTTTCAACGAGTAAGCAACATAGCGATCATTGTTTGGTTGTTTGTTTATTTAGGTTTAGTTCTTTCACAAACAGAATTAACTTATGAAACGTGGAGTGCAATTCACAGTGCTCTATGGTTTAAAGTGTACTCTTCTGTGACGTTAGTGTTGGCTATGATCAACTCGATTTTAGCAGGCTGGCAAATTGGTACAGATTACACTCAGAAGGTGTCTGTTCCTGGTTTTGAAAAAGGCTTTCATGCCTTCTATTTTGTTGTCAGCATTGTTTACTTGCTTGTTGGTTTAGGGATTCTTTGGGGTTAATTCCAAGGTCGTTCTAGCCAATCACGTAAGGCGCACAAAATATAAAAACTCTGATCAAAATAACCTTGGTCAGAGTTTTTTACTTTTAGGGAACCATAAAAAAAAGCGTGCGTGTTACTTTCTGGCTTTCTCATTGTGTTGCTTTGTTTGTGAGGTGAGTGGTGCTTTCTCTTTCTTTGGCTGTGCTACCAGTTTTTTTGTTATTAATTGCTGGAGCGATTTGTCAGCGCTTCCGTTTTCCTATGGAAGGCTTTTGGCCAGGTGTCGATAAGCTGTCTTATTGGGTGTTGTTTCCTGCTTTGTTGTTCCATAAAACATCGCAGATTGATTTCACTAACCCTATGTTGACGAAGTACGCTTTCATTCTTTTATTCGCTTTGTGTATTGCTGCTGCTTTTGTCTTTATCAGTGCATGGCTCTTAAAAGTGCAGGCGCCCACAGCCTCTTCTATGCTGCAAGCTGGTGTGCGTTTTAATACTTTTATTGTGCTGGCTCTGGCGGGTAGTTTATATGGTGATGACGGTTTGGTGCTTGCTGCGTTAGGTGCGTCTGTATTGATCCCTTCAATTAATGTGTTTCTCGTTGTGTCTATGGTGCTGATGCACCGACCACCGGCTAAAAATGGTGTTGTATTAACCTTGCCGCGCTTGTTGAGTGGGGCTTTGATTCGTAACCCTTTGATTGTTTCTATTGTGCTAGGAAGTGGCCTGAATTTGTTGGGCTTAACGCCGATTATCTTAATCTCAGACGTGGTGGGAATGTTGTCTCAGTCGGCTCTGCCATTGGTCTTGCTAGCCGTGGGAGCCAGTGTTCGATTAGAAACAGTTCGCTCTGTTGGTATGACATTTTTGATGTCTTCGATAGCGCGTTTTGCGATATTTCCTCTCGTGATTGGCATTATGTGCTGGTGGTTGGATGTGAGAGGCTTACCAGCTTTGGTGGCTGTGTTATTTGGTGTGGTGCCAACAGCAACATCGGCTTACGCTCTAGCGCGTCAATTAGGAGGCGATGCAGATAGAATGTCTGCTTATATCACTATGCAGACGTTGCTTTCTGTATTCACTGTGCCAGTTAGTGTTTGGCTGAGTCAGTATTTTTTATCTTAAGAAGCAAAGATTTGAATACAAAAAAAGCCACGTAACTTTTGGTTTACGTGGCTTTATGATGTTTCTTTCTAATTAGCTTTGCTTATAAATGTTCTCGTAGCAAAAGTTAGTTGCTTCAACAAAGCCATCTACACTACCGCAGTCAAAACGTTTGCCTTTGAATTTGTAGGCTAATACACAGCCTTCTTGAGCTTGTTGTAAAATGGCATCGGTAATTTGAACTTCTCCGTTACGGCCAGCTGGCGTGTTACGAATTTTGTCAAAGATGTCTGGCGTTAAAATGTAACGGCCAATGATGGCTAGGTTTGATGGTGCTTCTTCTTTACTTGGTTTTTCTACCATGTCCGTGACGCGGTATAAACCATCCATCATAGACTCGCCTTTAATCACACCATATTTGTGCACTTCGTCTTCTGGAACTTCTTCGATGGCCACAATGGTGCATCGGAATTGGTTGTAGAGTTTAACCATTTGCGCCATAACGCCATCTTCTTCACCGAAGCAAAGGTCATCAGCAAGCACAACACCAAAGGCTTCATCGCCGATTAGTGGCTCGCCAGTCAGAATAGCGTGACCCAAACCAAGCATGTTGTTTTGGCGTGTGAAAGAGAAATTCACGTTGTCGATGAGGTGACGGATACCGTCCAAATATTGCTCTTTATTGGTGCCAGAGATTTGATGTTCTAGCTCGTAGCTGATGTCGAAATGGTCTGCAATTGCGCGTTTACCACGGCCTGTTACGAAAGTGACGTTGTTGAGTCCTGCTGCTTCCGCTTCTTCTACACCATACTGGACCAAAGGTTTATTTACGACAGGAAGCATCTCTTTTGGCATAGATTTAGTTGCTGGTAAAAATCGAGTACCGTAGCCAGCAACAGGGAATAGACATTTGCGAATCATAATTTTTCCTTAAAATGGTATTAGTAAAATGGCTGTAAAAAAATAAAGTGGTAGCCCGCCTGTTCCTATTAATTCTTTAGTATAAAGCATCTTTTGTGACATTTTTTATCACTTTAGTTAACCGATCCAATACAGGGGAGTTAAGTTTGTACCAATGCCAATAAAGTGGCAAGGCTAATTGTTTGTCTGGAAACAGGGAAATCAGCTGTTTATTTTTTAGTTTTTCTTGTACTTGTACGCTAGGAACTAAAGCACAGACTGTGCCACCCATTACTAGCTCGACAAAGCCATGGGAGGAAGGATAGGCATGACTGTTTCGTATATCAGCCTTTAATTGTAAGCACTCATCGAGATATCGTCCCCAAAGTTCATCGTGTTCATCGTAAATAAGAGAAGGAGACTGCAAGACGGACTCTGGACTCAAGTCGCTTTTTAAGTAGGTTTCGATGAAGCTTGGTGTGGCGACCAGCTCGTAATGCATATTGCCAAGAAAAGTGGAATCACCACCTGCGACTGGAGTGCCTGTTTGACTAAGGCAGGCAACCACTTCTCCTGTTTGTAATAGGGATCGAGTGTTGGCTTGGTCTGCCGCTTTAATGTGTAATTTGGTGTTATTGGTTGCCGAAAAGTCCCTGATGACTGGAATAAACCAAGTGGCGAGAGTGTCGTTGTTAACGGCAATGTTGATTGGATAATTGGATGTCTTGCCTTGTATGGCTTCCTGTAAACCTTCTTCAAGCATAGAAACTTTATTGAAGTGAGCAAGCATTTGTTCACCTAGCGGTGTAGCAACCACAGGGCGAGCGCGAATTAACAAAGGGCGGCCGCAATCTTGCTCAAGGCGTTTGACGTTTTGTGATACAGCCGATTGAGTGAGGTTTAAATAGTTTGCTGCTTTATCAAAACTTTGAAACCGTAGAACCGCTTGTAAGCTGGCAAGTGCTTTATAATCCAACATAATTTTTTCTAATGTAGTTTTAGTTTAATTAATTTTAATTTAGGTTCTGCTTTCCGTAATATCAAGCGAAATTAAAGGAGAGCAGTAAATATGTTGGCGTTGATCAGTGGTGCAATTACAGGTGGTGGCTTAATCATAGCGGTAGGAGCACAAAATAGCTTTTTACTGGAGCAGGCGTTAAAACGGCATTATGCGTTCCCGATTGCCTTGTTGTTTATTTTGAGTGATGTCTTATCTATGACGTTAGGGGCATTCGGTCTAGGTTTGATTTTACAAAGTCACGATTGGTTGTTAACAGCTTCACGTTGGGGCGGGGTTGCTTTTTTAGTGTGGTTTGCGTGGGGGAAATGGCGATCGTCTTTTCAAGATGAACAGTTGATTCTAGAGCAATACACTAAGCGGCTCGCGCTTTGGCCTTTGTTTATGATGGGCTTTGCGGTGACTTGGCTGAATCCGCATTTCTATTTGGATACCATGATTCTAATTGGCAGCTTAGCAAACCAATGGCAAGACGATAAATGGGAGTTTGTCTTAGGTGGTGCATTGGCTTCGTTGATTTGGTTTTTGTCTTTGGCTTTTATTGGTCGATTGTGTGCAAAGTGGCTAGAAAGTGCGAAATTTTGGCGTTGGTTTAACCGTGTTAATGCTATTTTGATTTGGTTTATTGCCTTCAAAATTGCCACACAGCCTTTATCTTAATCTGATAAAAACTGTGAGGCTGCATTAGGGAAAAGTGAATTAAAGTTTGATTTCTACTTCGTGGCTTTCTTCTACTGGAGCAATAGAGGAATCGGCTTCCACAAGCATTTCCGCTGTTGCAACAGAAGAAACGGTCAAAGCCACAGGGATTTGATCTCCCTGATCTTCGATAATCATCGCTGGTTGGTAATGGATTCTATATATCGCAACCAAAGCCACAAGTATGTTTAGAGCGGCAACAAACCAGAATAAGGCGTTTATTTGGATGAGATCCATCAAGGCCGCAGCAGCAAGAGGTCCAATCATTCCGCCCACGCCATTTAGCAGAATCATACCGCTACTGGCAGAGAGGATTTGCTCTGGACGCAACTGGTCATTCATGTGAGAAGATGCCAAAGAGTACATAGGAAACACAAACGCGCCGACCGCAAACATGCCTGCCATCATGATGATTTGGCTATCCAGATTATAGCCAAGCGGGATGATTAACGCCGATAGCGCTCCGACAATGCTGACCCAAAGAATGGTGACACGACGATCTTGTCGATCCGATAACTTTCCTATTGGCCACTGCAATAACATGCCGCCCACATAGCTGGCACCGATAAAGAGTGAAATTTCAGCGATATTCATCCCAATGCTTTTCGCATACAAAGCGCCCAAGCCCAGCAAAGCGCCGGATGTGACACCTGCAATTGTTACGCCAGTGAAACCCAAAGGCGCGGTTTTCATTAGAGAAATGATATTGATTTTTTCTGGGACGTTGATCGTTGGCGATGGTGTACGAACGAGCAATAACGGCACCAAGGCGAGAGAAATCAAGACAGACGTTAAGATGAAAAGATCATAGCCATCAGGTGGAGAAAGGTTCAACAAGAATTGACCTAGAGTTTGGCTAGCCCAGATTTCAATAATATAAATCGAAAACAAACGGCCACGGGTTTTATTTGTGGCGATATCGTTTAACCAACTTTCGGTAACAATAAATAAGCCCGCATAACACAAACCTGTGCCCATACGCATTAGCATCCAGAACCAAGGATTAATAATGGCTGACTGCATCAAAATGGTAATAGAAGCCAAGGACGCGACGGCGGCAAACACTCGAATATGGCCTACGTTTTTGACCCAGTTCGGAACCAATAAAGAACCGATAATAAAGCCAAGATAGTAGGCCGACATGATCAAACCTGTCGCTGTCGTATTGAAGGATTCGATGGAGGCACGAATACCAATCAAAGAGCTTTGTAGCGCACTTGCCATGGTTAAAATGGCGATGCCAAAGAGCAAGCCCCAGATGGGAAATAAGGTTTGTTTTAACATGCAATATCCTTTGAGCTAGCTGCGTATTAAAAAGCGAGTTTGAACTGGTCAATATTTCGGCAGACTATACCGATAGAATTTTCGAATGCAATCACTAATCAATGAGTTTGGCACTAGGAATATCAATTAATTTATTTGACGTTATAAAAAGCAGGTTTGATGATGTTTTCTCATAAAACCTGCTTTTTTATTCCGAATAATCAAGCGTTATAGACATAAAGCAAATTAGGCCGCTTCGACATTTCGCTCAAAATGCTTACCCAGTAATGCATGGTAGAAGTTGTGGTCAGTCAAAACGCCTACACACTTTTCGTTTTCTTCTAATACCATGAAATGTTTGGAGTGATATCGAATGTCGACCGCATCACGCATTGATATATTACTCGGAACAATGAAAATGGCATTGTCTGGAATGTTGTCGAGCAGCATGCCTTTTGCCCAATAAATGGTTGGTACTTGTCCTTCTTGATCTTGAATGGAAATGAGTTTGCCATTACTTAGATTAAGCCACATGCCGTTTTCTAAAATTACCTTATCGTTTTGAATGGCAAGTTCAGAGAGTGGTGTCATCAAGGAGTGGCCACATAAGACATTTAATGGATTGGTGTGGGCGACAAAGTTTTCAACGTATTCCGTTGCTGGATTCAAGACAATTTCTTCTGGTGTGTCTTCTTGAATGATTTTTGCGGATTCCATGATCGCAATTTTAGTGCCGATCTTCAGCGCTTCGTCTAAATCATGGCTAACAAAAATAATGGTCTTGTTGAGGCGTTTTTGCAGCTCAATCAGCTCGTCTTGCAGCTGTGTACGAATCAATGGGTCAAGTGCTGAAAAAGGCTCATCCATTAAGAGTAGATCAGTGTCCATGGCGAAGGCCCGAGCCAAACCAACACGCTGTCGCATACCACCTGACAGTTCGTCTGGTTTTTTGTCCGCCCATTTATCAAGGCTCACCATTTTGAGTTGTTCGCGCGCTTTGATGAGGCGTTCGGTTTTTGGCATGCCTTGCATTTCTAAGCCGAAGGCAACATTCTCTAAAACGGTCAACCAAGGCATTAAAGCAAAGCTTTGAAAAACCATAGAAACACGGTGTGTACGCATGTGACGTAAGGTTGCTTCGTTGCATTCGGCCATATCAACCATATTATCACCGTCTTTAACAAGACAGCGGCCACGAGCAATCTTGTTTAAGCCATTGATGGCTCGCAGTAGGGTGGACTTGCCAGATCCAGATAATCCCATTAATACACAAATTTCACCTTCATTTACTTCTATGTTGGCATTTTGCACGCCAACAACATCCCCTGTTTTTTCAATAATTTCGTTTCGAGTATGTCCCTTATCCATGAGCGAAAGCGTTTGGGCTTTATTGTCGCCAAAGACAATATCGACGTTTTCAATTTTTACAACGGCCATAAATTATCCTTCACTCTTAGTGGATGGAGACTTACAAATACGATCTAGCATAATAGCCACTAATACAATGGCGATACCGGCTTCAAAACCTTGTGAAATGTTGACTGTGTTTAAGGCGCGCACGACTGGCTTTCCTAGCCCATCAGCACCAACCAATGCCGCGATCACTACCATAGATAAAGACAACATAATGCATTGTGTTACCCCTGCCATAATGTTTGGCATAGCGGCAGGTAGTTCCACCTTGTAGAGTAATTTAGATTTGGTACAGCCGAATGCTAAGCCTGCTTCTAATAATTCATTTGGTACTTTGCTCACACCTAAATAGGTTAAGCGGATTGGAGCAGCAATAGCGAAGATGATAGTTGATATCAAGCCAGGGACATAACCTAAACCAAATAGAATCAGCGTTGGAATAAGGTAAACAAAGGTTGGTATGGTCTGCATCAAATCTAATATTGGTCGCAATATGGTATACAACCAAGGGCGATGTGCTGCCGCTATGCCAATAGGCACACCAATCAGCACGCTGATAGTAGTCGCAGAAACCACCAGTACTAAGGTTTGGATGGTTTCAATCCAATACCCCATATTAATAATAAAAAGTAGAGCGGCGGTTATAAAGACTAATAAGCCAATACTGCGATGGAGAAACCAAACGCCGACTAAAACAATGCCAATGACAATGAGTGGATGAATAGATTCAATGGTATCAACCATGGAGAAAATCATGGTTTCTAAAATAATAGAGATTAGATCAAAAAAGCCGGAAGCCGCAGAGACTAGCCAATCGACAAAGTTTTCCATCCAAGTGCCAAGAGGGATTTTATTATCCGTCAGCCAATTCATATATATTCTCCGATGTAACAAATAGTGCGCCTTGAGTGCTTGTGTTTCACTTAAGGCGCGTTCTGGAATTAAAGGCCTAGGTGTGATTTAACTGCGCTTAAGCCGTTTCCACCAGATTGAGTTGTTACGCCACTTAGCCATGCGTCGAGTACTTCTGGATTGGCTTTTAACCAATCTTTTGCGGCAAGATCTGGATTTTTACCGTCATCAAGGATTGCACCCATGATTTCATTTTCCATTGGAAGGGAGAATGTTAGGTTTGTTAGTAGTTTGCCTACGTTAGGGCATTCTTGAACGTAACCTTTACGGATGTTGGTATGTACATTTGCACCACCAAAATCAGGGCCGAAGTAGTCATCGCCGCCAGCTAAATATTCCATTTCAAAGTTTGCGTTCATTGGGTGTGGCGCCCAACCAAGGAAAACAATCCAATTATCACGGCGAGTGTTACGGCTTACTTGAGAAAGCATTCCAGCTTCGCTTGATTCAACAATTCGGAATGAACTTAAGCCAAAAGCATCTGAGTCAATCATGTCTTGGATAATACGGTTGCCGTCATTGCCAGGCTCGATACCGTAGATGCGGCCGGAAAATTCTTTGCGGTGTTTTGCGATATCAGAAAAATCTGTCACGCCTGCGTCATAGGCGTTTTTGCTTACTGCTAGGGTGTATTTCGCCCCGACTAAATTTGGCCCTAGATCTTCTACTGTGCCAGCGGCAAGGTAAGGCTCGATATCTGCTTGCATGGTTGGCATCCAGTTACCTAGGAAAACATCAATATCTCCATTGGCAAGAGATGTGTAGGTAACAGGTACGGATAATAATTGTGTTTTTGTTTCGTAGCCTAAGCCTTCTATAACTGCACTTGTGACAGCGGTTGTTGCTGTGATGTCAGTCCAGCCGACATCTGAAAATCGAACCGTTGAGCAGTTTGCTGCAGCTAAGCCAGAAGCTGCTGCGATGCTGATGGTTAGTGCTGTTTTTTTCGTCTTATTGAACATATCTTATCCTCTTTTTTGATAAAACCAGGTTTATAAGTAAATACAGCGCCAATACCAGACACCGCAATTCGTGAAATTACGAAATTTGAACGAATTTGCTGCTTTAATTAATCGGATCTATTTAGCTCTGAAATGCCAGATCCAGATAATTTTCAATGAGCTGGGCAGATACTTCTTTGTTTATGCCGCCCGCTAAAGATCCTCGAAGCCACATACCATCGATCAATGCCGCTATCATTAAGGCGATTTCTCGTGCTTGTTTCACTTCAAACTCTTCTTTTAATACACACACTAATGCGGTTTTTAAGCGCTTAGAGTAAACGTTCTGTAATCGGTACAAAGACGGTGTGTGCATTGCCGAAGCCCAAAATCCCATCCAAGTTTTCACCACTTGGGGCTGAGTTTGAGATTGGCTAAAGCTGGCTCTGACTATTGCCATTACTTTTGCTTGCACCGATTTGTTTTTCGTTTTTGCAATTTCTTCAGACAAAATTTGGAAGAATTCGCGAATTAAACTTTTCATTGTTTCTTCGTAAAGGCCGTCTTTGCCACCGAAATAGTGGTTAATAATGGCTGGCGACACACCCGCTTTTTTCCCTATTAAGCTGACGGTTGCACCAGAAAAACCATATTTATCTATGGCTTTAATTGCTGCTTCGATGAGCTGAGGTTTACGTATTTCAGGCATTCCAACTTTAGGCATTTCTTATCCTTTTTTATTAAACGGCCGTTTAATTAAAACTATACTAGGCTGAATGTGTAAATCAGGTCAACCCTTGATAATTCTAAATATTAGCGCTCTAATTAATTTAACTTTATGATTTATATAGATATTTATTTAATTTAAAGATTTTTTTGTCTTTTTCTTAAGCTATTATGTCGGTTTGAGATAAATAAATGAGATTTTTTATGTATAAATCGCCTCCAATATTTTGTGTGGTGGTCAGGATCGTGTTACTTATCTAGTTAAATAAACAATCGGAGCTTTGGTGAATGAGTACTTCTGTGTTTGATGCATTAATAGATCGTTCTAAGATGTGTAGTGATAAATGGTCTAAATACCCAGAGAATGTCATCCCAATGTGGGTGGCGGATATGGATTTTGACTCTCCAAATTGTATTAAAAAAGCATTGAATCAGCGAGTTGAAGAAGGTGTTTATGGTTATACACATACACCTAAGGCGTTAGTTGAAGCCATTCAGTCACACCTTGTTAAGCGCTATGGTTGGAACGTATCTGGAGCGCATTTAGTGCACTTGCCAGGTCTTGTTTGTGCACTGCATTTAAGCGTTCGAGTATTTTCTAAAGAAGGTGACGGCATTGTTGTACCAGGACCTGTTTATTACCACTTAACAAAAGCGCCTTTGTTGGCCGATCGAGAGTTAACCAGTGTCGGTATGCTTGTTGAGAAGGGTCGTTGGGTTCCCAATATGGCTGAGCTCGAAGCGGCCTGTGCGAAATCAAACAGCAAGATGCTTTTACTGTGTAACCCTCACAATCCAGGCGGCACGGTTTATACAAAAGCAGAGTTGTTGGCGATTCATAAGTTGGCAGAAAAATACGACTTAATTGTTGTGAGTGATGAAATTCACTGCGACTTAATTTTAGACGATTTACCGCATATTCCTTTTGCAAGTTTGAACGACGACGCTGCCAACCGAACCATTACTCTAATGGCGCCGAGCAAGACCTTTAACATTGCGGGTCTTGGTTATGCCTTTGCTGTGATCGAAAATAGCCAGCTGCGCCAAGCCTTCAATAAAGAAAGAGCAGGATTGATTGCTTCTCCAAATATGTTGGGCTTAACGGCTGCTCTAGCGGCTTACGAAGAAGGGCAGGAATGGCATCAAGCGTTATTGCAGTATTTGGCAGAGAATCGAGATCTGTTGGCTGAGAGACTATCTGCTACACCGATAAAAATGCTGCATTTAGAAGCAACGTATCTTGCGTGGTTAGATGTATCGGCTTTAGGTTTGGACAACCCTTATCAATTTTTTGTTGATGCGGGTGTTGGCATGTCCGATGGCAAAGATTTTGGCGATGCTAACTTTCTTCGCTTGAACTTTGGGTGTCCTAAGTCAGTACTTGAAGAGGCGATACAGCGCATAGAAAGTGCGTTGAAAACACATCAAGCAAGCTGATGTAGCAAGTTTCAGCAATACTCTAGGGTGGAACTTGTCGGGAAAATAGGAGTCCATTGCTGTTGTCATTAACAGCAAGTGGGCTTATACCCGTTTAGGCAGAGCGCAATATGATTGATTTTAACTTACGTATAAGTGTGTTTCTTTTGGTGTTTAGCGCATTGCTGATTTGGCAGTGGCAGCGTCCAAGAAGCGCTCTTTTACAATGGCGTCAGCGTTGGCAGCATAATATTGTGCTGTTTATGTTTGGTGCTCTGTGTGTTCGTATTGCGCAACCTTTGCTTTTATCTTTGGTGGCAGTGTTTGGTCAGAATTTCGGCCTATTTAATACGTTTGACTTGCCTTTTTGGGGCGTAGTTTTACTCAGTGTCTTAGCGCTGGATTGCCTTATTTATTGGCAGCATAGGCTGTTTCATGAGATTCCCTTATTATGGCGACTTCATAGAGTTCATCACTCTGACCCTGAGTTAGATGTCAGCTCGGCAATACGCTTTCATCCAATTGAAATCCTTTTGTCTCTCGTGATCAAAGCCTCGGCGGTTCTTGTATTAGGTATTCCGGTTGAGGCAGTGTTGATTTTTGATATGTTGTTAAACGCATCTGCTATGTTTAATCATACAAACGCTAGGCTTCCTAAATGGCTTGAGCCATTGGTTCAACTTGTCATCATTACGCCAGATTTGCATCGTATTCATCACTCTAGAGTGTCTGAAGAAACCAACAGCAATTACGGCTTTTTTCTGAGTATTTGGGATGCGGCGTTTCGCAGCAAAAGAAAGCAGGCACTTAACGGCGATGAAAATTTGAACATAGGTTTTCCAGGAACAAAAACCTACCAGCCGGACTCTTTGAAGGCGTTATTAGTTATGCCTTTTAAAACTTTTCAAAAAAGTGACTTCAAGAAGCGCTTACATTAAATTCTCTATCTTGTAATTTCCAAAAGCTAGCTGGCATAGATCAATTTTCTTTTTAGTAAGAAAGATAAAAAAATGCCAGTGGACTATCATTCTAATTGACGTCAAACTGTGGGCGTTTTTAGGCACTGAACCTTTTTGCTAGTGTCTGTCTGTTGATTATGTCTGTGGGGAAAATCCTATGAAGAAGATACGCTGGGGTATTATTGGTACCGGTCAGGTGGCCCATTCATTCGCAAGTGACTTTCGTTATGTGAAGTCGGGCGAGCTCCGTGCCGTTGCTTCTCGTGATAAGGCGTCTGCGGATAAATTTTCAACGGAGTTTGATATTGAATTAGCCTTTGTGGATTATTTTTCGCTGATTAACAGTCATGAAGTAGATGTTATCTACATCGCTGTTCCTCATATTTATCATTATGATTTGACCAAAGCCTGTATTTTAGCGGGCAAAGCGGTGCTTTGTGAGAAGCCATTTACGCTTAATGAAAGTCAATCAAAAGAACTTTACGACCTCGCTTTGGCAAACAATGTCTTTGTCATGGAAGCGATGTGGACACGCTTTAATCCTGTTATTGAACAAGTTCTTGAGTGGGTTGAAGAAGGGGATATTGGCACTTTGAGTAGTATTCAAGCCAACTTCAACTTCCTTGCTCCGACCGATCCTGAGCATCGCTTGATGAAGCTTGAAATGGGTGGCGGTGCTTTATTAGATATTGGGATTTACCCTGTTTTCTTAGCGCAACTTTTCTTCGGTAAGCCGGATTTTATACAAAACCAAGCGGTGATCGGAGACACAGAAGTGGATGTCTTTGAGCAGATTCTATTAGGTTGGGAAAGCGGTCAGTTGGCTTCACTGGAGGCGTCTTTGATCTCTTATAATCCTAATCGTGCTGTGTTGTCTGGCTCGAAAGGCTATATTGAAATCGCTTCAGAATGGTTTAAAGCTAAGTCATGCCGCATTGTAACAGGGGAAGATCAAGAGCGCGCTGTGGAATTTGATTTCCCAGGTAATGGCTATCAATTCGAGGTTGATGAAGTAAACAGATGCCTTGAGGAAGGCTTACTTCAAAGTCCTAATCACAGCTGGCAAGACAGCCTAGAGCTTATGGCGACACTAGATGAAATTCGTCAGGATATTGGTTTATTTTACCCAGGTGAAGAGGTGAGCGATTCCCACGATGTGCATGAGCATCATCACGAGCACCATCATCATAAACACTGATGTTAATGAATTTTTAGCAGAGTAAAGCTTATTGCAGGCAATAAAAAAGGGCCTCTTTCGTAACAGGAAAGAGGCCCTTTTTATATGTTTTGGATATTACGCGCTAAGGTGTTTATTTAGCGTAGGCAATAATGCTTTAAATAGGCGCGGCGCTGCACATAGTACATTGCCTTTTTCTAAGCTTGGCGAACCATCGAAGCCTGCGAACAAACAACCAGACTCTTTTGCGATAAACAAAGGTGCTTGCATTTCCCATTCGCGAAGATTGATACCCCATGCGCCGTCAAGACGACCTGCTGCAGCATTCGCTAACATCAAAGCTGGAGCGTCTTGCATTACAACGCGTGCGCCTTTTTCTGCAACTTCAGTAAGCACAGCAAATTGACCAGACAAATAAGTCGATGTGCGATCTGTCGCAGGGAATTGAGCTGCCAATGTTGCATTATTTAATTCACGAGCTGTACTGCTGCGAATACGAGAGTTGTTTAGGTAAGCACCACGGCCTTTACTTGCGTAAAATTCGTCTTTTGTATGTGGGTTTAGCACAAGAGCGTGCTCCACTTTACCGGCAACTAAATAGCTCATAGTAATGACGTGACCAGTTAGGCCTCGTGAAAACAAATGTTGACCTTGAATCGCATCAATAATCCATTCGCCTTCTTCACCTTTTTGTACTGTACCTTGAAGGCGAGTAGTAATCGTGTCTTCTGGGTAGGCTTTTTCTAGGTGGTAAACAATGCTGCGTTCAGCACCAGAGCAAACAGTTTCATAAACGTGTTCAGCTGATTGACCTTGTTCTTTATCAAAAAGCAATTTCTCTTGAGAGTGAACTATATATTCTGCAGCAGAGCGAGCTGCCTTAAGTGCGACATTGATTCTAGGTTGCATAATTTACCGTCGATTATTCCATCATTAAAAAGCACATACCGTCAGTAGGACGACAAGTTGCCAAATTAAAGTGTTTAAAAGTAAGTGTTAAAGAGCGGGCAACCAGCTGATTTTTATTTCATTGGATAAAAAATGAGCGGATGGCCTAAATAAGAGCGCGAATTCTAGCTCAATACAGCCAGCTTTACTAGTTAAGTTTTGATGAAAAACTGATCAGTTTAAGGCTTTGTAATAAATATCTGATAAGATACGCGGATTTATTAAATCGCTATTATTGGTACTCATAGAATGCAAAATAAAGTCAGAATTGTCCTTGTTAATACTTCCCACCCCGGCAATATTGGGGCGGCTGCCAGAGCCATGAAAAACATGGGGTTAGCAGACCTTTATCTTGTTGCGCCTAAGCAGTACCCAAGTGATGAAGCGGTAAGCCGAGCTTCTGGTGCAACGGACATATTGGAGAATGCCGTAGTCGTGGAAACATTGGAAGAAGCTTTAGCGGATTGCCAGTTAGTCATCGGAACCAGTGCTCGTGAGCGTAATATTCCTTGGCCTTTGGTTGATCCAAGACAAGCGGCTGATTTGGTGTTTGATGAAGCTTTAGAAACAGCATTTGTTTTTGGTCGAGAAGATCGAGGCTTAACAAATGAAGAGTTACAGCGTTGTCATTATCATGTTCATATTCCGTCTGTTGAAACGTTTAGTTCACTGAATTTAGGGGCTGCGGTGCAAGTCATTGCTTATGAACTGCGTATGAAATCATTGTTAATGAAAGACGCTCCAGCGGTGGAAAGCAAATGGGATGTGCCAGCTGCGACTGTGGAACAAACAGATTATCTACTTGAGCACCTTGAAAAAGTATTGGTCCAAACAGAATTCTTAGATCCTAAAATGCCAATGCAGGTGATGACGCGCTTTCGCCGACTATTTCAGCGTTCTCGATTAGATCAGCAAGAGCTTGGTATGTTAAGAGGCATGCTAACCTCAATGGAAAAACAGATGAAGAAGTAATCGCCTAAATTTTAAGAGTGAAAGGCAAGATTGGAAGGCGAGGGCGACAGTTTAAGCCGAAAGATTAGAAAATTGAGCGCATGAAAAACCGCAAACGGATTTATTCAGTTTGCGGTTTTTTATGGCTATTTTGGGCTTTTACAGATTACGCTTTGCGTTCTGGGCGGCCTTCTTCTTGCCAATAAGTATGGAACTTCTGGCCTGGCTCAGAGTCGACTCGCTCGTACGTGTGAGCACCGAAGTAGTCGCGTTGTGCTTGCAATAGATTGGCTGGTAATACCTCAGAGCGGTAGCCATCAAAGTAGGCAAGAGCAGAGAAAATCGACGGAGCAGGAATGCCAGATTGAGCGGCTAGAACAACTGTTTTACGAAGACCTGCTTGTTTGCTTGCCATAGCATCTGCGAAGTAATCGCTCAGAAGTAGGTTTTCAAGTTCAGGATTATCAATAAAGGCATCAGCGATTTTCTGTAAGAAAGAAGCTCGAATGATACAACCACCACGCCAGATTTTAGCAATGTCGGTAAAGTTCAGTTTCCAGTCGTATTCTTTCTGAGCGGCGCGCATGAGTTGGAAGCCTTGTGCGTAAGCACAAATTTTCGCGCAGTAGAGCGCTTGTTCAATTGCATTCTCAACGTCTTTTGCTTCAATCTCACCGCTTTCTACATCAGCAACTAACTTTCCAGCTGCATGTTCACGTTCTGCGGTTAATGTGCTGAGTGCGCGAGCGTAAACAGATTCGCTGATGATGCCTGCTGGAACGCCCATTTGAGTTGCGCTGATAGATGTCCAGCGACCTGTGCCTTTTTGGCCTGCGCTGTCGAGAATCATATCGACTAATGGTGCGCCAGTTGCTTCATCATATTGCTGAAGAATATCTGCTGTGATTTCGACAAGATAACTGTTTAAAACGCCTTGGTTCCATTTTTCAAACAGTTTGCCTATCTCTTCTGGCTCATAGCCTAATAAGGAGCGAAGTAGGTGATAGGCTTCACAGATAAGTTGCATGTCAGCATATTCGATGCCGTTGTGAACCATTTTCACATAGTGACCTGCGCCATTTGGCCCCAAGTATGCTGTACATGGTTCGCCTTCTGTTACAGGCTTGCCAGGTGTGTTGCTAACAATAGGTTTGCCATCTTTATCCACTTTAGCGGCAACAGCTTCCCACATTGGTTGTAGGTATTTCCACGAATCTGCATCGCCACCAGGCATTAATGATGGGCCAAAGCGAGCACCCACTTCGCCACCAGATACTGCGGTGCCAAAGAATTTGAATTTTTCTTTGTATTCAGATTCACGACGAATAGTGTCTGTCCATTGGCTGTTACCGCAATCTACAACAATATCGTCGGCTTCTAGGCCCGATTTAATAAGGTTGTTACATACGGCATCAACAGGGCTTCCTGCAGGAACCAGAACCACGATAACGCGAGGTTTCACTAGGTTCGAAAGCATTTCTTCCATGCTGGAACAACCGATGATTCTAGCGTCTGTTACTGTATCCGGGCGTTCTTTTGCCTCGGTATCAAGGACGTCTTTTACTTTATGTGTATCAAGATCAAAACCAGCAACTCGGTAACCATGATCGGCTAAGTTTAAGGCTAAGTTTTTACCCATGACACCCAGGCCGACAAATCCAATATTGCAGTTCTGATTCGTTTTTAACATAAATATCGATCAACCTTTTGAACAATTGGGAGGGAATTTAAGAACTAATCTTATCACGAAGCGAGACAGTTCAGGACATATTGAATGCATGAAAAGTTTAAAAAATTATGTTTTTTTGATGTCATTTAATAGAAATCCCACACAATTAGTGTCTGTTTATTGAGCTAAGACAATAAATTTACTTTTTATTTCTATTAAATTGTTGGTTAAAAAGGCGCTTTTTGACGAGATAGAAAGAGAAAAAGAAAGAAAATTACAAGATCATCAAGCACGAAAATACTAAAAAGTATTGGTCTTCCTCAAATATGGCTAAAAAGCCCATTTTTTCTTATTTTGTCATACAAATCAAAAGCTTATATTTTTAGTTATTCTTTCAGAATGGTAATAAAATAACATAATGTTATAAGGATATGCTTTCTTAGAATGCTTTGTTAGTATCTGGCGGTGTCTAAAAAAGCACCGATAATAATTCAAATAATCAGATTAACTTTTATTGCTCAGAGGATTTAGCAAAATGAATGCCCCAACAAGTGTGACTCGAACACATAGAAACTTAACGACACCTCAGCTGGTTGAAAAAGCGCTGCTGAATAATGAAGGTGTTCTTGCGGATAATGGAGCACTTGTCGTTGAGACCGGCGCTCGTACAGGGCGTTCTCCGATGGATCGTTATATTGTAGAGGAAGCATCTAGTAAAAATAATATCCAATGGGGAGGGGTTAACCGACCTTTTCCAGAAGCAAAATTTGCTCCGTTATGGGATCGAGTGACAAGTTATTTGGATGGACGTGAATCTTTTGAGTCGAGCCTTCATGTCGGCTCGGGTGACCAATATTATTTGCCAGTTCTCATGCGTACGGAAACGGCGTGGCATCACCTTTTCGGACGTAATTTATTTATACGTCCAGACATTTATAATCCTTTATCAAAAAGTGAGTGGCAGATTTTAAATGCTCCAAACTTTGTTTGTGAGCCGGAAAGAGATGGTACAAATTCAGATGGCTGTGTCATCTTAAACTTTGCTGAGCGTAAAGTGTTAATTGCTGGTATGCGTTATGCCGGTGAAATGAAGAAAGCGATGTTTTCTGTGCAAAACTACTTATTGCCAGAGTACGATGTTTTGCCTATGCATTGTGCAGCTAACGTAGGGTCTGATGACGATGTTACTTTGTTTTTTGGTCTGTCTGGTACAGGAAAAACGACCCTGTCTGCTGACCCAGAGCGTTTTTTAATCGGTGATGATGAACATGGTTGGGGAAAAGGAACTGTCTTTAATATTGAAGGCGGTTGCTACGCAAAAACAATCGATTTATCGCAGAAGAATGAACCTATTATTTGGGATGCGATTAAATTTGGCACTATTGTTGAGAATGTTGTATTAGATGCGAAGACGCGAGTGGCAGATTATGCTGATACATCCTTAAGCCAAAATGGTCGTGCTGGTTACCCTCGTGAGCATATTGAGAAACGAGCATTGGATAACCATGCGGGCGAACCTAATGCGATTATCTTTTTAACTTGTGACTTAACGGGTGTTTTGCCTCCTGTCTCAGTTCTTTCTAAGGAAGCGGCGGCATATCATTTTTTGAGTGGTTATACTGCCTTGGTTGGCTCTACGGAAGTTGGAGCAGGAACGGGGATAAAGTCTACTTTTTCTACTTGCTTTGGTGCGCCTTTCTTTCCTCGTGCAGCGGATGTTTATGCCGATCTGCTGATCAAACGTATCGAAGAGTTTGGTAGTCAGGTGTACCTAGTCAATACAGGTTGGACTGGCGGTGCTCATGGCAAAGGAGGTAAGCGTTTCAGTATCCCAACAACTCGTGCTGTTATTGCGGCTATTCAATCAGGTGCACTGATTGGAGCGACGACGGAGCATTTAGAGGATGTAAATTTAGATGTGCCATTACAGGTTCCAGGTGTGGATAGTCTATTACTTAACCCTCGCAAAACTTGGTCTGATCAAGCTGCATATGAAGAACAGGCTCAAAACTTGATTGCTCAATTTGTAGAGAACTTCAAGAAGTTTGATACTGTCTCTGAGTCGATTAAAAAAGCAGGGCCATCGCTTTAAAGTATTTTTGTGTCCTTCTTTTGCAAAGCCGTACTTTTATAGTGCGGCTTTTTTATTTTTGTCTACGTCATAGCTAGTGCTTTATATAGTAAATCATGTAATCTTTTAAGCATGATAATTGATAGTCACTGCCATTTAGATTTCAGTGTATTTGATGATCAGCGTGATCAATTGATGATAGATTGCTGTAATAGTGGTGTGTCAGGTTTTCTTGTGCCTGCAACTCAATATTCAAGCTGGTCAAACCTTGAATCTCTAGTAAAGCGTTACCCTCAATGGCGTGCCGCTTATGGTTTGCATCCTTACTTTTTAAAAGACGCATCGCTTGAGCAAATAGAGCGACTCGCTGATCAATGTGAGACTGAGCGAGTGGTGGCGGTTGGCGAAATTGGTTTGGATTTGTGGCCAGGGTCAGTTGATATGGCGATTCAAATGGCTTTCTTTTCTCGGCAGCTGTCAGTGGCTAAAGCACTTGATTTACCCGTAATTTTGCATGCTCGAAAAAGCTACGATCTTATCTTTAAATGTTTACGTGAAGCTGGATTTAAGCGTGGCGGCATTGTGCATGCTTTTAATGGTAGCTTTGAGCAAGCAAAGCGATTTTTAGATATGGGGTTTGTGCTTGGGATTGGCGGTACCATTACTTATCCTAGAGCCAAAAAAGCGCACAGAGTATTAAACGCCTTAGAAAACAGTGCATTTGTGCTTGAAACGGATTCGCCAGATATGCCTTTACATGGTTCTCAAGGGCAAGTGAACACACCGCTTTCTGTTCTCGATGTGGCACAACATGCAGCGATGATACGAGATGAAAGTGTAGAGCAGATAACCGCACAGACCTGTGCTAATCTACTGAGAATTTTCCCTACGTGGTATGAGGATTTACATTGAATACAGTACAAAATATTAATGCGCCAATCCGCATTCTTCTTTTAGGGAGCAATACCGAAGTAGGCTCTTCTTTATTGCAGTTGTCGAAAGAAAAAAGCGAGTTTGAATGGTTGTGTCCTGAAGAAACTATCTTGTTGGGGGGAAATGCAGAGTCAGAGTTGGCTGCAATGCAATTTGATGTGGTCATTGACGCTCTAAGTTTGCGTTATGCCTTGCAAGATGATCACTCTGCTTTTCAATCAGTTTTGAATTATTTGAGTGATAAAGTCGAAGCGCCGCTGCTTATGATCAGTAGCTCAAGAGTATTTTCTGGCCACAAAGATGCTCCGTATGCAGAAACCGATGAGCCAGATAGTACAGAGCCTTATGCTCAAGCGTTAGTAAAAGCAGAATCGATTGTATTGAGCAACCCTAAAAATATTGTGCTCAGAACAGGGTGGTTATTCAGTGGGCAAGGGGATGATTTTGTTTGCAGAACGCTTGGTTTAATACAAGATGGTGTGAACCTTGCTTATAAAGATGATCTGATTGGTAGTCCAACACCTATTTCGGATTTGGCTCGAGTTATTTTTTCTATGGTGAATCAAGGGCATTACGGTTCGATGAATACGGGTATTTACCATTATTGTTGTGCAGAAGAGATAAGTTGGATTGGTCTGGTTGAAGCTATTGTGGCGACGTCAGGTCAGTTTGATCCTAAAGCCCAAGTAGAGGTTGAGGCCATTGGCGATGCGTTTTCTGATGTGCAAGATCATGTAATGCGTAGGCAGTCGTTATCTTGTCGAAGAGTGTTTAATCACTTTGGTATTAAACAAAGACCATGGCGCTCAAAACTACGAAATTTGGTTAAAGAATTATATCAAGCGCAGTAATCGGTGGGCTTGAGGTGCTCATAAATCGAAAAGGTGGATGATGTGTATAGAATGAATTTTAAAGCAATAATCTTGGTATTTGTTTTTCAGGTCATTGCTGGCGTGCTTTGGTATGCATCAACCCCTTCATTATTTTTAGGGCGATCATTGCTTGAGGATGTTAGCCAGCAACAGCCGGAAGCTAAAGTTGTCTTGATGTTCGCTTTTTCTGCTTTTATGTATTTGTTGTTCATTGCTTGGTTGTTAGGAAAAGTTCAGATTCCATCTATCTTTGGGCGATTCTGTTTGGTGGTGGGGATATGGATTTTTATTGTACTCCCAAACTTGTTCTTCGTGAGTTTGCACTTAGAACTTGGCCCATCTGAAGAGATTTACCTTTTATCTTATGGTTTGGTGAACACTCTGTTGGCCGCTTTGATACTACCTTTGTCCCGAACTTCCAGGTCGATATTTAAAGATTAGAAATTCGTTGTAGAAGCAGAGTTGCCGTAGAAAGGTATTTATTCAAAGAAGAGATCAGCCAACACCTTATTTTAGATGTTGGCTAATAAATGAATGCTTATTTCAAATCGCTAAATTCATTTTCGATATCGCTCAGATTCACTGCAACATCGTATCCAGGCAGCTGGATTTCATTGCTAGAAATGTTTAGATCTTCACCACCGAGTACATTGAAGCCGAATTTATAAATAGGCAAAGCTTCACCTTTAATCGCTGCTTGATTGTATTGCTCTGCTGCGTCAAGTACCTTGGCATTCTTTGCTTTGTACTCGTCTATCTGCTCAGCGTTATAGCGTTTCTCTAGCATTTTCATTGTCTGATTTGGTGACAGTAAAACCGCTGTTGCATTGTTTCCGCCGAAACCTTTTGAGTTAAGAAGAGCTGCGTCAAAGTAATCTTTGCCGTACGCTTCATGCTTCAGTTGAAATTTCAAGCCGTCTTGATAAACGTCATCTGCTATTGCATGAGATGTTGTGATTCCAGGTAAAATACCGTCTTTCCAAACACCGAGAGATAAATGAAGTTGATCTCCGCCAGCGGTTCCTTGGGAATGTCCTAAGAAAGCTTTCATAGCAACAACAGGAATGTCAGTCGCACCAAAGCTGGTGGCTGCTTCGCTCAGTACGTGAGATTCTGTCACTCTGTTTTGCGGTGTGCTAGTACCATGGGCTTGAATGAAGGTACGCTGAGTTAAGCCATCATTACCAATGATGTTTTGCAAATACGCCATGGCTTTGCTCATGGTTAGGTAGTTGCCAATGCCAGGTGCAGAGATGGATTTTTTGTGCCCATCAGCATAAGAGAATACAGCAGGAATCGCGCCGTAAATTTCCGCTCCAAGCTCGATAGCAAGTTCATCATCCATAAGCAATGTCCACTGGCTTGACTCGCCAATAGTAAAGCCGCAGTTTTGTGCAAAAGGACGACAGCTGCGAGTATGGTCTGGCTCAGCTTGATTACTGATTTGGTCTAAGGCAAGAAGAGCTGTGTCTTCTGCCAAAGCTCCCATAGTTCTAAAGCCTTCAATGATTTCAGCTGTAATTGGAGCATCACTGCCACCAACCATAGCAACACGGAATTTTCCTGATTTGATGCCATCGATGGCTTTTTCTAAGTTGAAAAAGTAGGTTGCACATGCACCGATAGAAGTACCAACACTTCCGACGCTGCCTAGTATGTAGGCATTAACGAAGTCAGCAGGCATTTGAGCATAGCCTAAAGGAAGGTGTTTTGATGTCGTGCGCTTACCCATTAGGGCAGACTTAAGCATACCGCCAAAGCCAAGGTCGTCCATTTGGCCAATGGAGTTTGCAGCATAAACAGCCATTTGGTCAGGAGCCACTTTGCTACGAATAACTTCCCAGTCGATTCCGCTGCTTTTTATTGCATCAGATGCGCCATATACCGTCATTTGCAAGCCGCGAGGATGGTTGCGGCTCTGGTAAAGCTTGGAAGGGTCAAATCCTGTTGGCAATTGTCCAGCAGCTTTAACAGATAAAGGTCTTGTGTCTTTTATAAAGGTTTCTAAGCTTCCATCGACAACGACCTCGCTCAGTGTGTCTGAGATTTCAGTGACTTGCCAATTTGTTGGGCGCTCTTTTGGTAGTGAGCGAGTTTTTGTTGTAAAGCTTAATTTTTCATCAGGAGTACTGGCGTTCAACGTCGTCGATTTATGTAAAACAACGTGATCTACATCGAAAAGGTCAGGGTGAATGCGACGAATTAATGTGCGAGCAAGTAAAGAATCGCCAATGCTATCGATAAGGGATGCAGAATCTAATGATTCTCCGCCCTCTGTATGCCACATGCCATTTTTGTATTCTGCCATATTGGTCAGAGTGGCAAGATCTAGTAAAACGTCCTGCTGGATAGAGCTTGGTAAAAGGTCAAAAACAATTCGGCGATATGCTTGATGTGAAGAAGTACGACCAGCCGAATTTATTCCGCCAAAGCCAACAATAACAGGTAAACGGGCCAATTGAATTTCCTCGTTTGGTGAGTGGGTAAAATATTACGGTATTGTAATGAAGGGGGGCACTCTTAGCCACCCCATAGAAGAGATTTCCTAATACTTATATGGATTTATTGCGCTTTTGGATTGGGCTGTGATTTGTTAAAGCGCCATAGTTTGTTGTAACTGATAAGTCCTTCAATTTCCTCAACATAAGCGTGGCCTCTCTCAGAATAGTGCTCTAGGCCATGAACCAAAATTAAACCTGTAATGGCTTTACCTTTTTGGCGTAGCGTTGCACGAGCGGCTCTGAGCTCTTTGTAAGCTGCGTTACTGTTTAGGTTATCTATGTAGGCAAAAACAGACTCTCTTGCATCGTGGAATTTACGAACTTCATGATCTGCACCATCATTTCTGGAGGCTGGAACTAACCCACAGCCTTTTCGGAAACACCATTGGCCAAAAAAGTTATTGCCTTCAGTGGCAAAGCGAGATGTGCCCCAAGCAGACTCATTGGCTGCCTGTGCTAGTACAAGAGAGGTAGGGATAATATCAACATGGTGTAATAACTCTTTTAGGTCTTGTTTAGAGTAAGTGTCTAAAACTTGGAGCTTGTGATATTTGCGCATTGTTGATACCCACATTTTTTCTCTGTTCGACATAGTGCTTTTGTTTAACAGTGCATTTATCCGTTTTCGATCATCTTGTGTGAGCCTGTTCTTTTCATATGCGAATTGAGCTAGAAAATTGAAAAAAGCGGCTTTTCGGGCTTTTATATTAGCGATAGTTGAAAAATCAGGTACGTCAGATTTTATTGGGTGGGATTTGAAATATGCTTTTTCAAAAGGCGTGGCTTCATCTTCGTCAAAATCAAACGAGCCTAGGCTTTCTACTTCGTCAACAGAGTTGTGGCTTTCCTGATCTTCACTGCGGTTAATAAATGCACCTAGAATGATCAGTAGAAGGATGATGATCACAAAATAGACATCTAAAGTTTTGTTCTTGTTCATAAAAAAGCCAAAATCTCAAATACGTTTCATGCTATGCTTTTTACCTAAAAGGTTCTGCATAGCCCGTGATCATTATCTAAATGTAGTACCATTATCTAAAAAACTAAAACCATTTAATAGCTTTAGTTTTTGTTTGGCTTACAAAAATTATGATATAGATTGTTTGCTCTATCGGAAGTGTTCTAATTTCTTGGTTTTCATTGATAAAATTACTTTTTTAAACTTACATGTCAGTGATGTATTTCTATAGTCAAGATAATGCATAATAGTACTGTATGAAGACATGTAAGTATTTACCTTAATTAAGTCAAAGTGTCATTTTTGATCGTTTTTTACAGGTGATGTATCCACTTGTCTATTCGAATAATTGTTTGGATTTGAGCTAATATGTCTGAGCGTTTGAAGTCACTGTTGGCACCGTTTTTCATCCTCATTGTTAGTGTGTATGCCAGTTTATATGTAAACCACTTGTCATCTTTATGGCTTGGTTTGTTGCCTTTGTTACCGGTGATTTTAGCCGGTGTGGGGATTCTACTCTCGTGGCATTTTAACAAAGGTCGTGTCCTCCTCTTGGTGCTTTTGCTCTTGATTCCGAAGTTATATGGTGACTTTGACCAAGACGCGTCTCTAACGGCTTATTTAGTGGTTTCATGTTTTTGTATTGCTTTGCTTGGATTTGTTCAAGAACGAGGCTTTTTTAATCGATTTGCCATCAATCGCGGCTTATTCATTTTGATGTTGGTGAGCTGGTGTTATGCCATTGAACGTAACTGGGTATCGTTTGCTTTCCTAGATAAAGCTTTCTTTCAGACGGCAACCACTTGGTCCGTTGTTCTACTTTGGTGTGTGTTGGCGGTGAGTCTATCTGCGATCAGTGTTGCTTGGTGGTTAAGCGGTGATGCTTTTCGAGCTTGCGGGTTGATGAGTATTGTAAGTCTGCTGATCATCAGTCATTTCGCGATATCAGATACTCAATTTGATGCACTTCTGTCTGCTCAGTTTTTACTGTGGATTTGGTTCTTGCTGATGGAAAGTCACCGTATGGCTTACCTTGATGATATGACCAAATTACCAGGCAGGCGTGCGTTAAATGAAAAGTTGGTTGGTCTGCCAAAGCAATATGCATTAGCTATGGTGGATGTTGATCACTTCAAGAAGTTTAACGACACTTATGGCCATGATATGGGCGATAAAGTGTTAAAGAGTGTTGCGACTCAATTGAAGCGCTTTTCTAGCCCAGGGCGAGCTTTTCGTTATGGTGGGGAGGAATTTACCGTAGTCTTTCGTCATGATCGAATTGATGAAATCGTAGAAGTTTTAGAATTGGTTCGTGAAAACATACAAGAAACGTTAGTTCAGGTACTGGAGCCAAAAAAGAAGCGAGAGATAGATGTTAACGTTACGGTAAGTATTGGCGTTGCTTTTGCTGATGTAGGGGAGCTTCCAGATTCTGTACTAAAAAGGGCAGATGAGGCCTTGTATCGCTCTAAAAAGAAAGGCCGAAACCTTGTTTCTAAGTCTTTACCTCCTAAAAAAGTACAATAAACTAAAAAAATTGATCGATCGGTCAATTTTTTTGCCTTCTACCTATTGCACTGTGAAATCAGCTGCATATAATCAATGTATGACTTACATAAGCCATTGTGTTTTTCTCTGAAAATGAAGGGTCAAAGCACAGTGTGTTTTCGGTAGATTCTTATTTCTACTGACGATGGTTTTTCCATCGATTCAAAACATTGATTCTGCAATGCTTTCATTGCGATCAATCACAGCGCCAACGTGGTGTAGCAGTTAGCCTAGTGACGAATGCCTATAGTCACGCAGGTCTCTGCTACGAGGGGAAATGGGGAGCTTCGGCTCCCTTTTTTTATGCTGCTAACTTCTTCGTGCTTATTCTAAAAAATGTTATCCTACTTTCTTATGATTTATATCGAATGACTTCAGTATGAAGGCTTTTTTAGTGTATCTGTGAGCAGTGAGGCATATCCTTGACTAAAACAACAAGAGCAAAAGATCAGCTAAAATCTCATATTAGAGAGCAGAACCAAGCGCTTATTTTAGAAACATCAGAGCGTGTTTTTGCGCGCCAAGGTTTGGCGAAAACGACAACACAAATGATTGCGAATGAAGCTGGGCTGCCAAAGGCGAATATTCATTATTATTACCGCTCTAAGAAAGACTTATTAGAAGCAGTCCTTGAGCGTATTTTGCGACTTTGGCTGGATTCGGTAAGCGAATTTAATGTTGAAGATGGGCCTAGAATTAACCTTACTCGTTATATTAGTGAGAAAGTTGATCAATCTCGAATGAACAAAAATGCTTCTAAAGTGTTTGCGATGGCGTTGATTGGAGAAGAGCCGTTTGTGCTCGATTATTTAAAACGTTTGTTTGTCACTGAATTGGCTCGTGAAAAAGCGACGCTACAAACTTGGATTGATCAAGGTTTGATGGAACCTGTCTCTACTGAGCATCTTTTTATCAGTATTTGGGCGATGACTCAGACGTATGCCGACTTTGACGCGCAGGTGAAAATTGTTTTGCAAAAAGATACTTTAGAAGATTCCGACTATGAAGAAGCAAAACACTTTATTACTCGTATGGTATTAGCCAGCTGTGGCGTGGAGTTAGAGGAATGACACTAGAAAGCGGTATTACTTTTTTCTTCGCAATTTTGATTTTTGCGGTGACGCCAGGTCCAGGTGTCTTTGCTGTGATCGCTAAAAGCATGACGAAAGGCGCGCGCGCCAGCGTTTCTCTTTGCCTTGGCATGGTGATGAGTGACATTGTTTATTTGGTGATGGCTTGTTTTGGTCTGGCTGCGATTGCGTCTACTTGGGAAGGTGTTTTCTTGGCGATTCGCTATATTGGCGCTGCGTATCTTATTTATCTTGGTTGGAAAATGTGGGTGGCGCCAGTAGCCACGTCTTCTGAAGATTTTACTCAGCTTGAATCAAAAAGCGAAGTGGCAAGCTTTATACAAGGCTTTATGATTTCTGCATCGAATCCTAAAGTGATTCTATTTTATATCGCCTTTTTACCGACTTTCATGGATTTAACGGTATTAAGTGGTTTTGATATTGTGATTGCGGCGGTACTTGCTTTCACTGCTCTGATGCTGGGAATCAGTTCAATTTCTGTCGGGGCTTCACAAGCCAGACGCTTAATGAAATCTGAGCGCTCAATGAAGAGACTGAATCGTACGTCAGGTGGAATCATGGCAAGTGCCGGTGCTTTTCTAGCCCTGAAAAGCTGATTGTTTGATCTTGTTCGTATATTACAGAAGAGCCTCTTTTCTTAACCCGAAAAGAGGCTCTTTTTTAGTACGTTAGTGGTTTGGTGATTATCGAGTTCCGTAGATGCGATCACCAGCATCGCCCACACCTGGGCGAATGTAGGCGTGATCATCCAATCCACGGTCGATTGCACCTATGTACATTGCAACATCTGGATGAGCTTTTTTGAATGCTTCTATGCCTTCTGGAGCTGCAAAAAGACAGATGAATCGTATGTCTGTTGCCCCCATTTCTTTCATTTTATCGATGGCCATAATTGCCGAATTACCTGTTGCAAGCATAGGGTCGACAACAATGATGGTGCGCTCATTCACAGAATGCGGCATTTTCAAATAATATTCTACCGGTTGCTTGGTATCTGGATCTCGATACAAGCCAACATGACCAACGCGTGCAGAAGGAGACAGTTTAAGAACGCCTTCAGCTAAGCCATTGCCAGCTCGCATAATAGTCACAATACAAAGTTTCTTTCCTTTTAGCGCAGGGCACATTGCTTTTTCGAGAGGGGTTTCGATTTCAATGTCCTGCGTTTCTAAATCGCGTGTTGCTTCGTAGCCGATTAGAGTTCCAAGCTCTTCCACTAACATACGGAATTCTCTCGTGCTGGTATTTTTGTCACGCAGGCTGGTGAGTTTGTGTTTTACAAAAGGGTGCTCGATTACAAAAATATCATTGTAGGTACTAAGTAGTTCATCGCGGGTCATCGGCCTGTCCTTTATTTTGAACTTTGGAGGTAAGGTGGGTTTGTGCTGTGCTTATGCTTTTTATAATAGCATTAAGTGAATAGAGGCCAAATAACTAATCTTGTCCTCTTGGTTGATTTTTAATAAGTAAGGAAGGATGTTGAAAGGTTAGATTAAGTGTTGTTTTTAGTCAGATCGTCATTACATAAGAGGGAATTACAGATAAATTACCATGTTAATTTTTCATTCTTTTGAAAAAGAAAGGGAATTATTGAGACGTTTCTTATGATTGATGACGAACAATATTTAGATATACAAGAAGACGATAATTTAAGCCAAGAAGACGAAAGTGTTGTGGTGAGCGACCCCAAAGGTTTGGCGCTGCCAGATGATGTGCTACCAGAAACTTTATTTGTTTTGCCAATCACGAGTCGGCCTTTTTTCCCGGCTCAAATTCAGCCAGTTATGGTGGATGCAGATAAATGGGAAGACACTCTAGAGCGAATTGCAGAACACCCACAGGCAGCCGTTGGATTAGTTTATTCAGATAAAAAAGAGAATGGAGCTGCACCAACTGTTGATGATTTTCGCACGATAGGGTGTGTGGCTCGAGTCCATAAAGCGGAAAAGCAGAATGAAAAACTGACGTTTTTGGCTCAAGGTGTGAAGCGTTTCGAGGTGATTGAGTGGTTAAGTGAGACAGCTCCTTACCTTGCTCGAGTTCGCTACATTAATGACTCAAAAACCAATGACGACGAATCTAAGGCTTATTCCATTGCAATTCTGGATGCGATTAAGGAGTTGATACGCCTAAATCCTTTGTTTAGTGAAGATCTGAAACTGTATTTAGGACGTTTCTCTTTCAATGAGTCCGGATTGCTAGCGGATTTTGCGGCTTCCATTACCTCTGCTGAAGCGGAGGATTTATACGAAGTATTGGCCACAAAACCGATTCAAGCGCGTATGCGTTTGTCCTTGACTCTTTTGAAGAAAGAGCTAGAAATTGCGCGTCTGCATAATGAAATCAGTGCCGAAGTAAACGATAAAATTAGCAAGCATCAACGAGAGTTCTTTCTCAAAGAACAGCTTAAAGTTATCCAAAAAGAACTCGGGATTTCAAAAGATGATCGCACTTCCGACGTGGAAACATTTGAAGCCAGATTGGAAGGTAAAACACTGACAAAAGCAGTGAACGATAAAATACAAGATGAGCTTCATAAGCTGAGTATTCTTGAAACCGGTTCACCAGAATATGGTGTGACAAGGAATTACTTAGACTGGGCAACATCATTGCCTTGGGGTGTTCATTCTGAAGATAATTTAGATATCAAACTTGCTCGTGATGTTCTTGAGTCACATCACGCTGGTCTAGGCGATATAAAAGATCGCATTGTCGAGTTTTTGGCGCTGGGTGCGCATCGCGGTGAAATGGGCGGCTCCATATTGTTGTTGGTTGGACCTCCTGGTGTGGGTAAAACGTCGATTGGTAAATCCATTGCGGAATCATTAAACCGTAAGTTCTATCGATTTAGTTTGGGTGGAATGCGTGACGAAGCTGAGATCAAAGGTCATCGACGCACTTATATCGGCGCTTTGCCGGGTAAGTTTGTGCAGGCGCTAAAAGATGTTGAGGTGGAAAACCCTGTGATCATGTTAGATGAGATCGACAAAATTGGTTCTTCTTTCCAAGGCGATCCAGCATCCTCTTTGCTTGAGGCACTAGATCCAGAGCAAAACAGTGAGTTCCTTGATCATTATTTGGATATGCGCATTGACTTGTCGAAAGCCTTGTTCATTTGTACGGCCAATCAGCTTGATACCATTCCATCACCTTTGTTGGATCGTATGGATGTTATTCGTTTGTCTGGTTATATTGCAGACGAGAAGCTCGCCATTGCCAAACAGCATTTATGGCCTAAATTACTTAAGAAAAACAAGCTGCTAAAGAAACAACTCAATATTACCGATGCCGCATTGCGTCATATTATCGAGCATTATGCTCGTGAAGCGGGTGTTCGAGGGTTGGATAAACTTCTACAAAAGGTGTTAAGAAAATCGGTTGTTGAATTAATGACAGGCGAAAAAGAGCACATTAATGTGGGAGTGAAAGATGTAGAAGCCTTGCTTGGTATGCCGTATTTCCGTGCTGAGAAGACTTTGCAAGGAGTCGGCGTGGTCACTGGTTTGGCTTGGACTTCTATGGGCGGAGCGACATTGCCAATTGAAGCTAATAAAGTGCATGAGCTCACGAGAGGTTTGAAATTGACCGGTAAACTGGGTGATGTCATGAAAGAGTCGGCAGAAATTGCTTATTCTTATGTTTTCTCCCATACGAAGAGTTATCAAAAATCCCCTGAATTCTTTGATAAGTCATTGGTGCATCTGCATGTGCCAGAAGGCGCAACACCGAAAGATGGTCCAAGTGCGGGTATTTCTATGGCAACGGCTTTATTGTCGTTAGCGAAAGGAGAGCCTGTTCGTCGAGGATTGGCCATGACGGGGGAGCTAACATTAACAGGACAAGTGCTCGCCGTGGGCGGTATTCGGGAAAAGATTATTGCGGCTAAGCGAAGTAAAATTAACGAAGTGATTTTACCAGAGCCGAATCGTCGTGATTTTGATGAGTTACCGGATTCAGTAAAAGATGGCATGACGGTGCATTTCGCAGAGCGTTTTACCGATGTAGAGAAAATCGTATTTAATCGTGAAAATTCCTCTATTCATTAGCGTTATCGGTAAAGTAAGGATTCTCTCAAAAGGCGAGACATGAGAAAATAAAGAACCGGACAAGAGCTTGCTTGTCCGGTTTTTTTTATTTTCAGCGCTGGCCTCTACACTGTGTTTTAGGTCGTATTTTCAGGAGACAAAATGCCAAGTCCGGCAAAACTCACACAAGGTTCAACTTTTAAACATGTTGCTGTTATGTCGATGACAGGTGCATTTGGGTTGATGTGCATGTTTCTTGTCGATCTGGTTGATATGCTGTTTCTTTCTATGCTGGGCGAGAAAGAAGCGGTTGCTGCAGTTGGTTTTTCCAGCGCTATTATGTTTTTTACGATTTCTTTGAGTATCGCTGTTTCTATTTCTGCGACTGCTCTGGTTTCAAAGGCGATAGGTAAAGGGGATGTAGAGTTAGCCAAACGGCGATCCGTGAATGTACTGGCATTTGGCATTATTTTCTCTTCTTCTGTGGTGTGGTTTTTATGGCCTAAAATCCCTCATATTCTCCTGTTCGTTGGTGCGACGGGGCTTACTTTAGATTTGGCAACTGGGTATTTACAGATACTGATTCTTGGAATGCCGGCCGTGATGATAGGCATGATTGGCTCTGGTATTATGCGTGCGTTGGGCGATGCCCGTCGTGCTATGTATGCCACCTTAGTTGGTGGGTTAATCAATGCCGTACTAGATCCTATTTTTATTTTTGCATTCGGTTTAGGCGTGCAGGGCGCTGCGATTGCTTCTTTGGTTGCCCGTTTTTCAATGGTAGCTGTGTCATATTATGGCGTGGTTTATGTCCACAAAATGTTGGCTGAATTTGATTTGATGGATTTCTTTAAAGATGTGAAATCCATTTCAGTTATCGCTGTTCCTGCTATGTTGACGAATATGTCTTCTCCCTTGGCCAATGCAATTGTTATGGAGCATACGTCGTCATTTGGGGATGATGCTGTTGCGGCTGTGGCGATTATTGGTCGTGTTATTCCTGTTGTTTTTGCTGGCGTGTTTGCTTTGTCTGGCGCTGTTGGGCCGATTTTAGGGCAAAACTACGGAGCTGGTCGTTTTGATCGTATGCATGATGTCATTAGTAGTGCGGTTATTTATGCGTTTGGTTATTGTGTGCTCTTGTGTTTGTTTTTATATCAAATACAAGATTGGCTGGTGTCTGTGTTCAGTGCAACGCAAGAAAGTGCCGATTTGATCCGCTTTTTTGCGACCTTTGTTTCTTTTAGCTTTTTCTTTCAAAGTTTGCTGTTTATCGCTATCGCCGTGTTTAATAATTTAGGAAAGCCTTTTAATAGCACCTTGCTTAACTTTGGCCGTGCGACCCTAGGAACTTGGCCTTTGATTACGATATTTGCTTTGTTTATGGGCGCTGAGGGAATATTGTTCGGGCAAGCGATTGGCTCTGTCATATTTGGCTGTTTAGGCTTTTATATGGCGAGAAACTACATCACTGAATTGGAAGAAAAAGAGGCAGGAGAAATCACTCCAAGCCAACATCTAAATTACGACGAAATGTTATAAGTTCGCTTTTTTACGATTGAGCTCGAGTAGCCCAGAGTAAGAATTCTTGATTGCCATCTCCGCCTTTGATTGGGCTTTCAATGTAGCATTGAACCTCAAATCCCAGTTCTTTTACAAAAGCCTGAATGTCATGACTTAACAGGCTTACACGCTTTTGGTCTTTTACGATTCCCCCTTTGCCAATGAATTCCTTGCCCACTTCAAATTGCGGTTTGACCAATGTGATTAAGTGGCCGCTCTCACTCAGCAAGGCAGGCAATTGTGGGAGGATTTTTGTTTGAGAGATAAAAGAAACGTCCATTACTGCCAAGTCGAAACCGTTTTCAGGAAAGTGCTCGTTTAAATCGTCAACACAAAGGTTGCGAGCGTTGATGCCTTCCAAGCAAGTTATGTTTGGGTTGTCGCGTAAGCGTGAGTCTAATTGATCATGGCCAACTTCGATTCCGACCACATGAGCTGCACCCTGCTGTATCGCGCAATCACTAAAGCCACCAGTTGACTGGCCGATATCTATTACATTGAAACCTTTAATGTTTAGTTGAGTATGCGATAGCGCACCTTCTAGCTTTAATGCTCCGCGAGAAACGTATTTATCAGATTCATCTTGGGTGATGTTGAGTTCTACGTCGGGAGAGAGCTTTAAGCTAGGTTTGTTTACTTTCAACCAGGTTCCATTATGTTTGTATGAGACTCGGTTTGCGCTGATAAAAGCTTGAGCCTGAGAGCGAGACTTCGCTAAACCTTGCTCTGTAAGAATGATATCAATACGTAACATAAAAAAACTCGGAAGTTGAAATAATTAGTGTGAATATTAACAAAAACAGAAGAATCAAAGTAGGCTTGTAATAGATAACAAAAGCTTGCTCGTCAATTTTTAGCCTTGTTAAGGAATGATTGTGTTATTAAAAAGCTTGATAGATGCAAATGAACTGAATGTACTGCTTGAGCAGGAAAATGTGATTGTGCTGGATTGCCGATTTTATTTAACGAACCATTCAAAGGGGTTGTCTGAATATCAAAAAGGGCATATTCCCAAAGCTATTTTTGTTGATGTCCATCATCAGCTTGCATCTCCTGAGACAGAAGTGACGGGGCGTCATCCTTTGCCTGAGTCAGTTGTGTTTTCCAAGCAGTTGCAAGATTGGGGGATTCATTCTGAAAGCCAAGTGGTGGTTTATGATGACATGGGGGGCGCGATTGCTGCTCGAGCTTGGTGGATGCTAATTCAACAGGGTATTGATGTTCGTGTATTAAATGGTGGTTTTCCTGCCTGGTTGAAAGCTGGATTGCCTGTATCTTTAGAGAACGGATTGGCCAAATCAGTCGATTATCAGTTTGAAGTGGATTTTCCTTGGGCAGTTAATGAGCAAGCGGTTGTCGAAAACTTCGAAACAGATCAGTTTCAGTTAGTCGATGCGAGAACTCCTGATCGTTTTAATGGCGAGAATGAAACGATAGACCCTGTTGCCGGACACATTCCCGGTGCGATAAATCGCCCTTTTAGTGACAATTTGGATGCTGATGGTTGCTTCAAACCTGCAGAGCAATTACATGTCGAGTGGCAGGATTGGTTGTCGTCCAAGAGCAGTGATTATGTTTACTATTGCGGTTCTGGTGTTACCGCTTGTCATAATGTGCTGGCGTTGAACTATGCGGGAATAGAGGCGCATCTTGTATACGTTGGGTCTTGGAGTCAATGGGCTAAACGAATGCTCCGAGCAACGTCATTTTCATGATTTTTTCCTTTGAATTAGTAAAAAAGATAAATTAGACGTTTTTAATTATGTAACAGGCTGTAAAATAGCTGGCTAATCGTTATGACGTTTTTGATGGATAAGGACAAAGGTTAATGAAGATTGCTGTTGCAGGAACTGGGTACGTTGGTATTTCAAATGCACTTTTGTTAGCGAAGTATAATCAGGTTGTTGCTTTGGATATTGTTCCGGCAAAAGTAGATATGCTGAACAATAAAGTATCGCCAATTGAAGACAAAGATATTGAGCGTTACCTAGCTGAAGAAGAATTAAATTTTGTCGCAACACTTGATAAAAAAGCTGCTTTTCTTGATGCGGACTACGTCATTATCGCCACACCAACAGACTACGACCCAGAGACGAACTATTTTAATACCAGTCATGTTGAATCTGTTATCAAAGACGTTATGGAAATCAATCCAAATGCCATAATGGTAGTGAAATCAACGGTTCCTGTCGGTTTCACCAAATCTGCTCGTCAAAAATACTCGACTGATAATTTACTTTTTTCTCCTGAGTTCTTACGAGAAGGCAAGGCTCTGTACGATAATCTGTATCCTTCTCGCGTTATTGTTGGAGAGCAATCGGAGAGAGCTCAAGTGTTTGCAGACCTTCTTGTGCAAGGGGCAGAAAAAACAGACATAGATGTATTGTTGACAGATTCTACCGAAGCAGAAGCGATTAAATTGTTTGCTAATACTTATTTAGCAATGCGTGTGGCTTTCTTTAATGAATTGGATAGCTATGCGGAATCTCATGAACTTAATAGTCGCCAGATTATTGAAGGGGTTGGCTTAGATCCTCGAATTGGTAAACACTACAACAATCCTTCATTTGGTTATGGTGGTTATTGCTTACCTAAAGATACTAAGCAGCTGCTTGCTAACTATGACAAAGTGCCTAATAACTTAGTGCGTGCGATTGTAGACGCCAATGTCACTCGAAAAGATTTTGTTGCAGAATCGATTCTTAAAAATAAGCCAAAAGTCGTTGGTATTTACCGTTTAGTGATGAAAGTCGGCTCTGATAACTTTAGAGCTTCTGCGATCCAAGGTGTGATGAAGCGAATCAAAGCGAAAGGCGTTGAGGTAGTTGTGTATGAGCCGGCTTTATCAGAAGAGAACTTCTTTAATTCAAAAGTGATTAAAAGCTTAGAAGACTTTAAGGCAATGTCAGATGTCATCGTTGCTAATCGAATGACGGATGATATGTTGGATGTAAAAGATAAAGTTTACACTCGCGACTTGTTTGGTGTGGATTCGTGAGTAAATAGTAGACCTCTATTAAAAGTGTGCTGTATTAGAGGTCTACTATTTACTATGCAATTAATAGAATGTCAGTGCTCTTTTTCCAGAGACAGTGAAAAAGAATCTGTATGATGAAGTCTATTTTTGACCGCTTCAATATGCTCTTTGTCAGCACTTTTTCGAGACCCCGGTATGCAATATATATGCTTGAGGTAGGTGAAGAATTTATCCCGTAGAGCCGAATTTGCTTTCCATCCTTGCTCGATATTTTTTAGGGATTCTATTAGCTCGTTAGCATTCTTTGCGTTTTGTACAAGCCCATCAATATTGTAACAAGCATCGCCTAATGTAATGACTTGTTTGTTTAATAGTAATGCTTCCAGTCCTACAGTAGAGTTTATTGTAATAACAGCTTTCGCTTTTTCGATTAGCTCAGGTGTTTGATTCCCGTTGGCGAATATCGCCTTATCACTTTTATTGTAAAGAGAGTCATAATGTTTTGGCCAAGTTGGGTGTTCTTTAAATACGACTGTTAAGGATAGGTCAAGAGCTTCAACTGCCTTCATTACTTCCTCATAGAGCATCTCCATAGATGTGATCCAAGGGGAATGGCTGGCTATTTGGGTATCATGGGGTACTTGGAAGGCAACAAATAAAAAGTTATCGGGAAGGTCCTTGTTTCCAAATTCATTTCTTTTTTTGTGGTTTGCTCTTTGTGTAAGAGTCGGCAATGTAAAGGATAGTGTATTTTTAGGGTCAAAATTCAGGTAGAACTTTGGGTCCTGGCTTAATGATGATGCAGCGTTTACACCTTGAGGGTCTAATGTTGTTGTGCCTGGTAATAAGCCGTTCTCAAAGTAAAATACGTTTACCTTTAGATGCTCAGCAGCCATTACAGCTGTGATATTAGGGAGTTTTTTTCCATTCCAAACAACGATATTTTCAGGCTTTTCTTCATTAAATAGAGCTAAGTATTTTGCAAATCTAAGCTTTTCATAGAATGTCATTGCTTTAGCGTATATCGCTTCTATTAAAAAGAGTTCCCATACTTTGCTCTGTGCTTTTTTTCTTTTAATTTGGTTTTGAATTACCTTTGAGAAGTCTTTTCTATAAGCTTCTTTTAAATGCATTAGAGCCTGCAGTTTTGGCATTCCCATTACATGTAAGTTATACCCTTCACCTAGCTTTTCTGTAAGTCTTCTATAGTATTTTGCATGTAGGTTTTTTCTGGAAATGAATAGGTAATCCATTTTTGTGCCTGTATATTGAATTAGAGAGAATTTTAAATATTACTGCCTTTGCTTTTTAGTGGTTATCGATCCCCACTCTTGCTTTTATTACTTTATTTTTCTTAGTGTCTTCTCTGATTGCTCGACTGTTAGCCAGCATTTCAGGTGTGATGTAGCCACGTTTATGATCTAAGTGAATACAAACAGCTGAATAGCGAATACGTTTTGCCTTTAAGCCGTAGTTTACCAATCTGTCGCCAAACTCACAGTCTTGCCCGCCATATTGCATGGTTTCTTCGAAACCATTCACAGCTAATATGTGTTTTTTATAGCAGGATGCGCTGTGACCATTCCAAGTGGGACGAGCTGGACTGATTTTGTTTAAAAAAGACGCCCAAGCACCTTTTGCGGTCAACTTCATTGTTTTATGGGTCTTTTTTAGCCCCATACTAACGAGCCATTCCACGTCAAACGCTCTTTGGGTGACAATGTCTTCCTTAGTGATGGCTTGGCTGATGTTCATTGGTAGCTTGAAATAGCCGCCTGATAAATAAGTGTTAGGTTCTGAAAGAGCTAAATGCTGCTCAACAAAGTCTTTCCTTGGTATGCAATCCCCATCGGTGAAAATGAGATATTCACCTTCAGTTGCTAGGATAGCTTTGTTCATTATGCGGCATTTCTGGAATCCATCATCTTCTTGCCAAACATGCTTGATTGTAATGGAGGTTTCTTTTCGCATTCTCTCGATCAACTCTCTAGTCTCATCACGAGAGCCGTCATCCGCTATGACAATTTCGAAGTTGGTTGCTGTTTGTTTGAAAAAACCCCAAAGAACTTTTTCCAACCAAGCAGGAGAGTTGTAAGTAGTAAAGACAATGCTTGTTTTCATTGATTTGCCTAATGTTGAGTTTGTATTTTATAAATATTGAAGCTTTGATTCTAACTTAAAGGGTCTTGTACAAAGCATAGTCTTTATTTATTAACCGTATTTGACCATCTTATCACTTCGACCAGTCCTAGAAAAATATGATAGCTGCTGGTGCCTGGTAGTGGGTAGTCTTTTGGTGTGTTGTCCTCATTGAGGTATTCATTCCAGCCACCGTTTTCTAGAAAGTAATAGCTTTGTAAAAAGCTAAGGGCGCTCTCTATTCTGTGATTCTTCTCTTCTTTTCCTATTGGGATGGCTGTAACTGCCTTGAGGTATTCGGTAATGGGCCAAATGCGTTTTTCTTCATCAATAGGAAGGTAAGTATTGCCATCTATTTGATTGTAAATGCCGCCGTTAGCAGCTAATCCATGACGCGTCGCTGTTGACCATAAATGTTGTGCTAAATCTGTGTAATCTGTATTTGGTACTATTTTATTTGCTTCATAAAGTAACCATACCCACTCAAAATGATGGCCAGGTTCTACTTGATTGCCAGTCTTAGTGTCTAGCGTCCAATTGGAATTAAAAAACTCTCGTAAAGTTTTTGTTTTTTTGTCATAAAAACGCTCCAATGCGAGCGACAGTAATGACTTAATGACGTCTTTATAGTCTTCATTTTGTGTGGTGTTGAAGGCGGCAATATAGCCTTCTAGTAAATGCATGTGAGGGTTTTGACGACGGGTTTGGTTTATATCAATGGGATACGATTCGTAAAATCCGCCTGTTGATGCTTGCATGTTGGTAATTAAGAAATGATGTGTCTTCTCTATGTAATGTAAGGCTTTTTTGTCTTGAGTTACCTGATAGTAATAACTGAATGAAAGTAAAATGAAGGCCAAAGCATAAGCGTCAGATTGCTTTTCTTGAATGCTTAAATCATCGTTGAGTGAAAAAATCCAACGATCTTCTTGGAAATAGTATTTTGTAATAAAGTTGAATAGAGGTAAAAGCTTTTCGTACCACTCTGATTTTGCTTCAAGTTGATAAGCATGGCTAAAGGTATAGAGCTGACGGCACTGTGTTAATAAACGAAGTCGGCCAATAGGATTGACGCTCCAGTCGTGATTCATACTCTCATAGCTAAAGCCATGTTCTGGATTTATGCCATATTTCGCCCAGTTTTCTAAAAGTTGCTCAAAAACAAAAGATTGGCAGTCAGAGAGAGTGTCGTTCAACATGATGTAAATAGCCTTATTTCATGTGATATTTGGTATGTCCAACTAAGTAGGGGAGTATGATAAGATGGCGGCTTTCAAAAATCGAATAATATGTGACTATGAACTCTTCATATCTGAATTTTAAGGGTAAGCACATCCTCGTTGTTGGGGATGTAATGTTAGACCGCTACTGGCATGGTGGTACTTCTCGTATTTCTCCTGAAGCACCAGTCCAAGTGGTGAAAGTTTCTAATATTGAAGATCGCCCAGGCGGCGCTGCGAATGTTGCGTTAGGTTTGGCTAAATTAGGTGTTTCTGTCACTTTAATTGGTGTTGTGGGCAATGATGAAAATGCATCAGCACTAGAGCGCTGTTTAGAGTCTTCTGGTGTGACTTGTCGCTTTGTTCGCTCTGAACGACTTCCAACTATTACGAAATTGCGAGTGATGAGCCGTCATCAACAATTGATTCGTTTGGACTTTGAAGAGCGCGAAGATTGTTTATCTCAAAATGATGCGGTCGCTGCCATGGTAAAAGATTGTGTACCAAGTGCAGATGCGGTTATTTACTCTGATTATAACAAGGGTTGTTTAGCGGACGTTCAATCTCTTATTCAGTTGTCTAATGCAGTAAATGTCCCTAGTTTTGTTGACCCTAAAGGCGATGACTTTTCGATTTATCGTGGTGCAACTCTAGTGAAACCGAACTTCGTTGAATTTGAAACCATAGTTGGTAAATGCTCTTCTGATGCAGATATTCAACAAAAAGGTGAAGCGCTAAGAAATCAGTTTGATTGGAGCGCCTTGTTAGTGACGCGTGGCGAAGATGGTTTGGTATTGTTTGAAAAGAGTAGAACGCCGTTTTCTTTGGCGACTTCTGCTAAAGAAGTGTATGACGTGACAGGTGCAGGTGATACGGTGATTGCAGTATTAACAGCTGTGTATGTTACCAGTAAGCGTTTTACTGATGCTATTGAATACGCGAACCAAGCCGCCGGTTATGTTGTAGGAAAATTAGGTACTGCATTTATTACGGCAGATCAATTAGCGGGGATTATGTACAAACGATCTCACTCTACTAACTTTGGAGTCCTTCCTCCAGATGAATTATTAGACCAAATAAAACTTGCGCAAGTAAACGGTGAAAGAGTGGTGTTTACTAATGGGTGTTTTGATATTTTGCATCCTGGGCATGTTGCTTATATGAAACAAGCTAAAGGGCTCGGAGATCGTCTTATTGTTGCTGTGAATACAGATGCATCAGTAAAACGATTAAAAGGCGAAAAAAGACCAATTAATGACCTTGTGCATAGAATGGCAGTTTTAGAAGGTGTCGGCGCTATCGATTGGGTAACTTGGTTTGATGAAGATACTCCCAAGGAATTGATAGAGCTGTTATCTCCAGATGTGCTTGTGAAAGGCGGAGATTACAGCATCGAAACTATTGTGGGCGCTGAGCATGTATTAAAAACTGGTGGCGAAGTGAAAGTATTGTCTTTTGTCGATGGTTATTCGACAACTTCTATTATCGAAAAAGCGAATTTATAAATGCAAGATAAAGTGATTTCTGAACCCTCTAACACTAAAGCCCAATCCGGTTTTAAGATATATTTTCGCTTACTTAGTTATGTTCGCTCATCATGGGGCTATTTGTTCTTAAGCTTTGTGGGATATATATTGTATGCCGCTATGGAGCCTGCATTAGCGGCTTTGCTTAAGCATATTGTTGATATTGTTTCAGATGGAAAAATTACTGAAAGCCGCCTTCTTATTCCTCTTTCTATACTGGGTATTTTTATCCTACGTGGAGTAGGGACGTTTTTAGGCAGTTACTTCATGGCGAAAGTCGCCAACAATGTCGTTTTCGACTTGCGAACAAGCATGTTTGATAAACTTGTTTTGTTGCCTTCCAGTTATTATCACTCCATTCCCACTGGGCGATTACTTGCTAAACTCACTTACAATACAGAACAGGTGATTGGCTCTATTACTCAAGCAATTCGTGTTTTGCTGCGTGAAGGACTAACGGTTGTTGGCTTGTTAGGCTACATGATCTACATGAATTGGCGTTTATCCTTATTGTTCTTGTTAGTTGTGCCTTTGATTGGTTTGGTTGTGTCTTATGCCTCTAAGCGTTTTCGTAGGTTGAGTACGCGTATTCAAAATGCCATGGGTGGTGTCACAGATGTGGCTTCTGAAGCGATTAAAGGGCATGAGGTTGTGAAAATATTTGGTGGGAGCCAGTATGAGACTGAGCGATTTTATAAGGCGGCTCAGGAAAATAGACGCTCACAGCTTAAAATGGAGAAAACAAAGGCGCTGAATGCACCAATTGTGCAGTTCATACTAGCTTTTGCTATGTCTATTTTAATCTGGTTTGCGCTGAGTCCTTCTATTAGCTCTGGTATGACACCGGGTGACTTTATTGCTTTTTTGACGGCAGCTGGCATGTTAGGAAAGCCTATTCGCCAATTAACTGATGTGAATAGCACATTACAAAAAGGTATTGCTGCATCCCATAGTATTTTTGAGTTTCTTGATATGGATGTAGAGATCGATAAAGGTACGATTTCTGCTGACAAGTTGAAAGGCGATATTGAATGGCGATCTATGTCATTCACTTATCCTGGTGCGGACAAGCAAGCCTTGAAAAAGGTTAACCTATCTTTACCAGCAGGAAAAACACTAGCTTTGGTAGGGCGGTCTGGTGGAGGCAAGTCGACGATGGCGAACCTGATTCCCCGTTTTTATAACATTGATGATGGGGAGCTTTGTATTGACGGGCACTCTATCTCTGATTACCGCTTGAAAGACTTGCGTTCTAACATCGCCCTAGTGAACCAACAAGTGGTGTTATTCAATGGTACGATTCGTGAAAACATCGCTTACGGCTACCTGCGAGATACAAATGATGAAGAAGTGATTAATGCAGCGAAAGCGGCTAATGCGTGGGACTTTATTCAAGAATTAGATCATGGTTTAGATACTATGGTTGGCGAGAATGGCGTGCTTCTATCAGGAGGTCAACGTCAACGTATAGCCATTGCTCGAGCTATTCTGAAAAATGCCCCAATTCTTATTTTAGATGAAGCAACTTCTGCCTTGGATACAGAGTCTGAGAGAGCGATACAGTCTGCATTAGATGGTTTGATGGAAAATCGTACAACCATTGCGATTGCCCATCGATTGTCGACTATTGAAAACGCAGACATTATTGCGGTAGTTGATCACGGTGAAATTATTGAGCAAGGTTCCCATAGTGAACTTCTTGCATTGAATGGAGCTTATGCACAGCTTCATAATCAACAGTTCTCGGAAGAAACAGACTGATTATGTGGTTGTATCGTTTCGCTTTATTGCTATTAACACCGATCATTTTATTGAAAATACGGCGCTTTCAGAAAAAATACAGCCATTACCGGCCTAAAGAAGCACTGGGCTTCTGGCCTTCTGTAAGCGCTGATTTATGGATTCATTGTGCTTCTGTGGGCGAAGTGCTTGCGGTAAGGCCATTAATTGTTCAGTTGCGTGAGAAGCATCCGACATATCGATTTTTGATCACTACCATGACGCCAACAGGCGCGGAGCAGGTGGGGAAAAGTTTTCCATTTGCTGAGCACAGATACTTACCCATGGATTGGCGTTTTAGTGTCAAAAGAGCGCTGAAGCAGCTTACCTGTAAACATCTTCTTATTGTCGAAACTGAGCTTTGGCCAAATTTGCTGTTTCAAGCAAAACAACAAGGCCTTCGCGTGGACGTTGTAAATGCTCGATTGAGCGAACGCTCTTTTTTGCGCTACCAAAAATTCTCTTATGTTTCTCGACCTCTATTTAAACTGCCTGATAGTTTTTTAGCGCATGCAAAAAGTGACGCGGAACGATTTGAAGCCTTGGGTGCGAAAAAGGTGTTAACAACAGGCAGTATTAAATTTGATCTCTCTGTTTCTCCTGATGTTTTGCTGGATAATTGGCGTGAACAATTAGGTTCACGTTTTGTCTGGATTGCTGCGAGTACGCATCAAGGGGAAGATGAAATTGCTTTGAGTGCTCATAAGGCTCTTTTGCAAAAAGAGTCGGATGCGTTGCTTTTGCTTGTGCCTCGTCATCCTGAGCGTTTTGATACGGTTTATGCGTTAGCAAAACAACACTTTGAAAAGGTTGGGTTGCGTAGTCAAGAATCACCAGACCAGTGGTCAAAGTTCGATGTAGTCATTGGCGATTCGATGGGGGAAATGATGCATTATTATCAAGCTTCTGATCTTGCCTTTGTCGGTGGGAGCTTGATCAAGCGTGGTGGGCATAATCCGATTGAGCCTGCGTTATTAGGGAAGGTTATTTTAGTGGGGCCTCATACCTTTAACTTTTTAGATATTACAGAGCAGTTGATACAGATAAAAGGGGCGATCCGCTGCTTAGATGAAACAGCGCTGGAAGAGGTGTTGATCTCTTTTGCTAGCAACCCTTCTCTGTGTTATCGAGTCGGGCGGGCAGCTCAACGGTTTGCAGAAAAAAATCAGGGCGCTGTTACTCGAGTGCTTTCTGAAATAGACTTCCGTTGATTGACTCTTTACAATAACGGCTCTTTATCTCATGGGGTGCTTTGGTTTGTTAGAACCTAAGCTGAGAAGCGGAATTGACTGCTAACCCACTGAACCTGATCCAGATCATGCTGGCGTAGGAATCGAGGTAGCAAGCTTTGCACTCTTAGCATCTTGCCGTTTCTCCTGTACGCCGCTCACTTTTTAGGAGCGACACATTGAATAAATTCTTGTTGAAAATATCTTCAGCGGCCCTTTTTCTCTCATCGGCTGCACTTTTCTCTTCTGTCTCATCTGCAGCGGATACATTAAACGTTTATACCTATGACTCTTTTTCTTCAGATTGGGGGCCAGGGCCAAAAATCAAAGGAAACTTCGAGAAAGAATGTGGCTGTGAATTGAACTTTGTCGCTTTAGATTCTTCTGTTGGAATTTTGTCGCGTGTTCAGCTAGAAGGGAAATCATCTCAGGCAGATGTATTGCTAGGCTTGGATCTGAATCTAATGGAAGCGGCAAAACAGACTGGGTTGTTGGCGACGCATTCAGTTGATACATCTGATGTGACTGTTGCTGGTGGTTGGAATGACACCACTTTTGTCCCATTTGACCAAGGCCATTTCGCTTTCATCTATAACTCGGAAACGCTGAGCAATCCTCCGACGAGTTTGAAGGACGTGGTTGAAAATCAAGATCTTCGAGTAATCTACCAAGATCCAAGAACCAGTACACCAGGCTTAGGGCTTCTGTTATGGATGAAGTCTGTTTATGGTGATGACGTGTCTGATGCTTGGGAAAGTTTGGCGAGTCACACGGTGACAGTGACAAAGAGCTGGTCTGATGCTTATGGTTTGTTCTTAAAAGGCGAAGCTGATGTTGTGTTGAGTTATACCACTTCCCCTGCGTATCACATTATTGCGGAAGGCGAGAGTAAGTATAAAGCGGCATCTGCTAGCGAAGGTCTTTATCCTCAAGTTGAATTGGCTGCCATGATGAAAAATGCTCCAAATCCTGCTTTGGCGGAGCGTTTCATGCAATTTATTTTGCAGCCGGAATTTCAATCAGTGATACCTACAGGAAACTGGATGTTGCCTGTGGTTGAGTCTTCAGAGCCTTTACCTGCTGCATTTGATAGTGCTTTGCTGCCAACTAAGAACTTAGTGTTGCCGGCTAAAGAAGTCGCAAAAAACCGTAAAGCTTGGGTTGATGAGTGGTTAAATGCGACGACTCGATAAGATTTCTTAACGTGTTTTCTTTGCGTTTATATCAAGGGCTGACGCCTGCCATTTTAGGTGTTGGTCTCTTTTTGATAATGGGAGCTGCCAGTTTGGCGGCTCTTTTGCGTTATAGTGAGTTGTCTAACTGGCTTGGCTATTTATCTCAGCCTTATCTTTGGCGCGTGATTCGTTTTTCGTTGTGGCAAGCCTTATTGAGTAGTGGGATTAGTATTTTAATTGCCATTCCTGTTGCGTCTTGCCTTGTTCATCGGCGGTTTTTCGGGCGATCGTTTCTCTTGCAGCTTTTCTCTATTTCTATGGTTGTCCCGACAATTGTCGCGATTTTAGGCTTGGTTGTGGTTTATGGCCGTACAGGTTGGTTGAGTCAGTTATTTGGTTTGCAAATTCCTTTGTACGGCTTGACGGGAATTTTATTGGCTCATGTCTTTTTTAATATGCCTTTGGCGGTACGTTTTTTATTGCAAGGCTATGATTTGATTCCTTCGGGTCAGTGGCGCCAGGCGTCCCAACTAGGTTTTTCTCGCCTTTCTGCATTTCGTTTAATTGAATGGCATTATGTGAAAAAAGCTTTGCCCGGTGCTTTTGTGTTGATTTTTATGTTGTGCTTTTCCAGCTTTGCCGTGGTGCTGAGTTTAGGTGGTGGGCCAAAATCAAGCACGTTGGAAGTGGCTATCTATCAGGCTTTGAGGTTTGATTTTGATCTTGGTAAGGCCAGTTTCTTAGCTCTGATGCAGGTGGCGATATGCACCTTGTTTGCTCTTGTTGTGTATCGAATTGCGCCTGTTAATCGTCAAGATGCGAGCTTACTGTCTGCTGAGCGATATATTTTGAAAGACTCTTTCTGGGCGAAAGCCTCAGATCTTGCAGCTATGCTGTGTGTGTTTCTTTTGGTTTTTCCGCCCTTTATCGCGATTTTTGATCCTGTATTCTCGGCTACTTTTTTCGATACTTTGTTGTCTTCTTCTTTATGGAAGTCCGTCATGGTGTCATTGCAAATCGCTTTGCCCGCTGCGGCGGTCAGTTTATTGCTAGGGATCTGCTTTGGTGTTTTGGCTCGATTTTGTGTTGGGCGCAGATACTTGTCGGTTTTACCCAATAAGATTGAGCATCTCGGTAATATGATTTTGATGGTACCTGGCTTGGTGATCGCAACGGGGCTTTTTTTGCTGTTGCGTGATTTCGGTTGGGGGTTTCAGTCGAGCTATTGGATTGTTGTGTGGGTAAATGCTGTGATGGCCTTGCCGTTTGTACTCAGAGCTTTAATGCCTGTTTTGTATCAGCAAGAGCGACGCTTTCGAAATGTATATTTGAGTTTGGGAGTCCGCGGTTGGTCTCGCTGGTGTTTGGAGTGGACTCTCATTCGTCAGTCTGTCGCGCAAGCATTTGGGTACGCTTTGTTGTTGTCCCTTGGTGATATGGGTGTGATTGCTTTGTTTGGCAGTCAAGGTTTGGTGTCTTTGCCTTTGTACCTTTTTCAATTGATTGGTTCTTATCGATTAGAAGAAGGGGCTTGTGTCGCGGTGGTATTGATCACGCTCTGTTTGGTTTTGTTTTATCTGTCATCTCGGCTTATTGGAGGACAAAAGAATGTTAAAAATTAGCCTTCAATACAATTGGGATAACTTTCATGCGGATTATCGTGTGAATATTTCATCGGGTGTGACCACTCTGTTGGGTGCAAGCGGGGAAGGGAAGAGTACACTTTTACATTTGCTTGGCGGCTTTCTGGATGGTCATGGAGTATTGGATTTTAATAGTGAGCCATTACTTGCCTTGGCTCCATATGAAAGGCCGATTTCTACTTTGTTTCAGAGTGACAATCTTTTTCCTCAGTTAACGGTTTGGCAAAATGTAGCGATTGGAATATCGCCTTCTCTGTCTCTAAATACCGAGCAAAAAGATAAGGTCAGTTGGGCTTTAGAGAAAACGCAACTTGTTGATAAAGCAGATCGTTTTCCACAAGCTTTATCTGGTGGGCAAGCTCAGCGTGTTGCAATTGCTCGTGTTTTGGTAAGGAATAAGCCGATACTTTTATTGGATGAGCCTTTTAGCGCGCTAGATCCTTCCTTGCGTGAAGAGATGCTTTATCTAGTGGAAGAGGTGACAGAAGAGCTTTCCTTGACGACTTTGTTGGTTTCGCATTTGCCTCAGGAAGCCAGTTTAGTGGGCGGAAATGTGCTCTTGATTGAGCAAGGTAAAGTCGTCGCTCATGAGCCAGTATCTGTTTTGAGTCAAACACCGGCACATCCATCGTTTGTAGACTATTTTGGTAAGTCTAATCAGTCTCTCTAAAAACAAAATTTAAGCGGTTTGTTGTCGCTTGTTGTGGAGTATCGTCGCCACAAAAATGCCTGAGAAAATGAGCACAATCCCCACATAATGAAAACGAAATAAGCTTTCTCCCAGAAAAATGACGGAAAGGCCTATGCTGAAAACAGGCAGTAAATGGATGAATTGTCCTGCTGTTGCTGCGCCCAGTTTTTGGATGCCAGTATTCCAGCATAGGAAAGCACCAATTGAAGCGAAAAGCGCCATATATAAGATGGTACCTAAGTTTCCATTTGTTAAATCTGTTAATTGTGTTTCGCCGAATAAAAAGAAGAGCGGCATTTGAAATAGCATCCCAATAATAGCGGTACTGGTAAAAAAGCCGATCAGAGACATTTCTTTTGGCCTTTTGACGATCAGAACGGAATAAATTGCCCAACTGACAGCGGCGGCAATAATCCATAAATCACCCTGTGAAATGGTCAGGTGTAAAAGAGTGTCCAGACTTCCACGACTTACTATGGTGATGGCGCCAACAGTGGAAATGAATATGCCCAGATTTTGCAGCCAAGAGGTTTTGTTTCCTAGTAAAAATCTGGCTGTAATTAGAATCATCACAGGCATAATAGAGTTCAATAACACGGCATTGGTGACAGTCGTTGAGGTCAGTCCAATGTATAAAAATAGGTTGTAGTTACAAATGCCGAGCCAACCGAAAAGGGTCAGAAGTGGCCAATTGGTAGCGATGATTTTGCGCTCTTGCCAGAGTTTTTTATAGGCGAAAGGGAGCAGAATTAAACAGGCTAGGCTCCATCTAAGAAAAGATATTGTGTAAGGGTCTATGCCATTAGAAACGGTTAACCTTCCCAAAATGTAATTGCCGGACCAAAATATAATAGGAAGTAGCAAATAGATAAAAGCTGGCATTGAGTGTCCTTTTACTTTGTTTTTTTAGCCCAATTTTGTATGAAAAGGCCGACGAGGATGCACGCTAACCCAACTAGAGTAGATTGTAAAATGGGTTCACCAGCGAATTGAGATAGCCAAATGATTGAAAGCAAAGGCGATAAGAATATTAGATTGGCTACTTGGCTTGCATTAGATGTTAGTTTGAGTGCCTGATTCCATAGTACGAAACTAAGTCCCATCTCAAATAATCCAATATAAACAGCGCTCCACAATCCTTCTTTATTCCAATGGGTAAGTTCGCCTGTCATGGCGGCGTATAGAGTAATTAATGGTAAGGCAAAAGCGAAATTCAGTGTTAGGCCGATTAGGCTAGGTCGCTTGTCTTTGGTATTTAGCAACCAATACATGGCCCAGATTACTGTGCTTAAAAGCGCAAAAGCAACACCAATGCCATTGGAAAACTCTAAGGAGGTGATTTGTCCCCGAGTTGAAATGTAGAGAACGCCAAAATAGCACATTGCCGCTGCGACATAATCTGTGGGTTTAAGGCGCTGCTTTAAGATTGGGACAGCCATGAAGCTGAGCATAATCGCCCAAGTGTAATTGATGGCTTGTGCTTCTTGAGCGGGAAGCATGTTATAGGCTTGCAGCAAAACCAGATAATAAATAAAGGGATTGATAGCCCCGAAAAAGAATGAAGATTTCCAAGACTGCTTGGCTGATGTGAGAAGTTCTTTCAGGTCGCCTTTACATGCAATCAGTACAATTAGGAACACAAGTGATACAGCATTCGCAACAAGGAGCAGCTGTGTGGGTGTTAAATATTTAAGCGATATTGAAAATGCGGTTGCAACGGTGGACCAGAGTAAAACAGCGCCAAGTCCAAACAAGATAGCTTGAGTATTTTTAGATAATTTGTCCATTAATCTGTTCCTGAACTTAGGCTTAGATTGAATTAAAAAGAGAGCATAAAGCTACTGATTAAAGAGGTGGTTTGGTTGTCCTCTATAATTGGGCTTGAGAAGATTTCGTCATCAAACCGAGTGTGGTTGATACCTATCATGACGTTCGCGTTCTTCATTATTTGATAAATACCTATGACACCATAGCGGACAAAAGAGGTTGTATTGGTGTGATAGGTTTCAATAGCGCCGCTTGTTTTGTCTGATTCACTTTGAGAAACACCAAATAAGTAGTTGCTCATTTTGGAGCCTATGTGGCGATATGAAATAGAGGGGATAATTCGCCAAGAACGAATAAAGACAGGGTAACCAGCGGACAACTGGGTGTAGTAGCCATCATGTTCACCACTGATGTCCTGTACCAGCTTCGCAGTAATTGGCCCCAGTCTATAAGATGCAAAGGCCATGATGCTGTCTTCTCGTTCGTCAAGTCTGCGAATATTTGTATCACTCGAGTCTTTTGGGTCGAGACCTGAGCTGTCATAGGTTAAGCCGATGGCAAGGCTTTGGAAAGACGGCCTAGGTAGAAGGTGATAACCAATTTCTGGGAAACGAAGATAAAATCGTTCGTTTTGATAAGTAATGTTTGGAAACACAGTGTATTGGGTATCTGTTGCTTTATACGGCTTCTGTGAAATGCTTCCAAAGACACCTAATCCAATCTCGGCTTGTGCCAAACAAGGTGTGAAAATTAAGAGAACTAGTAGAAGTATTTTCATGACATCCATATACATAAAAGAGAGAGTGGAAAGTATTGCGAATAATTTTATGGAGTTTGATTGTGGATGTACAACACTTTGTCCGAGCACTTATTTTTGTTTATTTGATTTAGAATATGGATGGCGTTTACTTATTGCACACTAGTGCTATATAATGCGCGTCCCTGTAAATCAATACTCCTTGTCTCACAGCTTTTTAACAGGGGAAGCGTGGAGACTAAGAACCCATAAGGAGAGCTTAAATGCGTCATTATGAAATCGTCTTTCTGGTTCACCCAGATCAAAGCGAACAAGTACCAGCAATGGTTGAGCGTTACACTAACCTAATCACTGAAGATGGTGGTCAAGTACACCGTCTAGAAGATTGGGGTCGTCGTCAACTAGCTTACCCAATCAACAAAATTCACAAAGCACACTATGTTCTTATGAACGTTGAGTGTTCTGACAGTGTTTTGTCTGAATTGAACGACACTTTCCGCTACAACGATGCGATCATCCGTAACTTGGTGATTCGTCGTAAAGGTGCGGTAACTGACGTATCTCCTATTAAAGCTTCTGAAGGCCGTGAAGATCGTCGTTCTGCTCCTCAACGTGAAGAGCGCAACAACGAAGCGACAGCTGAAGCAACTGAAGAATCTGAAGATTAATCAATATTTTTTATTAGGAGACACTCATGGCTCGTTTTTTCCGTCGTCGTAAGTTCTGCCGTTTTACTGCAGAAGGCGTTAAAGAGATCGATTACAAAGATCTAGACACACTGAAAGGTTATGTTACTGAAACTGGTAAAATCGTACCTAGCCGTATCACTGGCACTAAGGCTCGTTACCAGCGTCAGCTAGCGACTGCTATCAAACGCGCTCGCTACATTGCTTTACTTCCTTACACTGACAGCCACTTTAATTAATAGGCTGAAGAAGCGCTTCATATGAGTGGTTTAGCTAAATGGGTAATGAAGAAACGCTTGAACGCCATTATTGGTGTCATGCTGTTTACTTTGATCCCTATGATGTTTTGGCTAGCCGCTGCGATCTTAGGGTTGGTGGTGCTTCGTAAAGGTGTAAAAGAAGGAATACCTGTATTAGCTTGGGGTTGTTTACCAGCACTTGTGTTGTGGGTGCTCCAAGGAGATGCAACGGCGTTATTGGTGTTAGCGGATGTGATGTTGTTGAGTTATTTGCTTAGGTCGACAATGTCATGGAGTTGGGTGTTATTAGTTGGCAGTTTTCTAGCCGTTATTAGCACTCTAGTTCAGCCTTTATTAATGGAAAATGTTTTGAATTTGGCGGTTAGTCTTGTTCAGAATGTCTTGTCTTCGGAAGAGGGCGTTGAAGTTCCAGATAGAGGTTTGATCTTTGATCAGGCGGTGGTGGCTATATCCATCTTCCAAGTGGTCATTGCTGTTCTTTCTTTGTTTTTAGCAAGGAAATGGCAAGCAGGACTCTATAACCCTGGTGGGTTGCGTACAGAATTTCATCAATTAAGATTGCCTGTGTCGTTTAGTTTGGTACTGGGTGGAATGATACTTATCGGAGAAGGCTTAGGTGGCTCCTTTACTGTATTCTCTCAGGCCGCTATACCTGCATTGGTTTTGCCTGGTCTCGCTTTAGTACACGGTATTCTAGCAAAAAAAGAAATTGGGGTTGTTGGACTAATTGCATTTTACCTTGTTGGTTTTTTTGTTCTAAATGTGTATTTCGCAAATATTTTGGTCACTTTGTGTGTGATCGACAGCTTTGTAAATATTCGTTCTAGAATTCAAGGTAAATCGTCCGACTCAAGTAATGGCTAATGATTAATTAGAGGTGATCGAGATGGAAGTTATTCTACTCGACAAAGTAAACAAGCTAGGCGGTATTGGCGACGTTGCAGTTGTTAAACCAGGTTATGCTCGTAACTTTTTGATTCCGAACAAAAAAGCTGTAATGGCTACAAAAGCTAACTTGGCTAGCTTTGAAGAGCGTCGTGTAGAGCTTGAAGCTCAAGCTGCTGAGCGTAAAGCTGCTGCAGAAACTCGCGCTACAACACTTGAAGGCAAAACTTTCACTATCGCTGCAAACGCTGGTGATGAAGGTAAGCTTTTCGGTTCTATCGGTACACGTGATATCGCTGATGCAATCTCTGCTGAAGTAGCAGTAGAAAAAGCAGAAGTTCGTCTTCCAGAAGGCGCGATTCGTCACACAGGTGCTTTTGAAGTAGATCTACAACTTCACCCAGAAGTAGTAGTGACTGTTACTTTGAACGTAACTGCTGAGTAATTTAGTTCTCTAAATTATTCGATCAAAGAGGGTGTCTTGCTGATTGCAAGATGCCCTTTTTTTATGGGCGTGATAAGCTAACCTTCCTAATTTTTCTCCGCATTTTTATGGATGTTTTCTGTGCAGCTAAATGATTCTGAAGTCTCTTCTATTAAATTGCCGCCTTATTCTATTGAGGCTGAGCGTTCTGTTGTTGGTGGATTAATGCTGGATCCACAAGCTTGGGAGAAGGTCTCTGAGCTAGTGATTGCCGATGATTTTTATCGTCCGGAGCATCAACTTATTTTTGCTGTGATTGCTCGCTTAGCTGATGAGTCTGAGCCCATTGACGTGGTTACGATTGGTGAGCGATTAGATAAGCGCGGTGATTTAGAATCCATCGGCGGCATGGGTTACTTAATCGAAGTGGCGGAAGCGACACCAAGCGCTTCAAACATTGCATCATACGCCGACATTGTTCGTGAACGATCGATTCTTCGCCGTTTGATCTCGACAACCAACGATATTTCCTCTCGAGCTTTTCACCCTGAAGGAATGACTGCTGCTGAAGTATTGGATGAAGCTGAGCGGAAGATTTTCCAAATCGCAGAAGGTGGAGAGAAAAAAGGCGGTCCTCGAATTGCCGCGGATATTTTAAGTGCCACCGTAGATAAAATTGATGAGCTTTATCATCAAGAGGGTGCTATTACCGGCTTGAGTACAGGATTTACGGATCTAGACGGCATGACGGCAGGAATGCAGAAGTCTGATTTGATTATCGTGGCGGGTCGTCCTTCTATGGGTAAAACGACCTTTGCTATGAACTTGGTGGAAAATGCCACCATGATCACAGATCAACCTGTGATCGTTTTCAGTTTGGAGATGCCATCAGAACAATTGATGATGCGTATGTTGTCATCATTAGGGCGTATCGATCAGACTCGAATGAGGTCTGGTCAATTGATACAAGAAGATTGGGATAAGCTCATGTCTGCGGTGAAAATGCTGAAAGATCGCAAGCTGTTTATCGATGATACGGGTGGTATTAGCCCGACTGAGATGCGCTCCCGAGTGCGTCGTATTGCCAGAGAGCACGGAAGTCCTGCGCTGATCATGGTCGATTACCTTCAGTTGATGCAGATTCCTGGTTTCACCGAAGGTCGAACAAATGAAATCTCGGAAATATCTCGATCTCTAAAGGCCATTGCGAAAGAAATGGAATGCCCTGTGGTTGCTCTGTCTCAGCTTAACCGTAGTTTGGAGAATAGACCTAATAAGCGTCCGGTTAACTCAGATTTGCGTGAGTCTGGTGCGATAGAGCAGGATGCGGATGTGATTTCCTTTGTTTATCGTGATGAGGTTTATCATGAAGACACGCCTCATAAAGGGATTGCTGAAATTATCATTGGTAAGCAACGTAACGGGCCGATTGGTACTTGTCGGTTGGCGTTTGTTGGTAAATATACTCGCTTTGAAGATTTAGCGCCTGGAGCTTACCAAGATTTTGATGATGAATAGGGTTATGTTTACTTTTGTACCTTTTCAGAATTAATATGGTTGCCCACGTTTTTAATACATATTTTTTATAGAAAAATAACTCTGCCACTCAGGGATTATCGTATGCGAAAGATGCCAGTTACCAACAAAGAAAATGATTTTCCAGAAAGCGATGTTTTGGTTTCCAGTACGGATGTGAAAGGTCGAATTACTTTTGTTAATGATGCTTTTTGTGATGTGGCAGGTTATTCATCTGACGCCTTAATTGGAGCGCCTCATAACGTTATCCGTCATCCTGATGTGCCTTCTGCTGTTTTTGCCGATATGTGGGCGAATTTGAAGCAGGGCAATAGCTGGATGGGTATTGTCAAAAATCGTTGTGAAAATGGCGACCATTATTGGGTAAGCGCACATGTAAGCCCTTTGTTAGATGGTAATAAAGTTATCGGTTATGAGTCAGTTAGACGAAAGGCGACAAGAGAAGAAATTCAACATGCCCAAAGCATTTATGATCGACTAAATGCAGGAAAAGGCTTGTTGCCTTTTGCTGCGAAAGTTCGCTCTCATTTGGCGAATGCCGCATGGCCTGTATTAGCTGCGTTTGTGCTCTTGGCTGTGGCTGGATTAACTTCCAACTTATTGATTATCCAAATACTATCTTGTGTTTTGGCGGCGTTGGGCGGAGCTTTGTCTCTGTATCAAAATCAAAGCTTAAATGCAGTTGTTGATGGTTTGTCTAAAGAGTCAAAGAACCCAATTGGCCAATATTTATACTGCAAAATGATTGGCTCTAAAGCCGCCGTTAAGTTTGCCAAAATTCACCAAGAAGCCGCAGGGAATACCTTTAGATACCGTTTGAAAGAAGGTGCAGGGCAGCTGCAAAAGAGAGCGTCAGAGTCAAAAGCAAGTGTTACCGCTAACTTAAATAACTTTAATAAGCAGCGCGGCACTTTTCAAAGTGTGGTGGCGTCTAGTTCTCAGTTATTGTCCAGTGTGACTCAAGTCGCAACACACGTTAACGTGGCGGTTGAAGCAACTGAGTCTGTTGGCTCTTTGACGCGAGATAGCCGTTTATTGGCTCAGCAAACGGGCGAGACAATGCGAGCTGTGTATAAAGATATTTCGGATGCTAAAAAGGTTGTTGCTGTTTTGGCTGAGCGCAGTGACAGTATCAATGAAGTGGTTCACTCTATTAGCGATATCGCCGATCAGACTAATTTATTGGCCTTGAACGCGGCGATTGAGTCTGCTCGAGCGGGCGAAGCGGGAAGAGGTTTTGCAGTTGTGGCAGATGAAGTTCGAGCATTGGCTATTCGGACACAAAATGCGACGCAAAATATTCATACCATGACGGAAGAGTTGAAAAAGAATACTTCTGATGTGACCGAGACAATCGATAAAGGCACTTTGGTTGCGCAGCAAGGCGTGGACAGTGTTAATCAAGTTGCACAAAAAATGGGAGACATTGAGGCAGCTATTAAGAAAGTCGTGGAAATGACGGCACAGATTAATGTCTCATCAGAAGAGCAGGCGGCAGTAGCCCGTGACTTGAATGATAAAATGGAAGATGTGGATGCCTTGAGTCTGGATAGTATTCGCAGTGCAGAAAATATTGTGTTGAATATCACACACATTGAGGAAGAAGCTTACGAACAAAAGAATCTTGCTGAAAGAATGAAACAGTAAGGCTTTACTCTTTTAAAACGGTTTGAAGTTTTTAAAGCCCCAACAAGCATTCTTGTTGGGGCTTTTTCATGTGTTGCTATTGCTTGAGTCACTCAATAAAAAATCAAAGTTCACTTACAACTTTGTAGATAGCGTTTCCTAATTTTTGTATTTGGTCTTTAGAAATGACATAAGGCGGCATTAGATAAATGAGTTTGCCAAAAGGTCTGACCCAAACACCAAGATCAACAAATTTAGGCTGAATTTGATGTAAGTTCACCGCGTTTTTCAGTTCGACAGCCCCTATTCCACCAAGGCATCGAACGTCTTGGACTTGCTCTAATGCTTCACATTGAGCGAGGGCTTCTCTCATCCAATTTTCTAACTGAGATATTTTCTTTGGGATCTCATATTGGCTTAATAAGGTTAAGCTGGCGTTGGCCGCAGAGCAGGCGAGAGGGTTTCCCATAAAGGTTGGTCCGTGCATGAGAACACCACCTTCGTGACTTATTCCCAGCGCAACGCGATCGTTTGTTAATGTCGCGGCTAGCGTCATATAGCCGCCAGTTAATGCTTTGCCAACACACATGATATCAGGACAAATATCTGTGTGATCAGTGGCGAATAGCTTTCCTGTTCGACCAAAACCTGTCGCAATTTCATCAAAAATTAGCAAGATATCAAATTCATCACACAGTTCACGGATTCGGTTTAGATAAGCTGGGTTATAGAAACGCATTCCGCCTGCATTTTGCACGACAGGCTCAATGATAAAGCCAGCTATTTGCTGATGATTTTTCTGAAAGCTTCTGCGTATTTCGTCTAGATAGTCTGTTTTTACGGGTTCTTCAAACCCCGTTGGAGGCGGGCTTATAAAAAACTGTTGTGTAAGTGCGTTGCTAAACAAGTTGTGCATGCCGTTTTCTGGGTCACAAACAGACATGGCTGCAAATGTATCGCCGTGATAGCCACTTTTCGGAGTAATGAAAAATTGTTTCTCTGCTTTTCCTTGAGTATTCCAATATTGAATAGCCATTTTTAAAGCGACTTCGACAGATACAGAGCCTGAATCAGAAAAAAATACACGCTGTAGATCGCTGTGCGTTATGTCGATAAGTTTTTCAGCAAGTTCTATTGCGGGTTTATGAGTAAAGCCGCCAAACATAACATGAGAAAACTCAGTGATTTGTTTTTCTATTGCAGCATTTATTGTTGGGTGATTGTAGCCGTGAATGACACTCCACCAAGATGACATGCCATCAACAAGAGTGCGCCCATCACTTAATATAATTTGGCAGCCGTCGGCTTTTTCAACGAGATAATGTGGCGTTGGTTGGCTCATTGAGGTGTATGGGTGCCAAAGAAGTTGCTTGTCTAAATCGACATAATCTTGTGTTGAGCGTGTGTTTTTCATTGAATCGCCTGTCATTATTTTTGTTGCATACTAAACAATGAAAAAGTCTAAGGCTAGGTTATCCGCTTGGCAGAATTATTTTTCCTTGTCTGGTGTGCGAGCAATAACCCAAACATCAACTCGTTCCGCACCGGCGTTTAATAGAAGTTTTGTGCAGCTTTCTATGGTGCTTCCTGTGGTCATTACGTCATCAAATAAGGCGACATGTTTAGCGATAGGGGCTGTTACTTCGTAGAGCTTTGTCTTGTTTTTAAGTCGGTCTTTTCTGCGCAATAAATGCTGAGCTTGGGTGTGTTCTCGTTTTCTAAGCGGGTTTTGACGAGCTTGTTGTGGGTATTGGTCACCAAGATGTTGTCGAAGGTTTTTTAGTAAATGATTGGTCATTGTTTTGGTCTGGCAGAAACCACGTTCTTTGATTCTATTCGGGTGGCTCGGAACGTAGATTAGTTGGTCGGGCCAAGAATCTGAGGAGTAAGTCTGTATTAGGTGTTCGCTCAATAGTTGCGTTAGTGGGCGAATATAATGATTTCCTTGGTTGAATTTGATGCTATGGATCAGTGTTTTGACAATTTCTTCGAATCGATAAGGTGCGATACAAAGCTGATATTCAGGTGTGGATGCTTGGCAGTTACCACAGAGAATGTTTGGAGTTTGGGTGGGACATTTGCAGTGAAGGCAATGTTGTTTGTTTTTCGGAAAGCCTTTGTGGCAGTGTTGGCAAAGTGTGCGGTCGCTTTTTCGATGACAAATATAGCACTGGTTTATTAATAAACCATAGTAAACTTCATTTATTTTTTGTGTTGACAGTTTTATCCAGTCCATTAGTATTGCTCCATCCATTTATTCCATTGAGGTCAGTATGTCTATAAATATGCCTATAAATACGTCTGTCGAAAACACTTGTGAGCCTCGCTTTGATTGGACTCATGCGGAAGTGAAAGCGCTTTTCGATTTACCATTTATGGATTTACTGTTCCGTGCTCAAACTGTACATAGAGAAAATTTTACGCCAAATGAAGTGCAAGTGAGTACTCTTTTGTCTATTAAAACCGGGGCTTGCCCTGAAGACTGTAAATATTGCCCGCAAAGTGGTCATTACAATACCGAGCTTGAAAAAGAAAAATTGATGGAAGTTCAAAAGGTGCTTGAAGAAGCTGCTTTGGCAAAAGAAAAGGGCGCGAGTCGTTTTTGTATGGGAGCGGCGTGGAAGCACCCTTCTGAAAAAGATTTTCCTTATGTGCTCGAAATGATCAAAGGTGTTAAATCATTGGGCTTAGAGTCTTGTGTGACATTGGGGACATTAAATGATGATCAAGCTAAGCGATTGTCTGATGTTGGCCTAGATTATTACAATCATAATTTAGACACGTCCGCCGAATATTACGACAGTATTATCACGACTCGAACGTATCAAGATCGTTTGGATACGCTTTCTCGAGTTCGAGATTCTGGTATTAAATTATGTTGTGGCGGCATTATGGGAATGGGCGAAGAGCAAAAAGACCGTGTCGGTTTGTTACGCCAGCTTTCTCATATGACGCCTCATCCAGAAAGTGTGCCAATTAACATGTTGGTGAAAGTTGAAGGTACGCCATTAGAAAATGTAGATGATCTTGATATATTTGAATTCATTCGCACCATTGCGGTAGCGAGAATCATAATGCCTAAATCCCATGTTCGTTTGTCTGCAGGTCGTCAAGGTATGAATGAGCAAACGCAGGCTTTGTGTTTCATGGCGGGTGCGAACTCCATCTTTTATGGCGAAAAACTGTTGACGACAGGTAACCCTGAAGCAGACAAAGATATGGCACTGTTTGCAAAATTAGGCATAAACCCTGAAAAACGAGAAGAGCATTCGGATGAAGCGGTTGCGGAATCTATTGCTGCACAGGTGGTGAAGCAGGAAGAGTCTAAGTTGTTTTATGAAGCCAGTGTCTAATAATACGCCTGAGTGGATGTTGGCATCGCTTCAAGAAAGACGCCAGCAAGACTTAATGCGTCGTCCTGTTGTTCTTGATAGTCCACAAAGGCCTAACGCAAGAATTAATGGCCAGGAATATAAGGCCTTTTGTTCTAATGATTACCTTGGTTTGGCTAATCACCCTGCGCTTGTTGATGCAATGCATGAAGGTGCTTTGCAATACGGTGTTGGTGGTGGTGCTTCGCATTTAGTTTGTGGTCATTTGAAGCCTCATCAGCAACTTGAAGAAGCGTTGGCAGACTGGCTTGGTTACGACCGAGTTATGTTGTTTAGTACTGGCTATATGGCGAATCTTGGTGTTTTGTCTGCGCTGGCTGGAAAGCAACGGCCTATTATTCAAGACAAATTAAATCATGCCTCTTTGATAGATGGCGCTTTGCTTGCGCAGGCGCCTTTGCGCCGCTATTTGCATGGTGACGTGGCAAGTGCTGAAAAACTGTTGTCTAAATCACCTGAAGCTGGGCTTCTTGTTACAGATGGTGTTTTTAGTATGGACGGAGATCTTGCTCCGTTAGCGGACTTATCTCGGTTAGCGTCAGATCACGGCTGGATGTTTATGGTTGATGATGCACATGGCTTGGGATGCATGGGTGAAAACGGTAAAGGCAGTTTGTCTTTGACTGGATTAAACTCAACGAGTTTGCCCATTTTAGTGGGTACTTTTGGTAAGGCGTTTGGTACTTCCGGCGCTTTTGTTGCGACGTCTCATGATTATGCTGATTATTTAACGCAGTTTGCGAGACCTTATATTTACACTACTTCCATGTCTCCCGCGATGGCGTGTGCCACTTTAGCTTCTCTGCAAATTATCCAATCCGATGAAGGGCAAGAGAGACGAGAGAAGTTGGCTTGTCATATTCAATATTTCCGACGAAGAATGCAGGCTCTTTCGATTCGATTAATGCCATCTGACACTGCGATCCAGCCGATTATCATTGGTGATAATGGGTTGACGTTAGAAATCAGCGAGCGTTTACGCCAATTTGGAATATGGTGTACCGCTATTCGTCCACCGACTGTGCCTGTTGGTAGCGCACGCTTAAGAATTACCTTAAGTGCAGATCACTCAGATGAAGATTTAGTGTTATTATGTGATTCACTCGAACAGATTTTAACATCGGAAGACTAGAGGGATTGCATGCGCGCACGTATTGAAACAGAAGCATTTGGAGACCCAACTCACCAGGCTATTTTTATTGTGTCTGGGTGGGCTATGCCGAAAGAAGTTATGCATGCTTTTGCGCAGCGTTTAAGTCAGCGTTTTTATGTTGTTTTAGCCAATTTACCTGGTATTTCACTGGATGAGCAATGGATAAGCCGCTCTCGCATTGGCCCTAATTATGATATCGATGCGTTAACAGAGCAGCTGATTGAAGTGGCGCCGAAAAGATCCTGGTGGATTGGTTGGTCTCTTGGTGGAATGGTTTCTACTTATGTGGCGGCTCGCCGCTCTAGTTGTGTGCGTGGGTTGATTACTTTGTCGGCGGCGCCTAGCTTTGTGGCCCGAGATAACTACCCAAATGCTATGTCCATAGATGACTTCGATGCTTTTTCATCCTTGGTTGAAATCTCACCAGAACAAGGTCTTAAACGTTTTGTCGTTTTACAAACAAAGGGCGCGGAAGATGAACGTGCTCTTATTAAGCAATTACACTCTTTTTTACCGATAAAAACGCTTAATCGTGCCGCGTTAATCGGAGGTCTTAGGTTACTAAAATCTCTTGATGTTCGTCGTGAACTGTCGATTTTAGATTTGCCTAACTTGCATATATTCGGCGGTAAGGATGCTTTGGTTTCTGTGCAGAACTTAGAGCAGCAAATTGATGCAAATCCTCTGCAGCAATCTGTTGTGTTACCTAACTGTGCACATCAGCCTTTTCTTGAAGACGAAGAAACCTGTGTGCGTCATATAGAAAACTTTATAGATGCTAACCAATTATGATGTTTCTCCGCTTAGCTACAAACGGCAATTAGCTAAGCGTTTTGATCGTGCTTCTTTGTTTTACGATACTTATGCCGACTTTCAAAAAATTGTCTTAAAAAAATTGCTGTCGCAATTGCCTGTTGAATCCGCAGATAGCGTTTTGGATCTGGGGACAGGAACTGGGCAAGCCTTAGAGCAATTAACCAACCGACTAACGCCTACTTCGTGTGTTGCTTTAGATTTGTCTCAGCAAATGTTGGGAGTGGCTAATGCGCGATCTTCCCATGTGCCGAATATCCATTATGTTTGTGCAGATGCCGAGGCTTTGCCTTTCTCTCCAAATGCTTTCGATTGTGTTTTCTCAAGTTTGGCTATTCAGTGGTGTTTGAAGCCAAGAGATTTATTTAATGAGCTTTATCGTGTGACTCGACCAGGTGGTTTTGTGGTTTTTTCGACCTTATTAGAAGGCTCTATGCCTGAAGTTGATCGATCATGGCAGAGCTTGGACGAGCGAAAGCGTGTTCATGAATATATGTCTGAAGCGTCCTTGCTTGGTTGTCTTGAGTCTGGTGGTTTTGAACGAATATCTTCTGAAGAGTCTTGTATCTCTATGTCATTCGAGACGGCAGAGAGTGCGATTCACTCTTTGAAAAAAGTGGGTGCGAGCCTGATATCGTCAAATGCTCATGCGGCACTTTCTCCGGCCAAATGGAAAGCGTTTTTACATAAATACGAAGCGCAAAGAGAGGAGGCCGGTATTCCGTTAAGTTATCAGGTGGCGTTTGTTGTTGCCCGTAAACCTATAAATTGTCAGGAGTAATGTGTGAAAAAACGTTTTTTTGTAACCGGCACAGATACAGATGCAGGCAAAACCTTTGTAACTGCGGGATTGTTGGCGGCCGCTAAGCGAGCCTGTGTGAGATCTCTGGGGCTTAAGCCCATTGCAGCAGGGGCCCAAGAAGTAGATGGTGCTTTGCGTAATGAAGATGGCTTGTTGATTCAGCAAGCGAGCAGTGTGGTGTTACCGTATGAGCAGGTGAATCCAGTCGTTTTTGCACAACCAATCGCGCCTCATATTGCAGCGATGCAGGAAAATAGATTGATCACGGCTTCTCGTTTAGAAGGCTTTATTAAAGGTGCTTTGTTAACGCCCCATGAATTTGCTTTGGTGGAAGGCGCTGGTGGATGGCGCGTTCCTTTAAATGACAGAGAGTTATTGTCTGACGTGGCAAAGCTGCTTGGTTTTCCTGTGATTCTTGTTGTTAATATGAAGTTAGGTTGTTTGAATCATGCCATTTTGACGGCAGAATCTATTGCAAGGGATGGATTGCCTCTCGCTGGTTGGGTTGCAAATACAGGGCCCGAGAAAATGCCATATTATGATGAGAATTTAGAAACCCTTAAGGCCATGCTTTCGGCTCCGTTATTAGGGACTTTATCTTGGTGTCAGGACGAGAAAGTCTCGCAAAATCAGTTCGATAAATTATTTTTGGCGTTATAATAATTCTCAATAAAACTTGAAAGTTAGAGATGTAAACGCATTATGGTTATAACGTAGATGGGAATGATTGATTTTGCTTAACGCTGGGGTGATGTTGTGAATGCTTGGTTGTGTGGTTTAGATGAAAATGAGTACGCGAGTGTTTCAAGCATCTTAACCTTTATAGGTGTTGAACACAGCACATCTTTGACTGCCTTTCAGTTGCCGGATTTTGTTGTTTTAGGTGAGGCGGTTCAGTCTTTTGAGTTGGATGAAATGCTGCCAATTATCTCTCTAAGCCATTCTATGGAAGTGTTTGGTGACTACAATGTCTGGCTTGCGCCTTTGCCTTGGCGCTCTCAGACACTTTCTTCTATCCTCAAGAGCATTAAGCAACTGCATACTTTTCCTCAAGCCTCTGGCGTAAACTTGAACTTACATGTACGTCATTTGGAAGCCTTGCTGATTCGTCAGGCTTTGGCTTCTACTCAAGGTGTGGTTTCCAAGGCGGCTCAAAACCTGCAAATACAGAGAACCACGCTAATCGAAAAAATGCGTCGATATAATATTGATAAGTCGGAGTTTTAGTGACTAAAGATGAGGAAATAGCGGAATTAAAAGCCGCTTTCAAAGCATTTACTGAATCTTCGGATATTTTGGCGAAATCTTATTTAGACCTTCAGCAAGAAGTCACTCGACTGTCTTCTCAGTTAGAGAGTGCAGAGCAAGCAAAGCGAGAAGAGCAAGATAAAAACCGGGTTTTAGTTTTGCAGTTCCAGCAATTGTTTGAGTCCATGCCTGTTGGGGTTTTGCTGCTGAATGAAGAAGGCGTGGTTGTAATGGCGAATCCCGTTGCAGAGCGCTTATTCGAACTGTCTTTGGTTGGAAAATCTTGGGCGTCGATTGTGCCTTTAAGTTTTCGGCCTCAAGAAGATGACGGACATGATGTTAGTATGGTGACAGGGCGACGAGTGAAAGTAGAGACGGCTTCACTGGGGAATGTGCCGGGTCAGTTGGTGATTCTGGTTGATTTAACAGAAGCTTATTTGTTGCAGAAGAAACTTAATCATCATGAGCGTTTGTCTAATATGGGGAAAATGGTTGCGGCACTTGCTCACCAAATTAGAACACCTCTCTCTTCAGCCACTTTGTACGCGGGGCATTTGCAAAAGCCAGAACTTGCTCCTGTGATGCGTCAAACCTTCGCTAATAAATTGGTGGATCGGTTATCCAATATAGAAAAGCAAATTCGTGATATGCTGATTTTTTCTCGTAGTGAGATTAAATTAGATGAGACGGTAAGTGCTAATCTCTTTATTTCAGAGTTAACGGATCACTGCCAAGAAATCACTGAACAGAAAAATATGCTGTTCGAGGTCAGTGGTGAAGAATTCCCCGATACAGATTATATTCAATGTAATAAAGAGACCTTGTTGGGCGCTTTGTTGAATTTGCTAAATAATGCCATTGATGCTCAGTCAGAAGGCTCGACGGTTAAGTTGGGGTGGCGTAGTCAAAACGGCAACATAACGCTGATGTTTAAAGATCGCGGTGTGGGGATGTCGAAAGAACATTTGGAATACGTACAAGAAGGCTTTGTCACAACAAAGCAGCATGGAACTGGATTAGGCCTTATGGTGGTGAAAGCCATAGCAAGGGCTCATCATGGAAAATTTGAAATAGACAGTATAGAGGGGGCTGGCACGACAGCCAGTCTGACACTTCCTCTTGTAAGGGTATAGCATGTCTGATGTTCGTTTATTGATAGTAGAAGATGATAAAGGGTTGGCTGAGGCGCTAGAAGATACGCTTATGCTGGCCAGTTACCAATGTAAAATGGTTTATAGCGCCGAAGAGGCTGTGCTTGCTCTGAAACATAATCCGTTTGATATGGTTGTATCAGATGTGAATTTACCTGGTATGGATGGTTATGGGCTGCTTCATCATGTGGTCGATACTTATCCTGAGTTGCCTATTATGCTTATGACCGCCTATGGCGATATTGCACATGCAGTAGAAGCGATGCGAGATGGTGCGGTCGATTATTTATTGAAGCCATTTAAAGAAGAAGAATTGCTGAGTGCGATTGCTAAATATACGATTAAATCGTCCTCTTCTTCCAATAGTCAACCAATCGCAAAAGACCCTTCAAGTGTGGCGTTGCTTGAACTTGCAAAGCGCGTTGCCGTTACAGATTCAACTGTATTGGTTTGTGGTGAGAGTGGTACTGGTAAAGAGGTATTAGCGCATTATATTCATCAAGAATCGAATCGATCTAATGCACCTTTTGTGGCGATTAACTGTGCTGCGATACCTGAAAATATGCTGGAAGCAATCTTATTTGGTTATGAAAAAGGCGCTTATACTGGAGCGGTTTCTTCGCAAGCGGGTAAATTTGAGCAAGCCAATGGCGGAACTTTGCTGCTAGATGAAATTACTGAAATGGATGTTGGCTTACAGGCTAAGTTGTTACGGGTTTTGCAAGAGCAGGAAGTAGAACGTTTAGGTGGGAAAAAAGCGATTCCTCTTGATGTTCGTATTATTGCTACCACAAACCGAGACTTGGCAGATTACGTGCGTGAAGGCGGTTTTAGGGAAGATCTATATTATCGTTTGAATGTTTTTCCTCTTCGTTGGTCGCCAATTCGTGAGCGTAAGGGAGATATACTACCCATTGCGCAGCATTTGTTGGCTAAACATGCAGCTAAGATGCGTATTGCGTCAGCGGCTTTTAAGCCATCGGCACAGAGCAAGTTAGAGTCACATCCTTGGCCTGGTAATGTGCGGGAGCTTGATAATGTCATCCAGCGTGCACTTATATTGAGCCCAAATGCTCAAATTAGTGAGGAACACATCGCTTTTGATATGATGAGTTTGTCGCCTTCTAGTCCAGAAGTTGAGGAAGAAAAAGACAGCGTTGCTTCTATTTTAGGAAAGGGTGTACAACAGCACGAATTCCGTATTATTGCTCAAGCTTTAATTGATGCAAACGGTAAGCGTAAGGTGGTTGCAGACAAACTGGGTATTAGTCCTCGCACCTTGCGTTATAAAATTGCAAAAATGCGCGAAAGCGGCATAGATGTGGATTGATTTTTGTATCTTGTTTCAATTAACTTTATGCTAAGCTTAACTAATCATAAAAGTTGAACGAATCTGTGTTAAATTGTGTGAATGTAGTTTTTTAGGTGAGTAGCATGGTTACTGGTCGACCAGACATTAATCAAGTGTTGTCCCAAATGCGGGAAATGCAATCGCAAGTTCGTGCGCCGAACTCTCCTGCCTCTAATATTGCAAATGTAGGTGAGGTTGAAGGGACTCAGGTAGTAGAACGTGCTGATTTTGCTGAGATGCTAAAAAACGCAGTGAACAATGTGAACACATTGCAAAAAGATGCAACTCAGTTAGCTCAATCGTATGAACGTGGTGACGAAGGGGTTGATTTGCCTCAAGTCATGATTGGCCTGCAAAAATCAAGTGTGTCATTTGAAGCTATGACACAGGTGCGTAATAAACTTGTCGATGCGTACGAAAAAATCATGAATATGCCGATATAGGCATTTATAAACCGCTTGGCGCTTTTTAATGGATAATGTCCCTGCAGAACAATCAGAACAAAAACTCTATTTAGAGTTGGTTACAGGCTTTAATAAGCTGACAGTGATTCGTCAGCTTGCATTAATGGTCGGATTGGCGGCCTCTATAGCAATTGGTTTGTCTGCGGTTCTTTGGAGTAATGGTCCAGAATACAAGCCAGTCTTAAGTAGCATTACTGACTACAATGCGGATCAAATCGTTGAACTTCTTAGTACAAATAATATTCCTTTCAAGTTAGATGAAAATACGGGTGCTTTACTCGTTGAATCTGACTTCTATCATCAAGCTCGTCTTAAATTAGCTGGTTCAGGTATTGTTTCCGACAACATTGTTGGCATGGAAATTATGGATCAAGAGCAAGGCTTAGGGACTTCCCAGTTCGTTGAAACCACTCGCTATCGACGAGGCTTAGAAGGGGAGCTGAGCCGTACAATTACCAGTCTTCAAAGTATCAAAAGCGCTCGTGTGCATTTGGCTATTCCTAAAGAATCTGTGTTTGTTCGAGATACTCGTAAGCCTTCTGCTTCCGTATTTTTAGAACTTTACCCTGGAAGACGTTTAGATCGAAGCCAAGTTGAGGCCATTGTTAATCTTGTTGCTTCTAGTATTTCGCAACTGAGTGATAAAGATGTCACGGTTGTGGATCAGCGCGGTACTTTACTAACAGAGAAAGATGTAGATTCGGAATTGTCTGTTGCCGGTAAGCAGTTTGAATACACTCGTAGAGTGGAAGACGTTCTTCTGCAACGTGTTAATAACATACTTGGCCCTGTTATTGGTCAAGGGCGTTTCAAGGCCGAAGTGTCTGCCGATGTGGACTTTACTGCCATCGAGAAGACAGATGAGCAATATAACCCTGATTTATTGGCGTTACGCAGTGAGCAAACATTAAGAGAAAATCGTAATGGTGCGAATACCAGCGGTATTCCTGGTGCTTTAACGAATCAGCCACCTGGTGCTGTGTCTATTCCAGAAGCTGTAGATGAAAATGGCGCTCCTATTGGTGGCAGTAATCCTGCCAATGGTCAATCTCGTGAAGAAACAACACGTAACTTTGAGTTAGACAGAAGTATCAGTTACACCAAACGTCAACAAGGAACGGTTAGACGATTATCGGTTGCGGTTGTAGTCGATGATTTGGTGAGTCTAGACTCAGAAACATCCGCTTTAATTCGTACTCCTTGGAGTGATGATGAGCTGGGACGTTTAACTTTACTGGTCCGAGATGCTGTTGGTTATGATCCATCTCGTGGCGACAGTGTTAGTGTTATTAACTCGCCTTTCGCTGTACCTGATCCAGTTGAGCCAGTTGCTGAAGTGCCTTTCTATCAACAAACTTGGTTCTTGAATCTATTGCAACCGACATTGGTTGGGATATTCGTTTTAATACTTTTATTGGTTGTTGTTCGACCAATTCTGAAAGCGCTTAACGAACAGAACAAAATTGCTGTGGCAGACGATACGGAAGCGGCTATTTTTTCTGATGAAACAGATGAAATTTCTGATGATCAAGTATCCTTGGTGAGTGCGGAAGACATATTGGTACCGGGCTCTCCTGAGAAAATTGAACGACAGCTAAACGCAATTCGTGGTTTGATAGCAGAGGAACCAGAGCGTGTAGCGCAAGTTGTTAAACAATGGGTTATGGAATAATAAATGAGTAGTACAGGCCAAGGCGAATTAAGTTCAGTTGAAAAAGCGGCAGTGCTTCTGATGTCGTTAGGTGAATCTGACGCTGCGCAAATTTTGAAACATATGGGGCCAAAAGAAGTTCAAAAAATTGGTCAAACTATGGCGCAATTGGCCAATGTACAGCGTCATCAGGTAGAAAAAGTATTAGATGACTTTCTAGTCTTGGTAGGCGATCAGACCGGTTTAGGGTTAGGTGCTGATGGCTACATTCGAAATATGTTAAGAGAAGCTCTTGGTGAAGAAAAAGCCGGCAGCTTGATTGATCGGATTCTGTTGGGTGGGAACACGACAGGTCTGGACACACTGAAATGGATGGAGTCTCGCGCTGTTGCAGATGTAATTCGTTACGAACACCCTCAGATCCAAGCCATTGTTATTTCCTATTTAGACCCAGACCAAGCCGCAGACATTCTTGCAAACTTTGATGAGCGGGTGCGTTTAGATATTGTCTTGCGTGTCGCTGCGTTAGAAACAGTTCAGCCGGCAGCATTGAAAGAGTTGAACGATATTCTTGAACGTCAATTCTCCGGTAATCAATCGACTCAATCTACAACCATTGGCGGTATCCGCACAGCAGCCAATATTATGAACTTTATTGATAGTACGGTTGAGTCTGAATTGATGGAGTCTATCCGAGATGTAGATGAAGACTTAGCCAATACCATTCAAGACTTGATGTTTGTATTTGATAACTTATTAGAGGTTGATGATCGTGGTATTCAGGTTATTCTTCGTGAGGTGGAGTCGGAAACATTGATTTTGGCATTGAAAGGGGCAGACCCAGATATGCAAGAGAAAATCTTCAAAAATATGTCTTCCCGTGCTGCCGATATGTTGAAAGATGACTTGGAATCTAAGGGTCCTGTTCGTGTCAGTGAAGTTGAAGTTGCTCAAAAAGAAATATTGGCTGTGGCCAGACGCCTTGCAGATAACGGAGAGATTGCTCTCGGTGGCGGTGGCGAGAAGATGGTCTAGTTAGCTTATGTCGGATCAAGATAACGATAAACCTGAGCGTAAACTAACCGCTTATGAACGATGGGAACTGCCTCACCTAGATCACAATGCTCCAGTGAATTCTGGGCCTGCAATTCTAGTGCAAAAAGACGCTGTCGTCATGACAGAAGAAGTTGATCAAGACTCCCTAGTGTACGAGCCTTTAACGGCCTCTCAATTAGAAGAAATCCGCTCCGCTGCCTATGAGGAAGGTTTTATTCAAGGTGAAGAGGAAGGCCATCAAAAAGGCTATGATGATGGTTTCTCAAAGGGCGAAGTGAATGGCTTTGAAAAAGGTCATGAAGAAGGTTTGGCTGTTGGTATTGAGGAAGGAAGAGAGAAGGCTAAGCTTGATGCGCAAGCTCAATTCGCTTCTGCTGAGGCTCTTTTGGCAGAGCTTGTTAAAGAAATCACTCGACCATTAGAAGATAGCCGCAGCGCGGTTGAAGCCTTGTTATATCAATCTATGGTAAGAATGATAGAAAACGTATGTCTTTCAAAGTTAAACCAAGATGGTCATCAGACACTAAAAGAACAGTTATCGCGTGTATTTGATGAAATTGGAGAGTACGAAGGGCGCATCCGTATTCTTTTGCATCCAGATGATGTTTCTGTTCTCGACTCTTTAGGTGTTAAAGAGCGACTGACTTGTCAAATAGACACAGATGACACCTTAATCAGTGGTGGCTTCGTTGTTGACTCTAAATCTTTTCATATTGATGGCCGAGTGGAGCAGCGTTTAGAATCTGTGTTTGATGAACTTCGCCAACTTTCCCTATCTGAAAATAATTAATTGTGTCTACTTTAGCTGAGCGTTTAAGCAAACTAAATAGTGTTTCAATAGATCCTATGTTGCCTCAACGAGAAGGCAAAGTGACTCGTATGGTCGGGCTTACTATGGAGGCTGTTGGTTGCGTTGTTGCGCTTGGTGATCGCTGTTCTGTTCAAGTTGGTAGAAATCGATGGGTTGAGTCGGAAGTTGTTGGTTTTACAGGTGATTTAACCTATCTCATGCCAACTGAAGCGATTGAAGGCATTTCTCCAGGAGCCCGAGTCCGTCCGTTACTGGAAGATAGCAAAATGCCAGTTGGGGATGAGCTGTTAGGGCGCGTTGTGAATGGCTTAGGTAAACCTCTGGACGGAAAAGGGCCAATAAAAACCTCCGATGCAGTCAGCTTGCATGGCGATGTTATTAACCCGCTTCAACGCAAACCTATTCATGAACCTTTGGATGTTGGTATTAAGGCCATTAACAGTTTGCTGACAGTTGGTAAAGGTCAGCGTTTGGGGCTTTTTGCCGGTAGTGGTGTTGGTAAAAGTATGCTTCTGGGCATGATGACACGCTTTACCGAAGCGGATGTTACGGTTGTTGGCCTAATTGGTGAGCGTGGTCGAGAAGTAAAAGAGTTTATTGATCAGATCTTAGGTGAAGAAGGTTTAGCGCGCTCTGTTGTTGTCGCTTCACCAGCGGATGACTCTGCATTGATGCGTTTACGTGCCGCAATGTTGGCGACGCGTATTGCTGAATACTACCGAGATCAAGGCAGAAATGTACTTTTGCTTATGGATTCTCTGACTCGTTATGCGCAGGCGCAGCGTGAAATAGCTCTGTCTGTGGGAGAGCCTCCAGCCACGAAAGGTTATCCACCTTCCGTATTTTCAAAATTGCCTCAACTTGTTGAGCGTGCAGGTAATGGGCGTGACGGAAGTGGTTCTGTGACTGCCTTTTATACCGTATTAACAGAAGGTGATGATCAGCAAGATCCTATTGCCGATGCTTCTCGAGCCATTCTTGATGGCCACATTGTTCTTTCCCGTCGTTTAGCGGAAGAAGGTCATTATCCAGCGATTGATATAGAGGCGTCTATTTCCCGTGCTATGCCTCAAATAGTTAGTGAAGATCACTTGTACGGCGCAATGAGAGTTAAGCAGCTTTATTCTAAATTCCAGCAAAATCAAGATTTAATCTCGGTTGGCGCGTATGCAAAAGGAAGTGATCCCGATTTAGATCAGGCCATCATCCAGATGCCAGAAATACGCAGTTTCCTCCAGCAAACTTTGACTGAGAGTTTTACTATAGATCAGAGTTTAGAGGCTTTAGTTACCGCTATGACGAAAGAGCAGTAGACGACAGCGCTTAAAGCGGTCTACTATTTAGTCAATCATTTGATGGATTATGAGCATGAAGAAGTCGCATCGTATGCAAATTTTGGTGGATCTTGCAAAACGCAAAGAAGATGCTGCGGCTCAGCAATTGGCTCGTGATAAGGCAAAAGTTGAGCAAGACGTAAGAAAGCTAAACGAACTAAAAGAATACGCAGGTCAATATGAGTCAGAGCGAAACTTACTCGGCTTGGGGGCTTATTTAACGACTAATTATCAGCACTTTGTTGACCGTGTTCAACAGGCTATTTTGCAGCAAGAAGTGGCTATTGGTCGTGCTGAACAGCAGGCTGATATGAGTATGCGTGGTTGGTTGCAAGCAAGAACCAAGACAAAAAGCATGGATTGGTTGAAAGAGAAAAACCACAAAGCTGAGTTAATGGTCGAGGCGAAGCAAGAGCAGCGTCAAAGTGATGAGTTTGCGATGCGCCGCTTCTTAGATCGCTCTTAGTTATTTTTAATACGAAACACGCCATGTCTGGGTAACGGCTTTATGGATAGGTACTCGTTTATTACTGATGTGGAAGCTGCACTTCATGAATATGCTTGTGTACCTCAGGTTGGTTTAGAACACTTTCAAACTTTACTAATTTCTTTTCAAACAGAAGCTCAGCTAGATGCTTTTGACGATGTTTTTCAATCTCGATTAACCTCTTTGATCGCCGCTGTAGACGATCTTTTGTTGTCTGGTTCTCCTTATTTTTCTGACTATCATGTTGACTTCTTATCGGCTGCTGATGCTCTATTTCAAGTGTTTGTTGGGCATCAGTTTGGTCCAGACAGAGTTTTGCAGCTTTCTCCTCTTTTATCTCTTGATCGCCCAGTTTGGGCTTTTTTATGTTCCCTGAATAGTGACGGAAAAGCAGATCCTACCTATTCTGATTATAGTGCTGTTTTAAACTCGGAAATCCCTAAGTCTTTAGTTGGCGAGTCTTTAGCGTCTCTTGCGTCGGTCGGACAAGTATCTTTTGATGTAAGTTCTTTTAATAGGGGATTATTAAAGGGGCGTTTTGCTTTAACCAGTGCTCAGTCTCTTTCTTGGCTTAAGTCTCGATTCCCTGATTTTCAATGGGAGCTTGTGTCAGAAAGCTATGATGAGAATGCTTTACGAGACCTTTGTGAAGAGAGTTTTCTACCAATTTTCCAGCATCCTATGATGCCAAGCGATGAGCGCCGGCGGTTTATGGATGTCTATGAAAAGCAATTGACGCAGCTGTTCTATCGAGCTTTTGGCTCGTTGTTTAGATCGAAAATAATGGACATAAAACAAGCCAGCCGTATGGTTCCCATTGTTAATAGTATGGATGCTCGACTATGCGAAGATGTGGAAAAAGGTGATGTTGTTTTACCTATACGGCACGGTGGTGTTTTTTATACGGCTGTTGATCGTTGTGATGGGGCATTTAGTTTGTCTTGTTTGGGGCGTGATTATTTACCTTCTTTTTTGTATGAAATCGAAACAGTTAAAGGGCGATTTGTCTTTGATCAAGTGGAAACCGCAGGCCTTTTTTCGGTAGCTATAGATAAGCTAAAAAGAGTGGGGAACACTGCGTACTTTGAGTTTGACGAAGGTGTGAAATCTCAAATTCAGTTTGGCTTATCTGGTTATGATTCTATCGAAGTGTTTTTTGCTTCATCATCACATCAAGATATTGATGTATTGGTTGTTGATCAGGCAGGACAATATTTTGCTTTGCCTTACCATAAAGTTCGGGAAGTTGAAGGTGTTTGCTCTTTGTTTAACGATCAAAAATCTTGGGCTAAAAATGTTTGGTTAGATCGAGATGGCTTGCCGTATATAGAGCCTTGGTTGATAGATACAAGGCGGTTTTCTTATTCTTCTTCATTGATTACTAATAGTCGGTTTAAGCCTGAACCTAAAGATGGTTATTATGTAGGATATGCTTTTACTAAGTATTATGTAATTGAGGCGGGCCTTGTATCGGCTTTAGGTTCTTACCGAGCGCCTTTTTCTTATTCAGACTTTGAGAGTGGGCCTTCGGCTTCTTTTGTTGTTCAAGGTTGGCGATGCCTAGAAAAAGTCGTGACAGCCAACTTGATTGGCGATTTTTCACTTGATAGAACAGAGAGATATGTATTTTCTGCTATTCTTGATTGGATGAATGAGACGGCTGTTTTACCTCTAGAGTCTTGTCAATGGAGTGAGGCGTTACCAGATGTGAACGATTTAAATAAAATGTTTTCAGGCGGCCAAAAGAATTTTATTGCTTCAACACAGGATGATGTTGTCATTATTGATAAGACAAACTTTTTATCCTTTATTGGTGGATTATGGCCATCTTCATTACCTTTGAAAAGTGACTGTTAATTATGAGTGCACCACATACATTGTCTTCTAAATATCCAAGAAAAGAGCTTGTTGGGCGTTTACAAAAAAGCGTTGTGAGTTTGATATTTGTTTCGCTGGTGGCTTTGTCTGGGTTGTATTTCTATATTGATATGAAGCTGAATGAGCAGAATAACCAGCAGAAAGAAATTCACGCGTTTTTAGATGTTGCTCATAGCGCTAAAGAGTATTGGTATGAACTGCTGTTATTGGAGGAAAAGGATTCTGTAGCGGAGGTTGATTCGACTTCTTTTGAGCAGCTGCAGCAGATTCTAGTAAGTGAATATGAATTGATCGAGCAAGGGATTTTAGACTTTGGCTTGCACTCTGTAGTTGATGTGTCTGAGTCGAATGCTTTATTGGATGGATTGAGTTCAGAGAATCAAACAGACTTTTTATTAACACAAGAAAATAAAGCCTCTATTTATGCGGCTGTGGCTGTTTTAAAAGAGTTGGATGATGCGTTGTTGAAGGTTCGCTTAGAGGCAGATTATCAGCAACAAGTATTTATGGAGCAGTTAATCTGGTGGGCAGTTGCTGCTTTTGTCTTAATTTCCCTTATTGCCATCCTCTCGGCTACTGACTTTGTCCGTCAGTTGCGTTCAGGTTTTGCTGGTGTGCATTATGTTTTAGACCACCGTAAGCACGGCCACGCTGCGATTTATCCCCCTCGCAATCTGGTTGATGAATTGACAGATTTGAGTCATGTGATTGATAACGAGTTAGTTTCTAGAGGCTATGACCTCAATGATAAAGAAGAGTATTTATCTATTGTTGATGTTGCTTTATCAAAGATAAATGATGCTTTTTTTATTACCAACAAAGAAGGTGATATTGCATGGTTAAGCGCTGGTGCTGAGCGATTATGGTTTAAGAATACGGCTCTGTTTGAATCAGTGCTGGGGATAGATTCTGGCCTAGATGAGCCAACAGGTGAGCGAGTGCTTGATTCTATCCTTATGCAGGATGAGGATTTAATATTAGAGTTGTCTGATGGAATGTACAGTTTAAAAGTTCAGCGTCTAGAGCTTGAAATGGGTTCTGAATCAGAGGAAAGCAACCAATCTTGTGTTATATCGATTCAGCTAAAATCTGAATTGGCAGAGCTTCAAGTGTTGCACCATAGTTTGAAATTGATAGAGCAAGACGTATGGGATATCCCAGTTCGAGTTTTAAGAGCGGAATCTCCTTATGTGGCATTTGCTCGATCTTTAGAAATCGTACGCCAAAATGTTACTAGGCTTTTTGATAATGTCGAAAATGTGTGTTTGCACACAAAGCCATTTGAAAAAATTACCAAACTACAACAAATAGCATCCCTAATTGACGAAAAAAACAACCACAATGTAATGAGTAATAATGACGTTGTCGTGACGGCTGAACCTTCTGAGAAGGTTGAAGCCGAACTCAATGAAATGGCTTGGTTATCCGAGCAAATTCGAGATTCGTTGATACTTGGTTATGAATTGGTGCTTCAGCGTTTAGCCTTAGTTGAAAAAGATTTGTCCTCGGATGCTTTCTTGTTAACTGATGTTGATCGTTGTTTGAATGAGGTCAGATCTGGCGTTTTATATAGTCTTTCTGCTACAGAAGGTGAAAGCGAAAAAATTCGCCGTCGATTTGCTGTTGATTTAGAGCACGATATCAGTAAGGTTCAAAGCCAAATTGAAGGTATGAAAACAACGCTCGACTCTACGCTGTCTTTGCTAGGGGCTGACCGAAGTGTTGGTTTAGCGAGATTGGATAGAGCGAGAGAGTCTGTTAACGAAATTATTGAAAAACTTCATGAGTTAATCACGAAAATGCCTGCTAATGCATTAGAGGATGAGTCTAATAGACTATCTAATGATTATGATGATCTATAGGTTTAATTGTGACTCGAGGTATAAGTTGTGGTTGAAAGTTTTTTTGATGAACATGCGGGACGTTTACAAATCCACGTAAAAGGTCGTTTCGATTACACTTGCCATAAAATGTTCAAAGAGGCATTCACGGTAACGGAAAATGTTAATTCCTACGATGTGGATTTGGCTAAGGTAGATTACTTGGACAGCTCTGCGCTTGGTATGCTGCTCTTACTCAGAGATCATGCAGGTGGTGATCAAGGGTGTGTGCGTCTGATGAATGCAAAGGGAGCTGTTGTGGATATTTTGAAAATTGCAAACTTCCACCGCCTTTTTGAAATTGTTGAGTAGCTTTTATGGAGCAACTTTTAACCATCTTGGTGGCGGATGATAATCCAACGGATAGAGTTTTATTAAAGGCTATTTTAAGCCAATTTGGGCACAATGTTATTGTGGCTGTCGATGGGCAAGATGCTGTTGATAAATTCGACCCAGAGACAATTCAGCTGGTGTGTTTAGATATTAAAATGCCCCATAAGAATGGCTGGGAAGTTGCTTTAGAAATCCAAGAAATAGCGGGTGATAAGTTTGTCCCCATTGTTTTCTTGTCTGGTGTGGCTGATCCAGTTGCACTATCAAATTGTTTGAAAATCGGTGGTACCGATTTCATTTCCAAACCTTACAGTCCAGCTCTCATTACAGCAAAGCTGAACGCCATTGTTCGCTTGTTGGTTATGCAAAAAACGCTTGAAGAGCAGCGTGATGAGTTAGCGCATTACAATGAAAAACTGCTTCATGAGCAAGAAGTCGCCAAAGTCGTATATGAGAACATAACAAACTCTAATTGCTTAAAAGACTCAGCGTTATCTACGATTCATTACGGTACAAACACATTTAATGGTGATGTTATTTTGGCTGCTTATAAACCAAATGGTGGGATGCATTTGCTGTTAGGTGATTTTACTGGTCATGGTTTGTCTGCAGCAATTGGGGCTTTGCCTCTTGCCGATATCTTTTTCGATTGGACAAAGAAAGGCTTTTTGATGCGCCAGATTATTCCTGAAATAAACGCACGCTTAAAAAGTGTGTTGCCATCGAATGTGTTTTGTAGCGCTGCTTTCATTGATATTAAAGTCAACAACAAAAGCATTGAAGTTTGGAACGGTGGCTTGCCTGACTTGCTGTTTTTCTCTGAGAATGCCCAAGCTCCGAAACGGCTGACGTCTAAAAACCTACCTTTGGGTGTTCTTTCACCTGATGTATTTGAGTGTCAAATTGATCTTGCCTCTTTTGTTCCTGGTGATCGTTTGTTGGCTTTTTCTGATGGTGTTTATGAAGCGTTCGACTCGGCTGGCAACATGTTTTGTAATTCTGTACTTCAGCCTCTTTATGGTGGAGAAATACCAGCTTCTGATTCAATGGATTGGCTTGAAAGTCAACTTCATAAAGAAGGTGTATTGGATAACCCGCATGACGATATCTCGTGTCTTGGCGTCCGCTTAGATTCAAATATCGGTATTGATTCACCTGTTCATGATGCCCCTCGAAGTCACGATGAGGCGCCAGCTGACTTTTCATTTGAGTATGTTTTGAATGCGGACTCTCTTCGTAATACCGACCCTTTACCTTATGTGTTGCAAATTATTACGACGGTTCCTGGGTTGAGCCGCTATTCCAGCCAAATTTTTATGATCCTTTCTGAGTTGTACTCTAATGCACTTGAGCATGGTGTTTTAAAGCTAAGTTCAACGAAAAAGCATTCTAGTGATGGATTCTCTCTTTATTATGAAGAACGAGAACGCAGTTTGGCTGCGTTGAAAGAAGGGTTTGTTAAAATATCAGTGAAGGTTACATCAGATAAGAATGATCGTGTTCTTATCTTGTATGTCGAAGATAGTGGTGAAGGGTTCGACTTTTCAAGAGTGAATTACGACATTTCGAATACAGAGCTACTTTATAACCGTGGGCTTGCCTTGTTAGATCAGCTTTGTCAGAAACTTGAATTTTCAAAAGGTGGTCGCGCTGTATCTGCCCATTATCACTGGAGTGTAGGGCCGTAACGTCAGGTTGGCCTTGCTATTGCATAGTCTCTTTTATCGTTGGAGGAAATTATGCGAACAGATTCAAATACGGTGTTATCTTTATCGTCAGGTGTATTGCCGAAAACCTCAAAATCACCTCTACCAGCTTCAGAAAATGGAGCGGCTTTTGAAGATGACTTCAAAAAAGCAAAAGCAGCGTTTAGCCCCGAAAATAAAGACTCTGCAGATAAAAAAACGCTCAAAGAGCGTGCTTTATCTGATGAAATTCATGTAGCAACAAAGCCTGTTGAGCAATCTGAGAATGCTTCGGAAGAAGGTTCTTCTGATGCTGTTGTAGCAAAAGAAGACGGCAAAGTTTTGCAGCCGGAAGGCGATGTTTCTCCTGCCAAATTGAATGATTCCGAAAAAGAAGTTGAGACTACACCTTTGTCATCTTTAATCTCATTTGAGTTAGAAGCTGGATCCGAAGAAGTAGCTGATAAAAAAGTGCTAACTGATACGGATGCTTATATTGATATTGTAGGAGCTCAAGTTGATGATTTAGAAGCTATGCAGCTATCTGAACTTTCAGGAGCAGATTTGGATCTACAAAACTTTCAGAATATAGAAGAAAGTGATTTTAGGGCAGACTTACAGAAAGGTGAGTCTGTGCTGGCTTCTGTTTCTTTATCGCAAAGTGAGAAACCAATTGAGGCTCTTGATCCGGAAAATCTTGTGTTAACGCCTTTGTCTCAAGGTGTGAAGTCTGTAAATAAAGAGAATGAGTTAGTTTGGGTTGATTCAGAAGGACTGGAAGTTGAATTGCCTCTTGAAGATGATAGTCAACTGTCCTGGGTGTTATCTCAAATGAATGCGCGTACAAGCTCTGCAACTGGTGAAGGAAACCAAGAAAGTCTGGTCGCTCCTGCAATATTGGGTGCTAGTTTGGGGCGTGGAGGCGTTGCTCAAACAAGTGTTCCATTAAATGGAACCCCAGAACTTGGGACAGAAGGTTTTGACTTCACAGATGCTGCCTTAACGGATTCCACTGATACTCTACTGCCTGATGACTTGATCTCAATTGATGAGCCAATTGAGCTGCGTAAAAAAGAGCAAGAGGCTATGTTAAGTCGAATGTCTGGGCAAATTGATGGTAAAGTAATTGAAGAAGGTGTTGGCAATTTAAACAACGCGGCTAATTCGATGCGTGCAGTATCGTCTGGGGCTGCTGCTGTGACTGCATCTCAAGCAAATTTAACAATGAATGTTCCGCCTCAACACCCAAATTGGGCAAGTGAAATGAGCCAGAAAGTGGCTTGGGTTGCTCGTGATGGAGGTCATACAGCTCACATTAGATTAGATCCGCCAGAGTTAGGTAGTTTGACGGTTAAAATATCAGTTGATAATGACTCCAATACGCAGGTGAGTTTTATTGCAGCCACACCTCAAGCGCGAGATTTGTTAGAAGGCCAGATGAGCCGTTTGCGAGATATGTTAGCTCAGCAAGGTATGGATTTGAGTCGCGCTGATGTCGATGTTTCTCAGCAAGATACGTCTGGCATGCGAAGAGATTCTGAGCGAGGCAGTGCTTCTAATCAGGCTGAGCTTGCGGCTCAGGATGAAATAGATGACGAACTTGTTTCAAGTAATATGTCTTATGTCACTGCAACCGGTGTGGACTATTACGCTTAAAGTGCAAATAAATTGATGGTGCTGTGTTCGATTCTTTGTAGAATAGAGTACTTTAAATAAATGAAATGCATTCTGTGCGTTTATTGAACAGAACTTAATACATCTAAGGTTTGTAAAGATGGCTGATGACGACGGTTTAGATATTGGTGGCGAAAGTGAAAAGTCAGGGGGCAAGAAAAAGCTGATTATTATCATTGCTCTTGTTGCTTTGTTGGGTGGAGGCGCAGCTGCATATTTTTTGTTGTTTAGCGGAAGTGGCGAACCTGAAATGTCTGAAGAAGAAATGTTAGCTAAAGCGCCTTCTATATATTTATCACTAGACCCGGCTTTTACAATTGATTTTATGGTTGATGGCAGGCAGCGTTATGTGCAGTTAAGTATGACGGTAAAGTCAAAAAGAGCTGAACAAATAGACGCTGTGACACTTCATATGCCTTTGATACGAAACAGTTTGGTTTTACTTTTCTCTAGTCAGTCGTTTACTGAGTTACAAACAGAACAAGGAAAAATAGCGCTGAAACAAGCTTCGGTTGATGTGATCAATGGAATCCTCGAGCAGGAAACTGGTCTAGGTGGCATTGATAATGTTTTATTCACTAACTTTGTGATGCAGTAAGAATTATGTCTGCTCAAGATTTATTATCACAGGATGAGATAGATGCTCTTTTGCATGGGGCTGATGAGAAACCTGCAGAAGACGATAATAAAGACGCTAATGGTGTGGCGTCTTATGACATTACAAGTCAAGAGCGTATTGTTCGTGGGCGTATGCCCACATTGGAGATGATAAACGAACGTTTCGCACGTTATACGCGGATTAGTTTGTTTAATATGCTTCGCCGTACTGCTGACGTATCGTCTGGTGGTCTTCAGGTTATGAAGTTCGGTGAATATGTTCACACATTGTACGTGCCAACCAGTTTGAACTTGGTTAAATTTAGGCCTTTAAGAAGCACCGCGTTATTTATATTAGACGCGAAGCTGGTATTTAAGTTGGTGGACAACTTTTTTGGTGGTGATGGCCGTCATGCCAAAATCGAAGGGCGAGAATTTACGCCAACGGAAATCCGTATTGTTCAGCTTATGTTGGAGCAAGTGTTTGTTGATTTAACGGAAGCTTGGGCGCCAGTACTTAAATTAGATTTAGAGTACATTAGCTCAGAAGTAAACCCAGCGATGGCGAATATTGTTAGTCCGAGTGAAGTGGTTGTTGTCTCAACATTTCATATTGAATTGGACGGCGGTGGCGGTGAATTGCACATCACTCTTCCATACGCAATGATTGAACCTGTGCGAGAGCTGTTAGACGCAGGTGTCCAGAGTGATGTGGATGAAAAAGATGACCGTTGGGGAAAATCACTTGAGCAGGATGTCAAAGAGATTGATATTAACTTGTCCGTTAATATTGCTAAGCGAAAGATTGCGTTAGGTGAGGTGTTGAAGTTTAAGGCTGGTGATATTATACCGATAGAAATGCCCGAGTTTGTCACGGTTCGAGCGAATAATGTGCCTACTTTCAAAGGGAAGTTAGGTGTTAGTAATGACCATTACTCAGTTCAAATGGTCGAAAGTTTTAAACCGACGAAGGTAACGAAATAACATGGCAGAAGAATCTCCAGATCAAGCAGGAATGGATGAAGACTTAGCGGACGAGTGGGCCGCTGCAATGTCGGAAGCTGGTGAAACAGAGGGAAGTGACGGCCTCGAAGATGAATGGGCGTCGGCTATGAATGAGCAGGAAGCTGAACCAGTTCAATTGGAAACACTTTCCAGTCCACAGGTTTCCAGTAATGGTCTAGGCTCTGATCTCGATCTTATTATGGATATTCCCGTAGTCCTTTCTATGGAATTGGGTAATACGGAGATAGCCATTCGTAATTTAATGCAGTTGACACAAGGCTCCGTTGTTGAGTTGGATCGCTTTGCTGGCGAACCGTTGGATGTACTGGTAAATGGAACATTAATTGCGCACGGGGAAGTCGTTGTAGTGAATGATAAATATGGTATTCGCTTAACTGACGTTGTAAGCCCTAGTGAGCGCATTAGACGATTGAAGTAGCGCTATTGAATTCCTTCTTTGTTAATAGATATCTTATCGCGGCCATATTTAGTATGGCCGTTCCTTGTTTACAGGCCTCAGAAGTGCAGGACATTTCTGTGACTTCGTCTGTATGGAAAATGGTTGTTTCTCTTGTTTTTATTATCGCGTTTATTCCTGCCTGTTTGTGGGTGATGAAGCGCTTTCAATTGGCTCAAATGAAGTTTGGTCAATCTGATATCAAGATAGTGAATGTTCAGTCTCTTGGCACAAAAGAGAAGCTAATGCTTGTTGAGGTTGAAGGTGAGCGAATTCTGATCGGTGTCACTGCACACAATATTTCTCATTTAAAGAGCTTTCCTCTAAAAGAGGGTTCATTTGCTTCTGTTATGGAAGAAGTGAGCAGAGAAAAAAGCGATGCTAATGAGGGTGTAAAGTGATTCGTTTTCTAGTGCTGCTGATCTTGCTGGTTCCAGGAGTATCTTTGGCTGAAGTTGGTTTGCCTGCTGTGAAAGTGGTGACTAACGCAGATGGCAGCCAGGATTATACTGTTTCGCTGCAAATCTTGTTCATCATGACGGCTTTGACGCTTTTGCCGGCGGCTCTAATGATGATGACCTCATTTACCCGAATTATTGTAGTGCTAGCTATTCTTCGGCAAGCAATCGGTCTTCAGCAAACTCCTTCTAACCAGATAATGGTCGGTATGGCGCTTTTTCTTACCTTATTTATTATGACGCCTACTTTGGATAAGGTGAATGAAGTAGCTTTGCAGCCTTATCTAAACGAAGAAATGACATCAGGACAAGCTGTCGAAGCGGCTTCTGCTCCTATTAGGGATTTTATGTTGGCTCAAACACGAGAAGACGATATTGCGCTTTTCGTGAAATTGGCTGGGCGTGAAGGGACAATTCAGTCCATGGAAACCTTGCCTTTTACGATTTTGATGCCTGCATTTGTGACCAGTGAATTGAAAACGGCATTTCAAATTGGTTTTATGATTTTTATCCCATTTCTTATTGTGGATATGGTTGTGGCTAGTGTTTTGATGGCAATGGGTATGATGATGTTGTCTCCTGTTATTATTTCCTTGCCATTTAAGATCATGCTGTTTGTTATGGTGGATGGTTGGGCGATGATTATGGGTACTTTAGCGGCAAGCTTCGGGATTTAAATTATGAATCCTCAGGTGGTGTTAGACTTATACGGGCAGGGCTTTTATTTAATCGTCTTAATCGTTGGTGCTGTAATGGTGCCAAGCTTATTGGTCGGTTTGATTGTGAGTGTGTTTCAAGCTGCGACACAGATTAATGAGCAAACCCTTTCTTTCCTGCCGAGGTTGATTGTCACTATTCTCGTTATCATGCACCTAGGGCCGTGGATTTTGACAGAGTTGACGGACTTTACGACCAACTTGTTTATTAATATACCTATGATAATAGGCTAATGTTAGAACTTAATCCTGATGAACTTCTGAATTTAACGATTAGCTTTCTTCTGCCTTTTTTTCGTATTGGTGCTTTCTTTATGGCGCTACCTTTGTTTGGTAGCCGTTTGGTTAACGCCAGAGTTCGTGTAGCTTTTTCCTTTTTAGTCGCTGTTATTGTGACGCCAGTCATCGATGTGCCCGATTATGACCCTATATCACCTGCTTACATTGTTCTGATTGCCGAGCAACTGGTGATTGGCTTTGTCTTGGGTTTCGTCATTACCATCTTGTTTCAATTGTTTTCATTGGCTGGGCAATTGGCGGCAATGAAGGCTGGTCTTGGCTTTGCTATGTCTAATGATCCAGCCAATGGTATTTCGGTAGCAACGTTAGGTCAGTATTATTTGTCTATGGTTGCGCTGGCTTTTCTAGGGACTGATGGTCATTTGGTCATGATAGAGTATTTGGCTGAAAGCTTTAATTACTGGCCAATTGGCGGAGGTTTTGAGAGTCAAAAGTATTGGCAATTGGTATTGCTCGGCGGTTGGATGTTTGAAAAAGCCTTGCTGATAGTTCTACCATTAGCAATTGCTGTATTAGTGATCAACTTATCATTTGGTGTCGTTGCTAAAGCTTCGCCTCAGCTGAATATTTTTGCTCTTGGTTTTCCTATTATTATGTTGTTTTCTCTCTTCTTTTTCTGGATTATGTTGGAAGACTTCTTAGATATTTATTTGCTGTTTTTCAGAGAAGTGATGGATTGGATGAAAAGCACATGGGGGATTCAGTTAAATGGCTGAAAACGAAGACGGCAGTGAAAAAACGGAAAGTGCCAGTAGTAAAAAGCTTCAGGATGCCCGTGATAAAGGTAATTTGCCTAGGTCAAAAGACTTAAGTTCTGCTTTGTTATTGATCGTGGCTGCGGTGACAATTTATGGTACTGGTACCTTGTTGGCTCGTGATTTGGCTGCCTTGTTCGACTTCAATTTTCTCATGGAGCGAGAAGACTTATTTGATTTGAGTCGAATGATCTTCCATCTTTATCAGTCTGTTGTCGCTATGATGGATTCGATATTGCTACTGATGAGTGTGTTGGCGGTAGCTGGTATTGTTGGAAGTATTGCTTTGGGTGGTCTTAATTTTTCTTGGGAACCTCTGACGCCAAAATTAAGTAAGTTGAGCCCTATTTCTGGTTTGAAGCGAATGTTCTCTGCTCAGTCTTTGGTTGAGCTATTAAAGTCGATTGCTAAAGTATCTTTGGTAGGGCTTATCTCAGTAATTGTGCTGAACTATTTCTTGGCTGAAACTTTAGGTTTGACCTTTCAGTCCATTCAACTCGCTATTTCTCATGGTATCGATGTTGTTATTTGGTCGTTTATCTTTGTATCTCTCGCTTTGGTTTTAATAGCTGCTATTGATGTACCTTTTCAGATTTGGTCGCACAAAGAAAAGCTCAAAATGACCAAGCAAGAAGTTAAAGATGAATTCAAACAGCAAGAAGGTGATCCTTTGGTTCGTGGGCGAATACGTCAAATGCAGCGACAAGCGGCAATGAATCGAATGATGGCAGATGTCCCTCAAGCGGATGTAATCATTACCAACCCGACTCACTTTTCTGTTGCACTGAAATACGATCAAGCAGGTGGCGCTGCGCCTAAGCTTCTTGCGAAGGGTGGTGACTTTATTGCATTGAAAATTCGTGAGGTTGGCAATCACTATGATATCCCTGTGATACAATCTCCAGAATTGGCTCGAGCTGTTTATCACCATACAGAAATTGGTGATGAAATCCCCCAAGGGCTTTTTAAAGTAGTGGCTCAATTACTGGCTTATGTATATCAATTGCGTAACTCTCGTATGGGTGCGCCAAGACCTGAGAGCATGCCAAATTTGGATGTGCCGGACGAATTTAAGTGGGATGGCAATTGATCATGCTTTTTTGTTTTTCTATTAGGGATCTAGTGTGAATTTTGACCGTGATCGACTTGCGGGGCAAGTGCAGGGTATTTTTAGTGGAAATCTAGGTATTCCTATTCTGTTGTTGTCGCTTTTGGCGATGATGATTTTGCCTATCCCAGCTTTTTTGTTGGACGTTCTTTTTACCTTTAATATTGCCTTAGCCATCGTTGTGCTTTTGGTTGCAATATACTCGATGCGCCCTCTCGATTTTGCTGTTTTTCCTACGGTTTTGCTGGTTTCAACTTTAATGCGCTTGGCGCTTAATGTGGCGTCAACACGAGTGGTTTTGCTAAATGGTCACGAGGGTGGTGACGCGGCAGGGAAGGTAATCCAAGCCTTCGGTGAAGTGGTTATTGGTGGTAACTATGTTGTTGGTTTCGTTGTTTTTGCCATCTTGATGATTATTAACTTTGCAGTTGTAACGAAAGGTGCGGGACGTATTTCGGAAGTAAGTGCGCGTTTTACTTTGGATGCAATGCCAGGTAAGCAAATGGCGATTGATGCGGATTTAAATGCGGGCATGATTGATGCTGAGCAGGCTAAAGAGCGTCGGATTGAGATCGCTTCTGAAGCCGAGTTTTATGGTTCTATGGATGGTGCCTCCAAATTTGTAAAAGGTGATGCCATTGCCGGTTTATTAATCCTTGGCATTAATATTATTGGTGGCTTGTCCATTGGTATGGCGCAGCATGATCTTTCTTTTGCTGAAGCGATTGAACGTTACTCACTTTTAACCATAGGTGATGGCTTGGTTGCTCAATTGCCTTCTCTTATGTTGTCTACTGCGGCAGCGATAATGGTAACTCGAGTTAATGAAAGTGGGGATATGGGGTCGCAGATTATGCGACAAATGTTTGGCTCATCAAAAGCTTTGTATGTTGCAGCCGGTGTGATGACTATTATGGGTGTTGTACCTGGAATGCCTCACTTGTCTTTTCTTGCTTTGGCTGCTTGCTTAGGTGGCCTTGCGTACTTTATGGAGTATCGCAAGAAGCAGAAGTCTAAACAGAAGCAAAAAACAGGGAGTGCTAATAAGTCTGCTTCAAATAATGCGCCTGCAGAAGTGAAAGATTTAAGTTGGGATGATGTAGCTCCGGTAGATATGCTGGGGTTGGAAGTAGGTTATCGGTTGATCCCTCTGGTTGATAAAAGTCAGGGCGGAGAGCTTTTAGCAAGGATTAAAGGTGTGCGCCGTAAACTGTCTCAGGACTTGGGCTTTTTGGTTCCCAGTGTGCACATCCGAGATAACTTAGATTTAATGCCTAACGCTTATCGAGTTACCTTGATGGGAGTGAGTTTAGCTGAGGCGGAAGTGCATCCGGATAAAGATTTGGCGATTGATCCGGGGCAGGTGTTCGGCACAATTGATGGCGTGCCAGGTAAAGATCCATCATTTGGTTTGGACGCTGTATGGATTGATCTGAAAAAGAGAGACCAAGCGCAAACTTACGGCTACACAGTGGTTGATGTGAGCACAGTGGTAGCAACGCATATTAACCAAATTATGTATAAACATGCCTATGAGCTAATTGGTCATGATGAAGTTCAGCAGTTGTTGAGCTTGTTGAAACAGTACAACCCAAAATTGGCGGAAGAATTGGTTCCAAATACCATTCCGTTGAGCGTTCTTTTGAAAGTGTTGCAGAACTTGTTGATTGAAGGTGTGCCTCTTCGAGATATGCGGACCATCGCGGAATCTATTATGGGAGTACAGCCTAAGACTCAAGATCCTATGATATTGACGGCCGCTGTTCGAACTTCTCTGTCCCGTTTAATTATTCAGACATTGGCTGACGGTATTGAGGAAATTCCAGTCTTAACATTAGAACCTCAGTTGGAAAAAATGTTGATGCAAACGGTGCAGCAAAGTCAGCAGTCTGGTATAAAAAATGAAGAGGCACTTATTTTAGAGCCGCAAATGGCTGAGCAATTACAAAACTCCTTGAAACAGTCAGCTGAGCAGCAAGAGGCAATGGGAAATACGCCGATTCTTATTGTATCTGCTCCAATTAGACCAATGTTGGCGCGATTTATGCGTTACGGTATGGTGAATATGTCTGTGCTTTCATATCAAGAAGTACCAGATCACAAACGTATTACTGTGGTTGGTGTAATTGGGCAATAAGTTTGATGATTTGTCAGATTAATAGTATCTATATTTATTTGAATCTTTCGGGTAAGCTATGGATTTGTAAGAAAAATATACTGGAAGGATTAAGTTATTCATGCAAATTAGGCGGTTTAGAGCTCCTGACATGCGGCAAGCGATACGAAAGGTACGCGATGCTGTAGGTCCTGATGCTGTTATTTTATCGAATCAACGTCTTCCTACCGGAGAGATAGAGATTGTTGCCGCTTTGGATTACGACGGTTCCCTGCCTTCTAGTATGTCCTCCAAACGCCCTGTATCTAATCACTCGCCTGAACGTCGCACGCCAAGCTCTGAATACCTAGAACGCATAGAACAAGCCAAAAAACAGCCTCTCAAAGAAGAAACTGTGTCTGACGATGAAAGTCGGGCTAAGCCTTCTTACCGTTTTGAAATGCCGCCACTATCAGAAGATAAGACAGACCCTAAAGTTGAAGAAGCGCTATCTATTCGCAATGTTGATAGTGAACGACAGATGCGTGAAATGGAGCTGGAACTAAAAAATGTTCGAGCTATGTTAGATCGTCGTCAACAAGAGGAAGATCGAGCGGATGCTAAGGTTGGCTCTGCAGAGACGAAAGCGCGACAGCAGTTACAAGGGTTGGGGTTATCAGACTTTGTTGTTTCTAGGTTAATAGATGATATTGATTTAAAAGGTCGAGAAGATGATTGGAACCGCTTGCTTGCGAATTTAGCAGACTATATTCCTGTACGTTCCAACTCTAGTGAGCTTCGAGGTTGTATTGCCTTTATGGGACCAACAGGTGTGGGTAAAACCACCTCTATTGGTAAAATTGCAGCCCAGCATGTTTTAAAGCATGGTTCTGATGGTGTTGTTTTAATAACAACGGATACTTATCGAATCGCTGCCCATGAGCAATTAAAAACATTTGGTCGTATTTTAAATGTTCCTGTTGAAGTGGTGAGTGAATATTCAGACTTAAATGACGTCTTGGCGAAATATGCGGATTATCCGTTAGTGCTTGTTGATACGGCGGGTATGAATCCGAGAGATTCTAATCTTGAGCGCCAGCTTCTAATGATGAAGCGTGCACGCCAGAATTTGAAGAAGCTTCTAGTTTTGCCTTGTACTAGTCAAAGGCAAGTATTAAAAACAGTCGTTGAAATATATTCTCAAGTTCAACTAGATGGCTGTGTTTTAAGTAAGTTGGATGAGTCAGCTTCTCTTGGAGAAGCGATTAGTGTGGTAATCGAAGAAAGTTTGCCTGTTGTTTATATTGCCGACGGTCAACGTATCCCTGATGATATTGAGCCGGCTCGTGCGCATAATTTAATTAGTCGAGCGGTTTATACAGCTGAACATTATAGTCAGCTATATGGCTCATTAAAATATGGCGGGTAGAAAGGTATGGTAGTTAGTAAAAATATGTTATTACTGAAAGCGCTGCGTCAAACAATGTAGTACAGTTAGTTGACGCAACTAACTTAAATAGTAAAGGTTGCCTAGAATATTTTATGCAGACCAAGAATGGATATAACACATACTCAAAGAAAGCGACGCTCTCAATTGATGCGATTGTTGAGCAGTATGGGTATTTAGTAAAGAAAATAGCTTACCATTTGTTGGCTCGTCTGCCTGATAGTGTTGATGTCGATGATTTGACTCAAGCAGGTATGATGGGGTTGATAGAAGCCTACAAACGCTTTGAGTCAACAAAAGGGGCCAGCTTTGAAACCTACGCAGGTATTCGCATTCGTGGTTCTATGATGGACGAAGTTCGGAAGTCCGATTGGGCCCCTCGTTCTGTTCGTAGAAATGGTAGAGCTGTTACCAACGCTATTAAAGAATTAGAAGCAACTCTTGGGCGCGAAGCTGGTGATACAGAAGTCGCTGCACATATGGGAATAGGGATTGACGAATATCATGAGATGATTCAGTCCTCCATGTCGACCCAATTGTTTAGTTATGAAGAAATGCTGGATTCTGACACGAATAATCTGGAAAGCTCAGAATCCGAATTTGAAAACTCTCCTTATTCACTTGTTGAAGAAGATGGTTTTCAAGATGAATTAGCAAGAGAGATCGAAAATCTTCCAGAAAGAGAAAAATTAGTATTATCTTTATACTACAATGAAGAACTGAATTTAAAAGAAATTGGCGCTGTACTAGGCGTCAGTGAATCAAGAGTTAGTCAAATACATAGCCAAGCGGCTATGAGGTTGCGAGCTCGACTAAGTAATTGGCGAGATTAAATTATGAGTTGTGGAATATTACCTTTGGGGTGTGGAGGTTGCATTGGATAAAAACATGAAAATCCTGATTGTTGATGACTTCTCGACAATGAGACGAATCATTAAAAACTTATTACGGGATTTAGGATTTACCAATACAGTTGAAGCAGATGATGGAACAACAGCACTGCCGATACTTCAAGCTGGGTCTATTGATTTCCTAGTGACGGACTGGAATATGCCAGGTATGACAGGGATTGAATTGCTCCGAGCTGTGAGAGCAGATGAAAAACTGAAAACGATTCCTGTTTTGATGGTAACAGCTGAAGCCAAACGTGACCAAATTATTGCGGCTGCTCAAGCTGGCGTAAATGGTTATGTTGTGAAGCCTTTTACTGCCGTCGCTTTGAAAGAAAAAATTGAGAAAATATTTGAACGAATAGACGCTGCGAAATAGGAATTTTGGATGTCAAATGAATTGGGGTCTGGACTAGTGGAATTTGAAAGCCTAGTTAAAGATGGTGCTATAGAGCTTCAAAAACATATCGAAGTCGGAGACTTTGGTGGTGCAATCAAAATAATCCAAGAGTTAAGTGAAGCTCGACATAATAGCTTTTATAACGAAGTGGGTTTTTTGACGCGAAGTCTTCATGATGCCATTCGCGATTTTCAAGTTGATTCAATGGATTTGGTGTCAGGGGAAGGCGAAGCTACAACGAAAATTACAGACGCTTCAGATCGACTGAACTATGTAATTGAAACAACCAGCGCTGCCGCTAACAAAACCATGGATATGGTGGATGGTAGTGTTCCTGTCGCCAGTGAATTACAAGTCCGCGCTAAAGAGTTGCGTAAAGATTGGGGGCGTCTAATTCAAAGAGATTTGACACCGCAAGAGTTCCGTGATTTGTACAAGCGAATTGATGTGTTTTTAGCATACGCTGATGAAAGCGCAACAACCTTGCATTCAAACCTCAACACGATTCTTCTAGAGCAAGGTTATCAAGATCTAACAGGTCAAGTAATTGCTAGAGTGAATGATTTAATTCGAGATGTAGAAGAAAAACTTGTTCATCTCGTCGCTGTTGCTGGACGCGTTGATAGTATCTCCGGAATTGAACACCAAGAGAAAGAGTCTGGTCACGATGATACTCGTGGTCATGGCCCAGCTATTAATAAACAAAACAACCCAGAAGTATTGAATAGTCAAGACGAAGTAGACGACTTGCTATCAAGTCTTGGTTTCTAGAAGGGGCTGAGGATGAGTTTTGAAGTCGATGAAGAAATTTTACAGGATTTTTTGGTAGAAGCTGGAGAAATCTTAGAGCAGCTTTCTGAACAATTAGTAGATTTGGAACAGAACCCTGATGATAAAGCATTGCTTAATGCAATCTTCCGTGGCTTCCATACGGTAAAGGGTGGTGCAGGATTTCTGCAGTTAACCGCATTAGTTGACTGCTGCCATTACGCTGAAAACGTTTTTGATATCTTAAGAAACGGTCAGCGTAAAATAGACTCTGATTTAATGGATATTGTTTTACAGGCACTTGATGCTGTAAATGAAATGTTCGATACCGTTCGTGCTGGTGGTGAACCGGAGCGAGCGTCCCCAGAATTAATCTCGGCATTAAGTGCGTACGCTACTCCTCCAACGGAAGAAGAGTTGGCAGGCGCGGATGAAAATGACGCCGTTGAAGAGCCAAGTGAGCCTGTTGAGTCCGATGATTCCTCAGCTGATGAAGATCATGACTCTGTCACTTCAGATGAAGATGTTGATATTTCTGATGATGAATTTGAATCTCTACTCGATGCTTTGGGTGGCTCAGATACGTCATCTGATGATGAACCTAAAGCTGATGCAACTGACGATAGCGATGAAATCACAGAAGATGAATTTGATGCACTTCTGAATCAGTTGCACGGTAGCGGTGCTCCTGGTGTTTCTGATGAGCCAGTGGCTGAAGAGAAGTCAGATTCAGCAGAATCAGATGACATTACAGAAGACGAATTCGAAGCTTTATTGGATAAACTTCACGGCGAAACGGGTTCTCCATCTAAAGACATCAAGAAAGACGAAAGCTCAGAACCTTCCTCTGATGTGCCTGCTGGCTCAGGTGATCTAATAACAGAAGATGAATTTGAGTCACTTCTAGATAGTTTACAAAATCAGAAGAAAGAAACTGAGAAAAAAGCAGAAAAGCCTAAAGAGCCAGAGAAGCCGAAAGCTAAGGCAAAACCTGCGCCAGAGAAGCCTGCAGCACCTAAACCAGCTGCTAAGGCGAAGCCTGTAGGAGCTGATGCTGAAGCACCTAAGGAAAAAACTGTTAATGCACCTGTTACACAGGAAGCAACGGTTCGTGTTGATACTAAACGCTTAGATGACATTATGAATATGGTTGGTGAGCTTGTATTGGTTCGTAACCGTCTCGTCCGATTGGGTCTTCAAAGTGAAGATGAGTCGATGGGTAAAGCAGTATCAAACTTGGATGTTGTAACTGGTGACTTGCAAAACGCGGTAATGAAGACGCGAATGCAGCCAATCAAAAAGGTGTTTGGTCGTTTCCCACGAGTGGTTCGAGATCTTGCTCGAAACATGAAGAAAGAAGTAAACCTTGTCTTACGTGGTGAAGACACAGATTTAGATAAAAACCTAGTAGAGGCGTTAGCAGATCCTCTAGTTCACTTGGTGCGAAACTCTGTAGACCATGGTGTTGAAGGGCCAGATGTTCGTGAAGCCAATGGCAAACCTCGAGTTGGAACGGTTATTTTATCTGCTGAGCAAGAAGGTGATCATATTCTGTTGTCTATTGAAGATGATGGAGCTGGTATGGACCCTAACTTCCTCAGAGGAAAGGCGGTTGAAAAGGGCATAATGGATGCTGATGCAGCCGAACGTTTATCAGATGATGAAGCATTTAACTTAATATTTGCGCCAGGATTTTCTACTAAAGTAGAAATTACAGATGTATCTGGTCGTGGTGTTGGGATGGATGTGGTGAAAACCAAAATATCTCAACTAAACGGCACCTTAGATATTAAATCTGTTCTTGGTCAAGGTTCTCGCTTCATTATCAAGGTGCCATTGACGCTTGCAATTATGCCGACGTTAATGGTTACTCTGGAAGATCAAGCTTTTGCTTTCCCTCTTGTTAGTGTGAATGAGATATTCCACTTAAACTTGAAGAAAACCAATATTGTTGATGGTCAGCAAGTTGTTGTGATTCGTGGTAAAACACTACCTATTTTCCATCTTAAGAGCTGGTTAGTTAAAGGCAGCAGTAAGAATGACTTACCGTCGGAAGCTCATGTCGTCGTTGTCCAAGTGGGCATCAATGAGGTTGGTTTTGTGGTTGACCAATTGGTTGGCCAAGAGGAAGTTGTTATAAAACCATTAGGTAAAATGTTGCAAGGTACCGCAGGAATGGCTGGTGCTACAATTACTGGTGATGGTCGTATTGCATTGATTTTGGACGTTCCTAGTATGCTGAAAACTTATGCATCAAGGTAATACGATTTTCGCTTAGGGGATGTTATATGCCTGTAAAGGTACTAGTTGTTGATGACTCAGGTTTTTTTCGACGTCGTCTAGTTGAGATATTTGAAGCAGATCCAAGACTGGTTGTTGTTGGTACGGCGAATAATGGTAAAGAGGCGATAGACAAGGTTCAATCTCTGTCGCCTGATGTAGTAACTATGGATTATGAAATGCCTGTTCTTGATGGCATTGCCGCTGTAGTTAACATCATGAAGCTTAAACCAACGCCAGTGCTGATGTTTTCTTCGCTGACCCATGAAGGAGCCAAAGTTACTTTAGATGCTCTGGAGGCGGGTGCAGTTGATTTTATGCCAAAGAATTTCGAGGATATTTCTCGAGATTCTGCCGTAGTCAAACGAGCGTTGGTTGATAGGGTTCTCGCTGTAGCAAGAACTCGTTTAACGGGCGGTCGTGTATCTGTTGAAGCTCTAGCTCCACGTGAAGCTCCTAAGCCAATTGTAACTGACCGTGGTGTTATCATTCCGCGAGCTAGAAAGCGGGTTAGTTTGGTTGCTATTGGAACCTCTACTGGCGGGCCTATGGCTTTGCAAACCGTGTTGAGCAAGTTGCCTAAAGACTTTTCCGCTCCTCTAGTATTGGTTCAGCATATGCCAGCTGCTTTCACGAGCGCTTTTGCTGACCGATTAAATAATATTTGCCAAATTACCGTTAAAGAAGCTCAAGACGGAGATCGTCTACAAGCAGGTGTTGCATTATTGGCTCCTGGTGGAAAGCAAATGATGGTAGACCCTAGAAATGGTGGGTGTGTACGCATCTTGGATGGGGATGAAAGACTTAATTATAAACCATCTGTCGACGTTACCTTTGGCTCAGCTTCAAAATGTTACCCAGGAAAAGTGTTATCTGTTGTTATGACAGGAATGGGAGCCGATGGTCGAGAGGGGGCTCGTATGCTGAAGAACACAGGTTCTAGAGTTTGGGTTCAAAGCGAAGAATCCTGCGTTATTTATGGCATGCCAATGGCTGTCGAAAAAGCTGGTTTGGCGGACGATATTATAGATCTACAACATATTGGTGAGCGTATTGCACGAGAGGTAAGCTAGTGGATCTGGTTACTTTAGCTGGCTTATTAATCGCTTTTAGTTCGGTCTTTCTTGCTAACTGGTTAGGAGGAGGGGAAATAGTTCTTCTATTAAACCTTCCTTCTGCAATCATTGTTATTGTTGGTAGTATTGGCGCTACACTTATTCAAAGTAGTATTCAGGAAGCCATTCGAGCCTGCGCTCTTTTAAAATGGAGCCTATTCCCCCCCGTTTTTGATTTTAATTCTTCCCGTGCTGCAATCAATAGTTTAGCTCATAAGGCGAGACGACTTTCCTTGTTGGCCTTAGAGTCAGATATAGAAATACTTGGCAGCAATTTTTCTAATCGTGCTTTGCAGATGGTCATAGATGGCGCTGACCCTGAATTACTAGAAGGCCGCCTTAATGATGACGCTACACGTATTTATAATAAGCGTATGAAAAGCATCACCTTCATTGAGTCTATTGGTGGCTACGCACCTACTTTAGGGATTATGGGCTCTGTTCTTGGTTTAATCCAAGCGATGGCAAATCTGGATAGCCCTGAAGCCTTAGGGCATGGTATTGCTGTTGCCTTTGTTTCTACATTGTACGGCCAAGGCTTTGCTAATCTAGTGATTTTCCCTATCGCAAAGAAATTGTCTGGTTATGCTGATCGAGAGCTTCTTTATCATCAGTTATTAATTGATGGTATCTGTGGTATTGCAACAGGCAAACATCCTTATCGATTAGAGTTAGAGCTGAGCACCTATGAGTAATGCTCCAAAACGGAAGTTAAGCGGCCGTAGAGCAGTTGCTAAGGTGACGTCATCACAAGGTGATAACAGAGACCGCTGGATATTATCTTATGCAGACTTTATTACTTTATTGTTTGCTTTCTTTGTGGCCTTATATGCTCTTTCGTCAAAAAATACAGGAGATGAGCCGCGACTGAAGGAAACGTTGCATGGCGTTTTTGAAGCGGTGCAAAAATCCGTTAAGCCTATTAATATTGGTGAGCCTATTGTCGGTGAACCAAAAGATATTGAAGTGGTTGAAACCAAACCGATACCTTCGGCGATTCCGACGATAGAAGAAAGTCATTCCTCTGCTGTTTACTCCCTATTATCTCAAGTTGTTGAAAACCAGTTTTCAGGATTGCATGCTGACGGCCAAATTTCGGTGTCTGAGTCTGCGGATTGGGTAAGTTTGGAGCTTAACTCTGGTTTAGTCTTTGGGCAGGGAGAATACGATTTAACAAATGAAGCTGTGGCCTTGTTGATTTTGGTTGCAAATATCTTGAAAGAATACCCTACCGTTATTTTGGTTGAAGGTAACACAGATGACACACCTGTCAGTTCAAGGAATTTAGTTTCTAATTGGCATTTGTCTAGTTTGCGCTCTGCTTCTGTGGTGGATGAGTTAATTTATCGGGGTGTTAAACCTGAAATGATTGCACCGGTTGGCTTTTCCAGTGAGCATCCAAAAATCGACAATAATAGCGAAGAGGCTCGTCAGCAAAATCGTCGTGTAGTGATACAAATTAGCAAGCAGGACGCTGATAATGTTCATGATTACTTGTTTAAGTAGCCAGTTACTGTATATGATTGCAAAGAATTCGTAAGCAAAATAACAGCATAGGATATCAGGGGAGTCAGAGTGCACATTTGGGCGGTGGCGAATCAAAAAGGTGGTGTGGGAAAAACGACAACAGTTGTTTCCTTGGCAGGTCTATTAGCAGATGCTGGCAACCGTGTATTAATGGTGGATTTAGACCCACATGGATCACTGACGAGCTATTTTCGTTTTGACCCAGACTCCATTGAGCACAGTGCGTATAACCTTTTTCAGACTGCAGGAAAAATACCTGAAGACCTTCCGGCTTCTTTGATTTTGGAAACTGGGCATCCTAATTTATCTTTGTTGCCTGCTTCCACAGCTTTAGCAACGCTAGAGCGCCACGCTCAAGCTCAAGGTGGAATGGGGCTTGTAATCTCAAAAACTCTGGCCATTTTATGGGACGATTATGACTATGTCTTAATTGATAGTCCGCCAGTATTGGGTGTTTTGATGATTAATGCACTAGCCGCTTGTCAGCAACTTGTTATTCCTGTGCAAACTGAGTTTTTGGCGATTAAAGGGTTGGAGCGAATGGTAAGAACGCTCACCATGATCAACCGTGCTAGAAAGCGTCCTGTTCCTTTTTTAATCGTACCTACGTTATTTGATCGACGAACCCAAGCTTCAAATAAAAGCTTGAGAAGTTTAAAAGACACATATGAAGAATTAGTCTGGCATTCAGTCATACCTGTTGACACCAAGTTAAGGGATGCAAGTACTGCCGGCATAGCGCCATCGGCTTTAGATCCGAATGCTCGTGGCATAAAGGCGTATGCGAGTTTGGTGGATTCTTTACTGAAGCCAGCAGGACAGTAATCATTTATGAAAGAAACAAAGAGTAAGGAACAAACGTTAATAGGTCCTCAAGCTGCGGTTCAAAAGTATCTTGATGATTTATTGCATGAAGCGACAACAGAACAGCCACCCATTGAAGTTGATGAGGCTTTGTTAGATCAAGATGTAGATGATGTAACGAATGATGAACCTGCTACAGAGGAGTCTGGTTTAAGTGAAGAGGAGTTGTCCTCTTTAGATGCTTCATTTGAAGAATTTGAAAAAGCGATATCAGAGTCAACAGATGAGTTGCCAGTAGAATTAGAAACGCAAGAGACTATTGAGCCAGAGCCAGAGCCAGAGCCAGAGCCAGAGCCAGAGCCAGAGCCAGAGCCAGAGCCAGAGCCAGAGCCAGAGCCAGAGCCAGAGCCAGAGCCAGAGACAGAGCCAGTTAAAAAAATATCGAAAACAGACCCTTTACCTTGGGCAGTTGGTCGTTTTGAATGCTTACTCTTTTATGTTGGAGGCTTAAAAATGGCCGTTCCACTCATTGAGCTGGGTGGGATTTTTCAAAGTGAAAAAGAGAAATTAACCTCTATCTTTGGGCAGCCGGATTGGTTTATGGGTGTCGCGAATGTTGGTGACTTCAACCTTCGTACTGTGGACACGGCAAGATGGGTAATGCCAAATCATTATGAAGGTGATTTAAAAGAGCAGTTTCATTTTGTGATTCAACTGGATAGATCCAACTGGGGCGTTGCTTGTGAGCGCGTAGCTGAAGCAATAACCTTAGAACCATCCCAAGTAAAATGGCGAAGTGATAGAAGTAAAAGACCTTGGTTAGCCGGTACCGTAATTGATCATATGTGTGCCATACTTGACGTACAGGGTTTTATAGAATTGTTAGAAGATCCAAAAAATGGATTTAAAGGCTCGCTCAAATAATTGTGATGATCAGCTTTTGATCGTGGGAGATGAATAATGTCGACTAGTTTAGCGTTAAAAAGTGAAACTCAATCAGAAGATCCTATGTTGCAATGGGTGACATTTTGCCTAGAGAATGAAATCTATGGTGTAAATGTTATGCAAGTTAAGGAAGTTTTGCGTTACTCTGAAATTGCTCCAGTGCCAGGTGCTCCAAGCTTTGTTTTGGGGATTATTCATTTGCGCGGTACTGTGGTAACTGTCATGGATACTCGCCAGCGCTTTGGTTTAGCTTCTGGTGAAATTACAGACTCAACTCGAATCATGATCTTGGAAGTAGAAGGTCATGTAATTGGTATGTTAGTTGATGCTGTATCTGAAGTGGTTTATTTGCGTCAATCTGAGATAGAAGTGTCTCCGAATGTAGGAAATGAAGAGTCTTCTAAGTTTATTCAAGGCGTTTGCCATAAAAATGATATTTTGTTGATTCTTGTGGATTTGGATAAGCTTCTATCAGAAGATGAATGGTCTGAAGTGAGTTCAATGTAAGTAATAGGGTAGTTGTATTTAATGGAATCTCAATGGTTATTTAACCTTTTACTGACACTTCAATTTGTGTTGCTAATTGCGGTTAGTGTCTGGGCGTTTCGTATGTCTAGACACCTGAAGGCAATGAAGCGTCAGCAGGTTGAGTCGGATCAGAACCAAAAGAAACAGGTGCAAGTACTTGCCTCTGGGTCAATTGGTATGGGGCGACGACTGGTAGCTATTGAGAAGAAATTAAATCTCGCGGTTGAGAAACAGTCAGAAATTTTGTCGAAAGAAGGCAGTGTTTCTTATAATCGAGCTATGGAGCTTTTGGAAATGGGCGCTACGATTGATGATCTAGTGTCTAAGTGTGGGTTGATCCGCGCCGAAGCAGAATTAATTAGCTTGTTGAAGAAAGAATCTCGTCATAAACATAGCTCAGACTACCATTAATAATCCTTCACTTTGTGGGCGAAAGCGATAATTTCAGCAACCGCCAAATAAAGTGACTCTGGAATTTCCTCTCCTAACTCCAAGGTACTTAACATTTCAACGAGCTCAGGGCTTTGGTGTAGCATTACATTGTTTTCCTTTGCTACCTCCATTATTTTTTCTGCTAATAATCCACTTCCTTTTGCGCTGACAATAGGGGCTGTGTTGTAGTCGTATTTTAGCGCGATGGCCTTCTTCATCAGGTTCTCACATCGATTAAAGGTTTATTGTGTGTTTGTAGGCTTTTTTCTGGGTTAGCCAGCTTTGCTTGAAACGTATCCAGCCTTTCGACTTCTATGTCTTTGTCTCGCAATTGTTCCTTCAGTCTAGGCATGTTTTGTTTGAGTTTATGCAGTGTGTCGGCTTCTTCTGCAATGAAAATAATGCTCACTTTGTTGGCTTGTATGCTGGTGCTGGCTTCAAACTTTCCTGTCTCTTCAAAATCAAACTTGAGCTTTACTAGCCAACGCCTTTCTTGTTTTCGTTCTTCTTGATTGCTTGAGTCCTTATGAATTTCTATTTGCACCAGATTCTGAGTAAGGCCATTTCTAATCGGCAGCTCGATATGAAGAGGATAAGTTGGAGAAATTGTTTGGTTATTCTCTGAAAAATTGCGTAATTGAGTGGTGGTAATTCGCTCAATAGCATTTGCGATTTGTTCTGTTGGAACTGTACCAAGCCGTAAAGCGCCAGTGCTTTCTTGAACATCTTTAAGTCGAGTCAAATTGAGCTTTAGGTCTTCTGGAAGTTGCGTTTTGTTGTCTTGTAAAAGTAGAGACTCGCTAAAGGTGCCGCTGGTTTGGATCGCTTGTTTCATGGCTTCTGGCGAAGAAGTAAGGCCTGTGAGCGTTGGCAAACTCTGTACGAGCTGTTTCAGAGCTTGTTGTGTTTGAGTTGGAAGGTTTGGTGCTTCGCTCATGTTACTCAACTGTCTGACTAGCTGAGTCATACCTTCTAAAGACAGTTGCTTCGGTAGGCTCTGTTTTAACGCTTCTTGATGGGAAGAAAGTGAAGCGGCTTCTGCTTTTGGTGGTAATGCTTGCATTTGATTGTTTGTATCAACAAGGACTCGAACAACATCCCCTCGTTTTAACTCGGTTTGGCTTAGAATAGAAAATTCTGTTTTGCCGTCTGTTACCGTAGCAAGGAAGGGAGTATTGCTTGGTGTTATGTTTCCTGATGTCGAGTTTGCGGGTGCTGTATTGCCTTGTGCTACTTGGGAAGGACTAGGAGCTAATGTATTAGCCGATGTCATTTGTGTTGGTTGGGTGTTGGTTTGATTATTCGTTTGTGTGTTTGTTGTTGATGGCGCGATCGGATTAGAGGCGTTCGAACTAGGAGCCTTCGGCTGAGTATTATTTTGTGAATTGCTGGTGACCTGATTCGCAGTTGAAGTGACAGCAACAGGTGTCGATATAACGGTCAGGTTTAACACTCGAGAAGCGAGCACTAAATTTTCTGTACGGCTCGTTTGAGCAGCTTGAGGTTGGTTGGTTTGTGTCGGCAAGCTTTCTTTTGTTGTGGTTAAAGTGGCTTGAAGCGGATTAGTCTTATTGAGTTGAGCACTTTTGATGTCACTAAGGTTAATTGGCGCCCCTGTATTAATTAAAGTAAAAGGCTGCTGTGAGCTGATGGCGTGTAAAAGTTGAACAGGCTTGCCTTGGTGGTTGAGAGTTTCACTGCCTTGAAATTTAATTAAGCTCATATTCTCAATGAACTTGAGTTCATTCGCGAGTTTAGCAAGCGTCCCTGTATGACTTGAAACTGCGCCGTTCATGTTCTGCTTGTCAGAGTTTGCATTGAGCGTTGAACGGATGTCAGAGATCATGTGCTTGCCTACGAGTTCGTTATTTAAGGAAGAATCTCATATAATACGAGAGCTTTAATATTCACTAATGATGTTGATTAATATATCGACCTGAATGGATAAATCTTTTGCAATCTTCTTCTTTTTTAACAATATCAGACCTTTGGATTGAGCGCGGAGAGAGGGATCTTTGTAAAGGCCTTTCGTTCGATGTTCAGTCTGGTGATGTTCTTCGCATCTTAGGTGAGAACGGAACGGGGAAAAGTTCTTTGTTGAAGGTGATTGCTGGCATTTTATCGCCATTAGAGGGCGATATATTTTATAAAGGTCAAGAAGTAACAGAGAAGCGCCAAATCCTACAGGAGAATACCTTATATTTAGGTCATTCGGCAGGTGTGAAAAAAGCCCTTACTGTTGAAGAGAATCTTCGCTGGTATTGCCCAACATCGTCATCTGATGAACTGCATTCAGCATTAAATACATTGGAGTTGTTGGCTTTTTCAGATTCTTCTGTCAGTACCTTGTCCGCAGGTCAAACAAAGCGCGTGGCCTTGTCTCGATTATGGCTCAGTAAACAAAAACTATGGTTGTTGGATGAACCTTTTGCTTCTTTGGATGCCGAAGGTGTGAGCATTTTAGAAAAGCGTATAGCACAACATACAGCATCAGGTGGCGCAGTGATGTTAACAACACACCAAGATTTATTGTCTCTTCAATCTAGAGACATTTGCCTGCCTATATGACGTATTTATCTTTTATCAAAGCCGAAATTTTAGTCTTATGGCGACGTAAGCAAAACGTTTTTAATGCGCTTTTGTTTTTTCTGATGGTTGTCGTTTTGTTTCCTTTGGGGGTTAACCCTTCGGCTGAATTTTTAGCGCCGTCAGCTGATGGGATTGTTTGGTGTGCGACGCTTCTTGCGGTTCTCATGGCAACAGAAAGTATGTTTAAAGAAGATTATGCCGATGGCTCATTAGAACAATTGATTATGAGTGGTTTGTCTTTGCCTTTATTGATGTTGCTTAAAACAACGGCGCAGTGGCTTGTTGTACTTTTACCCTTGTTATTCATGATGCCTCTGTTAGCTGAAATGTTGTATTTGCCAGATGGTGGCTTTTGGGTGCTTATAGCCACTCTGGTGATTGGCTCGCCGAGTTTGTTTTTAATCGGTGCAATTGGTGCCGCTTTAACGGTTTCCTTAAAGCAAGGTGCTATTTTAGTGATGCTTTTGATTTTGCCCTTTTATTTGCCTGTTATCATTTTTGCTACGTCGGCTGTGCGAGCAGCTCAACTAGGCTTGCCTTATTTAGGCTTGTTGGCGATCTTGTTGGCTATTTTCTTATTGTCTTTGGTCATTGCGCCTTTCATGACTGCAATTGCTATAAAAGCGAGTACAAACTAATGAATTGGGCTTGGTTTCATAAACTTGGGTCGCCAAAGTGGTTTTTTCATTGTTCCAAACCTTGGGCGCTACCTTTATTTATTGTTGGCTGCGTTAGCTTGGTGGTTGGTTTGATTTGGGGGCTGGCTTTTGCTCCTGAAGATTATCAGCAAGGTAACAGCTTTCGGATTATTTATATTCACGTTCCTGTCGCTATGTTGGCTCAGTCATGCTATCTCGCTTTGGGCGTTTCTGGGTTGGTTTTCCTTGTTTGGCAAATGAAAATCGCCCCTATCTTTATTAAAGCTGTTGCGCCTATCGGTGCGGTTATGGCGTTAATGGCTTTGGTGTCTGGTGCGATTTGGGGAAAGCCGACTTGGGGAACTTGGTGGGTTTGGGATGCAAGATTGACCTCTGTGCTAGTGCTTTTTTTATTGTATATGGGAATTATTGCATTACAGAATTCATTGGCTGATTTGCTATTAGCCAATAAGGCGGTTGCAGTGTTGAGTGTGGTTGGGTTACTCAATTTACCCATTATCAAATATTCTGTTGAGTGGTGGAATACGCTACATCAAGGCGCGACATTTACATTGACGGAAAAACCAGCGATGCCAGTGGAAATGTGGTTGCCTTTATTGTTCTCCACAATTGGTTTGTATTGTTTGGTTGCTGGGTTGGCATTATGGCGTATGCAGACGGAAATTTTGGCTCGAGAACACAGGTCGCATTGGGTGAAAGAAGAGGTGATGAAACATGGTCTTTGACAGCCTAACCGACTTTTTTGAAATGGGCCGACACGGTGTGTATGTTTGGTCCGTATATGGATTTAGTGTCGTGTCTTTGATTTTTATAACTTGGTCGACTTTATCTAAACGTCGACATGTAAAAAAGACACTGCGTAAACGCTTTCAAAGAGATGAAACTATCTGATGCATCCTGTTAGGAAAAAACGCTTATTAGTCATCCTAATCATTCTTATGTTGCTAGGTGCGGCGGTTGGTTTGGTTATGTATGCGCTTCAACAAAATATAAATCTGTTTTATTCACCTTCTCAGATAGCCGCAGGTGAAGCGCCATACAATGCGAATATCCGTGCAGGTGGAATGGTGGTTGAAGGCAGTGTTGTTCGTCATCCAGAGACTTTAGCGGTTTCTTTTGATGTGACTGATTTTCAACATAAAGTGAAAATCGAGTTTAGCGGTATTTTGCCCGATTTATTTAGGGAAGGTCAGGGCATTGTGGCGCAAGGAAAGCTGAATTCTGATGGTGTATTGGTTGCGACTCAAGTACTGGCAAAACACGATGAGAAATATATGCCGCCAGAAGTCACAGAGGCCTTAGAAAATGCCCAAGGCGAATCATCAAAGACGACGTCGAAAGAATAATTTACTCATTAATTTAGGCTTTATATGCTTCCCGAAATTGGTCAGTTCTCGTTAATACTGTCATTGTTTTTTGCCTGTTCTCTGGCGTTTGTTCCCTTGTTTGGCTACTGGGCTAATAACCGCTTGCTGTTGGAAATGGCCAGACCGCTTACTTTCATCATGTCATTCTGGGTGTTAATTGGCTTTGTTATATTGACTTGGTCTTTTGCCATCGATGATTTTTCTGTCTTGTATGTCAGTCAGAACTCGAATTCTCAATTGCCAATTTGGTACAAGCTGAGTGCTGTTTGGGGTGGCCATGAAGGTTCTTTGCTACTTTGGGCGTTGATTTTAGTTGGTTGGTGTTCTGCCGTTGCTTTAAAAATTAAAACGCTTCCAAAAGACATTGGCCCTATTGTTTTGGCCGTTTTAGGAATAATAAGCACAGGTTTTCTGGCCTTTCTTCTTTTTACTTCTTCTCCTTTTATTCGTTTGTTACCCAATACTCCGGCAGATGGAGGCGACTTAAACCCATTACTACAAGACTTTGGCTTGATTGTTCATCCGCCACTTTTGTATATGGGCTATGTTGGTTTTTCTGTCGCCTTTGCTTTTGCGGTTGCTGCACTTATTACTGGAAACTTGAGTTCCTCTTGGGCTCGCTGGGCAAGACCTTGGACGGCAGCTTCGTGGGCGTTTTTAACGCTTGGTATTACTTTGGGAAGTTGGTGGGCTTACTATGAGCTTGGTTGGGGCGGCTGGTGGTTCTGGGACCCAGTTGAAAATGCGTCTTTCATGCCTTGGCTAGCTGGAACGGCCTTATTGCATTCGTTAGCCGTAACAGAAAAGCGAGGCGTTTTTAAAAGCTGGACGGTTTTACTGGCCATCTTTACTTTTTGTTTGTCTCTGCTAGGTACGTTTTTGGTTCGCTCTGGCGTTTTAACGTCTGTTCATGCCTTCGCTGCTGATCCAACTCGTGGCGTCTTCATTTTGGCCTTATTGTTCTTATTTGTTGGCGGTAGTTTGTTGTTATACGCGATTCGAGCCGCTCAAGTGAGATCGACCGTGTCATTTGGCGTGACAGGTCGAGAGGCTTGGTTGTTGCTGAATAATATTCTACTCACAGTGCTAACTCTGACAGTCTTGCTTGGCACTTTATATCCATTGATTTTTGATGCTTTGGGATTGGGGAAAATATCCGTTGGGGCGCCTTATTTTAATACGGTATTCACTCCTATCGCGTTACTGTTAATTATCTTCATGGCGGTTGGTCCTCTTTCAAAATGGCATCACACCAAAGCCAATGTTTTCCTATGGCCTTGTTTGGTGTCGGCGGCTTTGTCGATTTTGCTGTCTACCATTGTGATCTTTGTTTATGAGCTGAACTTCATTGCTTGGTTGAGTCTGGCAGTTGTTTTCTGGGTTGTCTGTTTATCTTTTGGCGATTGGTTTAGCAAGGTTTCGGCTGGAACCAAAGGCATTATTCCTCGTGCTCGCCAACTACCAAGAAACTACTACGGCATGTTGTTGGCTCATCTTGGCATTGTTGTCTCGCTAGTTGGAATTGTTTTAGTGAGTCTCAATAGCAGCGAGTCTTTATTAAGGCTCTCTCCGGGAGATTCAGCTAATGTTGCTGGTTATGAATTTCGATTTGATGCTTTAGAGCAAGTAAGAGGGCCAAATTATGTTGCTGATAAAGGACATTTTACGGCTTACAAAAATGGCGAACTTGTTGCTGAACTGCATCCTGAAAAGCGTTTATTCACAACGAGGCAGCAAGTTATGACAGAAGCCGCGTTGGACGCTGGCTTTACGCGGGATTTATATATTTCATTAGGCGAAAAACTGGACGGTGCTGCTTGGGGCGTTCGGATTTATGTGAAATCCTTTGTTCGCTGGATATGGTTAGGCGGTTTGATGATGATGGCTGGTGGTTTATTAGCGGCACTGGATAAGCGTTATAAAAGACGAGTAGGTGCGGCCAATGCGTAAAATTTTACTCTTTATTCCGTTTTTCGTATTTTTGATATTGGGCGTCTTCTTCTACCTTCAACTGGGTAAAGACACTCAATATATGCCTTCGGCTTTGATTGGGAAAAAGGTGCCAGATTTTAAGTTGGTTTCATTGGAAACGGATCAACTTCTGACCCAAGAGGATTTACCCAAGCAGGCTTATTTGATTAATTTCTGGGGCACTTGGTGTCCTGCATGTCATGTCGAGCATCCATTCTTGGTAGAACTTGCCGCACAAGGAGTTATCTTAGTGGGCGTGGATTATAAAGATGAGAAAGCGTTGGCTGAACAATGGCTCAGTGAAAAAGGTAATCCATACACAATGATATTGATGGACGAATTGGGACACTTGGGTGTTGATTTAGGCGTGACCGGCGCACCAGAAACCTTTGTTGTGAACCGTTTTGGTGACATTGTATATCGGCATCAAGGTCCCATTACAGCTGAAAACTGGCCAGAGATTCGAGGCTATTTACAATGATTTCACTGAAAGTACTTTTTACATGGCTTGTATTGGCTTTTTCTGTCAGCAGTATGGCAGATGAAATTATGCAATTTAGTTCTGCTTTGAATAAAACGCGCTATCAAAGTTTGATTGAAGAGTTACGTTGCCCGAAATGTCAGAATCAGAATTTAGCAGACTCGGCTTCCGGTATTGCTGTTGATTTACGAGAGCAAGTTCATCAAATGATCGAAAATCGAAAAACAGACCAAGAAATCATCGAATACATGGTCGCTCGCTATGGTGAGTTTGTTCTTTATCGACCACAACAATCTTCTGCGACTTTTTTGCTCTGGTACGGGCCTTTTATTTTACTTGGGTTGGGACTTGTCGCCTTTGCTCTAGTCTTAAGGGCAAACCGAAGAAAACGTGAGGCTTCTTTATGATGGTGGCTTATTTAATTATGTGCGCCATGATGGTGTTGAGCATTTTGTTTCTTTATTACTCAATCACATTAGGTTCTGCTAAGAATGCGAACAAGGCTCAGCAAAATTTTGCCAAGGTACGAAGAGCAGAAATTGCAGAAGAAGTGGACGCCGGCCGATTAACAGAATTGGAGTCGAAGCAGCTTTTAAAAGATATTGAGCTCGAGTCAAATCAAGATTCCACTATGCGATTTTTTTCTTTTGGCAGCGATTCTCGGTTGGCTCATTGGGTCATGTTGCTGATCATTTCCATTGCCGTATTAGGCAGTGTGAGTCTTTATCAGTGGATGGGTTATTCAAAAGAAGTTGCTTTTACACAAGATTTGCAAAACCAGCAACTTACACCAGAAAAAGTAAGCGATTTTCTTCAGTATCGAAGCCGTCGCTACGACCGAGCAGAAGATTGGTATTACGAAGCCACGGACTTTGTCAGTGCGGGAAAGTACAACGAGGCTGTTATCGCTTTTGAAAAAGCATTAGAAAAATTGCCAGAAAGCGCTGAAAACCGAATCAGTTTATTAGTCGAATATGCGCAAACTATTTTTTATGCGAGTGATAATCAAAGCTCAGATAAAATGCGTCGAGTGGTGGATCAAATACTAAATGATGTACCGACAGAAGCCACCGCTTTGGGTTTGAAAGGTGTGTCGGAATTTGATCAGAAGAATTATCTTGGCGCTGTTTTAGCGTGGCAAGAAGCCATTCGTTATAATCCTCGTTCTGCGGAACGTATTGCCTTGATGTCTGCTATAAGCAAAGCTCGTGAAGAAGGAAATATTGGCTATGATCAAGTCGCTCCTATTATTACTGACCAAATTGCGGTCAAAATAGAGTGGGATCCAAGTAACCTTCAATGGCATTCCAATGATGTGTTGTTGGTTTATGCTTTAGCAGAAGGGCAAAAAATGCCAGTAGCGATACAGAGAGTATTTCCTGATGAGCTAGGGCAACCGATTTTGTTAACAAACCTTGATGCTCTGATGCCAACAGCGACCTTGGCGGAAATGGAGCAAGTCGATTTGATAGTGAAATTGTCGAGTGTTAATGACAATGATCTGACAAAAGGACAAATTATCGGTATAAAAGAAGGTTCTGTTATAAATAGTAAAGAGATTATCGTAATCAAGGTGTCCTTATAATTGAATCCTAAGGCGCTTCGTTTGATAATACTGTCAACTTAAATAGATGTAATTCGGAATGTGTAATGGAATTTAGCTTGCGTGAGTGGCTAATCTTGATTGGGGTCGTCATTATTGTCGTTATCCTCATAGATGGATTTCGTCGTTATAAAAAAGGGCAAGAGTTTGCTCAATCAGATGATAGTTATGATGAACTGGAAGACTTGGATGAAGTGACGTCATTTACCCAAGCTCCTACGTCTTATAAAAAAGGTGAATATGATGAGCGTGCAGAAGCGTCTCAGAATCCTATTGTAAATGCCTTTGAAAATGCTCGGAAAACGGCCAATGCGCCTCTGACAGATGTGCCTCATAAAGTGGACTCAGGCCCTGAGTTAGATAGAGATGACGAGCTGCATCTTGATGAACTTGCTTCCTTGGTGCCAGAAAAAGAGTTTGATGGCACAGCCATGGCCGAGCAAGACTATTTAGACGACGGCTTTTATGAGCAAGATGAGCTTGATCTTGATACACCGGCTGAGGCTCAAGGCAGCGCTGGTTATCAGGATGAAGAAGATTATGAGCGTAGCTATTCTGAAGTCGATATTGGTCAGGTAACACCTCAAGGCATTATTGATGACTTGGAAGAAGATGATTTCGACGAAGAAGCCGCACCGACAGAAATTGAAGAAGTCATTGTTATAAATATCTTTGCGCCGGAAGACCAAAACTTTGCTGGTATGGAATTGCTTCAGCTTATTTTGAATTGCGGCATGCGTTATGGCGATATGGATATTTTCCACCGTCATGAAGATGGTTTCGATCGTGGTCGAGTTCAATTTAGCATGGCAAATGCCATTGAGCCGGGCACCTTTGATTTAGAAACCATGGGCGAAGGTGAGTCTCCTGGTGTGAGCTTTTTTATGGGCTTACCAGGGCCTAAAAACAGCATGAAAGCATTTGATTTTATGCTCGAAACAGCCCAAACCCTAGTCAGAAATCTCGGTGGCGAATTATACGACGAGCGTCGAACGCCGATGAGTGAGCAAACAATTGCTCATTGTCGCCAGCGAATACGTGATTTTGAACGTCGCCGACTGATGCGTAACAAACAGTAGAAAACGAGATCTAAGAAGAAATCAGGGCCCTAAGGGGCCTTGATTGTTTTAGACACAAGATTTTGAGTTTACCTAATATATGAGCCAAGAAATAAACATGACGCAACAGCAAATGCTGGACTTGATTCAGCAACTTAATGATTACAGTTATGCCTATCATGTAAAAGATGAGCCAATTGTTCCTGATGCGGAATATGATCGTCTTTATCGCCAACTTCAAGCAATTGAATCAAGTCAGCCAGATTGGATTCAACCAGATTCTCCAACCCAACGCGTTGGTGAAAAGCCTGATAATGGCTTTGCCAATGTTGCTCATACTGTTCCTATGCTGTCTTTGGATAATGCGTTTGATAATGAATCCTTAGCGGACTTTGATCAGCGTATTCGCAAACTGCTTAATGCTGAAAAACTTGTGTATTGCTGCGAGCCAAAATTAGATGGTTTGGCCATTAGCTTGCGTTATGAAGAAGGGCGTTTGGTTCGTGGTGTGACTCGTGGCGATGGTTTGTCAGGTGAAGACATAACATCCAATATTAAAACCCTTTATTCCGTGCCTTTAAAATTACGCACAGACACACCTCCTGCTGTTGTTGAAGTGCGTGGTGAAATTTACATGCCGAAAGACGGCTTTGAAAAATTGAACAAGCTGGCGGCAGAGAAAGGTGACAAAGTCTTCGTAAACCCTCGCAACGCAGCAGCAGGTAGCCTGCGCCAATTAGACCCTAAAATTACCGCGTCGCGACCTTTGGTGATGTGTGCTTATTCTATTGGCTATGTGGAAGGTTGGGAGCAGCCTGAAAGCCATTATGATGGTCTGTTGCAGTTAAGCGAATGGGGCTTCCGTATCAATGACCTTATGCAGCGGGTTGAAGGATCTGAAGGATGTATTGAGTACTATGAAATGCTCAATGAAAAGCGTGCAGACCTGACTTATGACATTGATGGTATTGTTTATAAAGTCGATAAAATTGCACTGCAAAATCAGCTAGGCTTTATTGCTCGTGCGCCTCGATGGGCTATTGCGAGAAAATTCCCCGCTCAAGAAGAAATGACGAAAGTCTTGGGAATTGACTTTCAGGTTGGGCGAACGGGGGCTATTACGCCCGTAGCAAGACTTGAACCTGTTTTTGTCGGTGGTGTAACGGTTTCTAATGCGACATTGCATAATAAAGATGAAATTGCGCGTTTAGGTGTTCAAGTAAACGATTATGTCATTATTCACCGTGCGGGTGATGTGATTCCTAAAGTGGTGCAAGTGGTTGTTGAAAAACGCCCTGAGAACGCTTTTGAAGTAGATTTTCCAAGCACTTGTCCTATCTGTCATTCGGATGTTGAGCAAGTGGAAGGGGAAGCTGTTATTCGCTGTACTGGCGGCTTGGTTTGTGGTGCTCAATTAAAAGAGTCCTTGAAGCATTTTGTATCGCGTAAGGCGATGGATATTGATGGTTTAGGAGACAAATTAATTGAACAGTTAGTAGATCAGGAAATGGTCAAAACGCCTGTTGATATCTTCACCTTGCATGAGAAAAAAGAAGCCCTTTTGAAGATGGAGCGTATGGGGCAGAAGTCCGTAGAAAAGCTACTCAGCTCGATTGAAAGTGCGAAAGCAACTCAGTTTAATCGATTTATATACGCTTTAGGCATTCGTGAAGTGGGTGAAGCAACTGCGCGAGCATTAACCAGCTACTTCAATGAGTTGGAAGATTTGATGGCGGCTGAGCAAGAAGCGCTGGTGGAAGTGGATGATGTGGGTCCGATTGTCGCGCAACACGTCAAAATGTTTTTCGATCAAGAAGCAAATAGAGAAACGATTCATGGCTTGTTAGAAGCCGGTGTAACCTGGGAGAAAAAACAGCAAGCATCACTTGAAGAGCTTCCATTAGCCGGAAAGGTGTATGTAGTGACAGGGTCTCTAAGTCAATTTAGCCGAGACCAAGTCAAAGACAAACTGCTGGCTCTTGGTGCTAAAGTGAGTGGTTCTGTTTCGGCAAAAACAGATTGTTTGGTTGCAGGTGAAAAAGCAGGTTCAAAACTCACTAAGGCGCAATCCCTTAATGTGCCTATTATAGACGAGGCGGGTGTGATTGCTTTGTTACATCAGCATGGAGCACTGTAATGGATACTTTGATTCCTCATGGCTCATTGGAAGCTTCTACACTAGATACCATCTTAGACGATATTGTGTCCCGTGATGGTACAGACTACGGTGAGTATGATTTATCGGTTGAACAGAAGCGTAAACAAGCATTACGGGCTTTAGAAAGCGGTGATGCGTTCTTGCTGTTTGATACGGAGAGTGAAACCATCAAAATGGTTCCAAAGGATGCTTTAAATAATTACGACCTCATGTGAGGTCGTAACTATTTTTTAGCGCAGTGAATAGTCTGTGATTATTTTGAGCTGTCACGCAGGCAATGGTTGATGTTGTGATCCATTTCCAGAGCTGGCTCTTCTTCCGTGTTACGCCCGACGACTTTTGCTGGTACACCCGCTACCGTTGTATGGTGCTCAACTGCTTCTAGCACAACACTTCCGGCACCGATTTTGGCACCAACACCCACTTCGATATTGCCCAGAATTTTCGCACCTGCGCCAATAAGCACACCAGAACGAATCTTAGGATGGCGGTCGCCGTGCTCTTTCCCTGTACCGCCAAGGGTAACGGATTGCAAAATTGAGACATTGTCTTCAATAATGCAAGTTTCACCAACAACAAGACCCGTTGCGTGGTCGAGCATGACGCCGCAGCCAATTGTCGCCGCAGGGTGAATATCCACACTAAACACCATGGACATTTGGCCTTGTAAATATAGAGCTAAACTCTTTCTGTTATTTTTCCATAACCAGTTTGCCACACGGTATGTTTGCAATGCGTGGAAACCTTTAAAAAATAACAAAGGCGTCGTAAGCGTGTCGCAAGCGGCGTCCCTTTCTTTAATTGCTAAAATATCTTGCTCGATGGAGCTGACAATGCCAGAGTTAGTGTCTGCCATGGCTTCTTGGAATACTTCTCGCAAAACCATAGCGGGTATTGATATGCTGTCTAATTTACTGGCGAGCAAAAAGCTTAACGCTGAACACAATGAGTCATGACGTAAAATTGTGGTGTTGAAGTAGCTGGCTAAAATTGGCTCGTCTTGTGCAAGTTTTTCTGCTTCGGCCTGTAGAGATTGCCATAAATTGTTTTGGGTCACGGCATGAGGCATTGTTGTACTCAAGGGGTATTCACCTATATTCGTTCATGTTTAGAATGTAGGTTATAAGGTTAGGGTGAAACATTACAAGGGGCAATGCGAAGATTGCTCAAAAAGATGGAGATAATATGTCTAAAAAGAATGTTGCTGATGCACTGCATATTTTTTATGAACTGAATGCGTCCTTTTCTGATGCTTATTGGGAGACCAATGATATTAGCCAGAAAGATCGTTTGTTTGCGATGAAAAGTACTTTGCAAGATGAGCTAGATGAATTGCACAAATTGAGTTTGCAAGACCATGTTTATCCATATGAGCCAATGAACCCAAATTTGTTGCAGCTCAGTAAAAAGTTGCGTTCCTTGCTGCCTGAGTTAGATAAATACATCTATCGTCAACAAACAGCCAATAAATTAGCAGAGCTTATTCCAAGTGCTTGTGAGTTGTTTGAGTCTTAGAAAGTAAAATCAAAACCTGCATTGAAATGGCTCAATGCAGGTTGATTGGTTACCCTTGGCGACGCTTCAATTCGCGAATGATGAATCGGCTTGGGTGCAGTTTATAACCTACTTCCTGTTCGATAGGCGAAGGTGTGTGGGTAATTAAGCTGGCAATATATTGTCCACTTAATGGCGTTGAAACCAAACCTCTTGAGCCATGACCGATATTCAAATACAGCTGATTCAATGGCTCAGCCATTTCATCCGATTTCCATTTCGCGTTCTTTTGTAAATGCGCATAAGCTTCTTGGCATCTATCTTCAGACATGACAGGGCCAACAATGGGCGTGTAATCTGAGACGGTACAACGAAATGAAGCTCGACCTTCGCAATCCTCTGTTCTGAAAGTGTCATTGGGCGCATTAAGAAGCGTTTCTAAAATAGTCAGATTTCTTTTATGACCTTCTGCTCGCACCTGAGTGTCATCGTCTTTTAAATCGTATGTAGAACCAAAATGTATTAAGCCATTCATTGGTGGTGATACATAGCCGAATTCACACAGCACCTTTTCGATTGCAATCTTGTCGACTGAGATGTTTTTCTCTGAACAAGACTGCTCTGCTTTTTCTAAAGTAAGGCAAGAAACTTGTCCACGAACTGGTTTAATGGGCATGTTCGCTGAGACGTTTAAGGTATTTGTATCGTTAGCGGTACAAAGCACCACATGAGAGAAAAGTGCTTCTTGAGAGCCAGACATAGCTTTCCAGCGGTTTGAGTCTTTTGTGACTTGTTCCAGTTGCTCTAAAGGTGTGTTGAGCTGTACTTTGATATTATCGTGAGACAAAAGAGTACGACACAATTCACCCGGTGCAACCCAGCCGGACAAAGGCAGTAGAATACTGCCTGGTTTTTCATTTGAGGCTTGTAGAACAATCTCTGGGTAGAGCTTTGCTTCTAAAAGCGTCTGGAAACGCTCATTCTCTTTATCATTTTTGGGGATTTGAATAAGTCCACATTGATCCCAAAACGCTCTGTTTTTATCAAGCTTGGCATAGAGTCGAGTTGCGTGTAGATAGCCAGATAAATAAAAGCGATTTAGGAAGGAGTCTTGTGCGGTGAGTTTTGGGTAAAGCATGCCTTGCGGATTGCCTGATGCTGCGCAAGCGATATGACTTCCTTTTTCCCAAACAACCACTTGAACACCTTGCTGAGCCAATGCATAAGCTGTATTGGCTCCAGCTAAACCAGAACCAACCACCAATACTTTAGTCACCTCAGGCGCGGCTTCAGATCGAACATTAAACCAAGCTTCCCCTTGAGACATGCGTTCTGTAATAGGGCGACTGTCCTGTGTTAATTCAGCGACAACCATTTCCCTTTTTTGGCCGAAGCCTTTTACTTTCTTAACATCGAATCCAACTTCTTTTAAGCCTCTGCGGACAATGCCTGCGGCTGTAAAGGTTGAGCAGGTTGTGCCTTGATGACTCAATCTATGAATATGTTGGAAAAGTTTGTTTGTCCACATTTCTGGGTTTTTACTAGGTGCAAAACCATCAAGAAACCAAGCATCTACATCGGCGTTTAGAGCCGCGAAACCTTCTTCAGCTTCGCCAAACCACAGGGTGAGTTGAACTCGGCCTTGCTCAAGCTCAATTCGATGAAAACCATGACAAACCTCAGGATAAGCTTCGACCAATTGCTGACTAAAATCATCGATAGAAGGCCACATTTTTAACGCTGTTTTCAGCGCTTCTTTTGAAAGAGGGTACTTTTCGACAGAAATAAAATGCAGCTGTTTATCCGCTGGAGCAATGTCTAAAAACGCTTGCCATGCGCATAAGAAATTAAGACCTGTGCCAAAGCCTGTTTCTGCAATGACAAAGGCATTTTGCTCCGGTTTTTCCCAGCGTTCAGCCAGTTTGTTTTGTTTTAAAAAAACGTAGCGAGTTTCTTCTAAACCAGATTCTTTATCAAAATACACATCATCAAACTGAGTGGAATGGGGCGCGCCGTCTTCCCCCCAGTTTAATTTTGGTTCTGTGAGTCGGTAACTAGTTAACACGAGTAATACTCTCGATTACAACAGGTGTTCTAGGAACATTTTGGTAAGGCCCAACTGTGGTTGTTGCGGAAGCGGCAATGGCATCGACCACTTCCATTCCAGAAAGAACTTCGCCAAATACGGTATAACCTGCGCCGCCGTTGCGAGCACCATGATTCAAGAAGACATTGTCTACATGGTTAATAAAAAATTGGGATGTTGCGCTGTCTGGGCTTTGAGTGCGGGCCATAGCAAGTGTGCCACGAATATTTGCCAACCCATTATCGCCTTCATAAGCCACAGCTTTGTGTGTTTTCTTACGTTCTAGCTCTTCAGTAAAACCACCACCTTGAATCATAAAACCACGAATAACTCGGTGGAATATGGTGTTTTCATAGAAACCTTCATCTACATAGCGTAGAAAGTTTTCAACGGTTTTTGGTGCTGCTTCATCTTTTAGGTCAACTCGAATCGTTCCTTGGTTGGTTAAGATATCTACTTCGGTTGCTTGTATAGATGAACAAAAAGCGAGTAGGGCAAGGCTAGTAATGATAGATTTGCGCATAGAGTCTTCCTTTATTTAAATGTGTACCCAATATTATTGGGAAATTAATAACTTGTGAATGTGCCGGAGAGAAAGCAAATGCGAACTGCTGCCGTAGAAATTGAGTATTGTACTTTATGTCGCTGGATGTTGCGCGCTGCTTGGTTAGCCCAAGAGCTATTAACGACATTTGATGATGATATTAAGAGTGTGACCTTGCTGCCGACTCAAGGGGGCATTTTTAAAGTACGAGTCAATGGCCAAGAAATTTGGTGCCGCAAAGCGGAAGAAGGTTTTCCCGAAGCGAAAGTATTGAAACAAAGAATGCGCGATGTCATTGATCCTGAAAGAGATCTTGGGCATTCAGATGTGAAAGCCTAGTTTTCATGTTGGATAAAATATAAGAATGAAATGAGCTTCTTAGTCATAAAAAGCTCATTTACTACAGAGCAAGCAATGGCTTAGAAAACTTGCTTGAAGGGTTTTACAGTAACCGTTTGATAAACCCCAGCGGCAACGTATGGGTCGGCATCTGCCCATGCTTTTGCTTCTTCAAGGCTTGGAAATTCAGCAATGACAACACTGCCAGTAAAGCCTGCTTCACCTGGATCGTTAGAATCAATGGCTGGGTTTGGTCCAGCTACGATTAAACGGCCGGCATTTTTCAGTTCTTCTAAACGGGCCAAATGTGCTGGGCGTGCAGATTGACGAGCGGATAAGCTGTTTGGAACGTCTTCACCAATGATAGAGTAAAGCATGTTTATTCCTTTTCTTTGTATGTGGGATGGAAATAAATAATGTGTAACAGAATAAAAGTAACGGCTATATCGAATAGTATTTTCATATAAAAACTATTTTATGTATGCTGATCTAATGATAAACACCATTTCCTTTAAAAAACAGTCTACTTATGCCTGAAGATGCGCGTTATCGAAAAGTCGATTTGCATTCACATTCTAGTCGCTCAGACGGGCGCCTTTCACCTGCTGACTTGGTAAGCCTTGCAGCAGAGCAAGAAGTTTCATTATTCGCACTCACTGATCATGACACATTAGATGGTATTCCTGAGGCGAGTCAAAAAGCGAAAGACCTTGGGATTAGTTTCGTGAATGGTGTTGAGTTATCCACCCAGTGGAAAGGTATTCCTTTGCATATGGTGGCTTTGAACTTTGATCGAGAGGATCCTGCGGTACTGTCGGTTGTTGAGAAAAATCAGCTAATCCGCTTGGATAGAGCTCGACGTATTGCGGATTTACTGGTGAAACAAGGCTTACCCGATTTGTTTGATGAAGCTGTTACTTTAGCGGGAGAAAGCCAACTTGGTCGCCCTCATTTTGCGAGCTTGTTGGTTGAGAAAGGCTTTGTGAAAGATTCAAATAAGGCATTCGACCGCTACCTAGGAAATAAAAAGTTAGGGCAATTACGCGATGTTTGGCCTGAGTTAGAAGACGTTCTTACGACCTTGTCTGGACAGGATATAGAGTTGGTTTTAGCTCATCCTAAGCGTTACCCATTAACTGTGACTAAACTTAAACGACTGCTAGCAGACTTTAAAAAATGGGGCGGGACTGGCATGGAAGTCGCGTCTGGGAATGAGCGTCCAGATAGCGTCCGTTTATTGGAACGCTTATCAGTAGAGTTTGGTTTAAAGGCTTCCGTCGGAAGCGATTACCACGGACCTTTTGGGCCTTGGATGCAGGTCGGAAAATACACGCCAATTCATGGCAGTGAAGTAGATTTAATATGGCAGAATTGGCATTAAATCTATTCGAATTTTGATTTTTATAAGTAGCACCAACGGAGATTGTCTTGAGTCAATTTTTTCAGATACACACAGAAAACCCTCAGGCTCGCTTAGTTAAGCAGGCGGCTGAAGTAATACGCAATGGCGGTGTCATTGCGTATCCGACTGATTGTGGGTATTCGCTGGGGTGTCATTTAGGAGACAAATCAGCGCTGGATCGAATTCGAGCGATTCGACGCTTAGACGATAAACATAATTTCACTCTGGTGTGTCGCGACTTATCTGAAATATCCACTTATGCTCGTTTTGATAACCGCCTGTATCGCTTGTTAAAACACAACACACCAGGGCCTTATACTTTTATTTTTGGGGCAACATCGGAAGTGCCAAGACGATTATTGCACCCTAAAAGAAAAACCATCGGGATTCGAATTCCGGACAATAAAATTGTCGCAGCTTTGCTAGAAGAGTTGGGCGAACCAATCATGAGTTCTTCCCTTATATTACCGGGTGAAACTGAGCCAATGACGGATCCTTATGATATTCGCGATACTTTAGAACATGCGTTAGATTTAGTTATTGATGGTGGTTTCTGTGGCTTATTGCCAACCACTGTTGTGCAGATGGACGCTGATAATATTGAAGTGATTCGTGTCGGTGCAGGAGATCCATCTCCGTTTCAATAAAAATGTTTGATATTCAGCTGTTAAGCCCGATACTCTGTGGCTTATAATGAAACAAACCAGTCATTTATATTATTTAAAACCGGGTTGCTGAGAAGCATTCCCCCAATGAGGTTCGTAATGGACGAAAAGTTACAAAAAGTATTAGCAAGAGCAGGCCAAGGTTCCCGTCGTGAGATGGAGAACCGCATACGAGAAGGTCGCGTTTTAGTCAATGGTGAAGTGGCGACACTCGGTGATCGAGTGAGCTTAACAGATTCCATTACGATAGACGGTTATGCGATTGTTGCTACAGAAGCAGGTGAAAACCGCCGAGTGATTATTTACAACAAACCAGAAGGTGAGGTTTGTACTCGTAAAGATCCAGAAGGCCGACCTACTGTCTTTGATAAGTTGCCTAAATTAAGAGGCGAGCGCTGGATTGCTGTTGGCCGTCTAGATATCAACACCTCTGGTTTGCTCTTGTTCACCACAGACGGTGAATTAGCAAATAGATTGATGCACCCATCCACCGAAATTGACCGCGAATATCTTGTGCGTGTGATGGGGGAAGTGACAGAAGAGCATATTGCTACCTTGAAGAAAGGTGTCACTTTAGAAGATGGTCCTGCGCGCTTTACTGATATTGTTGATGGTGGTGGTGAAGGTATTAACCGTTGGTTTTATGTTTGTGTTATGGAAGGCCGTAACCGCGAAGTTCGTCGTCTTTGGGAATCGCAAGGCGTAAAAGTAAACCGTTTGAAACGCGTACGCTTTGGTCCTATTTTCTTACCTTCTAAAGCAAAAGTAGGGCGTTGGGTTGAAATGGAAGATTCCGAAGTAAGTTCATTGTGTAATATGGTTGATCTTAAAGTAGCTGAATCTAAGCCTAAAACACAACAGCAAAAAATTGAGCTCAAGCGTCATAAAAATAAAGCTACTGCAGGTGGTGCTCGTCGACCAAAAGGGTTTGATTGGCAAAGTACAGATAAGCCAGAATTTAAACCTAAGAAGCCTGGCAAAAGATCTTTTCGTTAACAGGTATTGTTGGAACAGTGAGTGAGAGGAAGTAAAGCATGATCCGATGGATAATTATTACTGTTGTCGTCCTAGTGATAGGGCTGTGTATTTATGTTGGGTTTGCTAACAAAATGCCTAAAGGATTAGGTGTGACAGATGGCTTATTAAAAGCTTGTCCTTCGTCTCCGAACTGCGTTTCAACACAAGCTCCTGTTGACGACAGTACTCATTATGCCGAAGCCATTACTTATAGCGGAGAGCGTAAAGAGGTTCAATTATTGATTGAGTCTCATATGTTGAACCAAGGTGATGCTCATATTGTCAGTAGCTCTTTGGGATATGTTCATTTTGAAGTGAAAAGTAAGCTCATTGGTTATATCGATGATGTTGAATTCTACTTACCTGAAACTGAAAAAGTGATTCATTTCCGCTCAGCATCACGTGTTGGTTATTCTGACCGAGGTGTTAACCGTGACAGAATGGAAAAAATTTATAGCCTTTTAGCTGATTAATTGCATAAAAGTGAATTAATAGTTAAAGCATGGTTTTTCGATGTTAAATTTAAAACGAAAATAACTGGACGAGGATTGTTCATGAGCTTAGACGACCAAACAATTTTGATTGTTGAAGATGATGAGCGCTTAGCGCTTCTTACTCAAGAATACTTGCAGAAAAATGGTTTCAAAGTAGATATTGAACCTGATGGACGTAAAGCGATTTCGCGTATTGTTGCAGAGCAACCTTCGCTTGTGATTCTTGATTTAATGTTGCCTGGTGCTGACGGCTTTACTGTTTGTCGTAGTGTGCGTAACGAATATAAAGGGCCGATCTTAATGTTGACGGCTCGTAGTGACGATGTTGATCAGATCTTAGGTTTGGAAATTGGTGCAGACGATTATGTTTCTAAACCAGCTAAGCCTAGAGTGCTATTAGCACGAGTTCAGTCTTTGTTGCGACGTAGTACACAAGATGTGGATACATCTGCTGTAGCAGCTAAAGAAGAACAGAACTTGGTCTTTGGTCCTTTGACTATTGATAATTCTCGCCGAGAAGCTTGGTTGCTTGAGGAAGAAGTTGAATTAACAAGTGCTGAGTTTGATTTGCTCTGGTTGCTTTCTAGCAACGCTGGGCGAATTCTGAGCCGAGAAGAGATCTTCGGTGAGTTGCGTGGCATTGAATATGACGGTCAAGACCGTTCTGTCGATGTTCGAATCTCTCGAATTCGTTCAAAAATCGGTGATGATCCGATTCACCCTCGTCGAATAAAAACTATTCGAAGCAAAGGGTATTTGTTTGTTAAAGAAGTATAAAAGCGAATGAGAGAAGAGATTTGGCGACTTTACCGACATCTGATTTTAAGCGGTTTTGCTATTGTTGTTTGTTGCTTTGTCGCGATTGAGTTTGCTCACAATGAATTTGCTGACTCAAAAACTGAGCAGTTATTTTATGTTGATGCTGAAATTAGCTCAGCTCTTCTCTTGTCTGGCGTTGCTAAGCAGGTTCCTGAATCTCAATTTGATTGGAACCTGAGCAGTGCTGCTTCGTTACCTTTCCCGAATATTCCGTCTTTGATCGAGACGAAAAAGTGGCTTGCTTCTGATGAGGCAAGCTACAGCGTGTCTTTTCAACAATCTGCTACTCCTGTTTTAACCGGCAATGCTTCGACGTTGAATCCAATGTTTCAATTCAAAACATTATTAGAGCGACTGCTACTAACACCGCAGCTTGAATACTCCGATAAAGTCGCTTTGATTGAAAGTATGTCTAGCTTGTCTATAAACCAATATGATTCCCAAGGTTCTGCGTTGCTTTCTGGGGTTGCTCTGGTACAGGGAACGGCTCAAGAGTACGGTTTTTTGTGGAAGGATGAAAACGCTGAAAAACCAAGCTATATAACGCTGACAAAAACAGATGTTTTTCCGCTTACTTTGGTTGTCGTGGTGATTATCAGTGTTGGTGTTGCCATTATGTTGTTGCTCATTTGGCGTGAGCTGATGGCATTAGATGTAAAGCGCAAAACCTTTGAAAGTATTACTCGACAAATTGCCCGTGGCAGAAGTGGTTTGCCTCAAGGTGTGCCAGATAATAACAGTACTTTAAAAGAGCTAGCTTACTCTTTTGACTCTATGTCGTCTCATATTGAGCGTTTACTGAAAGTTCAGCGCGAGATGATCAACGCCATTTCTCATGAATTAAGAACGCCCATTGCGCGCCTTCGGTTTGGTTTGGAGATGGTGAAAGATGAAGTTGACGATGATGTAGGGCCAACAATTGAAGCCTTGGAAGGCGATGTTGAGGAATTGAATACTCTTGTTGATGAGGTTTTAACTTATGGAAAGTTAGAGGGCGGTTCTTTGGAACTTAACTTTAAAGAGCTTTCTATCAGCCAGCTCATTGACGAAATATTGCAGCATAATCACCTTTTGCTTCAGCATCTTACGGTAAACACAAGCATCGATTCAGCAGACATTGTTGAAGCTGATGAGCATCATATTAGTCGAGCATTACAAAATCTTATTTTGAATGCATCGAAATATGCAGCGAGTACCATCACGGTTTCTTTTTCTCAAGATTCAGAAAGGTGGCAGCTGGATATCGAAGACGACGGTCCAGGTATTCCTTTTGAAGATCGCGATAAAGTCTTTATTCCTTTTCAGCGACTGGATAACAGTCGTACAAGAGCGTCGGGCGGTTATGGCTTAGGTTTGGCGATTGTTCAGCGTATTGCCTTTTGGCATGGTGGCGCGGTATTGATCGATGAGAGTGAATCTGGCGGTGCTAAGTTTAGTTTTATCTGGTCTCGTAATCAGCATCAAAAAACGGTGTCATAATGTATTTTGATGCCGACTTACTTGTTGTAGGAAAGGTTACAGATCAGGCGCTAAAATTCCTTTCAGGTTTTTAAAGCAAGTTTTGGATGCTGTGGAAATCAAATCTTCCATGTAGGCATTATCTCTTTGATCTTTTCTGATCGCTAAGTAGAGTTTGCACCAAACACCTTCTTCACCTAATGATTTGCTAATGACATATTGTCGATTAGTGTATTCCGTCAACGCCCAATTAGGTATACAGCAAACACCGCGCCCACTGGCAACCAGTTGCATCATCATTAGGGTTAATTCGCTGTGGCGGATTTTAGCTGGTGATACATCGGCTGGCTGCAGGAAGTGCTTGAAAATATCAAGTCGTTCAATCTCAACAGGGTAGGTAATGAGCGTTTCTTTTTCAAAGTCTTCAGGGCTGAGATAGTCCTTTTTAGCTAAGGGATGATGGCGTGAGAGTGCTACCTGAGATTCATACTGAAACAAAGGTATGTATTCGATGTTTGGAATATCTTGTGGATCTGATGTAACCACCAAATCTAAATCGCCTCGTGCCAAAGCGGGAAGTGGCATAAAGCCAAAGGCCGTCGATAAATCCAACTCAACATCTGGCCAGTGTTCACGAAAATGATCAATAGTGGGCATAAGCCATTCATAGCAACTGTGGCATTCTATGGCGATATGTAAGCGTCCACTTTCGCCTTCCGCGAAACGTTGTATGTCTCGTTGAGCAGAACGAAAAGACAGGAGAACATCATCGGCCAGCTGTAATAATCTTAAACCAGCACTCGTAAAGCGAACCGGCTTGGTTTTACGAATGAACAGTGGGCACCCTAATTTTTCTTCAAGATCTTTTAACTGATGAGATAAGGCTGACTGAGTCAAATGTACTCGTTCCGCAGCTTCAACCAAACTGCCTGTTTCCCTGAGAGCGGCCAATGTTTTTAAATGTCTAACTTCAATAATGCTCATGATAATTCACAGTTGATGAGTGTTATTCAACACCTAGAGTATAAAAAAGGCCCGTTGAATACTGATTTCAATCGAGCCTAGAATGCTATTAGTGACACAATAGGAATTCAAGTAATGCTTTTTGTGCATGTAGACGATTCTCTGCCTCATCCCAAACCACAGATTCTGGATGATCGATAACATCCGCTGTCACTTCTTCGCCTCGGTGTGCTGGTAAGCAATGCATGAACAGAGCATCTGAATTGGCTTTTGCCATCAACTCAGCATTAACTTGGAAACCATCAAAGTCTTTTAGGCGTTGCTCTTGCTCGTCTTCTTGTCCCATGGACGCAAAAACATCTGTCACGATTAGATCAGCATTAATAGCAGCTTCTGAAGCATCATGAAGAACCGTTACTCTGTCTTTGTGTTCGGCAACAAGCTCTGCATTTGGCTCGTAGCCAACCGGGCAAGCAACAACAAGTTGGAAATCAAGTAATTCGGCGGCATTGATGTAAGAATTACACATGTTATTTCCGTCACCAACCCAGACGACTTTTTTGCCTTCAATTGAACCACGATGCTCTTGATAAGTTTGCATGTCGGCTAATAACTGACAAGGATGGTAATCATCGGTTAATGCGTTAATCACAGGAACAGAAGAGTATTTAGCAAAAGTTTCTACTGTTTCATGATCAAAGGTTCGGATCATCACGGCATCGACCATGCTGGAAATAACTCGTGCACTGTCTTCTACGGGTTCGCCACGACCAAGTTGTGTATCACGAGAAGAAAGAAAAAGTGCATGACCACCAAATTGTGCCATACCTGCTTCAAAAGATACGCGGGTTCGTGTCGATGATTTTTCAAAGATCATTGCCAATACGCGATTTTTAAGCGGCTGGAATAGGGTACCTTCATGGTGAATTTTCTTAAGCTCAGAAGCTCGTGATAATAACTGCTTTAACTCGTCGGAAGATAAATCCTTCAGAGTAAGAAAATGTCTTGGCGACACGCTTGGACTCCTTAATTGTCTTTTTTAAAAGGGAATCAGCCAATTTAATACACTCGGCTACTTGAGTAAAGGGTAATTAACTTGATAAAGCGGGAAGGAAAGCTTCTTTTTGGGGTTGTAAATACACCCTTCGACCCAATAAACTGATGCAAGTTTAATGGGTTTTATTGTCGTTAATTTTGTAACTAGGTGTTGGCACCTTATATCGCCGCATTGAGCTATTGAATTAAAGTGAGCGTAATTGAAAACGAGGTTTTTAACATGAGTAATACAATCGAAACAATTAAAGAGCAAATCAATAACAACGACGTTCTGCTTTATATGAAAGGCAATCCTCGTGCGCCACAGTGTGGTTTTTCTTCACAAGCAGTACAGGCTCTTATGTCTTGTGGTGAACGCTTTGCTTTTGTGAACATTTTGGATAATCCAGATATTCGTGCAGAACTGCCAAAATACGCTAACTGGCCGACTTTCCCTCAACTTTGGGTAAAAGGCGAGTTGGTTGGTGGTTGCGATATTATTGTTGAAATGGCTAATAACGGTGAGCTACAGACTTTAGTAAAAGAAGCTGTGGGCGAATCTGAAGAGTAATATCGGTTCTATAAAACGAAAGGCACATATTGCTTACATCGCAATATGTGCCTTTTTTGTTAGATCTTAGTTTGCGTTATAAATTCGTTTGCGACATCCATTACTTGTCTTCTAAACCAAATATGGCTCGCGTCATGGTGCAGTAATGGGCTCCAGATCATCTTTAGTTCAATTTTAGAAATATTGAAGGGTGGATCTAGAATCACAAAGTCAGGGTTTTTCTTATTGATCATGGCAACTTTTTTAGGAAGTGTGGCGATCAGGTCTTGCTCAAGCGCCAAATGCATGGCCGTATGATAGCTTCGAGTAAAGACTCGAATACTCCGTTTGTGGCCTAATGCTTGTAATGCTTCATCTACCCAACCGAGTTTTTGCACATCATTTGGATCCATGCCAACGCCAATACCAAATCCCGTTTTACTAACCCAAATATGCTGTGCCTGTAGGTAAGCTTCAATATCAAAGTTATTACGCACCGGATTGTTTGAACTCATCATGCAGACAAAGGTGTCGAGCCAGACGCTTTTTTGATGGAAGGATTGAGGGAGTTCTTCAAAGCGATTAATCGCCATGTCTATTTTCCCAGCTTCAACATCATGAAACGTCACGTCGCTTGGTGTCATGATGTCCAACGTTATGCCTGGCGCATATTCCCTAAGGCGGTTGAGCAGTAAAGGTATAACCGTTGAGGTGGCGTAATCACTGGCCATGATTCTAAAAACGCGGGTGCTGACTTTTTCATCGAAGTCGGCTTCTGGCTGTAGTGCTTCTTCAAGGTCGAGTAACACTTTGCGAACAATGGGTTGTAAGCGAAGTGCTTTTTCTGTGGGTTTCATACCTTCACTGGTTCTAACCAGCAATGGATCATTCAATAAATCTCGAAGCCTCTTTAAGCCGTTGCTCATGGCTGGCTGAGTAATATTGAGTTTATTGGCTGAGCGCGTGACGTTGCACTCTCTTAGTAATACATCAAGATAGATGAGCAGGTTAAGGTCGATCTTATTAATATTCATTGTTTAATGGTATTCACGCGCCTTATGAATTGAAGGTATTTACCCTGCCAAAAAGTATAACCCTAAAACACTCATTGCGAAATGAATAGAAGAACCGCTTTTTAAGGCGGTTTCTAACTTTTATCCATTAAATTGTGGATGTATCCGCGGATGTACAGCATAGGTCGATAAAACGCTGAGCATTTTGTGTCAACGCTGTATTTTTGGGCGTAACAATTAACAAATTTCGATTTAAGGCCAGAGGTGTTTTATAAAGTCGAATTAAACCAGAGTTAAGCTCTTGAGATATTGCCATTCGAGACAAACAGCCTAATCCCATTTGGTGAATAACCGCTTGTTTAACCGCTTCCATATGAGCGAGTGATAACACAACGTTGAGTTGAGGAATATGAGACGCGGTTGACTGTTCTAAGATATTTCGTGTGCCTGAACCTGCTTCTCGCATTACCCAACTGGCTTGCTCTAAGTCTTCCCAAGAAAGCTCTTCAGGGCGATCTTCTTGAGCAGAGCCAAAGACAACAAGTTCATCCTTTAGCCAAACTTGAGTCATTAACTCAGCATGCTGACAATAGCCTTCAATAAAGCCTACTTCGGCTTTGCCTGTTAATAGCTGTTGAATAACACTTTGCGTGTTGCCGATGTCTAACGTGAAGCGAATGTTTGGGTGTTGGCGTTTAAACGAGGACATTTGTTTGGGAAGCAAGTAGTTTCCCATACTGACACTGGCGGCAAGGTGAAGTGATCCGCTTAGCTCATCCTCATTGCCCATGCTCTCGATTTGCTCAATCTGACTAAGCACCGCACGAGCCTGTGGCAAAAGATGCCTAGCTTGAGGTGTGATTTGTAGGCGTTTACCATGACGGCGAAAAAGCGGGCGACCTAATAGCGCTTCTAGTTCTCTCAGTGCTTGACTGGCGGCTGGTTGACTAATAGAAACCATCTCCGCGGCTGCGGTGACTGAGCCTGTATGAACAACGGCTTCAAAAATTTGTAATTGTCTAAGTGTAATTCTCATCCCTTTATTGTAGCCCCGTTTCTGTTTTGATGAGTAGTCTAATCTTGCTATAAATTCAATTCGATCAAGGCAAAAAGTGTAGCGTAAAAAATAATATTTAGTTTTTCCCTTAATGGTATGGAAAATGCTTTAATACGCAGTGAAATCTCAGGTAAGACGCTATCCGTCTTGTTGATATGTTCAGACGTAAGTCGACTTCCACAAGAAGTAAATATTACAACTTCTGTTATTAGCCAAAAGCTAATGCAGTCCATGTTAAGGACATGTTATGAAAATTACAAACCGTTGGCTCTCTATCCTAGAGGGTTGTATCCTAGTTGCTCTAGGACTGCATATTTTAAACTCAGCAGGACTCTTGATCAGTGGTACCGCAGGCGCTGGTATGATTTTGCTTAGGCTTACTGATTTGTCTTTTGGACAGCTTTTCTTCCTGTTAAATCTTCCGTTTTACATTCTAGCTTGGTACACCTTGGGTCGAGACTTTACGCTCCGAACCTTTGCTAGCGTTAGCTTGTTATCGATTCTCTCTGAGTTAATGAAATATTACGCAGTCTTGTCCATTCATCCATTGTTGTCGGCGACGCTAGGTGGTTTATTGGTTGGTTTCGGGCTGATTATTTTATTTCGTCATAACACGTCTTTGGGCGGATTAAATATATTGTCAGTTTACTTGGAACGAAAATTCAATATTCATGCGAGTAAAACAACTCTTATTGCTGATATATTTGTTTTGATCGCCGCCATTACCTTCCTTGATTTAACACACTTAGGACTTTCTTTAATTGCATTTGTGCTTTTAAGCTCTGTCGTTGGTCGTTATCACAAACCACCAAAATGGGCCGAAGTTCAAAAAGCCGATGCATAGAATGCGTGCAATGTGCTTTTCTTCGTTTTAAATATGCACTGATTTGTTGCGTTTGAGTTTAATCATAGCCAGATATTAACGGCATTATCTGCATAATATTAAATACTTAACTTAAGTGGATATTGTGTACAGAATGGCGTTAATATTAGTGAGCGTTGTATGTTTATTGCTTGATAATGGTGCTTGATTATAATTACCTGAATAAGCTTGCCCAATCGAGAAATTTGTAAATCAAATGGAAGGGCGTAGCAAAGAATGAAGCAGTCTCCAACAGTATTGATAGTTGATGATGTTCCTGAGAATTTACGTGTTTTAAAAGATGTCATTACGGCGTTAAATTGCCAGATTTCTTTTGCTAATTCGGGAGAAAGAGCCCTTGCTCTTTTGGAAAGAACACAACCTTGCCTGATTTTACTCGATGTTATGATGGGCGGCATTGACGGTTTTGAAACATGCCGCCGCATCCGAAACCATCCAATACATAAAGACGTTCCAATCATTTTTGTCACTGCATTAGCTGATGATATCAACCGTGGCTTTGAGGCTGGTGGAAATGATTACATCAGTAAGCCTATTCGAGTTGAAGAAGTGCGCGCTCGTGTGATGCATCAATTGGAGAAATTTCAATTAGTAAATGAGCTAAAGGAACTGACCACATCATTGGAAGAAAAAGTTCGAGAACGCACGGCCAACCTCAATTTAGCAAACCGTAATTTACGCAAAGAAATAAACGAAAGACGTTATATGCAAGATCGTCTCAAATATCTTGCTCAACACGATTTTGTGACTCAGCTTTATAATCGTGATGCATTGGATGAGCATGTCTCTCATATTATTTCTGAAATCCAATCCCAATCCATAGTTCATACACCTTATTTTGTGTTAATCGATATTAACGAATTTCGACTAATCAACGATTCCTGTGGTTGCATCGCAGGCGATGAATTATTGCATCAGTTTGCCATTTTGATGAGCGAACACATTAGCCCGCAAAGAGATTTTTGTGCTCGTCTTAGTGGTGACAAGTTTGCCATTGCGATTAGCGCGGGAAGTGAAATCGTGTCCTCTTTTTTCCGCCTACTTGAGGAAAGCATAAAAAACTTTGTTTTTGTTTGGGACGAGCGACAGTTTCGAATCAGTTTAACGCAAGTAGCTGTTCCTATTACCGAAGAAATGGTGTCATTCGAGCAGGTTATCATGCTCGCAGATGAAGTCTGTTATTCCAGCAAAAAATCAGGCGTACTTTCTCGGGTTGTTAAAAATGCAAACGACCTTGCTTATGAAGAGCATCGAGGCAACCTTAATTGGGGGCTTCGAATTATTGATGGCCTTGAAAAGGATTTATTTGAGGTACATTTTCAGGAAGTGTTGTCTTTAAATGGTGCTGACACAAATAAAAAAGTTGAAATTCTGGTTCGCCTGAAAGATGAAAATACCGGCAAATTGATTTACCCAAATGATTTTATCAGAGCGGCTGAACGCTTCGGTATTATCTCGAAAATTGACCGATGGGTGATTCATAATACGATGAAGCTTTTTTCTGAACGAGAGAGTTTATGGGAAAGTGTTGATCAAGTTGCCTTAAATGTTTCCGCTTTATCGGTGCGTCAATCCGATTTTGCCCAATTCATCGTAGAACAATTATCGCTATTCCAATTAGATGGGCGTAAGTTCTGCTTTGAAATTACGGAAACGGAAGCGCTGAATAATTTCACAGACACGCGTAACTTTATGTCTCTTCTTCATGAAAGTGGGTGCAGTATCGCATTAGACGATTTCGGAACAGGCTTCTCATCTTTTGCTTACCTAATGGATTTGCCATTCGATTTAATCAAAATAGACGGCATGTTTATTAAAGATATGCATGTTAATGAAATTCATTATGAAATGGTGGATTCCATCGTTAAGTTAGCGAAAATGTTGAAGAAACCTGTGGTGGCGGAATTTGTCGAGAATCAAAATATCGTTAACCAATTGAAAGAGCTTGGCGTTGAGTGGGGGCAAGGTTACCACTTCCATAAACCAGAAAAGCTTTAATTATTGGGTTATCAAACGGAGTTTTGAACATGGGCGATCAGCTATCTACTCTTCTTGGTCTATTGGCAATTATTTTTGCCGTTATAGCGACCTCTCTTATCATTCTACAATTAGTTTTTTTGGTGCGTTTTAAGCAATTGCAACGCCGATACTCAAGAGCAATTTTGGCAACAAATTCTGGTGTTTGGGAGTGGTTTCCAGGCAATAATCGTCTCTATATTTCTTCCGATTTTTTCCTCCGGTTAGGTTTTCGGGAGAAACAAGTTCCTACTCGTCTTAGTGAATGGTTGGAGCTGTTATCTGTAGAAGAGAAGGATATTTTTGAACGCTGGCAAGATGAACTTTTACAGCAGAAAAAAGGCGTAGTTAAGCCAGTCAGACTTAGCATAGAGAACCAAGATAAGGAAAAATATTGGATTGAAATACGAGGCAGTGTGACGCGTGTTGACCGCCTAAATAAAGTGCAAAGCGTTGCTGGTGTCATCGAGGAAGTTAGCCATTTAGTAGCAGCAGAAAACGCCTTGCTTGAAGCGAAAGAAGAGGCGCGACGTAGGGAATTATTGCTAACCTCTTTGATTAATAATATCCCAGATATAATTTGGTCGAAGGACGAGCACGGCAAATACCTCGATTGCAACCAAGCCTTTTTAGAGTTTAATTCGCTGACCTCTCAAGAAGTGAAAGGAAAGTCTGACCAAGAACTGAATTTGGATGGCAAAGGTGATTATTACCAGGAGCAAGATAACCAAGTTCTAAAAACAGGTATTACCTTTCACGAGCAGAATTGGGGGCACTCTCAAGGTGACGAGTCTAGATTGTTTGATATTCACCGAGTGCCAGTGATTGAGCCGAGTATCCATTTTCGTGGGGTTCTTGGTATCGCCAGAGACATTACAGAACACCATCATCTGCTAAAACAACTTAAGTCGTTTAAAAGCTTTGCTGATAACTCAGCTCAAGGCTTTGCAATGGCCTCTTTTTACGACGGTAATATCACCTACTTCAATAAGAAGATGTGTGACTTATTAGGCGTGAATGATGATGTGGATGATAAGTCGCTGAAGCAATTTCATTTCTTAGAGTTCTATCCAGAAACAACGCAGAAATTCCTTCAAAATACTGTCATTCCGTATGTAAAAGAACATGGTGTGTGGGAAGGTGAGTTGGAAGCTCGAAGCCTGGATGGGCGCGTGTTCGCAACCTATGAAACCTACTTTGTACTTCATGATGAAAACGGTCGTGCGACTTCTGTTGGCGATATCATGAATGATATTACAGAACAGAAAAATGTCTCTCAGCAGCTAGAGCAAGCCAAAGAAGCTGCAGAGCAAGCCAATCAGGCAAAAAGCCATTTCTTAGCGAATATGAGCCATGAAATTCGCACCCCATTAAATGCCATTATTGGCTATGCCCAACTGATCGAAGAAGACGACACTTTAAGCGGCGTTTCACGTTCTCGTTTTACCGCTATTGCCAGCGCCGGTGAGCGTTTGTTGGGTCTTATTAATGATATTTTAGACATTGCACGCATAGAATCAGGGCGACTTATTTTGCATGAGCAAAAGGTGAATATCTGCAAAGAAGTCAAACAAATTGGAAAGCTGTTTAGTGGACAAGCTCAAGAGAAAGGTTTGTCGCTCTTTGTTGAATGTCACTTGGAAGATGGTCCTTTAGTTTGGGTTGATCCAGTGAAATTTCAGCAGGTTTTGACGAACTTAATTGGCAATGCCATTAAGTTTACTCAACAGGGTCATGTAAAGGTTGTTGCTTGGGGGGAAGATCAGCAGATTCTTATTGAGATAGAAGATACTGGCCCAGGGATTGAAGACGATTTAGTAGATCATTTATTTACCCCTTTTGTGCAAGGTAAAGCTGGTGATGCGTCTGGTGGTACAGGCCTTGGCATGGCTTTGTCTTTAACATTGGTCAAACTCATGAAAGGCACTTTGTCTGTCGATTCAACACCTGAAGTGGGTACGAAAATACGCATTGCATTGCCTTTGGTCGAAGTCCCTCAAGAGGCGCTCTCAGAAGAGAATGACATTGATATATTGCTAAATATGCGACTCAATAACCCCATTACAGTCTTGGTTGCAGAGGATGATAGTTGGTCGAGAGACATTTTAGTCTCTATTTTAGAAAAAGCGGGCTGTCAGATAATTGAAGCCAACGACGGCGAGCAAGCGATTAAGGCCTTTCAAGCTAATCGGCCAGACTTTGTCATGACAGACATCCGTATGCCGATTAAGACAGGAATCGATTTTCTGAAATTCATTCAAGAGGCTGACCCTTCTCGTTCTATTCCTGTTGTTGCCGTTACGGCATCAACCCTGATTCACGAGCAGCAAGCATTAATCGATGATGGCTTCTGGCAAGTAATCGCAAAGCCATATCGAGCAGAGGAAATTTATAAAGCCTTAGTAACGCATGCCAATGTTGAATTTGTCTCTCTATTTGATAAATCCATCAAAGGGCAGATTGATGAAAGCTTAGACGTCGCAATTGAAAAAGAAAATATAGAGTTATTAAACCTAGCAGTTGAAGAGTGGCAGCCGCTGTTATTAGCAGCGCAAAATGGCGATATAGAGCAAGCGGAAGAGGCTTTTTTATTGATTCAGCAGAAGTTGCCAGCTTTTCATCAGAAGAAGCTTCAGCACGCCATAGCGCAATTTGATTTAGGTTTGGTTGAAGATCTCATCATAGAGTATCAAAGTATGGCGTAACGGTTTTTATATTGGTTTTATTCAATACAACCTGAGGCCTTTGCGTTTGACATAAAAATGGCACAAAGATAAGGTCTATCGAAGTAAAACACAGTAAAAACGCCTATAATAAGGCGTTTTTTTATACCGGCTTTTAAGTGGCTGCTGGCTCATTTAGATAAGCCAAAATGCTCATTTGTCAGTAGACTTTCATCAAGCACAACAACAGGTAACGCCATGACCCCTCTTGCCCATAGTAACTTTCCTTTTACTGCCGTCGCAGGACAAGAGTCGCTTAAGTTAGCTTTGATTTTATGTGCAGTGAATCCTCAAATCGGTGGTGTTTTGATTAGTGGTCCTCGTGGTTCAGCAAAGTCAACTTTAGCTCGTGGTTTGTCTGGTGTAATGCCTGCGTTATTGAATGATGAAGAGCTTGCCCCTTTCGCAACATTGCCGCTTGGCACCAGTGAAGATCGCCTACTTGGTGCTTTGGATTTAGAGCAAGTATTGCAAGATAAACAAGTTGCTTTTAAACCGGGTTTATTAAGCAGAGCCAATGGCGGCGTATTGTATGTGGATGAAGTGAATCTGCTCGCGGATCACCTTGTCGATCAGCTTTTAGATGTTGCGGCGAGTGGTGTAAATCGCGTGGAGCGAGATGGTGTTAGTCACGAACATGAAGCGCGTTTTTTACTGATTGGCACCATGAACCCTGATGAAGGTGAGTTGCGTCCACAACTGCAAGATCGCTTTGGTTTAATGGTTGAGCTGACTAATCAATACAGCCTTGAAGAGCGAGTACAAATTGTTCGACTTCGAGACGAATTTGACCAAGATCCAGAGTCTTTCTGTGAAGCCTTTAAATACAAACAACGTAACTTGAAGAACAGCATTCGTTTGGCGCGTAAAGCTTTGGGTGACATAAGTTGTCCAGATGCATTGCGAATGGAAGTGGCGAAACGTTGTCAGTTAGCAAATATTGATGGCGTGCGTGGCGATATTGTTTGGATTCGAGCTGCTATGGCGCATGCTGCGTGGCGTGGTGCTAAACAGGTAACAATAGATGATATAAAAGCGGTTGAAGAACTGGTTTTGGCTCATCGTCGACAGGCTAAGATACAACCGCCTTCACCACCTTCTCGTCGTCCAGAGATGTCTCGACCTGAAAATAATCAACAGAAAAACAACCAAGAAACGGACAATAACGAATCAGGTGAATTAGAAAGTAGCGAAGGCGATTGGGGAAGCATGGCGCCTCAAACGCTGAAGTCTTCGACGCCGATTCGAGTTAATTTACAAGCGGATGCTCAAGTTCCCTCAACGGCAAAGTCTGTGAGTGAGGTGACGCCGGGAAAGCATAAAGGCAAGCAACAAGGCGGTTATCGTCTTGATGCTTCAGAATCAGGCAAAGGAGTGGATTGGTTTCGTAGTATTATCAACCAACCACAAGAATGGCCACCCAAAACATTAACTCACAAGGCTGCTAAAACAGGCCAAGCAAGATTGCATTTGGTGTTGTTGGACACATCGGCTTCCACCTTAAATCAAGGTGTGTTTGCCAAAGCCAAAGGCGTAATTTTAGACATTGCTAATCGAGCCTATTTAGCCCGTGAGCAGATTGCGATTCTAGGTTTTGGGCAAGATGGCGTTTCTTCGATTTTGCCAAGAGTGCGAGCGCCAAAAGAAATATCTGAGTTGCTGGATAACCTTGGTGCTGGTGGCGGAACACCTTTTCGAGTGGCGATCGAAGAGGCTAGAGATTATTTGGCAAAGCAACACAAAGGAAACGCCGATTTGTACAGCCAAACCTATATTTTGACAGACGGACGAACACAGGCGGATGTGTCGAACCTTAAGCTTTTAGGGCAAACAGTATTGATCGACATAGAAAATGCCACCATTAAACGTGGTCGCGGCCAAGATATTGCTCAGCATTTGGGCGCACATTATATTTCATTAAATTCGCTTTTAGAGACTGTATTATGACTGCTGATAACGGCAACTTGGTTGATAAAGACGCGGTTAGCTGTCCTGCTTTATTTTTGACAGCTCCTGCTTCAAACCAAGGAAAAACTACCATTACGGCTGCTTTGGCGCGTTACTTTACTCAGCAGGGCAAGGTGGTTCGAGTATTTAAAACAGGTCCAGATTATCTTGATCCACAAATTCTTGCTCAGGCGTCTAAACAGCCGGTAGAGCAGTTGGATATTTGGATGGCGGGCGAAGACTACTGCCAAGACAAACTCTATCAAGCAGCGAAAGAAGCGGACTTAATTTTAGTCGAAGGCGCAATGGGCATGTTCGACGGCGATCCTTCTAGTGCTGATTTAGCCGCCCGTTTTGGTATTCCGATGGCGATTGTCATGGACGTAAAAGGCATGGCACAAACTGCTGCAGCGTTGGCGACGGGGTTGGCGAATTTCCGTGATGATGTGCAGGTTGCGGGGCTGATTGCCAACCGTTGTGGTAGTGAGCGCCATGCAGAATTGATTCGAGACGCGCTGCCAGAAAACTTGCCTTTACTAGCTACTTTAAAACGTGATGAAGCCATTATATTGCCAGAACGTCATTTGGGTTTAGTTCAAGCCTCTGAGGTGAAAGACGAATTGGAAGAGCGCTTTGAAGTTGCTGTTGAATGGTTAAAAGAAACCCGTGATACAGGCTTATTGACCTTGCCGAAAGCCGTTTCCTTTGCTCCTGTAAAAGAACTCACTTCAGCTGATGTGACGACAGAAGTACAACAAAGTTTGGTGGGCAAAACCATCGCAGTCGCAAAAGACGCGGCATTTAGTTTTATTTACGATGCAAATCTCATGGCTTTGAAAAGTATGGGAGCAAAAGTCGTCTTTTTCTCCCCATTAAAAGATCCATCTCTACCCGAAGTGGATGCTCTTTGGTTACCGGGCGGTTATCCAGAATTACATGCAAAAGCCTTGTCAGAAAATGTCTCCATGCGCCAATCTATTCAAGACTTTTACCAAGCAGGGAAAAGTATTTTGGCAGAATGTGGCGGCATGCTTTACAGCTTGGAAGACTTAACAGATTTAAACGATACTTGTTATCCCATGTTAGGTATTTTAGAAGGCCAAGGTGCGATGCGAGGCAAGCGTGGTTGCCAAGGAATGCAAACAGCCGTTATTCCACAAGGCGAGATTCGCGGCCATGCTCATCACCGATCACGTAGCGCTAATACACCTGAGCCAGTTGGGCATGGTCGTCGCCAGCGCCATTCTGCTCCTGGCGAAGCGATTTACCAACAAAAAGGCTTAACGGCGAGTTACTTACATTTGTTTTTTCCGTCTAATTTGGAAGTAACAGCCAAACTTTTTCTTGGTGAGAATTTATAGCCATGTGGCCTGAAAGTGCTGAATCGCCCGCACCATTACGCAGTGGTTTAACCACCGGAACCTGCGCAACCGCCTGTTGTGTGGCCGCGGCTCAAGCACTTTTCGCTCAACAACAAAACGCGACAGTCAGCGTGACACTGCCGAAAGGTAAGGTCGTGGATTTACCTATTATTGAGTATCAGCCAATTGATAGCGGCATGAAAACCGCGACCATCAAAGATGCAGGCGATGACCCAGATGCGACTCATGGCGCAACCTTATTTGTCGAACTTCGTTTATCACCAGAACAGGGAATACGATTTCATGCTGCAGAAGGTGTGGGAATTGTGACTCGCACTGGCTTATTGTTAGATGTTGGCGAGCCTGCTATCAATCCCGTGCCACGAAAAATGATGACAGAACATTTAGAAGGTTTTGCTCAGACTTATCAATATCAAGGCGGTTTTGATGTATCTGTTGGCGTGATTAATGGGGAACAAATCGCACAAAAAACCATGAATCCACGCCTAGGTATTTTGGGTGGTTTGTCTATTTTGGGCACCACTGGCATTGTTCGTCCTTTTTCTTGTGCAGCCTACATTGCGTCGATTCATCAAGGCATCGATGTGGCTCGTGCTAATGGCGTCACTCATATTGCAGCAACAACTGGTAACAGCAGTGAAGAGGCAATCAAAAAGCATTATCAGCTTGATGATATGGCTTTGATTGAAATGGGGGATTTTGTTGGTGCTGTGTTAAAGCACATCAAGAAAGTAGAGCAAGACGATTCCAAGCAGCTGATGAAACTTAGTATTTGTGGGGGCTTTGGGAAAATCAGCAAGCTGGCACAACAGCACATGGATTTGAATAGTCGAGCTTCCAGTATTGATTTGAATAGACTCGCACAGCTCGCTGTAACATTGGGTGCGAGCCATGAACTGCAAGATAAAATGATTCAAGCGAACACCAGTGTGGAAGCCTTGTCTTTTGCTCAAGATGCAAATCTTGAATTGGCCGATGCGGTTTGTCAGCAAGCACTAGAATTCGCCAGAAAATACATACCTGATCATATTGAGCTAGAAGTTTGGGCAATTGATCGTAAAGGTTTTTTCGTAGGTAAAGCAGCCGACTTAGCAGGATCTCAAAGATGAAAATTCTATTGCTTGGCGGCACAGCTGACGCTCGACGTTTAGCCGATGCACTTCATCAAGCTGGCACTCTCCAGAATAAGCTGAAAGTCGTTTACAGCTTGGCTGGTCTGGTTCGAGTGCCAAAAGTAGATTGCGAATTGGTGGTGGGCGGTTTTACTCAACTTGGTGGTTTGGCTACCTATTTGCGTGAGAATGGTATTGGCGCAATTCTCGATGTCACTCATCCTTATGCGCAAACCATGAGTACAAAAGCCGTGAATGCGGCAAAGGAAGTCGGCATTCCTTGCTGGCGTTTTCATCGTCCCGCTTGGCAAGCGCAACAAGATGATTTATGGAGCGAATATCAATCCGGTGCTGATTTACTCACGCAACTGGATGGTTTTCGTGTGCCGTTATTAAGTGCAGGTCAGATGAGTGAAGATTTATTAGCGAAAATTACCCAATTGCCAAGTGTTGAACGTGTCGTCTGGCGAACTGCGGTTGCTCCGAAATTTGCTATGCCAGAAGGAATAGAATGGTTAAAAGCCATTGGACCTTTTGCTTTAGAAGACGAACAGCAATTATTACGAGAGCAAGGGATAGACGTTATTGTCAGCAAAAACAGCGGTGGTTCGGCAACCTACTCCAAGCTCGAAGCGGCGCGTGAAATGTCTATTCCTGTGCTACTTCATTGTCGACCAGTATTGCCAGAAGCAGACAGAGAATTCAGTGACACACAAGATTGCTTGCAAGCCTGTTTAGCGGCGTGGGGCAATATTCATTCTAAGAATCAACAAAAAGACAGCCAACAGTGAATCCTTCAGATAAATATCAATACGAAAATAACCCACAAGCTATAGAGCATGACAGTTTTCGACAAATTCGTGCGTTAACCGATTTATCGAATTTGAATCAAGATCAGCAGCAGGTCACTATGCGCGTGGTTCACAGTCTTGGCTTGCCGGATGTGGCGACCCAAGTTCGATTCAGTGCGAACGCAACACAAACAGGGCGAGAGGCTTTGGCAAAAAACTGCGCCATTCTATGTGATGTGGAAATGGTGAAACAGGGTGTGACCAAACGCATGATAGAGCGCGAACCTTTGTGCTTTTTAAACGATCCACGTACGACCGAGTTAGCCAAAAGTAATGGCGAAACCCGATCTATGGCTGCGCTCAGTTTATGGACTGAAAATTTGGAAGGAAGCGTTGTCTTGATCGGTAATGCGCCAACCGCCTTGTTTCGTTTATTGGAAATGATAGAACAAGGCGCGCCAAAACCTGCTTTGATTATCGGCATGCCGGTGGGCTTTGTGGGCGCTGCGGAATCAAAAGACGCACTTTGGCAAGAGCATGAAAAGCTTGGTATAGAATGCATTACTTTATTGGGACGAATGGGTGGCAGTGCCGTGACTTCCGCCAGCTGTAATGCATTATTGCGTTGTAACTTGGGCGAGTATTACTGATTGTGAAGACGATGACAGAACAAAAAGAGTCGCTGAAAATTCATGTTATTGGGTTAGGCGTTAATGCAAAAGCGAACCTTGATGAATCGGCTCAAGCGGCTTTGGCGAGTTTGTCTGAGCAAGATATCGTGTTGGGTTCGCCTCGCCAGCATGACACCATTTCGACTTATTCCCATGTGGGAAAAGTGTGCGATTTACCTAAGCTCAAACAGTTGCAAAGCGATTTCGAAACTTGGCAGCAGCAAGGCGCAAAGCAAGTTGTCGTGCTCGCCTCTGGCGATCCTTTATATTACGGCATTGGCGCTTGGCTGGTTCGGACCTTTTCTAAAGCTCAGCTGAGTTTTTACCCTAATGTTTCTAGTATTCAGGTGGCTTGTCATCGCCTTGGTTTATCTTTGCAAGATGTTCAAGTCGTCAGCCTTCATGGTCGCCCTTTAGTGAGCTTACGCCGTTATTTAAAAGCGCATCAGTCTTTAGTTTTGCTTACGGACCAACACAGTCAACCGCAACATATTGCCCAAGAGTGTGTGAAGGCAGGATTAAATGGAAGCGAGATTATCGTTTGCGAAGCACTAGGTTACGAGCAAGAGCAGGTGCGCAGTTTTACGACGGATGAACTGATAAATAACGAATTCGTTTTTGATCCACTTAATGTCATCCTTGTGAAAACCAGTCAGCAAGTTAGCTTTTATCCGACAGCACCGGGCATTCCAGATGCTGACTTTGTGACGGACAAAGGCGACGGAAAAGGCATGATCACTAAGCGAGAAGTTCGCTTGGCAATTTTGTCTTATATGAACATAGACGATGGTGACACGGTTTGGGACATCGGCGCAGGTTGCGGTGGTGTGAGTGTGGAACTGGCTTATTGGCATCCGCGCAGTCGAGTTGTCGCCATTGAACATCATTCTGAACGTTTAGCTTGTTTAACGGCGAACCAAGAACGTTTCGGTGTTGTGCAGAATTTGTCGATTGTTGCGGGGCGAGCACCTGATGTGCTGGTGGATTTACCGGCTCAAATCGATACACCGAACAAGGTATTTATTGGCGGCAGCGATGGTGAACTCAGTGATTTGATGGCACAAGTCTGGGCACGATTACCTGTTGGCGGTAGCTTGATGGTGAGCGCCGTTACTGAAGATACAAAATTCCAAGTGATACAGTTCGCACAGATTAGAGAAGCCGCCAATGATGCTGACGAACAAAGTTTGCAAGTGTCGGTAGCCAAAGGTGAGCGTTTAGCTGGACAACGACTTTATCGTCCGAGTTTACCCGTGACACTGTTTCATTTTAAAAAGCATTCTGAGAAAGATTTGATAGAGATGAATAAGGACACCGCATAATGAGCGTGACAGAAAAGCAAGCCACCCACGGCCGATTTATTGGCGTAGGTGTTGGCCCCGGTGATCCAGAATTGATTACATTGAAAGCCCTGCGTTTGATTCAAGGCGCCAGTGTGGTGAGCTATCTTGCTAATGATCAAGGTGGCTCCCAAGCAAAAAGCATTGCTAGCGAAGCCTTTGCCGGTGTGACTCATACCCAAAACGAGATTGCCATTGTAATGCCTATGTCGACCGACCGTTCGCTTGCGAATGAGGCTTATGACAATGGTGCAAAAGCCATTGCCAAAGAGCTTGAAGAAGGAAAGGACGTCGTATTCTTGTGCGAAGGCGATCCATTGTTTTTTGGCTCTTTTGCCTATTTATTAGAGCGTCTTGAAGGCGATTTTCAGTGCCAAGTTGTACCTGGCGTGTCATCGATTAATGCGGCGTCTTCAGCCTTGAATCATCCTTTGACGGTATTGAAAGAATCTTTTGCAGTTGTGAGTGGTCGCCATTCAGCACTGCAAATTGATACAGCACTTGAGCAGCATGACAGTGTGGTCATCATGAAAGCAGGGCGAGCGCGCCCGAGAATCTTAACGGCGTTGCGTAAAACCAACCGTATGCAGGATGCTAAGTATCTTGAATATATTGGTCGAGACAACGAACGCATCGTGCAAGACGTATCGACTTTGGAGGACAAAGCCGGCCCTTATTTTTCTCTGTTTGTTGTGACTAAAAGCGAGCGAGGCACACGTTGATTCGCATTATTGCGTTAACGCCAGCTGGCGAGCAATTGGCTAAAAAGCTTCAAGCTCGTTGGTCTAATGGGAACAGTTCTGATGGAAATGGACTTGAGGCGAGTGTGGAATATAAGCCTAAACCTTTTGCCGAGTTCGTTCAGAATGCTTTTCAGCAAGGGGATTGGTTGGTGTTTATTTGCGCCACAGGCATTGTGATGCGAACCCTTGCGCCAGTGCTTCAAGACAAGTATCAAGACCCACCAGTTTTAGTTTTAGATGAAGAAGGTAAGTTCGTGATTCCGCTATTATCGGGTCACGAAGGTGGCGCCAATGAGTGGGGCGCTCAAGTAGCAGACCGGCTTGGCGCGCAATTAGTGATGACTACCGCGAAACCTTATCTGAACCCGATTTATACGCTGGGCATGGGCTGCGAGCGAGATTGTCCATTGGAATTTATTGAAAGTCTGATGTTGGCGGCTCTTGAGCAAAAAGGTCTAACACCAAGCGACATTTATTCTCTAAACAGCATTGATATAAAAGCTGACGAAACTAACTTGATTGCCTTGGCTCAAAAATATCATTGGGACTTCAACACCTACAGCGCCCAAGAGCTTGCCCCAATGGAGTCATTACTCAGCACAAAATCTGACTATATCTTCAAAACAGTAGGCATCTACGGCGTCGCTGAATCCGCTGCTTTGCTTGCAGCACAAAATGAGTCTGGTTCAGAACCTGAGCTAGTATTAAACAAAATCAAAAATGCCAAAGCCACTGTCGCGATTGCGAGAGGGTTTGTTGATACAAAAAAAGAAGCCCCTTGATGGGCTTCTTTAGTTTTTGCTGTTTTCTAAGTTGCTTCTACTCGTTAGAGGATTTTGAATTGGCTTAGAAGGTCTTTTTGGTGAGTGGCGAGTTTTGATAAGCCTTCACTGTCTTTTTCACTTTGATCCGACCCTGTTGCGGCTTGTTCAGACATTTCAGAGATGTCTTGAATGTTTTGCCTGATTTCCTGTGCTACGGCGGATTGTTCTTCTGCTGCTGTGGCAATTTGAGTACTTAAGTCCCGGATTTCTGTCATGTTGCGCTGTAGCTCAGTTAAGGCTGTGCCTACAAGGCGTGCTTCTTCCACACTGGCATTGGCGCTGGTATGACTTTCGTTCATGCTGCCGACTGTCTTGGTGACACCTTCTTGAAGTTGGGTGATGACTCGCTGGATTTCTTCTGTTGAGCTTTGAGTTCGAGTGGCAAGCGTACGAACTTCGTCGGCGACAACGGCAAATCCTCGACCTTGTTCCCCTGCACGTGCGGCTTCAATGGCAGCGTTGAGCGCTAGTAGGTTAGTTTGTTCTGCGATTTGTTCAATCACATCCAAGATGTTACCGATGTCTTTTGAGTATTCATCCAGCTGATTCACAACGACAGTTGATTCTTCGATTCTTGCGAGTAATTGCTCATTCTTTTGTATATTCGCATCCATTTGAGCGCGGCTTTTTGTTGCGCCTTGGTCAACGGATTGAATTTGGTGAAGAATGGTTTCAGAGCTTTTGGCTACCTGTTCCACGGTGGATGTCATCTCATTCATGGAAGAGGCGACTTCTGTTGTACGTTGGTTTTGTGCGCTCATGAGACGTTTAGAATCGCTTGCGAGGCGCACATTATTCGCTGCGGAATCTGCCACTTTATTGGAAGATTGATCAATATCTTTCATAACAGATTGCAGCTTTGAGACAAGTTCGTTTACCCAGCGAGAGAGTTCGCCAAATTCATCTTGTGTGTTTACTTGGCTTCTTTGAGTGAAATCACCGTCGGAAATTTTGCCTAATACGGTCATGACCTCTTTCAATGGTTTTTTTATACTACGACTTACCCATAAAGTGACAAGAACTGCTATGGCAATAGAGATGATCAATACAATGCCGATAATGAGGATGGACAAAGACGCCGCTGTGCTGGCTTCTGCCTTTGCGCTTTCTCCCATGTGCTCTGTTTCAGAAAGCAGTTGTTCTACTTCTGTGTTTATTTTGTCCATGCTGGCGGATAGGTTTTTCGCTAGAACTTCGGACTCTTGTTCTAGGCTCACACTTTCATAATGTTTGGCTATTACACCTTCGTCAGACAAGATGGCAAATTCCAGCTCGTCAATTAGGCTATCGATATTGTCGCTATTGAGGATGGCTTGTTTATCTTTTAATGCTTCAAAAGTGGAAGACATGCTGTCACGCAGAGATTGCATATCTTGTAGGTCTTGTGACTCAAAGTAGTTAACAACAGAGGTTTCTATATTTTGTATGCTGTTTTGTAAGAAGGAAGCGGAAGAGCGAATTTCAAAATCTTCCTCTTCTTGCATGAAGCTTAAGTCTTCTAAGGTAAAGAGAAGAGAGCTTTTAAGGTAGCCTTTTTCTTCTTTTACTAGGAGTTGAGTATCCAGCATTTTTTTATAATTAGAAAATGCCATATCTGTGTATGTGAAAAAACGGTTGGCTTCATTATTGATGTTGCTTAGAGCGCTGCGCATGACATCAAGGTTTTCCAGCTGACTTTCTAGTCTTGCAGAAACCTCAGTGTATTCACTTTTTTGCGTTTGAAAGCGTTGAGATAAGCCTTCTAATGAGTCTGGGGATTTGCTCAGAAGATATTGCAGGACAGCGGAATTCGCTAAACTCAAATCGTCTTTAAGGGCGTGGCTTGTAGAAGTAATATCAGAAACCTTTCCTGTCACGATATCCAGTCTACTTTCTATTTTGCTGACTCCCCAAAAGCCTGAAGCGGCAATTAAAAAGAGTAAGAGTAATAAGACGCTGAAACCGCACAGAATTCGTTGAATAACGGATAATGACATAGTAACTCCATGGCTTTTATTTTTTTATTTGTATTACTAATATTCTATAACAATAGCCGATCGGATTCAGCCTGTCTTATTTAAAATAAAATGCGTTTTCTACTGGTAGTTTTTCTTGGCCTTGGTGACTTTTTCTAAGTAATACTGAGACTCGGAGCGAGGGTGATCGTATCTTAACTTTTGATAAACACTGCTTGCTGAGTTTTGATTAAGCTTTTCCATTGCAACCGTTCTGTCGCTGTCAAAAGTTTTCAATACATTTCCTGTTCCGCCGTTATAAGCGGAGATCATTGAGTATTCCTGGCTGAGTTTATTTGTCACTTTTACAAGGTATCGAGTTTGCAAAATGTACAAATAAGCACTGCCAATATCGATGTTATTTTCTGGTTGAAATAAGGTTTCTTTGGTTGGTTCGTCAGAGCGTTTTTTTACTAGGTTATAAACGTCTTTGCCTGCTGTGGCTGGTACGACTTGCATTAATCCATAAGCATTTGCAGGACTGACAGCATAAGGATTAAAAGAGCTTTCTGTTTCAATAATGCCATAAATAAGCGCTGGATCTAGGTTGTAGCGGTTTGCAGCGGCGATGACATATTCGCTGTATTTTTCTTGGCGAAGGTGTTGGTGTTGTTCCACAAGATTAAATTCAACAGCGTAGACGGTTTTGCCATTTTCTTGGCTTTTCAGCAGTTTATTATTAATTAAATAGTCTGCATAACGTCCCGCTCGCCATGCGTATTGAACGACTTTACCATCGTGATCAATGACTTGAGGATATAAGAAAGGGACACCTTCGGTATTGGGCGCAGAGCTGGAAAAAATGTCTGTTTTGGTTGGGTCAGCCGTTGTTAGTAGTGTTGTAGTTATGGCTTCTTTTAATGACGCTAGCGGATTACTTGAAGCAATGCTTTCAACTCGTACTGAGCCTTGATCAAAGTCTACTACGGTTCTTGCTTGGTAGTCGTTCACGTATTTTACATAGGTTTTTTTGTCTGGCAGAGCGCTGTTGTTTGAGCCCCATCTCTGATTCACTTCTTGGTCAAGGTTTTCATATAAGGCTTTGATAGCTTTGATATCTGAGCGGATAAGCTTGTGTGTGATTTTCGCTTGTTCCGCGACGGCTTTCACATCTTCTATGCTGTCTACACTTTTGATTTGAGTGGAAAGTTGTTCTACGGAGTCAACTGAATCGAAGGATAAAAGGGATTGGCAGCCGGCGAGAAATAAAGAGAGAAAGCTGATGACCGGCAATGTGAGTAATGATGGATGAGTGTGCTTTTGCATCGATTGTTGTACTCAAATTAGAAGATAAATTTTTTAATGGTTCATTTTTAATAAATTATATCAGAGTGATTATTTATAGGGGAAAGAGAGGCAATAAGAAAGTTATCTCTTTGTTTAAGGTTTAGCTACTTTGGTTGCTGAATAGAAGTCAAGCGGTAGCAAAGCATTAAGTATCTTGTATACTCAATGGCTTTGATATTTTGATGCAAAATTTTTAGACGGTTTTAGAGGTTGAAGATGGTTTCATTCATTATTTTTATGGTGTCGTTAGAACTGACGATATTTTTCTTGTTTTCTAGTTGCGTAAAGATAGTTGGTTTACCTCAAAGTCGGTTTCATGCGCATTTATCTTTCTTTAAAACCTGTGGCCTGAATCAAGGGGCATTATTGACTGTAGGAATGTTAGAGCTATTTGGCGCTGCTACTTTATGGTTTCCTAATTATTTGGGGATACTTGGTGTGTTGGCGTTATGTATTACCTCGGCAGGAATCGTCTACGCTCGTATTCAATTCGACACTTGGAAGAACGGCCTTGTGGCAATGACAACCTTTATTTTATCTAGCTGGGTTTTATACGAAAAGTGCTTTGGTGTACTTGCCTGAATTTTAGGTGTGCTTAGAGAGTCAGTAAAAGAAGGTAAATTATAATGCTTTCAATTTAATGGATTCAGTATGCTCTGACTCTTTATAGATTGTATATGACGGAAAGGAATGTGAATGAAAACTTCTAGCTCTTCTATTATAGGCTCGGTTTTAGTGGCTCTCGCTATCATCGCTGTTCTAGTTATCGGTGTGATGATGTTCGGTGCTAAATTGGGTTTGTGGCAGCCAATTGTTGGTTTTGGGTTGGTGCGTAACTATATGAACCCTATTGCTTATGCTGTTTTGGGGCTGGGCATTTTTGGTGTTATTTACTATTTGGTTGTGAAAAGCCGTTGTGGCCTAGGCAAGTCGCTTTTCACTGCTGTTGTTGGTATTGCATTATTAGCACCGACAATCTACGGAAAAATAAACCCACCAGTGCGTGTTCCGCCGATTCATGACATTACGACAGACACGACTAATCCTCCGCTTTTTCAAGTACTTGATGAGTCTCGTGAAGGCGCAAGAAATACTTTGGTTTATGGTGGCCCAGAAGTCGCTGCTTTCCAACAACAAGCCTATCCTGATATTGCTCCGATCTTTTCTGAGAAATCAGCTCAAGCGGCTTTCCAAGAAGCCCTAAGAGTAGCAAAGGAAATGGGGTGGGAAATGGTTGCTGAAGATCAAAATGCATTGCGTTTTGAAGCCAGTGCTAAAACGTCGGTTTATCAGTTTGTCGATGATGTTGTGGTGGTTGTATCGTCTGTAGAAGGGCAAAGCCGCGTGGATATTCGCAGCGTATCGCGAATTGGCCGTAGTGACCGTGGTGTGAATGCTGAGAGAATTCGAACCTTTATCAGCTTATTTAATAAATAGTTTAAATCTCATTATCGAATGCAAAGTATAAAGCTCTATCAGACATGATAGAGCTTTATTTTTATTGGCTTTTAGTAAGCACCGTCACTGTATATCAATTCATAGCTGTGGCTATAAATTTCCAGAATATTACCGAATGGGTCTTCCATGTAAATCATGCGATAAGGTTTTTCGCCAGGATAGTAGTAGCGAGGCTCAGGCATGCGCTTTTTGCCGCCAGCAGCAACAATCTTGTCAGCTAACTCTTCAACATTTGGATCTTGTACACAAAAGTGGAAGATACCTGTTTTCCAATATTCAAAATTGTTTTCTGGGTTTTCTTGGCCTTTAAATTCAAAAATCTCAACACCAATTCTGTCACCTGTTGACAGGTGGGCAATACGGAATTTTTCCCAGCCAGCACCGAATACGTCTGTACACATTTCACCAATGGCACTTTTGTCTTCCGTTATTTCTGTTGGCTTCATGATGAGATACCAACCCATAACTTCTGTATAGAATTTAACAGCGGCTTCTAGGTCTGGTACTGAAATCCCAATATGGGAAAAATTGCGTGGATAAACATTACTCATAATTCATTCCTCTTTTAAAGATGTGGCTAGTTTACAAAGGAGAAGTGATTAAGTTAAATTATCATTTAAAATAGATATGAGTATTTTTTGTAATGATAAATCCTTTTTGGCTACGCACTTTTTGTACCTTGGTTGAAGTTGGTCATTTCACTCGGACGGCAGAAAAGTTAAATATGACGCAATCTGGTGTGAGTCAGCAGGTGCGAAAATTAGAAGAACAAATAGGGACATCTTTGTTATTGCGCCAAGGTAAGCAATTTATGCTGACGGATGCAGGAGATCGGCTTTACCAAGAAGGAAGAGAGCTGCTTAAAGGGTTATCTGAGCTTGAAAAAGGTTTAGGAGAAGACCCTAAATTTGAAGGTGTTGTTAGAGTCGCTTCACCAGGCAGTGTTGGGTTAAAGCTATATCAACAGTTGCTTTTGTTGCAGCAGCGTCATTCTAAATTGATTATTCATTATCGCTTTGCGCCCAACCAAGAAATAGAGAAGTTGGTGGCAGAACATAAGGTTGATCTGGGTTTCATGACGCGTTTATCGAGTCTTAAAGATGTGCACATAAAACCAATAGGGCAAGAGGAATTACTTTTGGTAACGCCGCATACCACTCATGATGCAAGCTGGAATGAGTTGCAGCAGCTTGGTTTTATTGATCATCCTGATGGCGATTATCATGTCAGGCTGTTGATTGGCGCCAATTATCCAGAATTTGAAGAAGGGAAGGTGTTTAAAAGAACAGGTTTTTCCAACCAAATTAGTTTGATTCTTGAACCTGTGGCGATGGGACTCGGTTTTACCGTCTTACCTCGTCATGCTGTTGGCGCTTTTAGCAAACCGAATAGTATTAAAGTTCATCGATTGGCTGAGCCGGTAAGTGAAACCTTGTACTTATGCACCCATAGTCAGAAGCGTATTCCGAATCGCGTAAAAATGGTGATAGAGGAAGCAGAAAAAACATTAAGGTAATTTAAGAAAGAGACCAAAATAGAAACTTGTGTGTCTAGTTTGGTCTATTGGAAAGGCTTTATTTGGTGAGCTTTTGTCGAATAGATGCTTCTATGCCAGAGGCGTCCAAGCCAACGCGTTTTAACATAGCGCTATGGCTAGCATGTTCTTCGTATTGGTCAGGTAAACCTAGATGAAGAACCGGTGCATTAATATTGTTTGCTTGTAAAAACTCGCTGACGGCAGAGCCTGCACCGCCCATAATGGCGTTTTCTTCAACCGTTACTATGAGTTTTGCGTCTCGTTGATCTAACAGGGCTTGCTCATCAAGCGGTTTCACAAAACGCATGTCTATCAATGTAGCGTCTAGATTTTTTGCTGCTTCTAGGGCGTCATAAGTAGGTCGACCAAAGCTGCAGATAACAATACCAGATTGACCTGTATGTAATGTGCGCGATTGGCCAATATTAATGGTTTCTAGATTGTCTTCTAGCTTGATTCCAGGGCCAGTTCCACGCGGATAACGCACTGCTGCAGGCCCTTCATATTGATAACCTGTTTGCAGCATTTTTCGACATTCATCTTCGTCCGATGGTGCCATAACAATCATGTTAGGAATGCAGCGTAAATAGCTCAGATCATAGACGCCAGCATGGGTAGGTCCGTCTTCTCCTACTAAGCCAGCACGATCAATGGCAAATAGTACATCAAGGTTCTGTAAGGCCACATCATGAATCAACTGGTCATAAGCCCGTTGTAAGAAGGTAGAGTAAATTGCCACGACGGGTTTTAATCCATCACACGCCATACCTGCAGCCAAGGTCACTGCGTGCTGCTCTGCAATGGCAACATCAAAATATCGGTCTGGAAAGCGGTCAGCGAAAGCAATTAAGTCGGAGCCTTCTTTCATCGCTGGCGTAATGGCAACCAGCTTATTGTCATGCTCGGCGGCATCACAAACCCATTGCCCAAACACATTGCAATATTTAGGTAAGCTGCTTTTTTCTTGGCTTGGTTTTGGGTCAGGTTCGATCTTATTGATGGCGTGATAGCCAATAGGGTCGCCTTCAGCGGGTTCAAAGCCTTTGCCTTTCTTTGTGATAACGTGAAGAAATTGTGGGCCGGATCGATCTTTTAGATTGGCGATGGTGGTTAATAAATGATCCAAGTCGTGACCGTCGATTGGACCAATGTAGTTGAAGCCCAATTCTTCAAACATCATGCCCGGCGACACCATGCCTTTCATATGTTCTTCAGCTTTTCGAGCCAGCTCCAAAGCAGAAGGCAAACCGGAAAAAACTTTCTGACCGCTTTTGCGAATATGGTCATAAGTCTTGCTGGCCCAGATACGAGCAAAATAGCTAGAAAGCGCACCAACAGGTTTGGATATGGACATTTCGTTATCGTTTAAGATAACGAGCATGTCAGCTTTTGCATCGCCAGCGTGATTAAGTGCTTCGAATGCCATGCCTGCAGACATAGCGCCATCACCAATCACGGCAACCGCTTTACGACCAGTTTTAAGTTGTCGAGCGGCGAGCGACATGCCTAACGCGGCTCCAATAGATGTACTTGAGTGGCCTACACCAAAGGTATCGTATTCACTTTCGTCTCGCTTTGGGAAGCCAGAGATACCATTTTCTTGGCGAATATTCAGGAGCGCTTCACGACGGCCTGTGAGGATTTTATGTGGGTAAGCTTGATGGCCTACATCCCAAACAATGCGGTCTTCTGGTGTGTTATACAGATAATGTAGCGCGACAGTAAGTTCAACCACACCAAGGCCTGCACCAAAGTGACCACCAGTTTGTCCGACGCTGTATAGCATGAATTCTCTTAGTTCACGCACAAGCTGTGGCAGTTGCTCTTTACTCAAAGCACGCAGATCAGCCGGAATATTGGCTTGGTCCAGTAAAGGCGTGTCAGGTCGTGTTGTTGGTATTTCTTCAAACATTGGCACAGGTTAGGTCACACTCTGTTAATTTAAAAACGCGGTTGTTAAAAAGCGGGTAAGTATATCAGTGGTTGCGCCCAATAATATAGTTTGCCAATTCAATTAACGGCTGTGCCGCATCACCAAAAGGTGAAATCGAGGTGACGGCTTGATCATGTAAGCTCTTCGCCAGTTCTTGAGCGCCCTGTAAACCGAGTAATTTAGGGTAAGTGGGTTTGTTGGCATCTTCGTCAGAAAACTGTGTTTTGCCCAATGTGGAGGTGTCGCTGGTGATGTCTATGATGTCATCTTGAACCTGAAAAGCGAGGCCAATTGCATTGGCGTACGTGTCTAATGCGGCAAAGTCTGCGGGCGTTGTCGCTCCTGTGCTGATGGCTCCCATACGGACGCTTGCACGAATGAGAGCGCCGGTTTTATGTTGATGCATTTCTTCTAAAGCCTGAACATCAATATTTTTCCCAACACTGGCAAGGTCGATCATTTGGCCTGTCACCATGCCATGACGTCCAGAAGAGTGCGTTAATTCTTGAATGAGCTGTAGTTGTAGAGCAGCGTTCTTATGCTTGGCTTGGCTCAATAATTCAAAAGCAAAGGTTTGCAGAGCATCACCTGCAAGGATGGCGGTCGCTTCGTCATATTTTATGTGAGAGGTTGGTTTGCCTCTGCGCAAGTCGTCATCGTCCATGGCTGGCAAATCATCATGGATTAAAGAATAAGCGTGAATGGATTCAATCGCCGCGGCGCTGGCGTCTGTCAGGTCGTTTGCATCGCCAAATAATGAAGCGGCGGCATACGTCAGCATAGGACGAACACGTTTGCCGCCATTAAATAGGCTGTACGCCATGGCATCTTGTAAATGCGTCGCGGGTTTGTATTCGTTTAGATGTTGAACAAGATAGCTGTCTACTCGATGGCGAGCGTATTGTGAAAAATCGTCTAAAGTCACGAATTGGTTTCCGGATCAAATGTTTCTAAATGCTCACCATCTTGTTTCTCAAGCAAAATTTGAACTTTTTGTTCTGCTTGGGTGAGGACAGACTGACAGTCTTGGCTCAGTTTAACACCTTTTTCAAAGGCTTTTAGAGACTCTTCAAGAGAAAGTTGATTAGACTCAAGTTGAGTGACGATGTTGTCCAATTCTTTTAGGTTTTCTTCAAAATGGCGGACATTAGTTTTTCGAGACATGGAAGTTACTCTTGATAAAATGACATTTTCTAATGGAAAGATACTCACTTTTTAAGAGAGAGTTAATGAAAATTACAAAAATTACGCAAGAAGATGTCATGGTTAGTGTTTCTTTCGTATAGAATCATATTAATATATTGATCGCATTATAGCTTTTTGTTGGGAGACGTGTGTGGATATCGCAACGTTATTAGGACTTATAGGGTCTTTTGTAGTTGTTGGGGCTGCCATTTTTTTGGGTGGGTCTGCAGGGATGTTTATTGATACCACCTCAATACTTATCGTATTGGTTGGATCAAGTTTGGTTACTTTAATGCAATATCCACTGGGGCAATTTCTTGGTGCTGGTAAAGTTGCAGGTAAAGCTTTCATGTTCAAAAGTGTTCCAATGGACACATTGATTGATGAAATTTACGGATTAGCAGATGAAGCTCGTAAGGGCGGGTTACTGTCTCTAGAGGGAAAAGAAGTTAGCCATCCTTTTTTATCTACTGGTATACAAATGTTAGTAGATGGTCATGATAGTTCTGTTGTTAAAAATCAGCTTAGTAAAGAAATGAGCCAAGCCTACAACCGTCATAGTAGCGGCGCCAAAATCTTTAAAGCTTTTGGTGATGTGGCTCCAGCGATGGGGATGATAGGAACCTTGGTTGGTTTGGTACAAATGTTAGCCAACTTATCGGATCCAAGCTCTATTGGACCTGCCATGGCGATTGCACTTTTAACGACACTGTATGGTGCGATGGTGGCAAACATGGTGTGTCTACCGATTCAAGCCAAACTCAATGCTCGTGCCGAAGAAGAATTAACCTGTCAAAAATTAATATTAGATGCTTTGCTGGCCATTCAATCGGGTCAAAACCCTCGTGTGCTTGATGATGCATTGAAGTCTTATTTGGCGGAAGGGAAGCGAACTGCACGCGAGTAGTGTTAGTTATAAATCATGTTAGTTGTAAGTGGATTCTATAATGAGTGATGAAGAAGAATCAGATTGCCCTGAATGTATAGAGGGTTTACCTGCTTACATGGGAACCTTTGCTGATCTCATGTCGTTATTGCTGTGCTTCTTTGTGCTTCTATTGTCATTCGCAGAAATGGATGTCATCAAGTTCAAACAGTTGGCGGGTTCATTAAAATACGCTTTTGGTGTGCAAAGAGAAGTGGAAGCCGATGCGATTCCTATGGGGACGTCTGTCATCGCTTTGGAATTTAGTCCAGGTCGACCTGAACCAACGCCAATTAATGAGGTTAGACAAAAAGTAGACTCTGTTCCAGAGCATACTTTGGAAGTACTTTGTAAGCCGGATACGGCAGAGCTGAATCAGCAGGAAGATTCTGGGCAGCCTTCAGAGGTCACTTATGTCAATAAATCTCAAGCAGATATAGAACGAGAGCAGAAAATTCAAGAAACAGAAGAAGATGCTCAGCAAATTGCTTCTGTGCTGCGAGAAGAAATTTCGAAAGGTACGGTCGAGATAGAAACTCAAGAAGAAACTATTACGATTCGAATTAAAGATCAGGGTTCTTTTGACTCAGGATCGGCTGAATTAAACTATGATTTCATTCCGGTTATCGACTTAATACGTGATGTATTGGTTGGGATTCAAGGAACGATTTCAGTCGAAGGGCACACAGATAATATACCGATTGATAGTGTTCGATTCCGTTCGAATTGGCAGCTGTCTTCCGCTCGTGCTATCTCAGTTGCGGAAGAGCTTTTTGCTACAGGTCAGCTAGATCAAGGGCGCTTTGCTGTAACAGGCTTTGCAGATACTCGTCCTCTTGTTCCAAATGATACAGTGAGGAATCGAGGGACTAACCGTCGAGTAGAAATTGTGATTAAACAGAATGATCAATCTCGACCAGCTGTACGCCAAAGTCTAGACGACTTGCCGGAAGAAGGTGTGATTGAGTTTGATTTGGAAACCATTGAAGAGTTAAGACCTAATGAAATCTTTTAATCATTGATTCTTCGTAAAAAGGAGCTTTGGCTCCTTTTTTTATGCCTTCTAAGTCATCTTAATAGTTTTAAGGGCTGAGATTTAGGTCATTTTTTGTTATGGTTTGCGAAATTTTTTGAGGAAGACAAGATAATGCGAATAGCAGTGATTGGTGCGTCTGGGCGCATGGGAAAGTATTTGATTACAGCCATTAACGATGCTGAAGGTGCTTCTTTAGGTGCCGCTATTTTGAGACCTGGTAGCAGTTTAGTTGGAGCAGATGCAGGTGAAATCGCAGGTGTCGGCAAATTAGGAGTTGCGGCTGTTGCTAGCTTAGCTGATTGCGTTGATGACTTTGACGTGCTTATTGATTTTACGACGCCTGCGCTGACACTAGAAAATGCTGCGTTTTGTGTGAAGCATCAAAAAGCCATCGTAGTTGGTACAACGGGTTTAAACGATGAAGAAAAAGCATCCTTGAATCAGGCTGCAGCTCATTCTCCTGTGGTTTTTGCGCCAAACATGAGTGTTGGTGTGAATTTGACTCTTAAGCTGCTTGCAACGGCTGCAGAGATTCTAGGCGATGATTACGATGTAGAGATTGTTGAAGCTCATCACCGTCATAAAGTTGATTCACCTTCTGGTACGGCTTTGCGTATGGGCGAAGTGGTTGCGGATGCATTAGGTCGAGATTTAAAAGAATGCGCTGTGTATGGTCGTGAAGGCCAAACAGGAGCTCGCACACAAAAAGAGATTGGCTTTGAAACCATTCGTGCTGGTGATGTTGTGGGTGAGCACACAGTGTGGTTCGCGACAGAAGGTGAGCGTATTGAAATCACTCACAAAGCGAGTAGCCGTATGACATTTGCAAAAGGCGCTGTGCGCGCTGCAAGCTGGCTTGAAGGTAAAACAGCTGGCATGTATGACATGCAAGACGTTCTAGATTTAAAATAAGCTATGACTTTTATTTTGGTCGATAAAGCTTATTGACCGAAATGTTGTGCAGATATAAAAAACCGCATTCATTTTGAAAAGTGAATGCGGTTTTTTTGAGTGCTTTTTAGTGAAAACAAAAGAGCCTAAGTGAATTACTCAGCGCTGTATTCAAGTGTTTCAGCTAAACTTTCAGAACTTAGATCACCCACACATTTACCATTCTCATCCAGAACGGGTAGAGAGTAGTCGGATGTTAATGAGTCAGACAGTGCTTCTTGCAATAGCATATCAGGCATTAGAACAGGTATCTTGGTGACATCTTCAGGCGTGATTCGGCCTTCTGGACGTAGTTTAATGGCTGCTTCCAATTTCTTGCGAGTCAGAATGCCATGGAACCCAGATTCTGTTTGATAAAACGCGTAACCTTGCTTAGGCAGTTTAGTGATCGCTTCTGCTAAGTTATCCGATTTTATAATCGGCACTGACTGCTGCATGATTGTTTTGACTGGTACTGCACGAGCACGGTTTACATCTTTAACAAAAGCTTCAACGTAGTCATCTGCAGGGTTTAGAAGAATATCCACTGGTGTACCAATTTGTGACAATACACCATCGTTTAGAATGGCTATTCGGTCACCAATTCGTAATGCTTCATCCAAATCGTGAGTAATGAAAATAATGGTTTTTTTCAGCTTTTCTTGTAGCTCAAGTAATTGACCTTGCATTTCACTACGAATCAAAGGGTCAAGCGCCGAGAAGGCTTCGTCCATTAGTAGAATTTCGGCATCAGTACAAAGAGCACGAGCCAAGCCAACACGCTGTTGTTGACCGCCTGATAGCTGGCCAGGATATTGTTCTTCGTAACCCGCCAAGCCAACAGTCGCTAGCCATTTTACGGCTTTTTCAGAGCGTTCTTTTTTCGGAACTTTTTGAATTTGTAAACCGTAAGCAACATTTTCCAGAACCGTTCTATGTGGTAAAAGCCCGAAATTTTGGAAAACCATGGACATTTTGTGTCGTCTAAATTCGATTAACTCTTCTTTAGACAGTTTCATAATGTCTTCGCCTTCAACTTTTATTTGACCGGAAGTTGGGTCAATAAGGCGGTTGAAGTGACGAATAAGCGTAGATTTACCAGAGCCTGAAAGCCCCATAATCACGAAGATTTCGCCTTGGTGTACGTCAAGGTTAATGTCTCGTAAACCTACTGTGTGGCCAGTTTCTGCTAGTATGTCTTTTTTGTTTTTACCTGTTTCTAGCATAGGTAAAATACTTTGCTCTTTGGGGCCAAAGATTTTGTATAAACCGTTTATTTCGATGAGAGGACTCGTCGTTTGGTTATCTGTGTTTGTGCTAGTCATGACGATTTCCTAGATGTTTTTGTGAGCGTTTAGCATAAGCCTGAGAGACTCGATCAAAAATAATAGCAAGCGCTACAATGGCCAATCCGTTTAGTAAACCCAAAGTAAAGTATTGGTTGGTAATGGATTTCAAAACAGGTTGCCCTAAGCCTTTTACACCGATCATAGAGGCTACAACCACCATAGCGAGAGCCATCATGATAGTTTGGTTGATACCGGCCATAATGGTTGGCATAGCTAGGGGTAATTGAACACCAAATAATTTCTGGGTATTTGTGGCCCCGAATGATGTTGCTGCTTCCATGATTTCTTTGTCGACTAAACGAATACCTAAGTTGGTTAAGCGAATAACTGGTGGAACAGCATAAATAATAACGGCTATAACACCTGGGATCTTACCAATGCCCAATAGCATAACAACGGGTATTAAGTAGACGAATGCGGGCATGGTCTGCATGATGTCTAATATGGGCGTTATGATGGACTGCATTCTATTTGAACGTGACATCAAAATGCCGGTAGGCACACCAATGACGATTGAGAGTATCGTACAAACGGTAATGACACTTAAAGTACGCATGGTGTCATCCCACATGCCAAATATACCAATGGCAAGTAAAGACGCCAGTACGCCAGTACAAAGCTTCCATGAGCGAGTTGCGCTGTATACAACAGCCAAAATCACACCTATGGTTAACCACCAAGGGGAAGCTAATAATAATTTTTCGAACCAGACTAAAAATGAGAGTAATGGATCAAAAAAGCTTTCAATAAGTTCACCGTAATTACGAGAAAACTCACGATAGGCACCGTCTAGTGTCTTTTTTACGGTGGTGAGATCTTTCCTATCTAATTCTGGGAAGCTAGTAAACCAAGAGCTGTCGGCCATTTTTATTGGAACCTTGTTGTGTATTAGGAAAAGTAAAAAAGCACTATCGACATTTATTTCATGACTCTAGTGCTTTGTCATATAAGTTACTTTTAGTTAAGAGCGGCTTTTATTTTCTCAGCAGCGTCTTTAGTAACCCAAGTAGACCAAATGTCTTCATTATTTTCTAAGAAGTATTCAGCAGCAATGTAACCTTCAGCTTGGTTGTCTTCCATCCAAGCCAACAAAGTGTTCATTTTTGCGTTTGTGAATGAACGTTTTGTTAAGTATTCATATACAGCTGGCTTTTCGCTTGCTAATGCTTCTGTTGTGATCGTATCAACAGGGGAAGGTGGGTACATGCTTGGTTTTGGATCTTCACAGTATTCTTGTGTTAAACAAGTTTGGAAGTGTTCCAAGTTAACGCCAGAACCAAAGTCTACTTTTACCATTTCATATTTACCTAAAACAGCAGTAGGCGCCCAGTAGTAACCTAACCAACCTTCTTTACGCTCATATGCTTTAGCGATAGAGCCAGACAGACCAGCAGATGAACCTGGATCAATTAGGTCAAAGCCACGCTCTTCCATGTTGAATGCTTCGTATAAGTGGCCAGTAGAGATTTGGCAGTTCCAGCCTGCTGGGCAGCTGTACAATGCGCCCAATGAATCATCTTCTGGATGTTTAAACAATTCAGGGTGTTTTAGGATTTCTTCCATAGAAACAAGTTTAGGATTTTCGTCTACTAAGTATTTTGGAATCCAAAAACCTTCTTCACCACCATCTGATAATGATTTACCAGCGAAACGGATACGTTTGTCTGCAGCACCTTTGTTTAATGCTTCGGCCATAGAATTTGACCATAATTCTGGAGCAATATCAGGCTCGCCTCGTTCGATGATTGAAGCACCTGTTGCGTTTGTATCACCAGGAACTAGTTCAACGTCACAGTCATAGCCTTCACTAAGGATGAAGCTATCGATGTTTGCGATTAGCGTTGCTGAGTTCCAAGTCATGTCAGCAATTGTTAGGTCGCCACATTCATTGTTTGCTGCAAAAGCCGAAGATGCTGAAAGCATTACCGTCAGTGCAGAAAGAGTCTTTATATGCATGATTTGGTTCCTTTGGGTATCGTAAAGAGATTGATTTAATTGTAATTACTTTATAGATCTAATATTTATACATCAAATCTAATCGTCTGACAAATCACGAAAAAACGAATAAGGCTTCTTTGAAACCCAGTATTCACAAGGATTTTCATTATAGATCAATAAAAAAAGTAGTTAGATAAGAATGGGTTTTAGGGGGATTTATTGCAAAATAAGGCAAAAAAGTGACGTTTTTAGTATGAAAATCTAAAAAAAGTATCTTCTTTTTTAGACTCCCATACTAATGAATGAGGCTATTGTGATGTCTTTCTTAAGGTTTTGTAATGATTATGCATTAGGGGAATTAATAACGAGCAAAGGTGCTGCATCCAGAGACTCTGCATCCATCATAACCGCAACTCGTTGTAATGAAGATAGGACTTGGGTTTGTTCCCAGTCGTCTAATGATCCAAATTCGTCGATGAATTTTTCATGCAGCAACGGCGGTGCTGTTTTCAGTATGTCTTGTCCTAAACTTGTTAATCGAGCATTAACAATGCGTTTGTCTTTTTGTGCTCTGACGCGTTCTACGAATTTTCTATCTTCCAAGCGATTTAAGATAGTTGTAACGGTCGCCTGACTTAATGAAACGCTGTCTGAAATACGTCTTACAGTTACGTCACCAAGCTCTTCAATAGAGCGCAGCACCATAATTTGTGGAATGGTTAGGCCGCAGGCTTTAACAACGCGCTTTGATTGCAAATCCGTTGCTCGGATAATGCGTCGTAAGTTAACAAGTACATCATGTAGGTGTTGTGAATCAGACATAACGATAAGAGGGTCCAGAAAGTGTTGTAGAAATTGCTTTTCGAAAGCGTTTATCGCGCTAAGTTTAAATCTATTAGAGTTCAAAGTATAGATGGGGTTTTCGGTATTAGAAAGGTCTAGAAGAAAAACTTTGTTATCGTGTGTTTTTCCCCTAGACCAAAAGGGGGTTATGAAAGGTTTTTTAACTCGTCAAAGGCTGCAATAGCAGCCAATCTAGAAGATTTATAATCCACAATAGGTTCTGGGTAATGACATTTGGCTCTTTGCTCTGAACTCGGATTGTGTATTGATTTTGAGTCTAGTTCGGCGAGTTCTGGTACAAAGCGTTTAATGAATTCACCTGTTTTATCGTAAGTTTCAGATTGCCTTGTTGGGTTAAAAACTCGGAAATAAGGTACAGCATCACATCCAGTTGATGCACTCCATTGCCAGCCGCCATTATTCGCTGAAAATTCACCGTCAATCAGCTTGCTCATAAAATACGCTTCGCCTTTTCGCCAATCAGCAAAAAGCAACTTGGTAAAAAAGCTTGCTGTGATCATTCTAAGGCGATTATGCATCCAGCCAGTCTGATTGAGCTGTCTCATGGCGGCATCTACGATAGGGAATCCTGTTCTGCCTTCGCACCATGCGTGAAACTCATCTTGATTGTTGCTCCAACGTAATAGGTTGGTGTCTGGTTTAAAAGGTTGATTCATGGACAGCAAAGGGAAGTGTCCCATTAGCTGACGATAAAAGTCTCGCCATGCCAGTTCTTTTAACCAAATGCTGTCTTGCCAATCCCTTTCTTCTTGGTCACAAGTATAAAGAATAGCTTCTAAACATTGCCTTGGTCCTAAGGCGCCTAATGCGAGATAAGGAGAGATGGTACTGGTAGCAGGCTGTATCGGATAATCTCTGCCATCTTGATAATGGCGCTCTTTATGATGACAAAACTGCCAAAGACGTTGTTTGGCAATGTCTTGGTCTGCTGGCCATAAATCTTCCCTGAACGGTTTGTTCCAATTTAAGTCGAGTAAGATAGGTTCTATCGGTTCGGATTGAGGCTCAGGGGCTGGAAATGGTGTGATGTCTTGTTGAGCTAGCAGCGTAACCCAACGTTTAAAGAAAGGCGTGAAGACTTTAAAGGGTGTGCCTTGTTGGCTTAATACAGCTTGAGGAACAATTAAATCTACAGATTGAATGTGTGTCGCAATATTGTGCTTTTTTAATGCTTCAAAAACGGCTTGGTCTCTTTGTTGCTCATGCACGGGCAAATCATGGTTGAACCAAAGGTGCTTGATGTCATTTTCCAAACAGAATTGCGTTATTTTATCTGGAAGCTGTGAAAATTTTTCGGCATGAATGAGATATAACGGAATGCCAAGTTCAGCCAAAGACTCACTTAGTGTTTGAATCAAACCTGCTCTCAAGCCTGTTTTTGCATCAGATTCGTTATGCTCTTTCCATTGTTGTGGTGTAATTGTAATAACAACAGCCACTTTACCTTGCTTAGAAGCATGGTAAAGCGCTGGATTATCTATGCTACGGAGATCATTCCTTAGCCAAACTAGGTGTTCAATTTTCATTCGATGTCTGAGTCCTGCTATTCGATGTTTTACTAAATAGTGTTGCGAATACCTAATGGCGTTGGGTACGGAGCAAAGTAGCTTTGTTGATTGATGTATTCGCTGCCGTAATGTTTTAAATAATGTTGAAGTAGCGTCATTGGTGTCGCTAGATTCACTTCCCCACGACGATACTGCTCGACCACATTGATAATGTCTTTTCGTACTGAAACATCGACAGCATGTTTCAGATAACCAATCAAATGCATCAATACGTTACAGTGATTTTTACGCTGTGCTGGTTTAGACAATGTGGTCATTAATATTTCAAAGTACGCATCTCTTAATTCACTCACTGGTCTTGGATCGTTCCCAGCAAGTAGACGACCAAGTTGGCGATATACTGGTTGAGAATGCGCCATCACCATGTATTTGTATCGGCTATGGAATGCAATTAGGTCTTTCATTTGAGTTGATTCACCGACACTGTGACGGAAGTCATGGTGGGTAAATACTCGTAGCAAAAAGTTCTCTCTTAACTTTGGATCATTCAGACGGCCATCTTCTTCGATTGGTAAAAGAGGGTAGCGCTTTTGCAACTCTTTAGTGAAAAGGCCGGCACTTCTTTGCATATGAGGATGTCCATTTTCTTGGTACACCTTAATTCGCTCTAAGCCACAGCTCGGTGAGTTTTTCATCACAATGTAGCCATCAAGATGAGAAAGCTTTTCAAGATATGCGTTTGAACTGTCCATAAAAACATCTGAGACATTTTTGTCTGTTTGTTTTGTGAAGACCATTCTAGGGTCTTTTGGATCACCTTCTAAGCGCAATGTTGGGCGAGGTGTACCAAATCCTGCTGCTACTTCTGGGCAAAATTTTTGATACTCAAAATAGTTAGTCAGTACTTTATTGCAATAGTCGGAGTTACTGTGTCCGCCATTAAAACGGACATTGTCTCCTAACAAACAAGCGCTGATTCCAACTGGTATTTTTTGTTCTAGCTGATCTGGTGTATGAAATAATGGCATTTTTATTCTCCAAAAGATGAGTTGTTAACTAAAAATAAACGGATAGTTCAACGGCTGTCTTTTATTGCATTTGTGAGGAAAAAAGCGCTTAAAATGGCACCCTCAGCATCACCTTGAAATAACCAATCGCCAGCCAATCCAACATTGTGTTCGGGGGACCAGGCAAAAGGTTGATTACCTTTGTTTTGTTCAAATCGGCCTAATAACCATCTATGTGGCTCGCCGTGTTTTATCGCTCTTTGTTCTGTATGCTCCGAAAAAGCTTGAAGAAGTGCTTGAGTGATTTGTTTTTTATCAGCATCAAGGTGTTCACTTGTCCACTTTGTATCGGCTTGAATAACCCAGCGATCTACATCATCGCCTTTACGCATAGGCTTATGGTTATCTTTTATCATTCGAGCAATAGGACCTTGATCGAATTCGATCAAAGCATTCAAGTCGCTGCTGCTTGCTTCTAACCACATGGCCCATTGTGACTGATATGTTTTGCTTGCCTGATTTGCTCTTAACAATAGAACGGCTAAATCAGCATGGGTGGCCAATATCATCGCGGCTTGTGGTGCTGGTGCCGTGATGATGATCTTTTTAGCATGAACCACTTTTTGATATTTATCGTCTCTTAGTAACCAAGTCGGTTGATTGTTATCACTGTGAACCTGTTCTATGTGATGGACTCGTGTTTCAGTAATAAATGTCGATTGATTTAGCCAATGGCGAGTAATCACACTCATTTTTGGTACACCAACAAAAGCTTGAGCCTCTGGCTTGCTACATTGTTTCCACGGCGCTGCAATATTTTCTTTTACCAGCTTTTCCAATATTTCTTTTGACTCTGGTTGGTGTGCGTAGATAAAAGGGGTGCCCAGATCACAGCTGATGTCGTCCGCGATTTTTTTGCTGCTTGCTCGGCCACCGCTTCCGCGGCCTTTTTCTATAACACATACCTTATAGCCAGATTCTGATAACAGATGAGCAGATAAACTTCCGGCTAGACCAGCACCAACAATGGCAATATCAAAGATGAGTGCTTCATTCTTGTCTCTTGTCTGTGTGCTCATAATGATATTGCTCCGCTTTCTTTGTTGTCTTTCTTATACAATATAGAAACTTGTACAATAAAAGCAAGTTTATTGTACAAAAAAATATTTGTATAGATTTTGCCTGTTGAATAAGTTTAGGTCACAATGGGTTTTATTGTGTGTATCTCTGTTTTTAGTGTTGATATTTATTGGAAATGAAAATGAGCCAATCAAACCAAAATGAAGAAGTGGCGAATGCCGACGCGTCAGATGTGTTGGATGAATCTCTCGTTTTAGACAGTTCTTCTTACTTTCCTATTAGAGAGCTGTCTTTGAAGACCGGTGTGAACTCCGTCACCTTACGAGCTTGGGAGCGTCGTTATGGCTTGTTGAAACCAAAGCGAACAAAGAAAGGTCATCGCCTTTATGATCAAGGTGATGTGCAGCGTGTGGAAGGAATACTGCGTTGGATTCAGCAAGGTGTTGCAGTGAGCAAGGTGCGTGCTTTGTTAGATCAAGGAACGGCCGTTGAGGGTGTTTCGCCATCAAATGAGTGGTTAGATTGGCAGGCGTCTTTGTTAAAAGCATCACAAGGCTTCCAAGAGGAAAAAATAGAGCAGCTTTATCAGCAAGTGTTTTCGCAATACCCTGCTGATATTGCTGTGCGAGACTGGTTGTTGCCCAGTTTTGAAAAGTTGGGCAAAGGAGCGGCATTAGCATTTTGCGAGTCCGTTATTCTGTCGTGTCTGATTGCGCGAACAAATAATTTTCGATCTCAAGTAAAGCATGCGCCTAAGGTATTGATTACAGGTTTGATGTCTCAGCGAGTGCTTTGGTGTTATATGGCGGCTGCTATGTTGTTAGACAAGGGAATATCTTGTCGAGTTGTGCCAAACGCTCAGCAAGCAGATGACTGGTCTCACCTAGTTGAAGGTGTTGATGCGCAATCTATATTGGTATTTTGCGAAAATGAACAGGCTCCGAAGTCGTTAGACCTCATCTCACAAATGCAGCAATGGGAAAAGCCTGTTACAGCAGTAGGCGCAGGTTTTTGGTTGGCAGCCCATGAACTAAATATAACCATGCAAGGCAGTGTAGAAGTGTATTCCGAAGCGTTGGAAGGGGTAAGCAGTTTTATAAAGCGCATTTAATAAAAAACTATCAGACAAATATTAATAATATATTTTGGTTATTTAATCTTCTCATCTAATATCTTTATTAAATCAAAAGAGGAGATTCAAATGACTAAAACTATTACATTCGCTGTTATGCACTTTTCAATTGCCTTCACTGTGGCTTACTTGATTACAGGAAGCTTTATTGTTGGTGGTTTGGTTGCCATTGTAGAGCCAGCAATCAACACTGTGGCGTTTTACTTCCACGAAGTATTTTGGAATAAATTTCAAAAGCTTAAAGAAGCAAAAGGGCCAAATGCTCAGTCATTTTACTCAGACGCTGAAGCGGCTATTACTAAGACATTTCAATCTGCAGGAGAGAGCTACGCTTTAAGATCTATGTAGGTTTCTTGAGTGATTTGGCATCTTCAAAACACCCACTAAAGAGAACTTTAGTGGGTGATGAAGAACTCAAATTAAGACATAGGGAACAGAAGGAAATATAAAACAATAGCGACAGCAACTGGCGCTGTAAATTTCATCGAAACTTTCCAAAGTTTAAATACTGTGTCCGATAGTTCTAGCTCGTCCTGAGCAAACTTGTCTTTTACTACCCAACCGGCAAACAATGCGATCAAGATGCCGCCTAATGGCAACATGATGTTGGCAGTAATATAGTCTAATAAATCAAATGTGTTCTTACCGAAGAAAGTAACATCGGAGATGACATTGAATGATCCTAGGCAAGCTAAGCCCAACGCCCACACACCAGAACCAAGAAGAATAGACGCGGAAGTACGTTTCATTTCAAACTTTTCAACTAAGAAAGCAACAGTTGGCTCTAATAGAGAAATAGCTGAAGTCCAAGCGGCAATGCCGACTAAGACAAAGAACAATACACCGAATAATTGACCGAAAGGCATTTGTCCGAACGCCACTGGTAAGGACATAAACATCAACCCTGGCCCTGCAGCTGGGTCCATATTGTTGGCAAAAATGATTGGGAAAATAGCCAAACCTGCAACCAAAGCCACAATCGTGTCCAATGCACCGATAGCCAATACTGTCTTACCAATAGAGGCTTTCTTCGTCATGTAAGAGCCGTATGCCATGATGGTTCCCATACCCAAAGATAAGGTAAAGAAAGAGTGGCCTAAAGCAACAAGAACGGCATTCCAAGATAGTTGGCTTACGTCAAAATGGAACATGAAATCAACGCCAGCAGCAAAGCCATCTGTCGTCATTGCATAGCCAAGAAGAATTAATAATAGAACGAACAAAGCTGGCATCATGATGCGAGTTGCTGTCTCGATACCTTTGTTGATACCTGCAGCAACAACAGCGATCGACATAACACTAAAAATAGTGTGCCAGATTAGTAGAGTGGCAGGATCAGAAAGCAATGCACCGAAAGCGGCGCTGGCTTGTTCTGAAGTAACATTGGCCATTTCGCCTGTCAGCATGACTTTTATGTAATGTAGAACCCAGCCTGCGACAACAGAGTAGAAAGAGAAAATAAACACACCTGATAGCATGCCCATCAGACCGATAAGACCCCATTTTTTAGAGCCTTCAGATTCTTCGGCTACATCAACGAGGGCATTGATTGGATTTTTTCGAGCACGACGACCAATAAACACTTCAGCCATCATAATAGGAATACCAACTAATACGATACAAACAAGGTAAACCAAAACGAACGCGCCGCCGCCATTTTCACCTGTGATGTATGGGAACTTCCAAATATTACCTAAACCAACGGCAGAACCCGTCGCTGCCAAAATGAATATCCAACGACTCGCCCAGGAGCCTTGGATAGATGTTTTATTTGTCATAATTATCTCTAAATGATTAAAAAAATAAAAAATATATTGTAGTCAAAGTTTGTTTTGCGACTGCTTTTACACTCTTGTTGCATCAGAAGTAAATGAACGCTTAATAAGCCAAACTTTGAAATCCGGCAGGATTTTCCAAACTTCTGCGTCTATATGCAACAAAAAAAGGCAATTTTGCTTATCTTTCTTTCTCCTCAAAGGCTTATTAATCGTATTTATTGTGTGTTTTTTACTTGCTCTTGATGTGTATATGGTTAGATCTCTAACTATTTTCTAGACGAAATAATATTTTTAGGTATAATGTTTAGACATCAAACTATAGTTTCTGTTGTTTAAAGCAAAGTTTTTAATTTTCTCTTTGTTTATAAATAACTTTTTCTAGTAGTGGATAGATATATAGTTTTCTAAATAATTTGTTTTCTAATGGATGTGGCTATGAATGGCAAAAAAATACTTTTTGATAAACCAAGCGCAATGGATGGAATGGCAGTCCATAAACTGATTGCTTCTTGCCCACCATTGGACACAAATTCTGTTTATTGCAACTTACTACAAGCCAGCCATTTTAGTGAAACTTCTATCATGGCTCGTTTAGAAGATGGTGAGCTAGTTGGCTTTATTTCTGGATACATATTGCCGAATGCTCAAAATACTTTATTTGTTTGGCAGGTTGCTGTGAGCGATCAGATGCGAGGACAAGGGTTAGCTAAGAAGATGTTATCAGCTTTGCTTGAAAGACCTTTTTGTCGTGATGTAACGCATATAGAAACGAGCATTACAGCAGATAACCAAGGATCTTGGGCTTTGTTTAGAAGTTTGACTAATGAGTTAGGCGCCGTATTAGAAAAGTCGGTGATGTTCGATAAAGAACAACATTTCAAAGGACAACATGAGACTGAGCACCTTGCCAAAATCGGCCCTATCCCACGCTAAAAAGCGACATGACTAAGACGTTTTATTTTTCTCTTCTAACACTTTTAACTTAACAGGGTACTTAATATGAAAATTTTTGATGAAATTGAATCCGAAGTTCAATCTTACGCACGTTCTTTTCCGCGAGTTTTCCATAGAGCGCAAGGCGCACATTTATACGATCAAGAGGGCAATAAGTATCTGGACTTTTTGGCTGGTGCAGGGACTCTGAATTACGGGCATAACAACCCAATCCTCAAGGAAAAGCTCATAGAGTACATCTTGGAAGATGGTATTACTCACGGTTTAGATATGCACACCAAAGCCAAAGGTGAGTTTTTGGAAACCTTTAAAAAGCACATTTTAGAGCCTCGTGGCTTTGAGTACATGATGCAGTTTACTGGCCCAACTGGAACCAATGCGGTTGAAGCGGCATTGAAGCTGGCGCGTAACGTCACAGGTCGAGAAAATATCATCAGTTTTACCAATGGCTTTCACGGTTGTAGCTTAGGCGCTTTGTCTGTTACGGGGAACTCGCATCACCGTGGTGCGGCAGGTATGACATTAGGTGCAGGTGTATCGACTGTGCCATTTGATGGCTATTTAGGTGAAGGCATAGAAACCACAGAATATCTGGACAAGGTGCTTACCGATTCTAGTAGTGGTGTTGATTTGCCTGCTGCCGTGATCGTTGAAACAGTCCAAGGTGAGGGCGGCATTAATGTGGCTGGCTTTGAGTGGTTACAGAACCTTGAAGCGGTTTGTAAAAAGCATGGTGTGTTGCTGATTGTGGATGACATCCAAGCTGGTTGTGGTCGCACAGGCACTTTCTTTAGTTTTGAAGGTGCAGGCATTCAGCCTGATATTGTCACTATGTCTAAATCATTAAGTGGTTATGGTTTGCCATTCGCTGTGGTATTGATGCGCCCTGAGCTTGATGAATGGAAACCTGGCGAGCATAACGGTACTTTCCGAGGTAATAACCTTGCGTTTGTGACGGCAAAAGCAGCGATTGAAACCTATTGGAAAGACGATGCCTTCGAGAAAGACATTAAGCGTAAGGGCGATTACATCCATCAGCGTACACAGGCCATAGTCAATGAATTTGGTGAAGGGAATTTCACTGTTCAAGGTCGAGGCATGATGCGTGGTATTAACTGCGTGAGCGGCGAATTAGCCGATAAAATCACAAAGAAATGTTTCCAGAATGGTTTGATGATTGAGACGTCTGGAGCGGATGATCAGGTAGTGAAATTCCTATGTCCTTTGATTATTAAAGATGAAGATTTAGAGCAGGGTATTGATATTTTAGAGCGCGCTATTCGTGATGTATGTGCGAAAGAAGACGATATGCCAGAAGCCAAAAGCTACTTTGATGAAAATTACGATATTGCCGTTTAAAGATTAACGATAAGAACACGTTTGTTAACCAGCAGGCGTGTTTTTTTTAGAACAAAATTAGGAGTGAGACATGTTTGCACGAGACCTAGCTGAATGCGAAAAAACAGAACGCCGAGTGGTTTCTCCCGATGGAAACTGGGAAAGTACTCGACTTTTATTAAAAGAAGACAAGATGGGGTTTTCTTTTCATATTACGACGATTTATGAAGGTAAAGACTTCGACATGCATTATCAAAATCACCTTGAATCTGTGTATTGCATTGAAGGTGAAGGTGAAGTGGAAAGCCGTGAAACTGGACAGAAACATTCGATCAAACCGGGTGTTGTGTATGTTTTAGATAAGCATGATGCCCATACATTAAGAGCGTTTAAAGAGTTGAAATTGGCTTGTGTGTTTAATCCACCAATTACTGGAAAGGAAGTTCATAATGCCGAAGGGGCGTATGAAATTCTAGAATAATAATTTGGACTATTTGAGTGCAATTCATACAAAAGTGCTTAAGTTTTTTGCACTATTATGACACTATAGCGATCATTTTTTATTCTGAGCGAATAACGTACTTTTTCGCTTCTAGGCCTTTTAAGAATTGGGTAAGTAATGGGACAGCACACAGTTGAAAAAATCGGCGGTACGTCTATGAGCGACTACCGTTCGGTTAGAGATAATATCATTTTTAAACCGACTCAAGCGCATAGCATGTATCAGCGAATTTTTGTGGTGTCTGCTTATGCTGGCATGACAGATAAATTGTTGGAACATAAGAAAACAGGCGACGCTGGTGTGTATGCTTTGTTTGCTTATGACCGTCAGCAGAACCATTGGTTGCCAGCATTAGAAGAAGTGCGCGCCGCCATGCTTGAGATCAACCATAGCCTGTTTGATGCGGGCGAGTTACGTGACCAAGCGGATGCTTTTTTACTTGAGCGTTTAAAAGATGCTCAAGAGTGCCTTGAAGACTTGTATCGTCTTTGTCAGCATGGCCATTTCTCAATCAGTGAGCACCTTGCAACAGTACGAGAAATGCTAGCAAGTATTGGTGAAGCTCACAGTGCTTGGAACACGGCGCATTTATTAAAGCGAGACGGCGTGAATGCTGTTTTTGTTGATCTGACTGGCTGGAACAGTCCAAGTCAAATGTCGCTTGATGAGCGCATTGTTGATGCATTTAAAGATGTTGATCTACATAAAGAATTACCTATTGCTACAGGTTATGCTCATAGTGAGACTGGTCTAATGTCAACATTCGACCGTGGCTACAGTGAAATGACTTTTAGCCGTATTGCTGTTTTGACAGAAGCGCGTGAAGCAGTGATCCACAAAGAGTTTCATTTGAGCAGTGCAGACCCACGTTTGGTTGGCGAAGCGAAAGCTGTACCAATCGGTCGTACTAACTATGACGTAGCGGATCAGCTGGCTAACCTTGGGATGGAAGCGATTCACCCTAAAGCCGCTAAAGGTTTGCGTCAGAGTAATATTTCTCTTCGTGTTAAAAATACCTTCGAACCAGACCACACTGGTACTTTAATCACAGGCGATTATGTCAGTGATGCGCCTTGTGTTGAGATCATTGCTGGTTGTCGTGGAGTGTTCGCGGTTGAAATATTTGACCAAGAAATGGCGGGCGATATCGATAAATTTGATATGGCGATTCTTAAAGTACTGAGCCAATTTAATGTCCATATTATTGCTAAAGACATTAACGCTAACACCATTACGCACTATTTAGCGATTAATTTAAAAATCCTAAAGCGTGTTATGCAAGTTTTACAAGAGCGCTTTGAAGGTGCTGAGATCACCCAACGTAAAGTGGCGATTGTGTCAGCGATTGGTAGTGATATGAAGACGACAGGTATGTTGGCTAAAGCTGTAAAAGCAATTGCAGAGCAAGAGGTTAATGTCTTGGCTATGCACCAATCTATGCGTCAAGTAGACATGCAATTTGTCGTTGATGAAGAAGACTATGAAAAAGCGATTTGCAGTTTACACAAAGAGCTTGTCGAGTCTCATAATCATGGACGTGCGATTTGTTTAGCGTCTTAATATAGGCGTTAGAAAATCAAAAAGCCCCAAGTGCATTTGTACTTGGGGCTTTTTTATGTCTGTTACCTTAATAAAGTGCAATTAAGCGTATTCGTTAGATGTTTGGTGTTTAATGGTCAGAGGGATCCTGTAAAAATCAGATCCAGATACGGCTTTGCTGACATAATAGCCTTGACCTAAGTTGCAATGGAAAGACTCAAGCATCTCCCATTGTGATTTTGTCTCTATTCCCTCTGCTAACACTTTTATGTGTAGTTTGTGTGCCATGGCAATAATGGCTTCAATGATTTTTCTATCGTTAATGTCATGCTCCAAATCCATAACAAAGCTACGATCAATTTTAAGCAGACTAACAGGCAGATGTTTAAGTTGTGCAAGCGATGAATAGCCTGTGCCAAAATCATCAATAGCAATACACATCCCCATATTTTTGAAAGTTTGAAGAATACTTTTAGCCAGTTCTAGATCTTCAAGTATCAATGTTTCTGTGATTTCAAAGCCAACAGACGATGCTGACACCTGATACTTTAAAAGTAACTCTTGGACAAATTGAACAAGGTTAGGGTCAGAAATCTGCTTAGAAGATAAATTAATATGCAATAAAATTTCTGGCTGTCCATCACGCTTGCGTTTGGCTTGGTAAGCGATGGCATTTTCTAAAATCCAGTAGCCTAACTCAACGATTTTGCCAGAGCTTTCGGCAAGAGGAATAAAATGGTCTGGAAAAACTAACCCTTTTTCTGGGTGATTCCAGCGAATCAGTGCTTCAGCAGCGCATATTTTATTTGTTTTTAGATCGAACTGAGGTTGGTAATACAGCTCGAATTCGTTTTCTCGTATAGCTTGGTCCAGATCATACTCACTTTGCATTTGTGTGTAGGCATTCATTTTTATGCTTTCGTTGTAAAAAGCATATTGGTTTTTGCCTTCTAGTTTGGCCTGATATAAAGCCATGTCAGAGTTTTGCATTATGGTGACAAGGTCATGCCCGTGCTCTGGGATCATGGCAACGCCAAGTGATGTTGTTAGCGTGAACTTATTGTTATTGATAACAATGGGTTCCTTTATATTGTCTAATATTTTGTTTGCATACTCAGCTGCTTCTTCATAGCTTTGAATATCGTTTAGAATGATTCCGAATTCATCACCACCTAGTCGTATAACTAGGTTAGAGTTGCCTTTTAGAGTGTTGAGACGGTTTGCTACGATAACCAGGATTTGATCTCCGACATCATGTCCAAGGGTATCGTTTATGCGTTTAAAGTTATCTAAATCAAAATAGATAAAAGCAGAGGCCTTTTGGCGCTTTTGAGTCTTATATAAAGCATCAGGTAAATAATTTTGTAAGTAGCGACGGTTTGGTAAGCCAGTTAAAGGGTCTTTGTAAGCAAGCTCTTCTAATTCTTTTGTTTTTTCTTTAACTAAGATTCTGAGGCGCTGAGGTTGTATCAATATTAGATACAATCCAATGGCAATGGTGATGGCCATTAAAAGGCTAATAGAGTAGCCAGTTACATTTCTATTGAATAGCTGCTCTTCCATTGGTTTACTGATGGTAAGCTTCCATTGTCCGGCAGGAATAATAAGGTCAGCAGAGGCTTGCACTTCTGTAAGAGGTTGTTCGGATTTAGACAACATAACTTCTTGGCCAGAAATGATGTTAATTCTCGAAAGATCGTATCTGTAACCTTCATTAATGAGATCTTTGAGTTGAGTTGCTTCAATTAACTTATTGAGATTAATAACAGCGGAAGCGAATCCCCAAAAAATTTCCCTTTGAGTGCCTCTATAAAGATAGACTGGTGCGCGACCTATAACAGCAATGCCACCTTGTACAAGGTTTACAGGTCCAACACTAATGAGTTTACGGTTTTTAATAGCAGATAGGGCTTCTTCTTTATGTTGCGTATTGGATAGGATATTAAGACCAATAGCCGCTTCATTTCCTTCTAAAGGAAATATTTTATTGATAATGGCGTCTTGAGCTAGCTGTAAGCTCTCAATGCCATCAATTGAATTTAAAAGAGTATTTGAATATTCATCAAACCAATAATATTCACCATCATGATGTTCTACTTCATAAGCCAGAATTTGAGTCGCAGTAAAAGCAGTAGATAAACGACGTTCCAAAAAAGCAGCTTGTGAACGAGACAAGCTACTCAATGTGGAAGTCTGTTGGTTGATTGCTGCTTTATTCATTGAATGAGTCCAATACCCACCTAATGCCACAATGCTTATGAAAGCTGTGCATGCAATAAAAGTAGCAAACAACTTTGTTGCTTTTAATTCTTTCAATCAAATTCCCTGCTTTAAGGTTGTTTAAAATTTATACTTAAATGATACCTATAAACCCTGTATTGATATTTCATATTTTGTAAATAGATGTCATGAATGTTAAGAGGGTAAAGGCTTAATGGAAACTTTTGTAAGTGGAGTGAGATGATTGCGAAGTTTAGTAACTTGATTGTTACAAATATGAAGCGCCATAAAACTTTCGTATAGGAAACTGTATTTTATGGCGCTACATAGAAATTATGCGATTGCTAGAAATAAGCCTGTTAGTGCAATAACACCACCAGTAATGCGTGTTGCAATGTTTACTTGTAAACGGGCAATGAGACTACCAAAGCCAAGGCCGATAAGGTGCAATAGAGCGGTCGCAGAAGCAAAGCCGAATGCGTACAAAGCGCCATTTGCATTCAACGGCATTTCCAAACCGTGTGCTGCACCATGGAACAAAGCAAATGAACCAGCTACTAAAGCACAAACTGCCGTTGGGAAGCGAGTGCTGCCAACCAATAAAGCGCCCATCAAGATAACAGATAACAAAATACCTTGTTCAATAAATGGAACCTGTATTCCAGCAACAGCCATACCACCACCAACTAACATAGCGCCAACGAACGCCAAAGGCACGGTAAACAAAGCTCGACCACCAAGACTTGCTGCCCAAATACCAACTGCCAACATAGCCAACAAATGGTCAAGACCACCGATAGGATGCATAAAACCAGTCATGAAGCTGGAAGAGTGTTCGTGACCAGCGTGAGCCAATGCAAGAGTAGGTAAAGCTGCAAATAATGCCGCTAATCCGATTTTAAGCGTATTAAGACGCATGGTTTAATCTCCTAGATAATAATGAGTAATGAAAGCTTGATTATAAAAAAGGCTTTCCTTAAACCACCGCTCTTGCGGCTGGTATGGTCGATGATTCTAACATACCTAAGTTGAGGGTAAATTAAATGATGCCTCCTAGCCGCAGAAAGAGGGTTTGTATTTGATAAACAACTGAATTTTATCTGCTTGGGAGGCGTGGTTATGGTAAGGTTCTGCCTAATAAAAGTAGAGAGAAGGAAAAGGTTGTGGCAGATTCTCAATCTATACAGATCGAAAAATTAGAAAAGCTTCGCACGGCTTGGTTGCCTGCTGTTGAGTTTCTTTTTGGTGAGGCAGTGGCGGAAGCAAAGTTTGATGGCTTTGATGTACTGGATAATATTGCCAAGCCGACAGTGGTATTTGAATACGCTAATGAGCCTTATCGTTATAAGGTTCAAATCCCTGCAAGAAGTTTCACAAATGATGTCATGCTATTGGCAGATGTGATTCAAGAAATGGTCAGAGGTCTTTATCCTCTAGGTTCTGGAGAGCAGAAAGTGCCCGCGCTTTGTGAAGGCGTTGCTGTATTTGGCGCCATTACAGCGATTAAGCAAGTCTTTGGTGAAGGTACAGTCGATTCTTACTTGAATGCTCTACGTGAACAGGCGTTCCCTTACTATGATGCTTTTTCTTATGTTGCCGTGCTGCTAGCAGAAGATCCACAAGCCATTAAAAAGCTAAGAAATGTTCAGCCATTTTTATACAAGGTTGAGCGTGAGGATTTTGAAGCGGCTAGTGTGGAATTAGAGCGAAAAATGAAAGACATACTTTTGCTGTCGTTTCGTGCCTGACAGAAGGCTTTTAAGTCTTAACAATAAATGTAAAATGCCCAGTCACTTGTTTGAGTGACTGGGCATTTTTTTATTTTGGTTGAAGCTCGTGTAACTCTTCACTGAACCAAATTTTGCGCTTAAAGCGAGGGTTCTTAGAAGACATGTCAATTTTATATGGATTCGGCTCCTGAGTATTTGGTAGATCAAGAATATTGCACAACTCTTGAGCTAACCATTTCTCTACTTTCAGAACGACCATTTTCTTACGTAATCTACCTTGCTCATCTCGGTTCAAAATGGTTGGTAGTGTATTCAAGGTTAAGATTTCACCCAAGGCTGGATGTGCCATTCTTTCTCGACCTTCATCACTTGCGTAAAAGTGAGATACAGCAAATACCATGCGTTGCGGGTTAATTTGCTTCAAAAATTGGCAAGATTTAACGACGGTAGAGCCAGTACGAACCATGTCGTCGAATAAGATAATACTTGCGCCATCTAAACCATCAAACGTGTGTTCGCTTTCTTTGTGAAGTGTTATTTCTACTTTACGTTCAGCGGTACGTTCTTTGTCTAGCATGATGAACTTGGCTTTGCTCAAACCAAGGCGGTTAAACATTTCTTTTACGAAATCTCGAGCGCCCTTGTCTGGCGCGCAAAGAACTAAGCCTTCGCCATCTTCGCCGTAATGTAAAATGTCTGAGTTCAGCAAGTAATGAGCGTAAATCTCATAGGGAATGAGGTTGTGGAAGTCCCCTTCAAATACTTCTGTAAAAATCTTCTGTACTGAATCAGAGTGATTGTGAATAGTCATCACAGTGTCCACGCCTGACAATTTCAGCATTTGAGCGTAAAGTTTGGCCGTAAAAGGTTGGCCGTCGAACTTCTTAATATCGTTAATATCTCGTTCGAAACTGGTTTCGCCTAGGCTTTTATGAGGGCCGCGATCTTGTGCGCTGTAGAACAAATCTGGCTCTACTAGAATAACGCGAGCAGCACCATTCTCTTTAGCGGCACGAGCAATAATCAAATTCGCCATTGCCAGTTCTTGACGGCTTTTAATGTGGCTGCCTGTACTAACAATAATGACGGATTTATCTTTTAGCTTACGGCCTATGTTTTCAAAGTCGGCTTCATCTGAAATAAATCGAGGACAGAACTCGGAGTTCATGAATTGCTTCATACTGATTAAATCAGCAATGTCATCGTATTGGCCCATTGCATAAGCAACATCAATAGCGAATGGGTTATCTGAAGAGTTACTAACAACTACGACATTGCTTGACTGACTGGTCGACAAAGTCATTAAAGATCCTTAACGAAGGGGTAGGGGATTTGCGCAGATTTTAATACTTGTTGGCAGTTTTCGATAGGGTTGATTGCATATAAATGACATTTTCATGGCCTATGGCTGGTATGTCGCTTTTCGTTTGCCCGTCTTTTAAAGAATGATTCTTATTTAATCTGGTTTGGTTTTTTCAGACTCAATTTAGCGGTTTCCTAAAAAAGGTATTTTTTACTTCATTGCTAGGAGAGGTTGTTTTCCTCTGCTATCTTTACTCTGTTACGCGGCAGATTTCATAGAGAGCTGTCTCGATTTAAGTTAGATGAGTTAGGTTTTATTGCAATCGCAAGGAATTTTTATATGTTCAAATCTCTCAAGTTGAGAATTTATCTTCTATCATTTGGGCCTTTTTTGTTAATTGCTCTGATCGGTGCCATCACTCAAGTACATACATTAACTAGAGTGAATAATGGTGTTTCTGTTTTAGTTGAAGAAGCGACGATTGAAACAGAAAAAAATCGTTTGGTAACGGTTTTAGATTCAGCTATCAGTATTATCCAGCCAGAGATTAATAAGCCTGGAAAAGAAGGTATGGCTGCAGGCTTAGCTCTGTTAAACACCTATAAGTACGATGGTGGCGAAGGGTATTTATACGCTTACGCGACAGATGGTTTGCGATTGATGCATGGGGCAGGCGGAAAAGTCGATGTTAACTTATATGACTTAAAAGACTCTCAAGGGAATCTGTTAATACAAGACATTATCAATTCCGCAATGAAGGGAGATGGTTTCAGTCAATTTTATTTCCCTAAGCCGGGTGAGACCGAATCAAGTAAAAAATACGGCTACGGTGTTTATGTTCAGAAATGGGATCTTGTGATTGGAACGGGTTTCTACATTGATAGTGCTGAAAAAATTGTGTCTAACATTCAGGACTCTGTAGGTGGAATTCAACAGGAGAGTCAGTGGTTCGCATTTGGCATCTTGGCTGTTGTTTTTGGCGTGTTAACTGCCATTGTACTTTTATCAACGCAAACTGTTTTAGGTCCGTTGGCAACATTGGGTGATGCCGTGAAAAAGCTCGCTGGTGGTCAAGGTGATTTAACGAAAAAATTACCAGCAAGCTCCATCGATATTTTGAATAATATTTCGACAGACTTTAATACTTTTTTAGATAGCATGGCGGTCGATATTAGCTACCTAAAAAGCTCGAGTGATAGCTTGTTGTCGATTTCCACTAAATCGAACGAGCAACGAGAAAAGTTAGCGCAAGTATCTGACCGACAAATTAACGAGACGAATCTGGTCGCAAGTGCTATCGAAGAAATGAAGGCAAACTCTAATGAGATTGCAGGAAATGCTGAATCCACCAAACGCTCTGCAGAAAGTACTGAGCTTGAGATTCAAGAAGTCTTGCAGCAGGTTCAATTGTCGAGCCGTCAATTAGATGAGTTGAGCTCTGTATTGAACACGGTTGAAGAATCTATTCATGTGTTGGGTGGAAATGTTGACGAAATCAATACGGCGTTAGGTGTGATCCAAGGTATTTCTGAACAAACTAACTTACTGGCTCTGAACGCTGCTATTGAAGCCGCAAGAGCGGGTGAGCAAGGTCGAGGCTTCGCGGTTGTTGCGGATGAGGTTCGAGGTTTGGCGCAACGTAGCCAGCAAAGTACGGTTGAAATTAAGGACATTCTAGAGAAGTTACAAGCCAGTGCATTAAAAGCAACAGAAGATATGCATGGCTCTCTTCAGCGCCGTGAAATGGTTGTTGAGGCCATGGCGAAAATCAGTGAAATTATTCATTCCAGCACGGAATCGATTAAGAATCTGACTCAAATGAATGTACAGGTTTCAACAGCGGCTCATCAGCAATCAGAAGTGGCAACAGATATTGCTAAAAACGTTGTGGGCATTGCTGAGCTGGCTGAAAATATTGGACATGAGTCTAATCAAACGGCAGAACAAATGGATCTGTTAGAAGTTCAAGCGAAATCAATTAAAGAAATCAGCGACAAATTTAAAGTGTAAAAGTAAGCTGGTTTAGTTAATGAATAAAAAAAGAGTACCTTTGTGTACTCTTTTTTTATGTTCTATTTATAGGGAGAGAGGTTTTATTTAGACCATTCCAATCGATTACGTCCTTTGTCTTTACCTCTGTAAAGCGCCTTGTCTGCTCGTTTGATTACTTTCAATATCAGGTCATTCTCTTGGCTTGTTTCTGTGAGACCTAGTGTAATAGTCAAGGGTAACTTGAGTGAACTATAAACGCCTTCAGAAACAGTTTGTCTGATATTTTCTGCAATCACTGTTGCTTCAATTTTAGGTGTGTTGGGAAGCACAATAATGAACTCTTCGCCTCCAAATCGAGCGATAATGTCATGCTCTCTGAGGCTTTCTTTGAGTGTGGAAGCAACTTCGACTAAGCAAGCATCTCCCACATCGTGTCCGTGTTCATCATTGATTTGTTTGAAGTAATCCACATCAATTAGCATTAAGCTTAAGGGGGATGTCTCAGAAACCGATTCTAGTGCCTTACCAAAATGCAGTTCTAAACCTCGTCTATTGAGCAGCCCTGTCAGATGATCCTGTAGATTTTCATCTTTCAACTGATCGGTTAATTCAGTGTGTTTTTGCGAGAAAAAACGACCAAAAAACATACTGAAAATAATAGTGATAACTAGCCAAAAACCACGGCTATGAGACTTTTCATAAGTGTATATTCCGTCGCTAAAATCAATAATATGCTCGCTGTAGTAGGTGAACGTTAGGACAATAATAACCAGTAAAAAGCCGATTAATAGAGACTCTATACGGCCGCCCAATAGCGCTGACATGACTGGAATAAGAGGTAAGAAGTAGGCGACTTGGCTATTTACGCCACCAGATATTGCTAAGATGGGCAACAATAGAAATATTGCTGTGACTAAGGCTATGGATATTTCCCACTTTGCAAATTTTTGGGTTCTGATGATGAAGTAAAGTGAGCTTACGATGACTAAGTCGAATCCAGATACCCAGATAAAATAATGATGGATATCAAATAGAAGAGGTCTGATCGTTAGAGAAATAATCAAGGTTGAGATGGTTAGTTCTACAATGCGTAGGAGTAACTTATGATTGAGCTTGTATTGTCTAGAATTAATCATAAATTTTTATCAACCCGCTTTCACTGTGCAGTATCCAATAAGCATTGCGTTAAAGAATGCTTATCAAGATATGCATTTTTAGTATTTCTTATATATTAGTTGTTTTTATCGGATTATATCAGAAGTCTTCACTTTTTCTTCAAGTTGTTGTGCTTCTTAAGTTTGGTTTTCTTGTTGGGTAGAAATGAAATAGAAAGCTGAAATGAGGGCTGTACTTTTTTGGTATGAAAAGTGATGTTGCTCATTGGTGCTGTAATGCACCGCATATCATGACTTTTAATATGGTCTTTTATCTGTTTTTTATTATTTTGTTTCGGTGATATTTGATATGTTTCATTCCATTCAATTTTTAATGGTTTATTTGGAATAAACATGACAGATGTGCAATTGATTGAGCTTGAGTCTCAATGTCGAATATTTCTTGAGTCACTAAATGCATCGGATGCGGCGCACGATTTGAATCATATTCTGCGAGTAGTAAAAGTCGCAAAGCAATTGGCCATAGAAGAGAGGGCTGAGTTAGCCGTAGTCGTCCCTGCCGCTTGGTTGCATGATTGCGTTAACTTACCGAAGAATCATCCGCAGCGCCATTTGGCTTCGCAATTGGCTGGTGATAAGGCGATTGAATTTCTGACGTCTATTGATTACCACTCTGAGTATTATGCTGGGATACATCATGCTATTTGCGCTCATAGTTTTAGTGCACAAATTGCTCCTGAAAGTATTGAGGCAAAGATTGTACAAGATGCAGATCGTTTGGATGCGCTAGGCGCTGTGGGCGTTGCTCGTTGCATGCAAGTGAGTGGCTCATTAAATCGGGCTTTGTATTCTCTTGATGATCCTTTTTGTGAAACAAGAACGCCAGATGATGCAAATTACTCAATTGATCATTTCTATAAAAAGCTATTTAACATCACCGAGACGCTACAAACAGCGTCTGCTCAGCAGGAAGGTAAAAGGCGTGAGGTTTTCATGGGCATTTTTTTGAATGAGTTGTCACGAGAGATTTAAGTTTCTAACTGTCTGATTTTTATATTTAAAAAATTATCTTAGTAAAGCCACAGATTTGATTTGTGCGATGAGAGACTGACCTTTTTCTAGTTTTAATTTGTGCGCAGACAAGGCGGTCACTCTGGCTAAAATGGGTGTGTCTCCAGCTAGGAGGCGTACCATCATCATGTTTGGTTCTAGTGTATCTTCAACCATATCATCCAATGTGACCGATAAACGATTGAGAATGCTGGAGTCATCTTGATTGCTTAAGGAAAGGCTGACATCTCTTGATTGTATCCTGACGCGTAATTGATCACCGATTTGCTCGCTTCCTTTTTTGATCATTAGGGTGTGCTCGCCAAAGCTAAGCCATGAAAGCCCCCATTCATCAGATTGCTGAGTTATCTGACCTGATATAAGGACGCTAGCGTCTTGATGACTGGAGAATGATGTGCCTAATTTGCTTAGTAAGGGCTGTATTTCACCTTCTTCTTGAACTCTGCCTTTCTCTAATACAAGCATATAGTCGGCTAAACGAATGACTTCATCTAAAGAGTGACTGACATAGAGAATTGGGATCTTTGTTTTATGACAAAGGCGCTCTAGATAAGGGAGGATTTCTTGCTTTAGGCGATTGTCTAAAGCGGCTAAGGGCTCGTCCATAAGAAGAAGTTTGGGCTGAATTAATAACGCTCTTGCAATGGCGACACGTTGGCGTTCTCCGCCAGACAGTTGGGCTGGGTATTGGGACAAAATAGGTGCAATTTCCAGTAAATTAACCACTTCATCATAGGTGATGATTGAATGGCTTTTATCTGCTCTTCGAATAGCAAACTGTAGGTTTTCCTTTGCGGTTAGGTGCGGAAAGAGGTTTGCTTCTTGGAAGACGTAACCGATTGGGCGCTTGTATGCAGGCAAGGATGTGTCGCTATTTTGCCAGACGTCATTGTTTAGGCTGATTTGATTCTGTTGGCTTCTTTCCAGTCCTGCAATGCAACGTAGCAATGTGGTTTTGCCAGAACCAGATGGTCCAAAAATCGCAGTGACGCCTGTGTTCGAAAGACAAGTGTCGATTTCCAAAACGAAATTCGAGGCGTGCTGCTGGTGCTTAATTTGGACTTTTAGAGTTTGCTTGTCGTTTGTCATCAGTTCTGGGGTCATAAAATGTTACCTATAACCGATTTACTCTTTTGACGCTTTTGAATGGCGTATAAAAAAGTAAGCACAACAAAGGCAAAAGCGACCATCATGAGAGCCAAACTATGGGCTTGCTCATAAGCGAGAGCTTCGACATGGTCGTAAATTTGTACAGAAATGACTCGCGTTTCTTTTGGAATATTACCGCCTATCATTAAGACCACGCCAAACTCCCCAACAGTATGAGCAAAACCTAAAATAGCCGCACTGATATAACCGGGTTTTGCCAAAGGGAGCACCACAGACAAAAAACAGTCCCAAGGTGATGAGCGCAATGTTGCCGCTGCTTCCAGAGTTTTGTCGCTAATGGCAAGGAAAGCGTTTTGAATCGGCTGAACGACAAAGGGTAAGGAATAGATCATTGAAGCAATCACAAGGCCTGAAAAGCTGAACGGCAAAGGAGAGACTCCTAATGTGCTTAATAGGGTTCCTGCTAGACCTTCTGGGCCTAAAAATAGCAATAAGTAAAAACCCAAAACGGTGGGAGGAAGCACCAAAGGCATGGCAACAATGGCATTAACTGGGCCTTTTAGCCAAGAACCAGTGCGGGCTAACCACCAAGCAATTGGCGTGCTTATGATAATAAGTAAGAAGGTCACCAAGCTAGCGAGCTTTAGTGTTAGCCATATTGCGTCAATGTCTTCTGAGCTAAGCTGCATTTTTGATTAGCCTAATGGTATTGCGTGCTAGGGAACATAGAGTGGTGGATATAACCTTGGTTTAATCGATTGCTCTGTTAGCGTAACCAGACTCAACAATTTTAGCTTGGTTATCCGCACGCATTAAAAATGCCATAAAAGAAGCGGCCAATACAGGTTTTTGTGTTCTTGATAGAATCACAGCTGCTTGATTTATATCTTTATAGAGCGACTTTGGTAATTCGAGTACATACTCTTTGTTGTCGCCTGACAAGACTTGCGACAAGGCAACGAATCCAATATCTGCGTTTTTCGAGTAGGTAAACTGATAGGTTTGTCCTATGTTTTCGCCTAGCACTAATTTGTTTTGGATGTTATCCCAAAGGCTTAAGTTGCGCAGACTTTCTTCTGCCGCTTTTCCATAAGGTGCGAGTCTAGGATTTGCTATTGCGATTCGGCGTGCATTTAATAGTGCTTCTTTCAGGTTATTTGTTGGAATCGGGGCTTGTGACCAAAGAACCAATTGCCCTTTAGCGTAAATCCTTAGGCTGTCTGCAATAGCAAGCTGTTTGGTGATCAGCGCTTGTGGCTTACTTTCATCCGCAGAGAGGAAAATATCGTAAGGCGCATGGTTTTGGATTTGAGCGAAGAGCTTACCTGAAGAACCGAAGGACAAAGTGATGGAATGTCCTGTTTCTTGCTCAAAATCTTGTGCCAGTTGTTTGATTGGCGATATGAAATTGGAGGCAACGGCCAAATGCAAAGAATCCGATAGCGCTTGAGAGGGAAGAATGCTCCCGCCTAAAGAGACAATAAGCGAAAAAGTGAATTTTATTTTTCTTAAAAAAATATGCTTCTTTGAGGTCGCTTTTACTCTCATATTTTAGTCAGCTAGTCTTTTTGAATCATGATATGTGAACTAAGCAAAGAGGAGATAGCATTCACCTTGCTCTATACCTATGGTGGCTTTTTTGAGTTGGCTACCCTGACATGGGCCAGTGATACAAGCGCCATCTTTTGGCGAAAATAGCGCGCCATGATGATGACATTTTAGGTAATCGCCATCTTCGTCCAAGGCTTCTTCTGAAGACCAATTTAATCGTCTGTTTTGATGTGGGCAAAGATTCTCATAGGCAATAATACGACCTTGATGTTTAGTAATAAGGAAGTCGTTCTCTGCTACTTTTATATTTAACGCTTTACCTTCTGGGAGGTTATGCGCGTTAGGAATTAAATGCTTCTTAAACACGTGATGACCGCACTTTTTATAATTAGTTATATTGATCCGTTAAAGAAAATTGCCTTGATTAAAAAGGAAAAAAGCTTCGTTCCTTTTTAATTTTATTACGGATTCTCATTGGTAAAGTTCAGGAAAATGTCAGATGTATAAATTTTCCGTGACGGAAGACTCTAAAGCGCTAAGAAGAATGAGTCAATATGCAAGAATTGAGTTAGTTCTATTTTGTAGATTGCTTGCCTGCTTTAAGCTCCTTATACTTGCAGCCTATGAGCAAAAAAACTCCTGTAAAATCTCCACGAAAGTCTTCTCGTAAGCCTTCCAAACCTAAAAAAAAGACCTCAAAACCTTCGTTACTAAGGAGGATGATTCGTTTCTGTTTCAAATGGGGAATGATTGTCGCCTTAATTGCGAGTATTCCATTTGCCATTTGGGTGTGGTGGTTAAACGATCAAGTTGTGAGTCGTTTCGAAGGGCAAAAATGGCAAGTACCTTCTGAGGTTTACAGTGCGCCAGTTATTCTTAAAAGTGGTGCGCCTTGGAAAAAGCAAGATCTCGAGAACTTGCTAGAAGAAACTGGATATCGTTTTGGACGCAATAGTCAAAAAGTCGGCTGGGCTGCTCGCAGTCAAACCAAAGTCAGTGCGCATTTACGCTCCTATGTGGATCATCTTGGCTTTCATGAAAGCCAACGTCGTATTTTCTCCTTTGATAATGGTCGTTTGGTTATTCAAGCGCTGAATGGTGATCAAATAGAAGAGGCACGTATAGAGCCTCAAAGAATTGGCTTTTTATATGGCGGTAACACAGAAAGCCGTCAAATATTGAAATACGATGAAATACCAGCGCCTTTAATCGATATTCTTATCGCCGTGGAAGACAGAGAGTTTTACCAGCATTGGGGGATTTCTTTAACAGGTATTGCCCGCGCGGTTGTTGTGAACTTAACACACGGCTCTCGTCGCCAAGGTGGTTCTACGCTTACTCAGCAGCTGGTTAAAAACATGTATTTGAGTTCCGAGAGGACTTATACGCGTAAATTAACAGAAGTGGTGATGAGCTTGTTGCTCGAATACCACTATTCCAAAGAAGCGATTATTACCGCTTACATCAATGAAGTGTATTTGGCTCAATTAGGCAGCAGTGCTTTGCATGGTTTTGCAGCCGCCAGTCAGCATTTTTTCGGTCGACCTGTGAATGAATTAAATATCGATGAGTTTGCTCTTCTCGTCGGTATGGTAAAAGGCCCATCGCTTTATAATCCTGAACGCTCTCCAAATCGTGCAAAAGCGAGGCGAAATACAGTGCTCGCTGTTTTGAAAGAGCAGGGGCGCTTAACCAACGCTGATTATAACAGCCTAATCAATCAACCTATCCGTTTGGCTAAGAAACAAAAGTCACGATCTGTTTACGGGGATTATTTGGACCTTGTTGCCATGCAATTGTCCCGTGACTTTGATGAAACGACTTTGGCAACAAAGAATCTGAAAATTTACACAGGTGTTGATATCCGAGCGCAGCGTGAGGCGAGCTTGGCCATGCAGCGTCAAGTAGCGAGCTTAGAAAAACGTGATCCTAAGTTAAAAGGCCTTCAAGGTGCGATGGTGGTGACGGACAGATTGTCTGGCCAAGTGAGAGCGGTTGTTGGTTCAAGCGGTGATTACTACACAGGCTTTAACCGTGCGTTAGGCGCTGTTAGGCCAATAGGCTCATTAGTGAAACCTCCTTTGTATTTAGCCGCCTTGGCAACGGGGCGCTATACCTGGTGGACGCAAGTGGAAGATAAACGATTACGTTTTCAGGTCGGTGGACAAATCTGGGAGCCAGAGAATTATGATCGTAGAACCCATGGCGTGGTTCATCTATATGAAGCTATGGCGAAATCTTATAACTTGGCGACCGTTGCTGTCGCTCAAGATATTGGTTTTGATCGAGTAGGTGACACATTAAGGCAGTTGGGCGTGAAACGTCCATTTACTATGCATCCGGCAACCGCTCTTGGTGCTCTTGAGCTTTCCCCGTTCGAGGTGTCCCGTTTGTATCAGCCGATTGCTTCTCAAGGTAGAAGCAGTGAATTAGGAGTTGTTCTGGCCGTAATGGATCAAAACGATCAGTTAATGAAGCGTTTTAATCAAGATACAGAAGTGCCTTTCACGGATGCTGTTTTAGCTGTCGCGTTAGACGGCATGACAAAAACACCAAAAATTGGAACGGCGCGTGCGGCACAAGCGGTTTTCCCTAACTTGAACTTTGCGGCCAAAACAGGAACCACCAATCAGCAAAAAGACAGTTGGTATGTGGGAATCACAGGCGATTACGCTTCCACTATTTGGCTTGGCGATGATGAAAACGTTCCGTTAAGTATTACCGGGAGCAGCGGCGCTCAGAAAGTGTGGATCGACTTTACCAAGAATGTGAACCCTAGGTCTTTGCCGGACGATTTGCCAAGTGGTGCGGCACGTTTTAATGTGTTGAATGACAAATTTGAGATTGCGGCAGATCGTTGTGATGATAAAACTACGTTGAGTTTTATTTTAGGAACGGAACCGAAAAGCAGCAGTTCTTGCTTGTGGCCTTTTTAATGTTAGGTTGATGTTGTCGAAATAATATTGATTCTTGTCTTTTTAGTTTGTTTCTTATATTAATGGGTAGAGTCAATATTTAATGACAGAACATAGAATATGAAAAAGTCTACAAAAGGGAAGCGTTAGCGTAGTTGTAGCTAAGTTCAGCTATAGGGGAGGGATGACGTAATTGTTTTTATAAATACGCTATTTTTCAGTTAAAAAAGAGTATTTATATTTTATTAGTCGTGCTTTTGGGAATGACATTTTATGTGGTTACGCAAACATCTTGTACTTTTGCTTCTATCGGCGAGTATTTTCAAAATTGAATTGGCATTAGCCGAGAGTCAAATAGCTTCTGACGAGCAGTGTACCTCGCTGACGGCGTCGGGTAACTCAGAATATCCTCCTTTTTTATGGCGTAAAGATCCTTCATCTGATGAGCTATTAGGCGTGAATCGTCTGATCATGGATGAAATTAGCCGCCGCATTCATATTCCTATTAAATTGATGCATGTTGGGCCTTGGTCTCGTGCTCAGACGGAAGTTAAGAATGGTAATGTTGATCTTATGGCGGGGGCTTTTTATACCAATGAGCGCGCCAATTATATGGATTACTTTACGCCTGTAATGCTGCATACAACGAGCGTTGTTTGGCAGCATAAGGACAAGAGATTTCCCTTCAATAAAAAAGAAGACTTAGAAGGAAAATGGGGCGTCACTGTTATTAATAACAGCTTTGGTCAGGAGTTTGATAAATACGCTTTGCGTCATTTGAATATATTAACTGTGGCGAGTTTATCGCAAGCTTTAGAGATGTTGGCTGCTCACCGTGTTGATTATGTTCTTTACGAAAAAAGCCCTGCTATGGCCTATGCGAATCAAATGAAGTTGGCGAATTCGCTTACCTCTGTAGAGCCTTATATCAGCAGTGAAGGCTTGTATTTAACGATTTCAAAGCAGTCATCTTGTAATCAAGGGGCGCTGAAGTACCATATTGCCAGCGCTTTACAGGAAATGAAGCAAGATGGTTTTATGGAGCAAGCATTGCTTGAGGGAATACAAGAATGGGACAACCAAAACGCCACAAATACCTTTATAAACTAGATTGATTTTAGTGTTTACTTTATGAGCTTCTATTTTTGTATTGTTATCCCCGCAACTTGTGGATAACCCTATTAGTGGAACTGTGATAACTTTCGCTAAGCTAGGTATCCTGCCCCTTTGCGTAAGATTGGTTAATTCTTCTTCTCCCTTTGTTTTTTCATATTTTATTTGGCTAACCTAGCTCATATTTTGATCTATAAATGAGGTTTTCATGTTTACGGGTATTGTACAAGGCACAGCAACAGTTCAAACCATTCAGAGTCTTGGGCGTAATAAGCGCTTAGAAGTCACATTTCCTGCCGGCGTCATGTTGGGGCAACAACTGGGAGCGAGTGTTGCTATTAATGGCGTGTGTTTGACTGTTTCTGAAATTGCGCATGATGTGCTTACTTTTGATGTTATTGATACAACATTGGCCTTGACCAATATTGGTCTTTTGCAGACTGGCGATAGCGTTAATTTTGAACGCGCCGCTAAAATGGGTGATGAAGTGGGCGGGCATGTTATGTCTGGTCATATTATGACGACGGTGAGTGTTTCTCGTATCGAAAAAGTAGAAGAGAGTGTTCATATTCGTTTCACCACAGATCGACAAAAAGAAGTGGACGCTCGACGTTATTTATTCAATAAAGGGTATGTTGGCTTGAATGGCTCTAGTCTGACTATCAGTGATATTGGTGATGATTGGATTGAAGTGTCTTTGATACCAGAAACCCTACGATTGACAACCTTTGGCCATCTGTCATTGGGTGACAGAGTGAATTTGGAAATCGACGCTCATACTCAAGCAACGGTGGATACGGTTGAGCGAGTGTTGAAAGAGAAAGGGATCATTCTTCCTTAAGTTTTGCTCTGCTTCTAGCCTTTCTGTAAAGCCCCAAGAATGAAGGGGCTTTTTTACATTTTCTTAAGAACTTTCTAGTCTATCAACTCCTTCGAACTCCCTGTATAATCCCGAAAATTATTTTCACTGTTTTCTTAGTCTTGTCTAAAAGTCGGTACATTTATGGATGCACGGCTTCTTAGAACGACACATTTAGAGTAAAAAATGTCTAATAATCTCAAGCACATACGAAATTTTTCGATCATTGCACACATTGACCATGGTAAATCCACTTTAGCTGACCGTTTTATTCAAACGTGTGAAGGCTTGAGTGAGCGTGAGATGTCGGCTCAGGTTCTTGACTCTATGGATATAGAGCGTGAACGAGGCATTACCATCAAAGCACAAAGTGTGACTTTGGATTATCACGCAAAAGACGGCCAAACTTATCAGTTAAACTTCATCGACACTCCTGGACACGTGGATTTCTCTTATGAGGTGTCTCGTTCACTTGCAGCTTGTGAAGGTGCTTTGCTAGTGGTTGATGCGGCTCAAGGTGTTGAAGCTCAGTCGGTTGCGAACTGTTATACGGCGATCGAGCAAGGTCTTGAGGTTATGCCAGTATTGAACAAGATCGATTTGCCTCAGGCCGAGCCAGAACGTGTTTGTGAAGAGATCGAAGAAATCATTGGTATCGACGCTATGGACGCGGTGACTTGTTCTGCCAAAACAGGTATGGGTGTAGACGATGTATTAGAACGACTAGTTGCTACGATCCCACCACCAGAAGGTGATGTAGATGCACCTTTACAAGCTTTGATTATCGACTCATGGTTTGATAACTACCTTGGTGTTGTGTCTTTGGTGCGAATTAAGCAAGGTACTTTGCGCAAGAAAGATAAGATCTTTATCAAATCCACGAAACAGGTTCACCCTGTTGATATGGCTGGCATATTCACACCAAAACGCAAAGAAACTGGCGTCCTGAAAGCTGGCGAAGTGGGTTATGTTGTTGCTGGTATTAAAGACATTCATGGTGCGCCAGTGGGTGATACTATTACTCATTCTTCTACGCCTGATGTAGAGCAGCTTGCTGGTTTCCAAAAAGTGAAACCTCAGGTGTATGCAGGTTTATTCCCTGTCAGTTCTGATGATTACGAAGATTTCCGTGTCGCTCTTGATAAACTTACTCTGAATGATGCTTCTCTGTTTTTTGAACCAGAAAGCTCAGATGCGTTAGGTTTTGGTTTCCGTTGTGGCTTCTTAGGTATGTTGCACATGGAAATCATACAAGAGCGTCTGGAACGTGAGTACGATTTGGACCTGATTACAACAGCGCCAACGGTAGTGTTTGAAGTTGAGATGAACAATGGCGACGTTATTAACGTTGATAGCCCTTCAAAAATGCCAGACCCTGGCAGTATCAGAGAAATGCGTGAGCCAATTGTTGAAGCTAATATTTTGGTTCCGCAAGAATACCTTGGTAACGTGATTACCTTGTGTGTAGAGAAACGCGGATTGCAAAAAGACATGCAGTACGTAGGCCAACAAGTTCAATTGCGCTATGAATTGCCAATGAATGAAGTGGTTATGGACTTTTTCGATAAGCTTAAATCTTGTAGCCGTGGTTTTGCGTCGTTGGATTACAGCTTTAGTCACTTCAGTCCAGCGCCTTTATGTCGTTTGGATATTCTTATTAATGGTGAGCGAGTTGATGCACTTGCTCTCATTATGCATAAAGATAACGTGCAATATAAAGGCCGTGCTTTATGTGAAAAAATGAAAGACTTAATTCCTCGTCAAATGTTTGATGTAGCTATACAAGGTGCAGTGGGCGCTAAAATCATTTCGCGTACTACAGTAAAAGCCTTACGTAAGAACGTTATTGCCAAGTGTTACGGCGGTGACGTGAGTCGTAAGAAGAAGCTTTTACAGAAGCAGAAAGAAGGTAAAAAGCGAATGAAGCAGGTGGGTAATGTAGAAGTGCCTCAATCTGCTTTCTTAGCCGCTTTACAAATTGATAACTAGACATTAACAGTGACACCGGCACAAGTTTACTTTGTGCCGTGATGGAGAGATGTAATGGGTTTTGATTTCGAACTAATTTTAGCCATCGCTTTTTTGGTGACTGGTGCGGTTTGGGTTTACGATCGAATCGTTTATTTGCCGAAGCGTAAATTGGCATTAGCGGAAATGACACCGGAAGCTCGTAATGCGATTAGTAAAGACGTTAAACAAACACTGGCTCAGACACCTAAGCTTGTAACGGAAGTTAAATCCTACTTTGTTATTATTGCCGTTATTTTTGGTTTGCGTTCTTTCGTGGTGGAGCCTTTTCAGATTCCATCTGGCTCTATGTTGCCGACATTGAAAATAGGTGACTTCATTCTTGTGAATAAATTTGAATACGGTGTCAGGTTGCCTGTACTGAATTCTACAATCATTCCTACCAACGAGCCTGAGCGTGGCGATGTTGTGGTGTTTAAATACCCACAAGACCCAAGCTTGAACTATATTAAACGATTAGTTGGTTTACCTGGTGATAAAGTCGCTTACCGAAATAAAGAGTTAACAGTAAACGGCGAAAAGATCAGTAAGACGCTATTAGCGAAGCTGTCCGTTTCTTTGAACCCAAGCGGAGAGCCGGTTGAAGTGTTTAATGAAACCTTGGGTGATGCACAACACGAGATATACAACAGCTATCGTTTTACGCCTCATGAAGGTGAATGGGTTGTGCCTGAAGGTCATTACTTTGTTATGGGTGATAACAGAGACAATAGTGCTGACAGTCGATTCTGGGGATTTGTACCAGAAGAAAATATGAAAGGTCGTGCTTTTTACGTGTGGCTGCATTGGGATGACTTTTTCAGCATTCCAAGCTTTAAAAACAATGGTTTGATTGAATAAGTATTTTTTGGAGAAATTTTGAGCTCACTGTATCAGAAGTTGAGTCGCCGCATAGGTTACTTTTTTGCGGATCTTGGATTGCTAGAATTAGCACTTACACACCGTAGTTTTGGTGGAAAGAATAACGAGCGCCTTGAGTTTTTAGGTGACTCTATTCTTAATTATGTTATTGCTGAAGACCTTTTTCATCGTTTCCCAAAAGCGAAAGAAGGGGAGCTTAGCCGTTTGCGTGCCTCTTTGGTAAAAGGGGATACGCTAGCTGAATTGGCGCGAGAATTTCAATTGGGCGACTTTTTGAAGCTTGGAGCAGGTGAATTAAAAAGCGGTGGTTTCAGACGCGATTCGATTCTTGCGGATGCAGTAGAAGGCATCATAGGTGCTATTTATCTGGACGCGGGAATGGACGTTTGTCGTCAACATATTTTGGATTGGTATAAAGACCGTCTAGATGCAACGTCATTAAAGATTGTTACAAAAGATGCAAAGACTCGCCTTCAAGAGTATCTGCAAGCACGTAAATATGGTTTGCCTCAGTATGAAGTGGTGAAGATTGCGGGTGAGCCTCATGACCAAACATTTTATGTTAATTGTCAGGTTGAAGCCTACGATGGTGTTATCGAAGGTAAAGGTAATAGCCGAAGAATTGCAGAGCAAAATGCTGCAGCCAAAGCCCTAAAAAAATTGGAAAAGAAAGATGTCTGAGGTTGAAGTTGAGATTACCCATTGTGGGTACATTGCCATTGTAGGGCGTCCTAATGTTGGTAAGTCTACTTTACTGAACCATATTTTAGGTCAAAAGTTATCTATTACTTCACGTAAGCCGCAGACAACACGAGATCAAATTTTAGGTGTAAAAACAGAAGGGCATGTTCAAGCCATCTACGTAGATACGCCCGGATTACACCTAGGCGAAAGCAAAACCATCAACCGCATTATGAATAAAACTGCTGCGGCCGCATTAAAGGATGTGGATGTGGTGTTGTTTGTGATTGATGCAGACCGTTGGACTGAAGAAGATGAGTCTGTTCTTCAGAAGGTAAAAAATGCTCGTTGTCCTGTTATCTTGGTAGTAAACAAAGTCGATCAGTTGGATCAGAAAGAAGACTTATTGCCTCGTTTGGCGAATTTATCTGACCGCATGAACTTTGCTCAAATTGTACCGATTTCAGCGTTACGTAATGATAACTTAGACAAACTAGAGCGATTGGTAGAAAGCTACATACCTGAAGGTACTCAGTTTTACCCAGAAGATCAGATTACCAATCGAAGCTCTCGTTTTTTGGCCGCAGAAATTGTGCGTGAGAAAATCACTCGCCAACTTGGACAAGAAGTGCCTTATGAAGTGGCAGTTCAAATTGAAGAGTTTACTTACGAAGAGTCAGCGATACACATAAGTGCTTTGATTCTTGTCGAACGTAATGGCCAAAAGCGCATTATTATTGGTGAGCGTGGCGAAAAAATTAAACTGATTGGCAAAGAAGCACGCATCGATATGGAGAACTTGTTTCAACATAAAGTCATGCTGAATCTTTGGATCAAGGTGCGAGCTGGTTGGTCTGATGACACTCGTGCATTAGCCAGCTTAGGTTATCAGGAAGAATAATTGCGATGCGCGCTGCTGCGTATGTGATTCATACTCGCCCTTTTCAAGACAGCAAGATCTTGTTGGATGTGCTCACTTACGAGCAAGGGTTAGTACGCGGAGTATGGCGTTTACCAAAAAAAGAGGCTCGGGTGATTCCTGGGCCTTTTTTGTGTTACGAAATGGACTATGTTGGCCGCAGTGACCTGAAAACTGTTAAAAGTTTAGAAGCGGTTAAATCGGCACTTTCTCTTGAAGGTTTGCCTTTGTATGCGGCGCTTTATGCTCATGAATTATTGGTAAAGCTTTTACCGCTTAATTTACCATTGCCAGATGTGTTTACGCTTTATCGGTGGCTGATTGAAAATTTGCACTCAGGAGCGCCCATTGCGCCTTTGTTGCGGCGCTTTGAGGTGGGACTGTTTTCCGAGCTTGGCACGGCGATTGATATGTCTTCTACTGGAAGAGGTGAAGCGATAGAAGCTGGGCAGATGTACCAATTTCATTATAAGTTTGGCCTGCGACCTTATTATGGTGACATACCTAAGCAAACTCCTATGTTGTTTGTCGAGGGGCAGGTGGCATTGAATTATCATGCTGGCCAGTGGACAGACAAACAAGTGTTGAGTCTCGCGAAAGAGTTACATCGCAACTGGCTTGACGGCCTGTTGAATGGAAAGCCGATCGCATCTAGGCGTTTATTACCTCAACAGCCTTTTCAAGGTGAACGTCATTTAGGCGTCCCCATCTTTCGTTCTCTATGAGCGCTTTTGATCTTTAAAGGAGTGTCAGTTTGATTATTGGTATTGGAACAGATTTGGTGGATATTGCTCGAATTGCTCAATCTGTTGAGCGTTTGGGAGAGCGTTTTATTGACCGTATTTTAACAGAAGAGGAAAAGCAGCGTTGGTCAGACATTCAACATGCAGACCAAGCGAATGCCTTTGTTGCCAAACGCTTCGCGGCAAAAGAAGCAGCGGTAAAAGCATTAGGTACAGGTATAGGTTCAGGTGTTAGTTTTCAGCATTTTTCTGTCAGTAATTTACCTTCAGGCCAGCCTGTTTTGACGGTTGATGACAGTATTCTTTCCCGTTTTGATTTCCCTGTTACTTGGCATTTGAGTCTGACGGATGAGAAAGCCTATGCTCAAGCGTTTGTGATATTAGAATCTAAAGGTTGAGGCCAAGCAATGAGTTTGCGATGGCTGACCAGTTCTTCTATCGCTTCCATGAAATCTTCAACAACGCCTTCTACTTCTTCTAGTCCTAATTCCTTTAAGTGTGTTTCTAAAAAGCCTGCATGGCGCGCTAAGTTAATCGTTCCTGTATATTTTGATGCGCCATGTATTCGATGGATCACTTCAATCAGCTTATCGGTGTCTTGGTTTTCTAGGTGATGTTTGATGAGTTTTTTCTCGGCGTCCAATGAATCGGCCAGCATATCGAACATTTCTTTTGCGATGTCTGCTCTGCCATCCACAATATTAAGAGCCTTCTCTAGCGAGAAGATGTTCTGCATTTTTTCATCGACTTGATCTTGGAATGAGTCTGTATTGGTGTGCCATGTTTCAATGGTGTTGAGTAAGATTTCTTCGTCAACTGGTTTGGTTAAATAGGCATTCATACCGCTAGCAAGGATTTGCTGTTGTTCTGAGCCTAATGCGTGAGCGGTTAAAGCGATAATCGGCGTGTCTTTATAGCTTTCTAAAAGGCGTAACTGTTGAGTGGTTTCCATGCCGTCCATTTCTGGCATTTGAATGTCCATGAAAATAATGTCGTATTTATCCTGTGTTGCCATTTCGATAGCTTGATGGCCACTGTAAGCAAGTGATACTTCCAATCCTTTTGGAGTGAGCCAATGTTTTAGTAGTTGAAGGTTAATTGGGCTGTCGTCCACAGCCAGAACCTTTATGCCTTCCAGTTTCTCCATTTGCACTTCTGGAGCAGGTGCTTCTATAAGGACTGTGTGATCCACATTTTGCAGTACAGTATATAGCCTGCTTTGGCTGACAGGTTTGAGCAAAATGTCTTTGCAGACATCTTTTAAGTCTGTGTAATGGGAGATTTGGCCTGGTGGTTGAATCATCAAGATACAAGGAATGTTGTGTTGTTGAGACGCATAAAGGATTAACTCTTTTGCCTCTGCAATGCTTTGGGTGTCTGGTGTGACACTTAATAAAATGGCGTCAGTTTCATTGTGCTGTTTGTTGATGAGAGCAATGACTTGTTCTAAATCTGAGCAAGAAGAGCAGCCCACACCAATGTCTTGAAGGTGTTTGTTGATATAGCCGCGATAAGTCGCACTAGGTTCTAATAAAATGACATGACGGTTCAGTGGTTCGTAAGTGTTTTTGGCTTTGGGTGATATCTTTAAGCGCAAGGTAAAGCGGAATGTAGAGCCTATTCTTGGGTCGCTACTGACTTCGATTCTTCCATTCATCTGCTCTACAAGTTTTTTCGTAATGACCAATCCCAAGCCTGTGCCACCAAATTGTCGAGTGGTGCTCGTGTCTATCTGAGAAAATGGTTTGAATAAGCGGTTTATTTTTTGCTCAGGTATGCCTATTCCAGTATCAATGACTTGAAAGGACAGTGTCATATTGTCTTCGTGTTCAGACAACAGGGATACTTTCGTGCGAATAGACCCTTGGTGAGTAAATTTGATGGCGTTACCAATGAGGTTCGTCAGAATCTGGCGGACTCGTACGCTGTCACCGATAAACCATTCTGGTACGTTTTGACCGAACTCAGGTACAAGATCAATGTGTTTTTCTTTGGAAAGTAGGTTGATACTAAGTGTTTGATATACTTCATCAATTAGGGATTTTAGATTGAAATGGTTACTTTCTAAGCTCAGTTTTCCGGCTTCAATTTTTGAGAAGTCTAAAATGTCTCCAATAATTGCGAGCAGGCTGTTGGTTGATTGTTGAATGGTATCCACATACAGCTTTTGTTGGGGCTCTCTAATTTCTTTCTGTAGTGTCTTTGTGTAGCCCAAAATAGCATTGAGAGGGGTGCGTACTTCATGGCTGATATTCGCCAGAAACTGGGATTTTAAACGGTTGGATTCGATGGCTTCACGGTTGGCAATATGAAGTTGAGCGCTTTTTTCTTCCATACTGTCCATGCTGCGACGTATGTCTTCCGTGGCTTGATCTATACCTGTAATCAGCTCTTCTGTGTGGTTTTCTAAGCGTTCGGTTAAATCTAATAAATCTTTTTGAAGGTCGCTGTATTCAGCGGGGAGCTTCATCAATTTAACTGTAGAAAACTGCCCTTTGACTAATCGGTTTAAGGCGCTAGAAAGCTTATTGATTGGCTGAGATAGTTTTCTTGAAATTCGAAAAGCGCCTACTGCCATGAGAACGTTGTAGGCGATCAAGATAAAGATAACGATGCTCGCATACTGGTATTTTTTGATTTGAGCAACGGATTTACTTGCTTCAATTCTCACCCAGCCGATTAAGTTGCGCTGATTTTGGGAGTCAAAAAGAGCCGCTTGAGAAGGGAAGGCGCTGTCTAGAGTGTTATTGGAGTAGTAAATCTGTCTGATGGATTCTAGATGTTCGCCGTATTCGGTTATGCGATCAGCTTCGACTGCAAACGTATTGTCTTGCAAGCTGGGCGGCTTGCCTAGTTCGGCGATGATTTGCTGTTCACTGTCGAATATTTGAACGCTACTTATGTCTTCATGACTTAAGGCGCTTTGTAGGATTCTATGAATCATTCTTTCATCGGAAAAAACGATGGCGTATTCACTGGTGGTGGCAACCTGTTCTGTTATGTGTTCAGTGCGTTCGTATAAACTTTTATCTAAGTCACTAAAGCGTGAGGAGAGCAGGAAGAAGCAGGCAAGTAATGAGACAACAAACGCAGGCGTGAACAGAGCCCAAAATAGTTTGTTGCTTACACTTAGTTGAACCGATAATTTCATAATATCAAGAATCTGTTTGATGAATTAATCACAGGTGTTTGTATGAAGACTAACCGCACCAAGATAGAGAAAACCGTGATATTCATGTTTTTTATCTTAAATACGAATTAAACACTAAGTTTATAACGCTTTCTTATTGTACTGTTTGGCGTAAGTGTTTTTAAATAGGTAGCATGTGTTAAGTGTCATTCCCTATGTCATCAATGTCAATGAAGTTTTTTTATGATCGAATATCCTACTATCGAGTCCTTAATCGGACAGACTCCTTTGGTTCGTTTGCAGCGCATTAACCCGAACCCAAGCAATACCATTCTTTTAAAGTTGGAAGGGCAAAACCCAGCAGGCTCAGTAAAAGATCGACCCGCTTTGAATATGATTCATCAAGCTGAATTGCGTGGCGACATTAAGCCTGGAGACAGCTTGATTGAGGCTACAAGCGGAAACACAGGGATTGCTCTGGCAATGGTGGCTGCGATTAAAGGCTATAAAATGCATTTGATTATGCCTGACAATATGAGTCAGGAGCGCAAATCAGCGATGTCGGCTTATGGCGCGATTTTGCATTTGGTTAGCAAAGAAGAAGGCATGGAACGAGCGAGAGATCTTGCCCAAGAAATGCAAGACCAAGGCGTTGGTATTGTATTGAATCAGTTTGCGAACCAAGACAACCCTAACGCTCATTACCTGACCACGGGCCCTGAAATTTGGCAACAAACACAAGGCACAGTGACGCACTTTGTTAGCTCTATGGGAACTACAGGCACCATCATGGGGGTTTCAAAGTATCTTAAAGAGCAAAATAAAGACATTCAAATTGTCGGTCTACAACCGCAAGATGGCGCCAGCATCCCAGGTATTCGTCGTTGGAATAAGGATTATTTGCCAGCTATTTTTGATGAAACTCGTGTTGATACTGTGATGGACGTTGCTCAAAGCGATGCGGAAATAACCATGCGCCGTTTAGCGACAGAAGAAGGGGTTTTCTGTGGCGTATCTTCTGGTGGCTCTGTCGCTATGGCGCTGGCGTTATCAGAGAAAGTAAATAATGCGGTTATTGTTGCGATTATATGCGATCGAGGCGATAGATATTTATCAACAGGTGTTTTCGAATCAAAGAGTTAACTTGCTTTGCCCTCAACCTTAAGGAATGAATTGAGGGCAACTTTAAGCATGTTGATCTACAGACAGATGCGATAGAATGTCCCGCAATAAATCGTAACCTCTGAAAAAGAGAGTCTCCTTTGAGAAGAAGAACACATTCGCGCCGCCAACCAAAAGCCCAGCCAATTGGGCCACTCCAAACCTTTCATATTGATGGTTTAACCCATGAAGCCAAAGGCGTTGCTCGTTTGGATGGTAAGGTCGTTTTTGTTGACGGCGCTTTACCAGGTGAAGCGGTGAGTGCTCAAATCACAAAAACAGGTCGCCACTTTGACGAGGCTAGATTATCGGAAGTAATTGAACCTAGCCAATACAGAATAGACCCTGCTTGTCAGCATTTCTCCGAATGTGGTGGATGCAGTTTTCAACATTTGTCTTGGCAAGAACAGGTTTCTGCTAAATCTACTTGGCTTAAAGGCCAGCTGCGAAATGTTGTATCTGATGAAGATATGCATATTTTGGCGGATAAAGGCGAGGGTTATAGACGCCGTGCAAGAATCGCCATCGATTATAAAAGTGGTGGGTTAGGGTTTCGCGGCAAAGCTTCGAAAGAAATCATTTCCATTGAACAATGTGTTGTTCTCACAGAGCCTTTACAGGCTGTATTTACTTCATTGAAAGCGGCTTTATCTAATGACGAATTGGTAAGATCGCTAGGCCATATCGAGTTATTAGAAGACTCAAAAGGTGTGTCGGTATTGTTTCGGCTCACGTCTGCAATTGCTGACTCGTTGACAGTTCAATGGCAAAACTGGGCAAAATCGGAAGAGATTGTTTTACATTGGCAAGCACCAAAAGAGAGCAAAGCGCGCGTTGAATTAGAAGACATGCGTTATTATGATTTAGATAGCATGCGCTTTAATTATCATCCTCAAGACTTTATTCAAGTGAATACGATGATGAACCAGAAAATGGTAGCGCAAGCGATAGAGTGGCTTAATCCTACTCAAGAAGATGTAATTTTAGACCTGTTCTGTGGTGTGGGAAATTTCTCTTTGCCTTTAGCGAAACGAGCTCAATCTGTGATTGGCGTTGAAGTACAAGAAACTATGGTACAAGCGGCGCAGAACAATGCAGCGCTTAATGGCTTGGATAATGTGTCATTTGTTGCAGCGGATTTAACCCAGCCGATCGCTAAAAAGTTTATTAAAGATAAGGTGACAAAAATTTTATTGGACCCGCCTCGTGCCGGTGCCTTTGAATTTTTAGATACGATAATAAAAATTAAACCAATGCAAATATTGTATGTTTCTTGCAATGCTTCCACTTTAGCGAGAGATGCAGAATACTTAGTTACGAAGGGATATCGTGTATTACGTGTTAGTTTAATGGATATGTTTCCTCAGACCTCGCACGTTGAGACGATGATGTTACTGCAAAGAAAGAAGTAATTCGAAGGGCGGATACATGGTTACGGTAAGAAAAGATCACCCTGTTTTAGATGATGGTAATGTAGATATTGATGCTTGGATGGGACATTTTTCCCATTTAATTGATGACAGTACACGAGTGCCGTTGCGCATGGCTTGTGAGTTAGCTCGTCAAGCTGAGTCACAATCCTCTCGACCTTCATATTGGGGGCCACAGGCAAGCACTTTCCGCGCAGGTCTTGAGATGGTTGAAATCCTCTCTGGTTTTCGTGCTGATCAAGATTCCTTAGTCGCTGCCGCTTTATATCGTGCCGTGCGAGAAGACCAACTTCCTTTAACTCGAGTGACAGAAATGTTTGGCCGTAAGGTGGCTTCTCTTGTTGAAGGCGTTATACGCATGGGGGAAGTGTCTAAAAACCTAACTGCAGATACAGCTGCAGAAGTCCTTGGCAGCAGTGAAAATCAATTAGAATCTTTACGTAAAATGCTTGTGTCGATTATTGATGATGTGCGTGTTGTGCTCATCAAATTGGCAGAGCGTGCCTGTGCCATCAAAGAAGCAAAGCATCAAGATGAAGAGCGCCGAGTCGCCGTTGCATTAGAAGTTCAGAGTGTTTATGCGCCTTTGGCTCACCGCTTGGGCATCGGTCATATTAAATGGGAACTTGAAGACCTTTCTTTCCGCTACCTTTACCCTTCTGATTACAAACGCATTGCTTCTTGGTTAGATGAAAAACGCTTAGATCGTCAGCAGTACATAGATGACGTGATCAATATGTTAGATGAGCGTTTAAAAGGCATTAATATTCATGCGGACCTAATGGGGCGCGCAAAGCATATTTACAGTATTTGGCGCAAAATGAAGCGTAAAAATATCGGCTTCGATGAAGTGTACGATGTGCGGGCTGTGCGTATTTTGGTCGATGAACCAATGCAATGTTATGGGGTTTTAGGGGTTGTTCATAACCTATGGCGTCCTATCCCACAAGAATTTGACGACTACATTAGTAATCCGAAAACCAATGGTTATCAATCGTTACACACTGCTGTCGTCGGGCCACAAGGTCGAGCGTTGGAGATTCAAATTCGTACCCACAAAATGCATGAAGACGCCGAACTTGGCGTGTGTGCTCATTGGAAATATAAAGGGACGGATTTAAGCTCCAACAGCAGCAGTTACGAAGAGAAGCTACAGTGGCTACGAACCATCTTGGATTTCCATGAAGTTCAGAATGATTTAGAGTCTTTGTCTGAGCAGGTTCGCAGCGACATTGAGCAAGATCGCATTTACGTTTTTACTCCAGATGGCCATGTAGTGGATTTACCTGTCAATTCGACACCAGTGGATTTTGCGTATCGAGTCCATACTGAGATCGGTCACCGTTGTCGCGGCGCCAAGGTGAATGGCAAGATCATTACCTTGGTTACTCATCTTAAAACAGGCGACAAGGTTGAAATCTTAACGACTAAAGAAGGCGGGCCAAGTCGAGATTGGTTGCACCCAACTTTAGGTTATGTTCAAACAAGCCGTGCCAGAGCCAATATTCAAAACTGGTTTAGAAAAGAAGACAGAGAGAAAAACCTAGAAGCAGGTAAGTTGTTACTAGACAAGCAACTGAAACGACTTGGCATAGATGACAGTCGTATTGATTTCCAAAAAATTGCTTCTCGTTTTAGCTTCTCAAGTGCTAGCGATGTGTTTGTTTCCTTGGGTGCGGGTGATATTCAATTGGCTCGCGTGCTTAGAGCAATTGATGAGCTCTATGGCATTGATGGCGATGTTGCGCCAGTTCGCCCGATTCGATTGAAGAAAAGCCTTCATAAGTCTTCGGATAATGATATACACATTCTAGGTGTCGGTAAGTTACTGACCCACATGGCAAAATGTTGTACGCCAATACCCGGTGACGATGTGATCGGATACATTACTCAAGGGCGAGGCGTTTCAGTACATCGTCAAGACTGTATCAATATTGTTCAGCTTGGTTTGGATGAGCCAGAACGTATTGTGAACGTGAGCTGGGGCGAAGAGTTAGACAATCAGTACCCTGTTAATATTCAGGTGGAAGCTTATGATAGAACAGGCCTGTTGAATGACATCACAAGCTTGTTGGCGAATGAAAAGGTTAATTTGCTCTCGATGAATACATTGTCAACCAAAGAGAGCCATACAGCCCAAATTCGATTCACCATCGAAGTCAGTGAGCTAAGTGCTTTAAGCCGCTTGTTGCATCGTATTAACCAATTACCTAACGTATTGAATGTGTTTAGAGAGAGGGATTTTTGAGCGACGCACTTGCACGACTTCAGCATTTGATGGCTTGTCTTAGAGATCCTGAATTTGGTTGTGATTGGGATAAAAAGCAGAACTACAAAAGTCTGGCACCTTATACATTAGAAGAAGCGTATGAGGTGTTGGACGCCATAGAAAGAGAAGACTTTGACCACCTCAAAGAAGAATTGGGCGACCTATTGTTCCAAGTGATTTTTTATGGGCAAATAGGCAAAGAAGAGGGGCGATTTACCTTCGACGATATTGCGGATGCGATTACTCAAAAAATGGTAAGACGCCATCCTCATATTTTTCCTGATGGCGATATATCGCGTTTTGGTGAGAAAACAACATTAACTGAGCAAGAAATTACACAGCAATGGCAAGAAATTAAAGCCCAAGAAAAGCTGCAATCACCAAACAAAAACGTTTCAAGCTCAATGTTGGATGATATTCCGGCTTCCATGCCTGCTTTAATGCAAGCGGTTAAAATACAGAAAAAAGTGGCTGGTTTTGGTTTTGATTGGCCGAATATAGCGCCTGTCTTTGAGAAAATTCGCGAAGAATTGGATGAGCTAGAAGAAGCCATCCGAGAAAATGATAAACCACATACGGAAGAAGAAATGGGTGATGTGTTGTTTGCTGTCAGCAACTTAGCACGACACCTTAATGTTTCACCCGATGTAGCATTAAACAAAACGAATGTTAAATTCCGCCGCCGTTTTGGCAGAATAGAAGACATCGTGTCCACACAGAATAAAAATTTAACGGACTTTTCTTTGGAAGAATTAGACCGTTATTGGGAGCAAGCTAAAAGCGAAGGTTTATAGACTTGCTTATCGTACTATGTACAGGAAATACTTTAATTACAGGCATTATCAGTACTGTTTAGGAGAGTGAAGTGAGTGATCGACAAGCGTCATTACGTGAGAATGTTAGGTTGCTGGGAGATTGTCTTGGCGAGAGCATGAGCAATCACCTAGGTGAAGACTTCCTGAAAAAAGTAGAAAACATTCGAATGCTGTCTAAAGATGGACGTCAATCAGGTGATTCCGCAGCCCTAATTGAAGCGTTAGAAGCATTAGACGATGAAGAAATTGTGCCTGTTGCTAGGGCGTTTAACCAATTTTTAAACTTATCCAACATTGCTGAGCAATACCACCGCGTTCACCGACGCAGAACCAATGAAAGTTTAGGGGTTTATCAGAACCCAATAGGCGATTTGCTCAAACGACTTTCTGATAAAAATTTCACACCAGAGCAAATGCTCGAATCGTTAAAATCTCAATCCATTGAATTGGTTTTAACGGCACACCCTACCGAAGTTGTGCGTCGTTCCTTGATCCGTAAATACGATAATATTTCAAGCGAACTGGAAGCATTAGACAAAGACAATATTTTGCCTTTGGAAGAAACAAAGCATATTCGTCGTCTTAAAGAAATCATTACTCAAGCTTGGCACACAGATGAAATCCGTGAAGAGCGACCAACGCCGGTAGATGAAGCGAAATGGGGCTTTGCTGTTATTGAACAGTCTTTATGGCAGGCGGTTCCACGTTTCTTCAGACAGCTTGATGAGCAATTTAGTGCCGTCTCAAAAAATAATTTACCTCTCGATTTAGCGCCTATTCGTTTTGCAACTTGGATGGGCGGCGACAGAGACGGTAACCCAAATGTGACCCATAAAGTGACCAAAGAAGTGGCTTTATTGGCGCGTTGGATGGCAGCGGATCTTTACATTAAAGACTTGGCAGTATTGCGGGCTGAATTCTCCATGACTCAGTGCAACGATGCATTGCGTGCACGAGTGGGTGACAGTACTCAGCCGTATCGTGAAGTGATTCGTCACCTAGAAAATAAAATGATAGCAACCAAGAACTGGGCGAAAGCGTGCCTAGATGGACAACCTGTTGCTGATGACGATATTTTCCTTGATATTCAGGAAGTAGTGGATGATTTAACTCTATGCTATCAATCTCTTTTAGATTGTGGCATGAAGGTAATTGCTAACGGCTCATTGTTAGATTTGATTCGTTGTGCCGCGACTTTCGGTGCTACTTTGGTCCGACTTGATGTTCGCCAAGACGCTGGACGTCATATTGATGCTTTATCTGCGATCACTCGCCATTATGGTTTGGGTGATTATGCGGAATGGGATGAAATGTCTCGTCAGGCTTTCTTGCTAACAGAATTGAACTCTAAACGCCCATTGTTGCCGATGGATTGGTCTACGACCGACGACGTGAAAGAGGTGCTTGATACTTTCAAGATGATTGCTCAAGGTCAGCAAAACTCTTTCGGTTCTTACGTGATTTCTATGGCAAGTTCGCCGTCTGATGTGTTGGCGGTTGCGCTTTTGCTAAAAGAGTCTGGCGTCACTTTCCCTATGCGCATTGTACCTTTATTCGAGACTTTGGCGGATTTAGACAATGCAGAGCCGACTATTGAACAGTTGTTCTCGATTCCTTGGTACAAGTCTTATATTAACGGTCATCAAGAAGTTATGATCGGCTATTCAGACTCAGCAAAAGATGCGGGTCAGATTGCAGCAACATGGGGTCAATACCGAGCGCAAGAAGCGTTGACTAAACTTTGTAAAAAGCATGATGTTCATTTGACTTTGTTCCATGGTCGCGGTGGTACCGTTGGTCGCGGCGGCGGTCCAGCACATGTGGCGATTTTGTCTCAGCCTCCGGGTTCTGTGAACGGTGCGATTCGAGTGACTGAGCAAGGTGAAATGATTCGCTTTAAGTTTGGTATTCCTGATATCGCTGTGCGTTCTTTAGAGCTGTATTGCTCCGCAGTAATGGAAGCGTCTTTGATTCCAGCTGAGCCACCAAAAGATGAGTGGCGTGCAATTATGGATGAAATGGCGGAAGTGGGGATGAATCAATATCGTTCCATCATTCGCGGCCATGAAGACTTTGTCCCATATTTCAGAGCAACAACACCAGAGCAAGAATTGGCTAAGTTGCCTTTAGGTTCACGTCCTGCTCGTCGTCGTTCCGATGGTGGTGTAGAGAGTCTGCGTGCGATTCCTTGGATCTTTGCATGGATGCAGATTCGATTGATGCTACCTGCTTGGTTGGGAGCAGAAAGTGCTATTCAACAAGCGGTTGAATCTGGCAACTTAGAGAAACTGCGTGAAATGCATCAGAAGTGGCCTTTCTTTGGTGCGTATTTAGACATGCTTGATATGGTTCTAGCGAAAGCAGAGCCAGAAATAGCAGAGTACTATGAGAAGCGTTTGGTGAATGAAGAGTTGCAAGGTTTAGGTCGTTTATTGCGCGGCAAACTAAAGCAGGTTAGTGAACTTGTGAAAATGCTGAAGAAGCAAGAAAGACTGATCGAAGACAACAAAACCATTCGTCAATCTATTGATGTACGAAACCCTTACATTGATCCGTTGCATTATTTGCAAGCAGAGCTTTTATATCGCAGCCGTAAAGATGATAACAACGCTGAGGTAAACAAGGCTCTAATGATTACCATGGCAGGTATTGCCAGTGGAATGCAAAACACGGGTTAAAGGTTATATTTGTTCGATAAACACTCAATATGAGTAATAAAACAATAAAAAACGACGCGTAAATTTGCATATTGAAGGGCTGCTTGGGTATGCTTGTCGGCCATTCAATTTTTAGTATGCAATTATTTGCTTGAACACATCACTTTGACGCTTTTTTAGCGTTAAAGTGATGTATCAATCATCTTTGCAAATCAGTTTACGCTGTCTTTGGAGACTTTTTATGCGAGTAATATTATTAGGTGCGCCAGGCGCTGGTAAAGGTACTCAAGCTCAATTCATTACAGAAGAGTTTGGTATTCCGCAAATCTCTACAGGAGATATGTTGCGTGCAGCGGTAAAAGCAGGAAGCGAAATGGGCTTGAAAGCCAAAGCAGTTATGGATGCTGGTCAACTTGTTTCCGATGACATCATTATCGGTTTAGTAAAAGAGCGCTTAACTCAAGATGACTGTGTAAAAGGCGCCTTATTTGATGGTTTTCCTCGCACGATTCCTCAAGCCGACGCTTTGAAAGAAGCTGGCGTTAATATCGATTACGTTGTTGAAATTGATGTTGCCGATGAAGAAATTGTAAAACGTATGAGTGGCCGTCGAGTTCACGAAGCATCTGGCCGTACTTATCATGTCATCTATAACCCACCTAAAGTGGAAGGCAAAGATGATGTAACAGGCGACGAGCTTGTGCAACGTGTTGATGACACTGAAGAAACGGTTCGTAAGCGTCTAGGTGTTTATCATGACCAAACAGCACCATTGATTGGTTACTATCAAGATTGGCTGAAAGCAGACAGTGCAACAGCGCCTAAGTTTGTAAAAGTAAACGGTGTTGGTGATTTAAATGAGATCAAACAAAGCTTGCTAACCTCTTTAAAGGCTTAACCATTCAATGACGGCGATTTTAGCATTAGATACGTCAACGCCAGCTTGTTCTGTGGCGTTGAATATTGATGGTGTTGTGTTAGAAGACTTTCGCATGGCACCTCGCCTTCATAATGATTTGATTCTACCTATGGTGGATCAGATTCTTTCCCAAGCTGGAATGTCTTTATCTGATCTGGATGCCATTGCTTTTGGTCGTGGCCCAGGCTCATTTACTGGACTTCGAATAAGTGCCGGAGTGGTGCAAGGGCTCGCTTTTGGTGCGGATTTACCTGTCGTACCAGTCTCTACTCTTGCTGCTTTATCTCTAGAAGCTTTCCAAAAAACAGGTCAAAACCATTGGCTTGCTGCGCTTGATGCTCGAATGGGCGAAATTTATTTAGGCGGTTATTTCGTTAATAAAACGGATGGTCAATATCAATTAGAAACTCGGATTAACGAACAGGTGGTAAAGCCTGAGTTGTTGTCAGAGTTTGAAATGGAATTTAATGGTGTGGGTTCTGGTTGGTGTTATGAAGAGGCTTTAAGTAAGCGATTGCCAAAAACTCCAGAGCATATACTGACAGACTTTGCACCTCGTGCAGCTTGTATTGCTGAACTTGGGATGATGGCCTTCCAAAAAGGTGAAACAGTGTCTTCTTATAACGCTATTCCAACCTATTTAAGGGATGAAATCACTTGGGAAAAGCAGGCGCCTCGTATCGGGAAACGATAGCCTTATGTTGTGGTATCAAATTGTTTTTTTGTCATTAATTCAGGGTCTTACTGAATTTTTACCTATCTCAAGTTCTGCTCATTTGATTCTTCCTGCTCAGCTACTGAATTGGCAAGACCAAGGTCTTGCCTTTGATGTGGCTGTGCATGTTGGGACGCTTATTGCGATTGTTGCGTACTTTCGAAAAGACCTAGTACAAATTACGATTGCATGGTGTTTATCTATTAAGAGCGGGCAATCTACATCGGATAGTCGTTTGGCTTGGTGGGTTGTTCTTGCAACAATTCCAGCTTGTTTGGCGGGATTGATATTTGGTGACTTTATTAGTCAGCATTTACGCTCAGTCGAAGTCATTGGTTATACTACGACTGGATTTGGTGTCCTTTTATGGCTTTCTGATCGTTATGGCTCAAGTGATAAAGTAGAGCATGACTTTTGCCTCAAGAGCGTAATATACATAGGTTTGGCTCAAGCGTTGGCTTTGATTCCAGGTACGTCTCGCTCTGGTATCACTATGACAGCGGCTCGCTTTCTTGGTTTTAGTCGAGAATGCGCGGCACGGTTCTCTTTTCTATTATCGATACCTTTGATTCTCGCGGCCGGAAGTATGAAGCTGCTTGAGTTATTGTCGTTGGAGACGGAAGTTGAATGGGTGAGTATTAGCTCTGGTGTGGTTTTATCTGCGATCAGTGCTTACTTGTGTATTTATCTTTTCTTAAAGTGGCTTAACAAAGTTGGCTTCTTCCCATTCTTTATATATCGACTAATATTAGGTTCGATACTTCTAGCCTTGGTGTATTTTTGAAATAACGTAAAAGTAGATCTCAGATACTTGAGCAGATTAGATGTTCAGATTTAAAAGAAAAGCTTCTAGGTACTAGAGGCTTTTCTTTTATCAATATATTTTATATTGCATCGTGTAAATTAGTTTCTTATTCATTTTGTATTTTTGATTGCCTTGGAGATAAGTGCTTTTGTTGGATTCCATTGCGGTAGCGACAACCGATGCTTTTTTAGAAGCAGACGTTAAATTATTGGCTACAAGCTTAGAGCTGCCTTTTTACTCTCTTAAAGGGCAGATCAAGTTTGTTTCTGACTATGAATATTTATTGTTGAAAACCGAAGCAGGTATCTCTATTGCGAAAACGGGCAAAGGGGCGCCTAAGCCAGTATTTGTCGACTTTACATCCGGTGCTGTCGATCATAGAAGACGATTTGGTGGCGGAAAAGGGCAAGATATAGCGAAGGCTGTAGGTTTGAATAAAGCATCCAATCTGTCTGTATTAGACGCTACAGCAGGCTTGGGGAGAGATGCTTTTGTGTTGGCTTGTCTGGGCTGTACTGTTTCATTATGTGAGCGAGTGAGCTTTGTCAGAGCTATGTTGCAAGATGGCTTATACCGCGGCTCTTTTCACCATGAAGTGGCTGAGATAGTAGACAGAATGTCACTACTGGATACGGATATTCGAGGCATTGAAAATCAGTCGTTTGATGTAGTTTACCTTGACCCTATGTATCCGCACATGGAAAAGTCTTCGGCGGCGGCCAAAAAAGAAATGGCTTTCTTTCGTGATTTGGTTGGTCAAGATGCGGATGCGGATGAGCTTTTGCCCTTCGCAATGCAGTTAGCAGAATACAGAGTAGTGGTTAAACGTCCTAAAGGCGCTCCATTTTTAAATAGCACTGAGCCAACATATCAGCTTGAAGGGAAGTCTGGGCGCTTTGACGTATATGTATTGAAGTCTTTGGATTTATTGCCTTAGGCTATAAAAATTCATATAGCCTAAAAGCACTCTAGGGTCAGTAAAAAAATATACTGTTAATAATGAGGTGGTCTTTCGCCTTCATGGATACTTTGTTGTTGGCGATAAGATTCTAATTGTTTTCCCATCATAATGAGTTTTTCTTTCATTAAAATTATATCTTTTTGTTGCGTAATTAATGCCTGATTTAAACTGTCAATTGTGTCTTCTTGGAATTGAATTTTAAATTCTAATTCGTCTATTCTTTGGTTGATTTGTGAGGTGTTCATGGATACCTTCTGTGTGTTAACCTTAGTTTGCTAAATTCGTATTTTATCAGCTGTTCTGTGCTCGTTGTTTAGTCTTATTAAGACCATTTGAGTAGAGAGATGGCGTGAAAATTGCTCGTATTAAAGTGAATAAAGATTTTACTACTATCTTCTTTAGCTTCACATGCAATTTCAGAAAGAGTTTAGTAAATATGTTTATTTTTACATTTTTGTACTAATACGGAACTCCTAAAGGGTTCCTTTCACAATAATATTTAATTTGATAAGAGATATACTGTTATGAATGATCATTATGATAATGTTTCGCATGGTAAAGGTTCTTCTGCTAATTCCGGTTTTTTTTCGTTGCGCGCATTTGTCGTTAGTCTCGTTATTGCTTTGATTGTCCCATTGCTTATTGCTGGGGTTTTGAAAGAAGAAATGGGAACCAACTTTCTAGTCTACTTTGGTTTTATTTTAGTGTCTGTTTATGTCGGTGCTATGGTAAGCCAAGTTCGTATTGCTGGTGGTGATTCTGAGTCTGAAGAAGACGAAGATGATGATCGTGAACAAGGAACGGTTAAGTGGTTTAACTCTTCTAAAGGTTTTGGCTTTTTAACAATGGAGAATGGTGATGATGTTTTTGTTCATTACCGTGCTATTCGTGGCCGTGGTCGCCGCTTTCTTGTTGAAGGTCAGCTGGTTCGCTTTTATGTCACAGAAGGTGAAAAAGGCAAGCAAGCGGAAAACGTTTCTATTATCCGCGGTTAATGAATTACCGCTTTATTGCTCAATATATTTAAGAGGCTATTTATGGCTACTGTTACACTTCAAGGTAATCCATTCGAAACAGCAGGTTCACTTCCTGCTGTAGGTTCAGCAGCACCAGAATTCGAATTAGTAAAACCTGATTTATCTGTTGCAACACTAGCAGATTACAAAGGTGCGAAATTAGTATTGAATATTTTTCCTTCTATCGATACTCCTACATGCGCAACATCTGTTCGTAAATTTAATGAATCAGCGGCAGCACTAAAAGGCGTTAATGTTCTTTGTGTTTCAGCGGATTTACCTTTTGCAGCAGCGCGTTTTTGTGGTGCGGAAGGCATAGATAATGTTGATACAGGTTCTAGCTTCCGTTCAACATTCGGTGAAGATTACGGGTTGAGCTTTTCTACTGGGCCGCTACTTGGTCTTTTGTCTCGTGCGGTTGTTGTTCTTGATGAAACAGGTACTGTTATTCATACTGAACAGGTTGCAGAAACAGCAGATGAGCCAAATTACGATGCTGCTTTAGCTGTATTGGCATAAGATTACAGTATAAATAAAAAATAAAGGCCGGCTTCTACATTCTAGAAGCTGGCCTTTTTGTTTCTACGTATTGGTGATTGAGTTTAGTCTTTCTGTACTGGAATAGTGTTAGTGGTTCTTTCAACACTGTTGTCTTTGTTTAAATACACCAACTTAGGTTTAAAATTATCTGCTTCGGCTTCTTCCATTTGTCCATATGCTGCAATAATGACTCGATCGCCTACTTGGACCTTTCTTGCTGCTGCGCCATTCATTGAAATAGTGCCAGAGCCAGCTTCCGCCAAAATAACATAAGTGTGAAAACGCTCACCGTTATCAACATTGTAGATGTCGATTTTTTCAAACTCTCTAAAGCCAGCGAGTTCTACAAGATCTTTGTCAATGGCGCATGAGCCGTCGTACCAAAGCTCTGCTTGGGAAACGCTGGCCATGTGAAGCTTGCCTTTAAGGAGTGTAATTTGCATGTGTTAAGTCTCTATTAATGTTTCTATATTACGTTTGCTTGCTAAGTCATGAAAATATCAATCAGTGTCTGATGCTCTGACTACGAACTTTCTATGACGTCGTATTCTTATTCCCAGATAAAAGGGCCTTCTCCATGAGAGTTGATTCGCCACCACTGATCTGGGTCTTGATCTCCATCTTCTTCCCATCCTTGAAAATTACAGCGGATTTCACAACCGAGCGCTTGAAATGCGTCTCTAGCGCAGCAGATATCATTTTCCCACGGCGTTTTATCTGAATCAAACCAGATAGAAGTAAAACGCTTACCTGCTGCTTGCTCCAAAATGGTAATGTCGATGATGTGATCATTCGATGAAACAGACACCTTTGTGCATAATGCTGATGTCGTACTTGTTTTTATAAGTGTGAAAGTGCCTTCAAGCCAGGTTATGATTTTTTCTGTTGGGCAGGATAAAGTATAGATTTCAATATCTGTTTGCATCCTGTTAATCCTTCTTTTTAATCATGTAATAAATCCTAAGCACACTCATAGATAAATAGCCTATGAGTGTCCATATTAAGCCAACGCCCGCAATAATTAGCCCTAATAACGCGATGATTTCTTGGCTAATAGACGGCTGTAAAACACGATCTGCAACCATCAAAATGAGTACGCCGAATACAAACATAAGTCCGCCTTGAATCATTTTGATTAAGGCGAGCTTAGGGTTTTCTCCGAGTTTCATTATCCGTTTATGCAGCGTATTTTTCATTCGAATATTGGCTTAAGTATTTTGCACAAACAGGTTTTTCAGAATGCGAGTATAAATGAGCGATAAGTTATTCAGACTTTCAGCGTCTACGCACTCGTTTATTTGGTGGATCGTTGCATTGATAGGACCAAGCTCGACTACTTGAGTACCCATTTTTGCAATGAATCTGCCATCAGATGTACCACCAGATGTAGAAAGTTCAGGAGTAATATCAACTGTGGATTGAACGGCTTCTACGATAGCATCAACTAGATTTCCTGGGCGAGTTAAGAATGGTAGGCCGTTGTAGGTCCATTCAATATCGTAACGCAAATTATGCTTATCCAGAATTTCTAGCACGCGTACTTTTAATGCATCAAAGTCGAGCTCAGAAGAAAATCGGAAGTTAAACTGAGCGTTTAATGTCCCTGGAACCACGTTTGTTGCACCAGTTCCTGCTTGTATGTTGGAGACTTGGAAGCTGGTTGGCGGGAAAAATTCGTTACCGTCATCCCAATGTGTACTCGACATTTCAGCTAATGCTGGAGCAGCTAAGTGAATTGGGTTTTCAGCTAGGTGAGGGTAAGCAACATGACCTTGTTTACCGTAAACGGTTAAATCGCCGCTAAACGAACCACGGCGACCATTTTTAATGATGTCACCTAGCGTCTTTGTGCTAGAAGGTTCACCAACAATACACCAATCTATTTTCTCATCGCGTTCCATTAAGGTATCGACTACACGAGTGGTACCATCAACAAAAGGGCCTTCTTCATCGCTGGTAATAAGGAATGAGATTTGACCTTGGTGATCTGGATGTTCATGGATGAAGGCTTCTACGGCAGTCACCATGGCGGCCAAACTGCCTTTCATGTCGGCTGCGCCACGTCCAAATAACATGCCATCCACAATCTCTGGTGAGAAAGGAGGTACTTTCCATTCGCTTTCAGGGCCTGTTGGAACAACATCTGTATGTCCAGCAAAACATAAATTTGGACCAGAGGTACCGCGTTTTGCGTAGAAGTTTTTCACATCACCAAATGGCATGTATTCAACCTCAAACCCAATGTTTTTTAATCGGCTAATCATTAGGTCTTGGCAACCAGCATCTTCTGGCGTTACAGAAGGGCGAGAAATAAGATCTATGGCGAGTTTTAGTGTGGGTGACAAGTTAGACATTCTTTACCTTTGCGTTGGTTTTCGCTACCTTATGGAAGAACCTGCTACTATAACAGGAGATTCATATAAAGGTGGAATTATGAAGTTAGGTGTTGTTGTTTTTTTGGGTTTGCTTAATGTTGGATGCGCTCTTACCGCTCAGCCTGTTGTCGTTCAAGAATCCTTTTTTGTACCAGTGATTCGTTCAGATGTATCTTCTGCAGGTTATACACCGACAGTGACACCGACTGTACCAACTAAAACAACTCCTCGAATTTATACGCCAGTATTACGTTAAAGCAATTTCTGAGAATACTCGTCTGAATTAAAGCCTAAATGGATTTCACCATTCGCCATAATAAGAGGGCGTTTTATCATTGAAGGCTGGTTGATTACTGTTTCTACAGCCAGCTCGTTATTCATTGAGCTTTTCGTTTCTTCATCTAATTTGCGCCAAGTGGTTCCACGCTTATTAATAACACTTTCCCAACCTAACTTATCTATCCAAGCTTTTGCTGTTTCGGCTTCTAAGGCTTCTTTTTTATAGTCATGAAAGCGGTATTCAACCTTATGTTCTTCTAACCAGCGAAACGCTTTTTTCATGGTGTCGCAGTTTTTAATACCGTAAATATCAATCATATTTCTCTCCCTCACATAGGTTTAGTTATAACTGATGAATGAATAAGTTAGAAAAATGCCCGACTTGAAAAGCCAGGCACTTTTTATTCACAGTTTGTATTGCTTAGTTATTCGCGTGAAGCGCTTCATTTAAGGCAATGGCTGTTTTATTTGTTTTGCACTCGATCGCGCCTGTTTCTGAGTTGCGACGGAAAAGAAGGTCAGATTGACCAGAAAGGTCGCGTGCTTTGACAGTAGAAACAACTTGGTTGTTTTCATCTAATACTGCGACTTTGGAGCCGGCTGTGATGTACAAGCCAGATTCAACAGTACAGCGATCACCAAGACCAATACCGATACCTGCGTTAGCGCCAATTAGGCATTTTTCACCCACCCCAATGACAATGTTGCCGCCACCAGACAGTGTTCCCATTGTTGAGCAGCCGCCACCTAGATCTGAACCGTCTCCGACAACAACGCCAGCAGAAATACGGCCTTCAACCATGCTTGTGCCTAATGTTCCTGCGTTGAAGTTTACGAAACCTTCGTGCATAACCGTTGTGCCTTCGCCCAAATGAGCACCTAAACGGATGCGTGCTGCATCACCAACACGAATGCCAGTTGGTACAACAAAGTTCAGCATTTTAGGGAACTTATCTACGCTGTAGACTTCAATAGTACGACCTTCCATGCGAGCGCTTAGTTGACGGTCTGCCAATTCGCGAACATCAATTGGGCCTTCACTTGTCCATGCCGTGTTAATTAGTAGGCCGAACATGCCATCTAAAACTGTATTGTGAGGTTGTACCTGACGATGTGAAATCAATTGCAGCTTCAAATATACTTCGGCTGGATTTTGTGGTGCTTCGTCAGTGGCTAGGACACACAAAACAACAGGCTGAGTAGAAGCTTTTAAACGAGAAGCCAGTTCAGCTTGTTCAATGTTGCCAGCTTTAAGAAGGTTCATGTGCAGGCGATTTAGGTCGCTCTCATCTAGAACAAGTGTACTGTTGCCACCTTCATAGTTTGTGCTTTCTAGAATAGCATCTAGTGTGCTTTTTTCCGCGCCAAGTGTTGGTGCTGAATAGAAAACCTCTAACCAGTTGCCTTCTTTGTTTTGTGCGCCGATGCCTAGACCGAATGCGAAAATTGAATTACTCATGTAGTTCTCCAGCTGAGTGTTGTAACTAAAAATTATTTAAGGTTGTTGCGAGTAAGGAAAGCTTTGATTCTCTCAGCTGCCTCAACGCACTCAGATTCTTCTGCAACAAGTGCCATTCGAATATGTTGGTTACCAGGGTTTTCGCCGTTTACCTCTCGGCCTAAATAGCTTCCAGGTAACACTAATACCGCTTCTTCTTTGTATAAAGCAGTGCAAAATTCTTCATCTGTTATGTCTACTTTTGGCCATAAGTAAAAGCCAGCTTCCGGCTTATTGACGGCCATAAAAGGAGATAGTATTTCAAGCACAGAATCAAACTTGCGAGTGTAGATCTCGCGGTTCTTAGCGACATGGGCTTCATCATTCCAAGCGGCAACAGAGGCTTCTTGGTGGTGAACCGGCATAGCGCAGCCTTGATATGTGCGGTATAGCAGAAACGGCTTCAGTAAGCTGGCATCGCCTGCGACAAAGCCAGAGCGTAAACCAGGTAGATTAGAGCGTTTAGAAAGAGATTGAAAAATCAGGCAGTGTTTATAATCTGTATTGCCAAGCATTGTGCATGCTTCGAGCAAGCCTAATGGAGCCTGATCGCCAAAATAAATTTCGGAATAGCATTCATCTGCGACAATCGTAAAGTTAAAGGTTTTTGCCTTTTCGATTAGGAAGGCGTATTCCTCAAGTGTTGTAACTGTGCCGCTTGGGTTGTTTGGTGAACAAACAAAAAGTACTTCACAACGCTTCCAGATGTCATCGCTGACTTGCTGGTAATCGACTTTGTAGTTGGTTTCTGAGCCACAAGGAAGAAAGTGAAGTTTTGCGCCTGAAAGAATGCCGGCCCCTTCGTAGATTTGATAGAAAGGGTTTGGGCTAATAACCAAAGGTTGGTCTTTTTCACCAACAAGAGTTTGCGTGATTGCAAAAAGTGCTTCGCGAGTACCGGATACGGGAAGTATTTCTGTTTCAGGGTCTAGGTTCTCAAGAGAGAAACGACGTTTGGCCCATTCGCTAATTGCACTGCGTAATGACAATTCACCTTTTGTTCCAGGATATTTGCTGACGCCATTTAGGCTTTTAGCTAGCGTATCTAAGACAACTTGAGGGGCTTCATGTTGTGGTTCGCCAATGGTTAATTTAATCAACTTTTTGTCTGGATTTGGCGTAATTCCTTCCAATAGCTCGGCAAGCTTTTGGAATGGGTATGGGTGCAAAGAATGTATAAGAGGGTTCATATGTCTTTAATCCATCGCTTTTGAGAAACGGTCTATTTTCTCTTTTAATAGTGTGCAAATGTCGTTCATACGATCGTTATCTGTGATGAGGTCGCCATTTTCTTCTGTGATATAAAAGGTGTCTTCTACTCGCTCGCCTAATGTTGCGATTTTGGCCTTGTGTAACATGATGTTGTTGTTCATAAAAAACTGACCAATTAACGCAAGTAAGCCTGGACGGTCTGGCGCAGTGATTTCCAGTGCGGACCAAACTTCTTCTGGTTGGCTCACAAAATGTGCCGTTGCAGGAGAGTTGAATATTTTTAGGATTCTTGGTGTATGTCGTTGTACCACGCTTTCGTACAAAGACGGTGTTTCCAGTTGTTCCATTAAAGTGCTGCGAATGAGGTCGATCTTGTCTCTATCGAGATGTAGGTCTGTACCGTTTTCGGTGCTGTCCATAACAACAAAGCTATCTAGCGTGTAGTTATTGCTGGTTTGGCTGATTTTTGCGTCAAGGATGGTTAATCCAAGTTGTTCAAAAGTCGCGGCCGTCACAGCAAATAAATGTTTGCTAATGAGTGTGTAGATGAAAATTTTGCTTGCGCCAGAGAAGTTGCGTCCGCCCAGAGGTGTAATGGCAATGAGTGGTTTATCGCTTGGTTGGTGTTTCAAAATAGCTTCTGTATTCCAAGCAATTTCATCCCCATTGGAGCGAATAAAGTATTCGTCTTCTATTGTGTTCCAGATATTCTCAGCTTCGATGATGTCTAGATTGCGCTCAATCATGATTTCTAATGCGCGTTGTTTGTGTTCATCACTGATCATTTCTGCATCAATAGGAGAGTCAAGTCCGCGGCGTAAAGCGCGTTTTGTTTCCAAATAAAGCTGACGCATAAGTGAGGCACGCCAACTGTTCCACATGGTTGGGTTGGTGGCATTGATGTCGGCTACGGTTAAAATAAACAAATAATCTAGATGTTCTTGGTCTTTAACGTAGTTGGCAAACTCCCAAATAACTTCAGGATCAGATATGTCTTTACGTTGTGCGGTAACAGACATAAACAAGTGATTTCGAACCAACCAAACCACCAGTTCCGTATCTCGCTTAGATAGACCGTGTTGCTCACAAAAAGCTTGGGCATCGACGCAGCCTAGCTCTGAGTGATCTCCGCCTCGACCTTTGGCGATGTCATGATACAGGCCTGCGATATAGAGCAATTCGACTTTGGAAATATGGCGAATGGCTTGCGACGAAATAGGGAATTTCTGTTTGTACTCAGGTAGCCATAAACGACGTAGGTTTTCGACCAGCTGTAATGTGTGAGCATCGACTGTGTAAATGTGGAATAGATCGTGCTGCATCTGGCCGATAATGGCGCCGAATTCTGGAAGGTAGCGCCCTAAAAGCCCTAGGTGTTTCATGGATCTTAAAATGCTGCTTAAGCGGTAACGGCTTGCGATAATGTCCAAGAATAAACTGTTATTCTTTTTGTTGCTTCGGAAGCTTTCATCAACAAGTTCTAGATTATCCCGAAGTTGTCGCATGGTGTTTGAACGAATGCCTTTGATATTTTCGTGGGCACCAAATAAAACGTAGATTTCCAGCATGCAAGATGGATTGTCTTGAAATAATGTCTCTGAGCGAGCTTCAAGCTGTCCGTTTGCTATTTGAAAATGGTCGTTGAGTATTTCTACTGTGTTGACTTCATCGTTGGCCAGAAAAGACTCTTCGAAGTGTTGCAGTAATAAGTCGTTTAACTGTTGAATGGCGGCAACGCTTTGATAATAGCCTTGCATGAAACGTTCTACGTTGCGTTTTAAGTCGTCGTCATCAAAGCCAAACAGCTGAGCCAGCGTGCGCTGATGGTCAAAAAGAAGGCGGTCTTCTTTGCGTCCTGCTACCATGTGTAAAGCCCAACGCACACGCCATAGGTGACTAACAGCACCTTTTAATTGTATGTATTCATCTTCAGATAAGAACTCTTTTTCGATAAGGGCGCTAAGTCTGTGAGTGTGTAAATGGCGTTTGGCCACCCAGTCAATGACTTGCATATCGCGAAGTCCACCTGGGCATTCTTTTAGGTTGGGTTCTAAATTGTAGGCTGTGTTTTGATACTTCGCATGACGCTGTTTTTGTTCAGCAAGCTTGGCTTGGTAAAAGGAATGTCCATCCCACATTCTGTCTGTTTCAATATTTTGTTGTAACAGAGTGAGTAGGTTAGATGGTCCAGCCAAAGTACGAGATTCTATCAAGTTGGTAATGATAGTAATGTCTTGCTCTGCGAGGGTAGTACATTCATCAATGGTTCGAACACTGTGTCCGATGTCTAAATTGATGTCCCATAAGAAAGTAATAAAGTTTTCGAGTTTATCTTTAGGGGCAGATGTTTCATTCTCGATTAGGATGAGAAGGTCAATGTCTGACTTTGGGTGTAGTTCGCTTCGACCGTAGCCACCAACGGCAACTAGGCTAACGTGGTTTTCGTTGTTTAATCCCTTTGCTGTCCAAGCGGCTTGTAATATTTCATCGAAAAAAGATGACAAGCCTTTGACTAGTTTTTCGATCGGATAAAGAGAGTGAAAAAGGTCATTATAAACACTGGTTTTTTCTTCAATAATGGCTTTGTAACGAACGATGGAGCAATTAGGTTGAGCCAGTTCTTTTTTTTCTTCCTGGGTGAGGAGTGGTGGAGCGTCTGGAAAAGCAGGAAAATCCATACAGGAGCCTCGAAGAATCAATTAAATGTATTTAAATAATATAACCAGTCAATTTTTTGCTTGGGTGTTGAAACACGCTTTCCTTATGAAAAGCGTGTTTCTTCTGGGCGACGAGTGAGTACTTCAACGCCGTCAGCGGTTACCAATAAAGTGTGTTCGTATTGAGCGGATAAACGGCCATCTTTGGTTTTTGCAATCCAGTTATCAGGACCTGTGTGCTTCACTTGTTTTTTACCGGCATTGATCATGGGCTCAATGGTTAATGTCATGCCTTCTTCTAGAATGACGCCAGTGCCCGCTTTGCCGTAATGGGCAACTTGAGGTTCGCCATGGAACGTGGTTCCGACGCCGTGTCCGCAATACTCTTCAACTACTGAATAATGGTGCTTATGGGCATGTGCAGAGATGGCTGCACCTATGTCGCCTAAACGAGTTCCAGGTTTCACAAGATCGATTGCAAGGTAAAGGCATTCTTGCGTTACTTTAGCAAGTCGTTCTGCATGAGGAAGCGCAGCGCCAGCAAAGAACATTTTGCTTGTGTCGCCGTAGTAACCATCTTTGATGATGGTGATGTCAATGTTTACCGCGTCGCCTTTTTTCAATGCTTTGTCATTTGGGATGCCATGACAAATAACGTCGTTTACGGACGTACAGCAGGATTTCGGGAAGCCGTGATAGTTGAGCGGAGCAGGAATAGCGCCTTGCTCTTGCACAATGTAGTTGTGTGCAATGATGTCAATTTGCTCTGTGGTAGCGCCAGGTACAACAAATTCTTCTAGCATGACCAATACGTCAGCGGCTAGTTTGCCTGCTGTGCGCATGCCTTCAATGTCGCTAATGTCAGTAAAGCGTGTAGACGCTGGGCGAGGAGTCCAAGAAGGAACTTCTACACGACCGTTTGCGGTGAGTTCTTTGATCTTTAGTAGTGTTTCGTTGCTCATAATGTACGTATCTTGAAATAGGTTCTAATAAGTTGTCGCATATTCTACATGAGTTGTACGGCAGAATCGCCTCCCTCGTTGAAAAAACTCATCGTAATTATGAGTAAAAAAAAGCGACCAAGTCTTTTGGTTTTGGCTCGGATATGGTATAAAACGCCCGCTTGCTCAGGGTCTTTCCTGAGATAAGTGAATTTATTAAATCAACGATCTTGCCGCAATTAAATAAGAGTGTCTGGGGTGTCATAGGTTGCCTTAAACCTTGTTTGACTGACGCTTTTAGCTGGTAAGCATAAATAACCCAAATATAAAGGATAGTAAAATGCCTACAGTTTCTATGCGCGACCTTCTACAGGTTGGTTCACACTTTGGTCACCAAACTCGTTACTGGAACCCAAAAATGAAGCCTTTCATTTTCGGTGCTCGTAACAAGATTCATATCATTAACCTTGAGCACACTGTTCCTGCACTTAACGAAGCTCTTGAGCTTGTTAAGAAAATGGCTGAGAACAAAAACAAGGTTTTGTTTGTTGGTACTAAGCGTGCTGCATCTAAAACTATTAAAGAGCAAGCTGCTCGCTCTGGTATGCCATACGTAAACCACCGTTGGTTGGGTGGTATGTTGACTAACTACAAAACTATTCGTGCATCTATCAAGCGTCTTCGTGAGCTTGAAACTCAAATGTCCGATGGTACATTCGAAAAGCTAACTAAAAAAGAAGCTTTGATGCGTACTCGTGAGCTTGAAAAACTTGAGCTTTCTATGGGTGGTATCAAGGATATGGGTGGCCTTCCAGATGTATTGTTCGTAGTTGACGTTGACCACGAGCGTATTGCTATTAAAGAAGCAAACAAATTAGGTATTCCTGTTATCGGTATCGTTGATACTAACAGTAATCCAGATGGTGTTGATTACATCATTCCAGCTAACGATGATGCGATTCGTGCTGTTCAGTTATACGTTGGCGCTTTCGCTGACGCAGTTCTAGAAGGTCGTGCTACGACTGCTGGAAATGCTGACGAATTCGTTGAAGTAAGCGAAGCTACTGAAGCGTAAGCAAACTTTCTAGTTTGTTCTGGTTTCTAAAGGGAGGTTTCTTACCTCCTTTTTTAAATTTGAATTAGTAAAAGAGGATTTAACATGGCCGCAGTATCTGCAGCATTGGTAAAAGAGCTACGTGATCGTACTGGCCTAGGCATGATGGAGTGTAAAAAAGCACTTGTCGCTGCTAACGCTGACATCGAAGTGGCAATTGAAGAACTACGTAAGTCAAGTGGCATGAAGGCAGCTAAAAAAGCGGGCCGTACTGCAGCTGAAGGTACTATCATCATGCGTGTTGCTGATGATGCTTCTTACGGTGTTCTTGTAGAAGTAAACTCTGAAACTGACTTCGCTTCTCGTGACGAAGGTTTTATTTCTTTTGCGAATAAAGTAGCTGACGCTGTTTTTGCAACGAAAGAAACGGACATGGCTAAAGTGATCTCAGGCGAAATGCTTGACGCTCGTGAAGCTCTAGTTCAAAAAATTGGTGAAAACATCACACCTCGCCGTGCAGTTATCATTGAAGGTGGTTTAGTTGGTGGTTACCTACACGGTAACGGTCAAATCGCTGTATTGACTCAGTTGGAAGGTGGTTCTGTTGAACTAGCTAAAGATGTGTCTATGCATGTTGCTGCTGTTGCACCTCGTGTTGTACGTGGCGAAGACATGCCTGCTGATGTTTTGGCGAAAGAAGAAGAAATCGTACGCGCTCAGCCAGACATGGCTGGTAAGCCTGCAGAAATCGTTGATAAAATGATTGTAGGTCGTATGAAGAAGTTCTTGGCTGAAAACAGCTTGGTTGAGCAGCCTTTCGTTAAGAACCCAGAAGTTAAAGTGGGTCAGCTTGTAAAAGACGCTGGCGCAACAGTTTCTTCTTTCATTCGCCTTGAAGTAGGTGAAGGTATTGAAGTTGCTGAAGTAGATTTCGCTGCAGAAGTGGCGGCTCAACTTAAAGGTTAATCTTTAGTTGTGATGTCTTGCAAAGAAAAGGGGCAGCTTGACTGCCCCTTTTTATGAAAGGTAAGAATGATTTGGGTTGATTGTGTCGGTCTAAGTTATTAAGGAAATGAACCATTGCCGGAGGTTGGTATGTCAAAAGAAAAGAGTCCAAAATATAAGCGAATTTTGCTTAAACTGAGTGGCGAAGCCTTAATGGGTGACGAGTCCTTTGGTATCGACCCGAAAGTGTTGAATCGTATCGCTTTAGAGATCGGTCAATTACGTGGTATTGGTGTTGAAGTCGGTATTGTTATTGGTGGTGGTAATCTATTTCGTGGCCAAGCGTTGAGCGAAGCAGGAATGGACCGTGTAACTGGTGACCATATGGGAATGCTAGCAACGGTAATGAATGCCTTGGCAATGCGTGATGCATTGGAGCGAGCAAATATTGCTACTCGTGTTATGTCTGCTATTACCATGACAGGTATTGTTGAGCCTTATGATCGACGTCGTGCTATGCGATTAATGAAAGAAGGTGATGTGCTTATCTTCTCTGCTGGTACGGGTAATCCGTTCTTTACAACTGACTCTGCTGCTTGTTTGCGCGGCATTGAGATTGATGCAGATGTTGTATTGAAAGCAACGAAAGTGGATGGCGTTTATTCAGCTGACCCAATGAAAGATCCTGATGCTGTTAAGTATGATACATTGGGCTATGACGAAGTGATTGAGAAGCAGCTAGGAGTCATGGATCTAACAGCATTCTGTTTAACTCGTGACCACGGTATGCCGATACGCGTATTTAATATGAACAAGCCAGGTGCCTTGGTGAATATCATGGTTGGTGGTAGTGAAGGTACACTGATTAAGTGAGGAAGTTATGATTAACGAAATTCTTAAAGATGCAGAAGAGCGTATGGGTAAAGCGGTTTCTTCTGTTGAGTCTGCATTTAAAAAAATTCGTACGGGTCGTGCGCACCCAAGTATTCTTGATTCCGTTAAAGTGAATTATTACGGCTCTGAAACACCACTTAGCCAAGTGGCAAACATTACTGTTGAAGATGCTCGTACTTTGGGTGTTTCTCCTTGGGAAAATAACCTGGTTCCTGAGATTGAAAAAGCCATTATGAAGTCGGACCTTGGTTTGAATCCTGCAACTAACGGCAACCTTATTCGTATTCCTATGCCTGCTTTGACGGAAGAAACTCGTAAGAACTACTTCAAGCAAGCAAAGAATGAAGCTGAAAATGGCCGAATTTCTATTCGTAATGTTCGTCGTGATGCTAACGGTAGCCTGAAAGATCTTGTGAAAGAAAAAGAGATTTCTGAAGACGATGAGCGTCGTGGACAAGATCAAGTGCAAAAAATTACAGACAAGTACGTAGCTCTAGTTGAAGAGCGTCTGGCCGCAAAAGAAAAAGATTTGATGGAAATTTAATAAAGAAATGCGGGCTTCGGCTCGCTTTTTTTATAGGCTAGGAATAAATATGTCTGAATTGGTTGGCGATGATTTTGAATCTGTAGTCGTGCCTGCGCATATTGCCATAATCATGGATGGTAATAATCGTTGGGCGAAGAAAAAACATCTCCCAAGCATAGCGGGTCATACTGCGGGTGCTGCCGCTGTTCGCCGTACTGTAGAAATGGTGGCTCGATCTGGAGTGAAGGTGCTTACGTTGTTTGCCTTCTCTAGCGAAAACTGGAAACGCCCCAAAATAGAAGTCGATGGCTTGATGACTTTGTTTATGCGCTCTCTTAAGAAGGAGCTAAAGCGCCTGAATGAGCATAAAATTCGACTTAAAATAATGGGTGACACTTCTGCTTTTAGTGACAGTTTGCAACAGCAAATTGCGGAAACAGTTGAAGCAACAAAAGATAATGATCAAATGACGCTTGTTATTGCTGCAAATTATGGTGGGCGCTGGGATATTGCTCAAGCCGCCAAAAAAATAGCAGAGCAAGTTTTGTCAGGTGAATTATCTTTAGATGAAGTGAATGAATCATCATTAGGTGAATGTATACAACTGGCTGATTTACCTGAGCCAGATTTGCTAATAAGAACCTCTGGTGAAGAACGAATCAGCAACTTTTTATTATGGCAAACTGCGTATTCTGAGTTTGTCTTTTTACCGGTGTTATGGCCGGATTTTGATCAACAACATTTTGATGAAGCATTGCATATTTATCAAAATCGTCAACGTCGTTATGGTGGTCGTTAAGCATGTTACTCCCACGGGTTTTAAGTGCCATTGTTATGGCTGTTTTGTTTGTTTGTGCTGTTTTTATATTGCAAGAATCTAGCTTTATTGTCTCCATGGTTGGTGTGGTTTTATTGGCCGGTTGGGAATGGGCTCGTTTGTCTGGTGTGACAAATCAAGTTGGGCGCGTACTTTTTGCTGTATTAATTGGGGTTTTGTGCTTCGTTGTTTTTACATTTGATGTGCAGGCGTTGCTGTTAAATGTAGCGCCTATTTTGTGGTTGCTTGCCTTGTATTGGGTTGTACGTTATCCCGATTTACTGCAATGGCGTCATACCAATAGCCGCCTTTTGTTTGGTGTATTGGTTTTACTGACTACTTGGTGTGCTTTGGTTGTCTTAAGGCAAGCTGATGATTTTGTAATGTGGGTTTTGCTTCTCATGGGGCTAATTTGGGGAGCAGATTCTGGCGCTTACTTTGCTGGTCGTGCATTTGGAAAACGCAAGTTGGCTAAGTTTGTTAGTCCTGGTAAATCATGGGAAGGCGTTATTGGCGGATTAGTTTTAACTCAGCTGGGTGTGATGGTTTTTGCTATTTATAGTGACTTTATCGCTTCCCAGTGGCTTGTGTTGGCTTTGATTGCTTTGTTGACTTCGTCGGTTTCAGTTTTAGGTGATTTGACAGAAAGTTTGTTTAAGCGCCACGAGTCTTTGAAAGATTCAAGTCGTTTGATTCCTGGGCATGGCGGTGTCATGGATCGAGTTGATAGTTTGACAGCCGCAGCGCCTATTTATGTGTTGTTATTAAGTTTGGCTGGATGGCTTTGATGCAGGGTATTTGTTTACTAGGTGCAACTGGCTCAATAGGTCAGAGTACACTAGATATTATTGCTCAGCATCCTGATAAGTTTTCCTTGATCAGTGCATCAGCAAATGAAAGTGTGGCCAAAATGGCGGAAATTTGTCATCGCTTTAAGCCACAAAGAGTCGTTATGGGGACAGAAAAAGCCCGTGATGAGTTAGCTCTTTTGTGTGTGGATTTGCCAACTTCATTTGAATGGGGAAGTGATGCTTTGGATAGTATTGCTTCTGATTCAGCCGTCGATCAAGTTATGGCTGCGATCATGGGATTTGCTGGCCTCAAGCCGACTTTGGCAGGGATTCGTGCAGGTAAGCGAACTTTACTGGCAAATAAAGAGTCTTTGGTGACAGCTGGTAAGTTGTTCATGGATGAGGTGACGCGCCATAACGTCGTGCTTCTGCCTATTGATAGTGAGCATAATGCGATCTACCAAAGTTTGCCTCAAACTCCCCAAGGTGCCCACAAAAAAGACATATCTAAAATTCTTCTTACGGCGTCTGGTGGACCTTTTAGAACTTGGTCTTTGGATGAGATGTCTTCTGTCACTCCTGAGCAGGCATGTAAACATCCAAATTGGTCTATGGGACAGAAGATCTCAATCGACTCGGCAACTCTTATGAACAAAGGGCTTGAGCTTATCGAAGCCTGTTGGTTATTTGACGTCAATCCGAATGATGTTGAGGTAGTGGTTCACCCAGAAAGTATTATCCATTCTATGGTGTCTTACCGAGATGGTTCCGTTATTGCGCAAATGGGTAATCCTGATATGAAGATCCCAATTGCTTATGGTATGACTTGGCCTGACCGAATTGAGACGCAAGTTGATCCCTTGAATTTGGTTGATGTGGCCCGATTAAACTTTGAAGCTCCTGATTTAACTCGCTTCCCTAATTTGCAATTAGCTGCAGATGCTTGGTTTGCTGGTGGCTCTGCAATGGCGGCTTTAAATGCAGCGAACGAAGTCGCAGTCGATGCTTTTCTGAAACGAAAAATTTCTTTTCTTGATATTGCTCGTTTTAATGAAAAAGTGCTTTCTTCTACGAATGTTGTTGCTATTGATGCAATTGAAGATGTTTTTGAAGCGGATGCTCAAGCACGTTCTTTAGCTCAAAAGTATATTTCTGACGGTAGTGTTTCATGATTCAAAATATCCTTTCTATTGTTATTTCATTAGGTGTTCTGATTACCTTTCATGAATTTGGCCACTATTTTATTGCTCGTCGATGTGGTGTGAAGGTGCTGCGTTTCTCGGTCGGGTTTGGTAAGCCTATTTATCGCCATGTCGGTAAAACGGGAACAGAATATACCCTTGCTATGATACCGCTTGGGGGATTTGTCCGAATGCTTGATGAGCGTGAAGGAAATGTCCCTGAAAGTTTAAGAGACCAAGCTTTTAATAACAAAACTGTGTGGCAGCGCATTGCTATCGTTGCTGCTGGGCCGATTGCTAACTTTATTTTAGCAGCGTTTATTTACGCGATTGTCGCCATGTTAGGGATTCAATCTGTTGCACCCAAGATAGGCAGTGTTGAGCCAAATACACCTTTAGCTCAGACGAGTATTCAAGCGGAAGACGAATTAATTTCCATTGCTGGTGAGGCGGTGGATTCTTGGGAAGATGTAAATTTAGCGTTAGCGGGCTTGATTGGGCAAACAAGAACCATTATCGTTCGTTACCAAGCAGAGGGTTTGCTTTCTCAGCAAGAAGAGGAGGTTCGTCTAAACCAGTGGTTAGTCGGAGATGAACCTAATAATCTGATACGAGCTTTTGGGATTGTGCCATGGCAACCAAAAGTCCTTCCTGTAATTGATCAAGTTGTTGAAAATGGCGCGGCTTATTCCGCTGGCTTCGAAGCAGGCGATACGATTGTTGGAATAGGTGGCGATTCGATTTCAAGTTGGGATCAAGTTGTTGCTTTGGTTCAAGCAAATCCAAATAAGGAACTGCTAGTAACGGTACAACGAGAAGGTAATTCTAAAGAGTTGCTGCTCTTGCCTAAGTCAACAGAACGAAATGGTGAGCTTGTTGGGTATGCAGGATTGGCTGTTGTACCACCTGAATGGGATGAAAGTCTTATCAGGGAGCGTCATTATGGAATTGTGGATTCGGTTTTTTATGGTGTTGCACAAACCTCTAAGATGGTATCTTTGACGGTTTCCTCTGTTGGGAAAATGTTACAAGGACTGATATCGGTTGATAACTTGTCCGGACCGATAACGATTGCAAAAGTAGCGAGTGCGTCTGCAGATTCTGGTTTGCAATCTTTTTTAAAATTTATGGCTTACCTCAGTGTTAGTTTAGGGGTGCTTAATTTATTGCCCATTCCAATGTTAGATGGTGGGCATTTGTTGTTTTTTGGTATTGAAGCGATCCGTCGTAAACCTGTTTCTGAAAAGATCCAGAATGTGGCATATCGTGTCGGCGCTTCTCTTTTATTTTCTATGATGGCAATTGCCATTTTTAATGATATTGCCCGCTTGTAGAGAGGTATATGTGAAAGTCGTTTCAGCAGTATTTTTGGCTTTAATAAGCGTGCAGAGTGTTGCAAAAACCGTCGAGGATGTTCGTATCGATGGTTTAGTACAAATGCCATCCGCTAGAGCATTTGATGTAATTGGGTTTGACGAAGAGAAGTCTTACGACTCTGATAAAGTGTATCAGGCGATCAGTTCTCTTTTTAATACAGGCTATTTTAGTGACATTAATGTTTATGAAGAAAATGACATATTAGTTTTTGATGTCGTTGAACGTCCTTCTATTGGTAATCTAACCATAGAGGGAAATGATCTGATTAATACTGAAGACCTAGAGCGAGGGCTTAAGTTATCAGGTCTTGAAATTGGTGAAATCTATAAGCCCGAAACACTAAATCAAATCGCGCAAGAATTGCAGCGTCAATATTATGCCCTTGGCCGTTACAGTGCCAAAGTGGATATATCCGTTGAAGAAATGCCTCGTAATCGTACCGGAATCTTGATCAATATTGATGAAGGTGAGACCGCTAAGATTGTTCACATCAATATTGTTGGCAACAAAGCCTTTGATGATGAAGAGTTGACGAAAGATTTTGAAGCAAGAGAAACCGGTTATTGGAACCCCTTCAGCTCTGCCGATGAATACGCGAAAGCTAAAATCGAAGGCGACATAAATACCTTAAAAAGTTTTTACTTAGATAAAGGTTATTTAGATTTTGATGTGGTTTCTAGTCAGGTAAGTTTGTCCGCGGATAAACGCGACGTATACATTGTGATTAACGTCGATGAAGGCGAACCTTATTTCGTCAACGAGCTGTCTTTAAGCGGTAGTCTACCTATTTCAGAAGACAATGTATGGAAGCACATTTCCCATAAAAAAGGGGATGCGTTTTCCCGTAGTGAAGTGACCAAGATCATTGAAGATATTTCTACAGAACTTGGCAATAATGGTTACCTCTTTACGAATGTAAACGTTATTCCTGATAAACGTGATGATCATACCGTTAACCTCAGTTATCAAATTACGCCTGGCCCGAAAGTCTACGTGCGTCGCATTACCTTTAGCGGTAACAGCGAAACACAAGATGAAGTATTGCGTAGGGAAATGACGCAGTTTGAGGGGGCGTTGGCTGTTCACTCAAAAATACAGTCTTCCAAGCGCCGTATTGAGCGTTTAGGTTTCTTTGGTAGTGTTAATTTAAGAACGCGTCCAGTTCCAGGTACCACTGATTTAGTTGATATTGAAGTGGTTGTGCAAGAGCAACCATCGGGAAGTATTAATGCCAGTATTGGTTTCTCGGATGATGATGGTTTCATCTTTGGTTTTGGTATTTCTAAATCAAATTTCTTGGGAACCGGTAACCGCTTAGCATTTAATGCTTCACGTTCAAGTGATTACTCCTTGTATTCGATTACTTACAATAATCCTTACTTTACTGTCGATGGCGTGAGCCGAGGCGCAAAGCTTTATTATCAATCCAGTGATTATGATTCTGATGATATTGAAGACTATCAATTAGATAAGGCTGGGTTAGAGCTTAGCTATGGTTACCCTATATCTGATACTGAAAGTGTGACATTTAGTGCAGCAGTCCAAAATACCAGTATTGATCTAAGTGATGATCCGTCACTGGAATCTGAATATTTTGTTGATACTTATGGCAACGAGTTTAATGACTTTATTGCATCTGCTGTGTACTCAGACAGTGACCTTATCGGTGGTATTTTGCCAACAAACGGTTACGCAACCAGTGTTAGCTTGCGAGTGGCGACACCAGGAAGTGATCAGCAATACTATAAAGTTGGTGTGACTTCTGAGAAATATTGGAATATCGATAATTCCAACCTTTGGTTGTTCCATGTTAAAGGACGCTTTGGCTATGGTAATGGTTATGGGGACAGCGAATATTTGCCATTTTATGAGAATTATTATGCGGGTGGTATTGGCTCTGTTCGTGGCTATAGTTCTTCTTCATTAGGTCCTCAGAATACTTATGATGACGACTCTGATAATGATAGCGACGCTATGGGTGGGAATATTTTGATGGTAGGTACCGCGGAAATTATTTTCCCACTGCCTATGGTTGAAGACCATAAATCTGTTCGTACAGCTCTTTTCTTAGATGGCGGTAATGTCTTTACGGATTCTTGTTATTCCGTGAGTGAGAACTGTACTGCTGGTATTTCAGCTGATGAATTCCGCTACAGCATCGGTTTAAGTTGGACATGGATAACGCCTATTGCGCCGTTGTCATTCAATATTGCTAGGGCATTAAATGCTGATAGTGATGATGACACAGACTTCTTTCAGTTCCGTTTAGGTACAACTTTTTAATCTATAATTTAGGAAGATAAACATGAAACATGTAATAAGTATTTTAGTTAGTGTGCTTTTTGCCGCTAACCTATATGCCACTGAAGTGGCTGTGGTCGACTTTAGAGCCGCTGTATTACAAAGTAATATGGGGCAAAAAGCGGCTGAAGAGCCAAAGCAGAAAGTTGCAGAGATGGACGCGCGTTTGAAGCAAGAGCAATCAGCACTTGAAACATCTGCTCAAGAGCTAAAACGTGATGAACTAACGCTTTCGAAAGAAGAGTTTGATAAACGTAGACAAGCTCTTGCAGAGCAACAAAATAAACTGCGCGCTATGGCCGCAAACATGCAGCGTCAGGCAAAAGAATTAGAACAGCAATTGGTTCAATCTTTAACGCCAAAAGCTGAAGCGGCACTAAAATCTTTGATAGAAGAGCGTGGTCTCAACTTAGTATTGAATAGACAATTAAGTTTGTATGCAGACCAAGACGCTGACATTACAAACGAATTAGTAGAACGTATAAATAGGGACAATTAATCTATGGGGTATACGCTAGAGCAGCTGGCTAATAAGGTTCAAGGTGTTGTTAAAGGAGACGCTAACCTTGTTATTGATAAATTGGGAACATTAGAAAATGCGACTCATAAAGAGTTAAGTTTTTTAGCGAACCCTAAGTATCAAAGCCAATTAGCTTCAACTTCTGCTGGTGCTGTTCTTGTGAAAAGTGAAGAGCTTGCCCAGTTAGTAGAAAACGCAATAGTTGTTTCTAACCCTTATTTAGCGTTTGCTCAGCTTTCTCACTTATTCGCACCAATTATCCAAGGTTGGTCTGGTGTTCATAATAGTGCGGTTGTCTCAGCCAATGCGAAAATCGGTAAAAATGTTGTCATTGGTCCAAATGCATCAATCGATGATGATGTAGTGATTGCTGATGACTGTATTATTGGTGCTGGCTGTGTTGTCAGTAGAGGAGCCAAAATAGGCAAAGGTACTCGTTTGTACCCTAATGTTACTCTTTACCATGATGTCGTTATTGGGGAATCTTGCATTTTTCATAGTGGATCAATTATTGGTGCGGATGGCTTTGGTTTTGCTCCTACTCAAACCGGTTGGGAAAAGATTGATCAGTTGGGCGCAGTGAATATTGGTAACAATGTAGAAGTGGGCGCAAGTACAACCATTGACCGTGGTGCAATTGAAAATACTCAAATTGGCCACGGCGTCAAAATAGATAATCAAGTTCAAATTGCTCATAACGTCGTAATTGGTGATAATACGGCGATTGCGGCAAGCACAGCGATTGCTGGCAGCACAAAAATTGGTTCCTCTTGTACTATCTCTGGTGGTGTTTGTATCGCAGGTCATTTAACGATTGTGGATCGCGTACACATTACTGGTATGAGTATGATAAGTAATTCTATTGATGATGAAGGATCATATTCATCCGGTATGGGGATGGAGCCAACAGCTAAATGGCGTAGAACAGTAGCCAGAGTCAGACGAATTGATGAAATGGCAAAGCAGTTTTTACAATTGAAACAACAAGTTAATAAGCTTTTAGAAAAGGTTGATAAATAAATGATGGACGTGAAAGAAATCCGCCAATACTTACCTCACAGGTATCCGTTTTTATTGGTAGATCGTGTCGTTGAATTAAATTTAAATGAGTCCATTGTTGCTTATAAGAATGTAACGGTAAATGAGCCATTTTTTAATGGACATTTTCCAGACGACCCAGTCATGCCAGGCGTATTGATCATTGAAGCAATGGCGCAAGCGGCTGGAATCCTTGGTTTTAAAACTATGGATAAAAAGCCAGAAGATGGTTCTATGTATTACTTTGTAGGATCGGATAAAACACGTTTTAAGCGTCCAGTTGTGCCAGGTGACCGTGTTCAGCTTGAAGCAAAAATTCTGACTGAAAAACGTGGTATTTGGAAGTTTGAGTGTAAAGCGACGGTTGAAGGTGAGCTTGTATGTTCATCGACGATTATGTGTGCAGACAGGTAGGGTATAGTGGCAATACATCCAACGAGTTTAATTGATTCGAAAGCAGAGATTGATTCTAGTGTAGAGATCGGTCCATTCTGCGTGATCGGTCCAGACGTTAAAATCGGTGCTGGCACAGTCGTTAAATCGCATGTTGTTATAAATGGCCATACTACAATTGGATGTAATAATGAGATTTATCAATTCGCTTCTGTTGGTGAAGCGAATCAGGATAAAAAGTACAAAGGTGAGCCAACGCAATTAATTATTGGCGATGGAAATGTCATTCGTGAGAATGCCACTCTTCACCGAGGTACGATTCAAGACAACAGCCTGACTCAAATTGGTGATAATAACTTGTTTATGGCGAGCACTCATGTTGGTCATGATTGTATTGTTGGTAACAACAATATTATGGCCAACTTTGCCGCTTTAGCTGGTCATGTTCATGTAGGCGATAACACTATTTTAGGTGGTTACACTGGCGTTCATCAGTTTTGTCAGGTGAACTCCTACAGTATGTGTGGTATGGGTTCCATGGTAGTGAAGGATATTCCTTGTTACGTTATGGTTTCCGGTGATCCTGCAAAAGCACATGGAATGAACTTTGAAGGTATGCGCCGCCGAGGTGTTCCAAAAGAAGTTATTCGAGCTTTAAAGATGGCTTACAAAACGGTTTATCTAAAAGGTCTAACACTAGAAATAGCATTAGAAAGCCTTGAGCAGGGTGAGTTCTCTCAAATACCTGAAGTGATGAGTTTCATTTCCTCTATTCGCCAATCTAAGCGTGGAATAGTTAGGTAACAGGTGATTTTCTCAAAGAAAACCCCGGACTGTTTCGGGGTTTTTTATTATTAGAGGTTATACAAATGACATCTTCGACAACTCGCTATGTTTTAGTTGCTGGTGAAGCGTCAGGCGATATATTAGGTGCTAACCTCATTGCCCATCTAAAAGCATTGCAACCTGACGCGACTTTTGAAGGCATTGGCGGTCCTTTAATGCAAGCTCAGGGATTAAATAGCATAGTGCCTATGGATCGTTTATCTGTTATGGGATTGGTTGAGGTTCTTGGTCGTTTACGAGAGCTTTTAGGTATCCGTAAAGATTTATATAACCGTTGTATTAAAAATCCTCCGACAGCCTTCATTGGAATAGACTCTCCAGATTTTAATTTGCCACTGGCGAAAAAGCTTAAATTACAAGGTATTCCAACAGTGCATTATGTCAGTCCATCTGTTTGGGCTTGGCGTCAGAAGCGTATTTTTGGTATTAAAAAGTCAGTTGATTTAATGTTGGCTTTATTCCCGTTTGAGCTGCCAATTTATCATCAACATGATATTCCTGTGACTTGTGTCGGACATACTTTAGCCGATGAGATACCTTTAGTCAGTGATGCGGATATCGCTAGAAAAACGCTTGGTATTGATGTGGGAGAGGCTCCTGTTTTTGCCGTCTTGCCAGGTTCTAGAGAAGGTGAAGTGTCTCGTTTGGCGCCTTTGTTTATTGATACGATCAAACAAATAAAAGAAAAACAGCCGGATGCGGTATTTCTTATTCCTGCCGCCAATGCAGAACGGCGTCAGCAGATTACCGCGATTCTTCAACAAGCAAATACGGATGCGATTCTGATTGACGGTCAATCTCGCACTGTCATGGCCGCATCGGATGCCATTTTATTGGCGTCAGGAACCGCAGCCTTGGAAGCTATGTTAGTGAAGCGCCCAATGGTGGTGTCTTATAGAGTAAATAAACTGACCTATTTTATTTTGTCTAGAATGATTAAGGTGCCTTATGTTTCTCTGCCAAATTTATTGGCTAATGAAGCTTTGGTTCCAGAGTTGCTTCAAGAAAATGCTTCGCCAGAGAATCTAGCTGCATCCTTGTTGGAAACATGGAAAACGTTTAAAACAGATGAAGCGATACAGGCTAAATATTTAGCTTTGCATCAAATGCTCCGCAAAAATGCAGGCGAGACTGGCGCGAAAGCCATTATTGCTATGTTGGATGAAAAGAACAGATGATAGAGCCTTTTGTGAGTCAAATGTACTTTGGTGACTTGGTCGCTGGCACAGATGAAGCTGGGCGAGGACCACTCGCGGGTGAAGTTGTTGCTGCCGCTGTGATTTTAGACCCAAATAACCCTATTGCTGGTTTGGCGGATTCCAAAAAGTTAAGTGAAAAAAAGCGCGAAGCTTTATTTGATGAGATTCAAGAAAAAGCCCTAGCCTATGCCATCGCCAGTGCCAGTATTGAAGAGATAGACGAGTTAAATATTCTTCACGCAAGTATGTTAGCTATGTCTCGTTCTGTCGCTTTGTTGTCTGTGCCTCCTGAACATGTGCTGGTGGATGGAAACCGTCTTCCTCCTAATCTACCTTGTACTGCTGAAGCGGTTGTGAAAGGAGACGCTCGACAAGCGGCTATTTCTGCTGCGTCGATCTTAGCCAAAGTGACCCGTGACAGGTCAATTGTCGAACTAGCGAAGACCTACCCAGAATACGGTTTTGAAAAACACAAAGGTTATCCAACGGCTTTGCATTTAGAAGCAATCCGTTTGCATGGTATTACACCGATTCATAGACGCAGTTTTGGCCCAGTAAAAAAGATTCTTGAAGGATAATATTTTGTCTGCATCGTTTGTACATTTACGAGTTCATACTGAGTTTTCCTTGGTTGATGGCTTGGTCAAAATCAAAGGCTTGTTAGGCACGACAGAAGCGATGTCCATGCCTGCGGTTGCAATTACCGATGAAAATAACCTTTGTGGTTTTGTCCGCTTTTATAAAGGGGCAATGGATAAAGGGATTAAGCCTATTTGCGGTGCAGATGTCGTCGTGGAAGAAGACGAGGAAACAGACAGCCGCTATCGTCTTACCTTGTTGGCGATGTCAAATAAAGGCTACAAAAACATCATAGATGTCATTTCTAAAGGCTATCAATTAGGTCAATCAGAAGGGCGTCCAATTGTTCGCCGTGAATGGATTGAAGGTTGCAGTGAGGATGTGATCGCGCTGTCCGGTGCTGGTTTCGGTGATATAGGAATCTTGCTAAAAAAAGGTGGCCAAGAGCAAGCCAAGCAACGTTTGGCGCATTGGATGTCTGTCTTTCCAGATCGCTTTTATATTGAGTTACAGCGAACGAGCCGTGCCGGCGAAGAAAACTATATTCATGATGTAATACCCTTGGCAGCCGAATTAGATTGCCCTGTTGTTGCAACCAATGATGTGAGATTTCTAAAGCGCGAAAACTTTGAAGCCCATGAAGCACGAGTGTGTATTCACGATGGTGTGACATTGGATGATCCACGCCGTAAACGCCGTTATTCAGAAGAACAACATTTTAAAACGCCGGAAGAAATGGCTGCGCTGTTTGAAGATATTCCAGAAGCCATTGAAAATACAGTAGAGATCGCCAAACGCTGTAGTGTCGATGTTTTGCTTGGAGAGTATTTCTTGCCTGATTACCCCGTTCCTGAGGGTATGACAATGGAAGAGTTCTTTAGCAAACTTTCTTACGATGGACTCCAAGAACGCTTTGATTTTCTGACCAAAAAATACGGTGAGAGAATAGAAAAGCGCCGCCAAGAGTATTGGGATCGTTTGGATTTTGAATTAACCATTATTAACCAAATGGGATTCCCAGGTTATTTCTTGATCGTAATGGACTTCATTAAATGGTCGAAAGACAACGGCATTCCCGTTGGGCCGGGTCGAGGTTCGGGTGCAGGTTCATTGGTGGCTTATGCGCTTAAGATCACGGATTTGGATCCTTTGGAATACGATCTTCTATTTGAACGATTCCTGAACCCTGAACGTGTTTCGATGCCGGATTTCGATATCGACTTCTGCATGGATAACCGAGACCGAGTGATCGATTATGTGTCTCGAACGTATGGTCGAGATGCGGTTTCACAGATTATTACCTTTGGTGCCATGGCGGCGAAAGCCGTGGTGCGAGACGTTGCCCGTGTGCAAGGTAAGCCTTATAGCCTTGGCGATAAATTGTCTAAGCTGATTCCTTTTGAAATAGGCATGACGCTGAAAAAAGCATTGGAAGAAGAGCCAGCATTGCCAGAATTTATTTCTGGCGATGAAGACGCGGCAGAAGTTATGGAAATGGCCATGTCTTTAGAAGGTGTGGTGCGTAACTTTGGTAAGCACGCTGGTGGTGTGGTTATTGCTCCAACCAAGCTCATTGATTTCGCGCCTTTGTATTGTGAAGAAGACGGCTCAGGGCTGGTGACGCAATACGATAAAAATGACGTGGAAGAAGCGGGATTGGTTAAGTTTGACTTCTTGGGTTTGAAAACGCTCACAGTCGTTGATTGGGCTGTTAAGAACATTGACACCATCAACGCATTAGAAGGTAAACCTCCGCTAGACATCGCTTTGATTGATCTAGAAGATAAATCCACCTACGACCTTTTGAAGCGAGCAGAGACAACCGCGGTATTCCAGCTGGAATCCCGTGGTATGAAAGAACTGATCAAGAAGCTTTTGCCATCTCGATTTGAAGATATTATCGCCTTGGTGGCCTTGTATCGTCCGGGGCCTTTGGGTTCCGGCATGGTGGACGACTTTATCAACCGTAAGCACGGTAGAGCAGAGTTGGCTTTCCCGCATCCAGATTATCAACACGATGACCTGATTCCAGTTTTGGAACCGACCTACGGGATTATCCTGTATCAAGAACAGGTAATGCAGATTGCTCAGGTCTTGGCGAAGTTTTCCCTAGGTGGCGCCGATTTACTACGTCGAGCCATGGGTAAGAAAAAGCCTGAAGTTATGGCGGAACAGCGTCAAATCTTTATGGAAGGGGCGCTTAAAAACAACATAGACAAAGATCTGTCCGGCAACATATTTGACCTGATGGAGAAGTTCGCGGGCTATGGTTTTAACAAATCTCACTCAGCCGCTTACGCCTTGGTTTCTTATCAAACAGCTTGGCTAAAGAATCATTATCCTGCTCCTTTCATGGCCGCGGTATTATCGGCGGATATGCAGAATACAGATAAAATCGTTATCTTCATTGAAGAATGTCGTTCAATGAAATTGGTATTAGAGCTGCCAAATGTTAATGAATCCGTGTACAAGTTTACCGTTAATCCGCAAGGTGCGATTGTTTACGGTTTAGGCGCAATAAAAGGCGTTGGTGAAGGGCCGATTGAAGCTATTGTTGAAGCTCGTAAAGAAGGACCTTTTGAACATATTTTCGATTTCTGCCAACGTGTTGGGCGAAAAATTAATAAACGTGTCATGGAAGCGCTTGTTCGTTCGGGGGCTTTTGACACCATTGGTCCAAACCGAGCAACCTTATTTGCGAGCATTGATGAAGCATTAAAACGTGCTGTTCAAGATGCCAAAAACCAAGACGCCGGCATGATGGATTTATTCGGCGTGGCGGTTGAAGAAAGCACTGAAGATGCTTACCGAGACATTGGTATTCAGCATGAATGGCCTCCACGACAACGCTTAGACGGTGAAAAAGACACGTTAGGCTTGTATGTAACAGGCCACCCAATTGACGAATACGAAAAAGAAATTCGTCGTTTTGTGCGCTCTAAAATTGTCGACTTACAGCCGAAGCGTGGCGATACGCAAATCATGGCTGGGTTGATTGTTGACTTACGTATTACCAAAAGTAAAAAAGGTGGTAACATCGCCTTCGTTACATTAGATGATCGCTCTGCTCGAATTGAAGTGACCGTTTTTCCTGATAATTACGACACCTTTAAAGACGTTATTGTTAAAGATGAAGTGGTTGTGGTGGAAGGCGAAATTTCCGTTGATGAGTTTCGAGGTGGACAAAAGGTTATCGCCCGAAATGTTCTTGATATTGCTCAAGCCAGAATCCGTTATGTTGAGGCATTGCGAATTACTTGGACTTCTGAGACGGTAACACCAACAGAGATACAAACACTCGCAAACTACATGTCATCATTCCGTGGGGATGGTTGTGACGTAGTGATAGGGTTTGATACGCCGCAGGCTTGTGGCGATATTCGTTTAGGAAATGAGTGGAAAGTTCGTCCAGATGACGAATTAATTCACCAACTTCAGAAACAATACGGTAAACAAAACGTTCAGTTAGTGTATACTTAGTCGCATTTAATTATTAACACAATGAACGAGTGGCAATAAGCCTTTTGTTTTGAATTTGATGGCAACCAAACAACAGTGTAATTAAACATGAATTTAAATTATCTCCCTTTTGAACAACCTATTGCTGAACTTGAACAAAAAATTGAAGAGTTGCGTCTAGTCGGTAACGACAACGAACTTAATATCAGCGATGAAATCAGTCGTCTTGAAGATAAAAAGATAGCATTAACAAAAAGCTTGTTTAGCAATCTAGGGGCGTGGGAAGTTTCTCAGTTAGCACGTCATCCAAAACGTCCTTACACTTTGGACTACATCAAGCACGCATTCACAGATTTTGAAGAAATGCATGGCGATCGCCATTATGCCGATGACCGCGCAATTGTTGGTGGTATCGCTCGTTTAGATGGTCGTTCTGTGATGGTTATTGGTCACCAGAAAGGTCGTGAAGTAAAAGAAAAAGTTTTGCGTAACTTTGGTATGCCTCGTCCAGAAGGTTACCGTAAGGCATTACGCTTAATGGAAACTGCAGAGCGTTTTGGTTTGCCGATTGTGACTTTAATCGACACACCTGGGGCGTATCCAGGTATTGGTGCAGAAGAGCGTGGTCAAAGTGAAGCCATTGCTTACAACCTAGCGGTTATGTCTCGCTTGAAAACGCCAATTATCTCCACTGTTATTGGTGAAGGTGGTTCTGGTGGTGCATTGGCAATTGGTGTTTGTGATGAGCTGATGATGCTTCAATACGGCACTTACTCTGTTATTTCTCCTGAAGGTTGTGCTTCTATCCTTTGGAAGAGTGCTGATCGAGCGTCTGACGCGGCTAAAGCGATGGGCATCACAGCACAGCGCCTTCAAGAATTAGGTCTTGTGGACACGATTGTTCCTGAGCCATTAGGTGGTGCACACATTGCTCATGAGCAGATTGCACACAGCTTGAAAGAAAATATTTTAGCAGCATTAGATCGAATGGAAGCATTAACGACAGAAGAGTTGATGGCTCGTCGTTATAACCGTTTGATGTCTTACGGCTTGTAATTTCTTATGAGTTAGAAAAGCCTCCTATTTCAGGGGGCTTTTTTGTTTTTGAGAACACATGATCGCTTTTTTGAAGAGTTATGATGAAACAGATGCTACCTAACCCGATTCATTCTTCGTCTCCGCTTTGTTTCAATCAAGCGTGGTTGGACTGCGTCTTTTCTGCAGCAGAAACGGTTTGGGTTGGCTTTAGTGGTGGTGTGGATTCTCATGTCTTATTGCATGCTGTTGTAGCGCAGCTTTCTTGTTCACAAAGAAAGAAATTGGTGGCTGTCCATGTTCATCACGGATTGAGTGATAATGCGGACGACTGGTTGGCTCATTGTGAAACGGTTTGCCAGCAGTTAGAGGTACGTTTTGTTGCCCAGCGAGTCCAGCTGGAAACGCAAGCCTCACTAGAAGACGCCGCCCGTAATGCTCGTTATCAAGTCTTTGAAAGTGTCATGTCAGCCAATGATGTGTTGCTTCTAGCCCATCATGCGGGCGATCAAGTGGAAACCGTCTTGTTTCGTTTATTGCGTGGTACAGGTGGAAAAGGATTATCTGGCATTCCTGAGCAACGCTCTATTGGTCAGCAAGAAGCGCGTTTACTTCGTCCATTTTTATCACTTTCAAAAGTTGATATAGAACATTATGCCAAACATCATGAATTACAGTGGATTGTTGATGAATCCAATGTGGATGAGAGCTTCTCCCGTAATTTTATCAGACACAGCTTGGTGCCAAAGGCTCAGCAACGTTTTCCCAATATGGAATCCAATATTGTCTCTACGGCCAAGCGAGTAGAAACGGATTATGCCATCTTGAGCCGATTTGCTCAGCGTCAATTAGCTTTATGGTGCAATGAGTTTGGCGGCCTTGCCTTACATGACATTGCAGACTTACCGACCGAAGAAAGGCAATTTTGGTTGCGAGAGTTTCTAGCGCGATCCGATATCTCTGTGCCTCACGCTCAATTGAAAAACCTAGATGCGACCTTCTTCAGTGCAGAAGATAAACAGCCTGAAATGCAGCTAGCAAAACATAGATTACTGCGCCATCAGAACCGCTTGTATCTTTTGCCTTTGGATCAAACCGTCGTATTGGGAAAATTACAAGAAGGGCAAAAACTCGTTCGAGCGTTTGATCTTGCCACCGTTCATGGCACCACAGACTGTGAACTCAGAACTCGCCCTCATGGCGTGAACCTCATTCTTCCAAATGGCAAAACACGTTCCCTAAAAAAATGGCTAAATGACCAAGGAATTCCCAGCTGGTGGCGAGAACACCTACCTTATATTTATCAACACAACGAACTCGTCGCAATCGGCGACCTTTGGGCGCATCCAGACTGGCAAGGCAAAGTCGAATGGGAGCCATCGGAACGCCTTCCATTGCTTAAAAAGAAATAGCAAACATATCCTCAAGTAGGTCGAACTTTAGTTCGACAAACACGAACCTCTCACATTACTGGCGCCATTTGAAAATGACATTCCTCCTCGAAACTGCCGCCTACCTCGACGGAATGTCATTTTTCAAACGTCTCATATCGTAGGTCACGATAAGAGAGGTATGACCGCAATCTGACATTGAAAACGAAGCTTTTATCTTCAATATTTATATATATGGCTAAAATTGATACTAGAAACCCAAATCAACTCACGCTACATTAGCTCTCTAATGGAATGAAAATTAAGTGACTAGCGGACAGTTAACCCTCGTAAAATCCCTTCTTTTATTCCCCCATAAATGGCAATACACCAAGCTTTGCTTAGTAAAAAAGAGTGATGACGAGATAGGTAAGACCGTGACTTGGAAATTCTGGGACTAACATCGTTTCGTTGAAAACGCTAAAATGATTAGAAGCAAGTCAGCGCTTTTATTTGCAGGTAAGTATCAGGGATAAAGGCAATTAATGCCTCGTAAAAAATCCGAATAGATGGCTGCAAAACTACTCTTGTTAATACTTGATTTTGCTTGCAAAAATCGGAGTGTCCATAGATGTTAAATTCTTAGGCTTGATCTTGATTGATAGCTATGAAAAAATGAATAATTTAAAGCCCGCACGGTGGTGGGTACGGTTTGCATGGATGCTTAAATCTGTCAGCGATGAGGCAGCCATATCCATGTTTAGTTTATTCAATCTACCTATATCTCAGCTACTAGCGTTTATACTTTGCTTTTTCAGTTTTGCATGTTTAGCAAATGGCATTCTACTCAGTTGGTTTCAGAAAAAAGGGGCCTGGCAATTTCTTTTGGTTTGCGTAGTTCTTTGCGTATGGGCAACTGCCGTTGGTAGTCCAACTACTATCAAACCGCCGGATGTAATAGACTTAATTAAGGCGCTTTCTACAAGTAAATGAATTTAACAAGGCCAAGCAATATCAGTCGCTGTACTTCTTGGACAGCCAAAAGTGTCACGTCTTTTGTTCCAAAAGCCGCGCCAATTTTATCTGCCGTTGTTGGTGACGTTAACTTTACATTGGATAGTTGAGTGATCTTATATAAATACGTAAGTTTTAAAACGGCATTAGATATTATTGAAAATGCCTCAATTGCCTTTTCTTGTATCGAAGACTTGAACGATCCTTTTGAATGTACTGCGCTAGGTTTCTCTGATGGGGAAATGTCAGCAAGCATGGTCACAAATGCATACCGAAGTCGCTTCTCTCGAAACTACGCTTTACTCTCATTAACTAGAGAGCCATTAAACCCATTAATGTGGGCGCACTATGGTGATTCACACCAAGGTGTTGCTATCGGTATTGATGTCGAAAAAGCTGGACTTACTTGCCCTCAAAGCTCGATCATTCCTGCTCAATACGGAGAAGTTATTTATACTGCCAGTAAGCCTAAGTTTTCGAATTTTGAGCATTATACAGAAGAACTAATGAATATAGGTAAAGATGCAACTGGCTTTAATTCCGACTTTTACAACATAACTAAACGTGCATTTTTATATAAATCTTCTGAATGGAGCTACGAGGAAGAAGTCAGGGTTGTAAAACGTTTAGTGGATTCACCATATGGTTATCATTCTGAGGGTGGAACGTTTTCAAATGTTTCAGGTGACTGGATTCAAAAAAAACCTAAGAGTTTAGGTCGTCCTATTTACTGCCTACAGATACCAAAAGATTCAATTGTAAATGTATACTTGGGGAGGTATGTTTATAAAAATATCTCTCGTACTAAAACAACGACTGAGATTGAGTTCGCTAACTTTAAAGAGCTTTGCCGCGGTCGTGGTATAGCGCTCAATCGTTGTGAGCCGGACGTTCATTCATGGAAGTTAAATGAAGTTAAAGTGTAAGGTAAAGCTAACAAGTCATTTCAGCAGGACAAGAAATAGCTGTTTTTGCTCCAACGTCGCTTATTTTAGTCAAATATATTTAGCCTGTTAACAGGGCGTTGAGGCCGTAGAATTTCTCCAAAAAGAATATTTTCATGTTCCTTTTTAATGCTCTGTTATCTAATCACTATTATTAATTACGGCTGAACGGGGTGGCTCTTTTCCTATACAAGGAGCCAAACCTGACTTGTCCTGCCAAAGTACATTCATTCCGATTGATTTCGCACAACAAGTTACCCTCGGTACCTTTGAATACGCGCTTTTTCATATTGTTGCTTATTCCTTTAAGTAAGGTGTAGGTTTAACGTCTTTTGATGGGGGCTACAACAAGGATAATCGTGGTGCAGTGGCTTAAAAAGGCTCTCCAATTAGGTTGCTGAGGAGCCATGTTTTCCTTATAAGCTCATAAAGTATTATGACTCGACGTCCAATGTGTCGCTGTTTCTGATGTAGAAATATTATTTGCAAATTATCTAAAATTTTATATAATCTGGTTTAATCAAGTATTGGAGATGCGTCATGGCGCTACAGTTCTACGACACTCCGTTTCATGTAACTCATGACAACGAAACAGCAAGCAAAATGGCTATGAAAATGGATCTCTCCATTATGCTGTCTAATCTAATTAAAGAGCAGGGTTGGACTCAGGTGGAGGCTGCCGAGAAGTTAGGTATTAAACAGTCTAGAATATCGGATTTAAAAAATGCAAAAATCGAAAAATTCACCATTGATGCAATGTTTGACATGCTAGATACTTTGGGTTTTAGGGCTCATACGTCTATGCCTTCACTGCATGAAGCATCTATTGCTATTTCGAAGGCTCAGACAGTTTAAGGCAGCTCTGCTTTTAAATCCTTCAAGCGTTGTTCTGCGATATTCATTGCTTTCTTATCAACGCCATTTGTTGTTTTTGTGAATGAGTGCAGCACTATAACGGCGTCCAAATATTTAGTGACATAAACACATCTAAATGCTGGACTACCGTTGATCTTTAGCTCAACAACGCCTGTTCCTATACTATTTAGATGTTTAATTGCCAGTTCTGGATCCTGCCCATATTGAATTCGTCTTAAGTCCTTCCCAAATTCATCTTGAATCTTTACTGGTAAATCCTTGTATTCGCGTTCAGCGGCATCGCTGACAAAAGCAAATCTTTTCACTATTAGTAATCCTTTACGTGATTAGTGATACTTCTTTAGGTGTTTAGCCAAGATTGTATAGGTTCCAGCTTTTCTGCTTTCACTATAATAGCTTACTTAACAAATTTATAAGGTAAGTTTGGATCATCTTCTATTATCTTGCCAATTCTAGCCTAATATTCAATTTGCTTTGAAGCCCTATAATAGCGTGTTTTCGACACGATACTGGCCTTTTCCTCTTAATTTAATACTGGCCGTTGTCATAACTTATTTCCTGTAAATCGGTAGTACATCGTAGTCATGCACTGCAGGTTTTCCATCCGTGAACCATTTGGGCATTTTTGACGTAAAAGTTTACATCGAGATTAAATCTATAAGGGAGAGAGTCAAGATGCAGGTCAAAGAGCTTCAAAGTGTGCTTTCATTTGAAAAGGTGGTGATTCATTCACTGGCGCCAAATTTGTATCAGGTGTCTGTGATGATGGATGGTGAGGAAGTGTTTCTCTTAGACGGTAAAGGTAAGTTCCTCACGAGTCATAATAAACAAGATTTGCAGGATTTGTTTAAGGATAAACAAGTGGGCGCTATGGTGCTTCGACATCAGAGTGCTTATGACGAAATGGTTGGTCAGCCAACAAGAGAATCGACTAATTGTTTAGAAGTGCCGATTGGCACTTTGTAGTATCCACGGATTTACTTTTGTTTGATGATTGGGCCTAAGGTTAATTTTGTATAAGCCAATTTGCCTTGTCTTTGGTTGATGCAACCAATTCTGCATTGAGTCCATCGCTTTGTTGGATTCTGTCCATTGCCTGTTCATGGCTAAATCCCCACGCTGCCATGTGGCGTTTTGCTAATCGTTCTGTGGCAATTTCGATCGGTATATCCAAGAACCAGTGTTCATCAAATAATGGCTTGGCGTTTTGCCAGCCATCTTGTGGATGAAGCAAATACAAGCCTTCAACCAAGATGACTTTAGCGTTTTTACTGATGAGGAGGTCATCTTCAACTGGGTCTCCTATGCTGTGGTCAAAGCTAGGCCATAAAACGTCTTTTGTTTGATAGCTTTGATGAATGCTTTTGATGCGTTCTGCAAACGCATGGCTATCAAATGTCCAAGGTGCCCCTCGTCTTGCAAAGGCTTCTTCTGGGTTAGGCAGTTCACTGAGCTGGGTTTTGGAAAGATGAAAACCATCCATTGATAGGCTAGTCACTTGTTGTTGATGCTCAGAAAAATAAGACGTTATGTATTCCGCTAATGTGCTTTTGCCTGAACCTGGCCCGCCAGTTAATCCAATCAGGGTTCTATGGGGCTTATTCACTGCACTTTGTATTTTTTCCAAAGCTTGTTTGATGTCTGCTGAGTTGGAGTAGAAGTGTTCCAGTGGTGACGTTGCCATAGCTGTTCCTGATTTTAGCTGAGCCTTGAGTAGAGTGAAGCTACTCTAAATTAGCATTGCTCATAAGTCGAACAGAAATCAAAAATAGCTTTTTCCCTCATGGTTAAATCATCCCTTGGTACGCGAAAAAGGCCATAGACTGATACTTTGTTGTTATAAGGTAATCTTAGCTTGGAGTTGATGGGGGAGCTTTGATAGTATTTGTATTACTAATGGTTTTTGCTGTATAAAACAGTGTTGTTTTACATTGAGTGAAAGGGCGCGCGATGTTATTATTTTCCCCCGTCCTGAAGGTGCATTTTTCTGTGCCATCAAATCTATTTTTTTTCTATTTTAAGGCGGGTTAAACACTCATGGCAACACGATATATTTTCGTTACAGGTGGTGTCGTTTCATCTCTTGGTAAAGGTTTGGCGTCAGCATCCTTAGCAGCCATTCTTGAATCTCGTGGGCTAAAAGTTACCATGTTAAAGTTGGATCCGTACATTAACGTCGATCCAGGTACCATGAGTCCTTTCCAGCACGGCGAAGTTTACGTAACAGAAGACGGCGCTGAAACCGATCTAGACCTTGGTCACTACGAACGTTTCATTTCGACCAAAATGGGTAAACGCAATAACTTTACCAGTGGTCGTGTTTACCAGCACGTTTTGAAGAAAGAACGTCGCGGTGAATACTTAGGTGGAACGGTTCAGGTTATCCCTCATATTACAGACGAAATTAAACGACGTGTTATTTCTGGTGCTGAAGGCTCAGATGTGGCGTTAGTTGAAATCGGTGGCACAGTGGGTGATATCGAATCCCAACCTTTCTTGGAAGCAGTTCGTCAGCTAAAAGTAGAGTTAGGTTCCCGTCGTGCGATGTTTATGCATTTGACCTTGGTTCCTTACATTCGTACAGCAGGCGAAACTAAAACCAAACCGACTCAGCATTCTGTTAAAGAATTACGTTCGATCGGTATCCAGCCAGATATCCTTATCTGTCGTTCTGAAGTGACTATTGAAGCGCCAGAACGTAAGAAAATTGCACTTTTCACAAGCGTTGAAGAGCGTGCGGTTATTTCCCTTCCAGATGCCGATACGATTTACCGTATTCCTCAAATGCTAAATGACCAAGGCTTAGATAGCTTGATCGTTGAATACTTCAATCTAGATTGCAACATGCCAAATCTGGATATTTGGAATAAGGTTACACAAGCCAAATTGAATCCTGAGAAGCAAATCAATATCGCCATGGTTGGTAAATACATGGAGTTGTTGGATGCTTATAAGTCTCTGATTGAGGCGATGGATCACGCTGGTATTCATGCTAGAACGAAAGTGAAGTTGCATTACATCGATTCTGAAAGCATTGAAGAAAATGGTACTGAATGCCTAAAAGGAATGGATGCGATTCTTGTTCCTGGCGGTTTTGGTGAGCGTGGTGTAGAAGGTAAAATTCTTACGGCTCAATATGCTCGTGAAAACAAAGTACCTTATTTAGGTATTTGTTTGGGTATGCAGGTTGCGGTTATCGAGTTTGCTCGTAACGTTGCAAAATTGGCTGGCGCTCACAGTACAGAATTTAACTTAAAAGCAGAGAATCCTGTTGTTGGTCTGATTACAGAATGGACAAACTCAGAAGGTTCTAAAGAAATCCGGTCAGAGCAATCTGATCTAGGTGGTACGATGCGTCTTGGCGCACAGAACTGTAATCTAGCAGAAGGCACTAAAGCGTTTGAAGCTTATGGTGAAGCTGTGATTAAAGAGCGTCACCGTCATCGTTATGAAGTAAATAACTTCTATATTTCTGCATTAGAGAAAGCAGGTTTAACGATTTCTGGTCGTTCAGAAGATAACTCATTGGTTGAGATGGTAGAAATTGCTGATCATCCTTGGTTTGTTGCTTGCCAATTTCACCCAGAGTTTACTTCAACACCACGATATGGACACGGCTTATTTAGCGCCTTCGTTCATGCAGCGTTGAAGTATGCAGGAAAAGAAAAATAAACAGATCAAACAAGCAGTTTGTGATTTTTCATATATTTAAAGAGGTTTGTTATGAGTCAGATCGTTGATATTAAAGGCAGAGAAGTTCTAGATTCTCGTGGTAATCCAACAGTAGAAGCAGACGTAATTCTTGCGGATGGTTCTGTGGGTTCTGCGTGTGCTCCATCTGGTGCATCTACAGGTTCTCGTGAAGCTTTGGAATTACGTGACGGTGATAAAAGTCGTTACCTAGGTAAAGGCGTATTGAAAGCGGTTGCGGCTGTAAATGGTCCAATTCGTGACGCTTTGATTGGTAAAGATGCACTTGCTCAAGCAGAGCTTGATAAGATCATGATCGATCTAGATGGCACAGAAAACAAATCTACATTTGGTGCAAATGCTATTTTGGCTGTTTCTTTGGCAGCAGCAAAAGCAGCAGCAATCTCCAAAAAAGTACCTTTATATGTTCATATTGCTGACATCAACGGCACACCAGGTGTTTATTCCATGCCTGTTCCTATGATGAACATCATCAATGGTGGTGAGCACGCAGACAACAACGTTGATATTCAAGAGTTTATGATTCAGCCAGTTGGCGCGCCTAACTTCCGTGAAGCATTGCGTTACGGTGCAGAAATCTTCCACGCATTGAAAAAAGTACTAAGTGCTCGTGGTTTGAATACTGCTGTAGGTGATGAAGGTGGTTTTGCTCCAAACCTTGCTTCTAACGCAGAAGCATTGGCTGTAATCAAAGAAGCAGTATCTGCAGCTGGTTACGAGCTTGGTAAAGACATCACATTAGCGATGGACTGTGCCGCTTCTGAATTCTACGAAGATGGTCAGTACAACCTAAAAGGTGAAGGTAAAGTATTCACTTCAGAAGGTTTCTCTGATTACTTGGCTGAGCTTTGTGAAGCTTACCCAATCGTTTCTATCGAAGATGGCTTGAATGAATCTGACTGGGAAGGTTTTGCTTACCAAACTAAGATTCTTGGCGACAAAATTCAGCTAGTAGGTGACGATTTGTTCGTAACGAACACTAAGATCCTTAAGCGTGGTATTGATGAAGGTATCGCAAACTCTATCTTGATCAAATTTAACCAAATTGGTTCTTTGACTGAAACACTAGAAGCGATCAAAATGGCGAAAGCAGCGGGTTACACTGCAGTTATTTCTCACCGTTCTGGTGAAACTGAAGACGCGACTATCGCTGATTTGGCTGTTGGTACAGCAGCAGGTCAAATTAAAACGGGTTCTCTATGCCGTTCAGACCGTGTTTCTAAGTACAACCAATTGTTGCGTATCGAAGAACAATTAGGTGGCAAAGCTCCTTATAAAGGTCTTTCTGAGATCAAAGGTCAGGCGTAACATTACCTTGATCTGAAAAAGGGAGAACTTTGTTCTCCCTTTTTTTATACTTTTTTAACTCAATTCCCTTAATATAAGGGAATCTTTTTTTAGTCATTGAGGATGTTATGACGCGTTTGTTACTGGCCTTTTTTGTTTGTGCTGTTGGTTACCAAGCCTATCATTTGTACTTTGGTGATCAAGGGATAAAGAGACAAGAGGAATTGGCAAAACAAATTGCTTATCAAGAACGTATAAATCAGCGTTTGAAACATCGAAATGATGCGCTTAGAGCTCAAGTCGAAGACCTTCGCCTTGGTGAAGAAGCGGTGGAAGAGCATGTCCGCACAGAGCTGCAATACATTAAAGATGGTGAGATTTTTTATCGGATGGTGAATAAAAAATGACGCAATCTTTATGGGTAGTGATTCCCGCTGCAGGTGTTGGTCAGCGCATGCAAGCCGACTGTCCTAAACAATATTTACCGCTTGCAGGGCAAAGTATTTTAGATCGAACCATTGCTATTTTTTTATCGCATCTTGCTATTTCTGGCGTTGCCGTTGGCATAGGTCAGGATGATGCTTATTGGTCGGAATCTAAGTGGTTTCATCATGCGGATGTGCATTCGTTTGTGGGCGGTAAAGAACGCAGTGATACTGTATTAAAAGGTTTAGATTTTTTATCGAATCTTACTGATGCCACGCAAGACGTTCTAGTGCACGATGCTGCACGACCTTTATTAACTCATGCTGCGTTAGACAGAGTGATCGCTCATAAATCTGAGCAGGGCGCACTTTTGGCTATGCCAGCAAGAGACACAATAAAACTGCAATTGTCTGAGTCTTTGTCTGTTGATAAAACATTAGATAGAAACTCAATATGGTTGGCTCAGACGCCTCAAAAATTCCCCATAGATACACTTCGACAGGCTTTACTAGAAGCTCAGAGAAAAGGCCTTGCTGTGACAGACGAATGTTCTGCAATGGAGTTTATGGGGTATCATCCAGATTTCTTAATGGGAGAAAGTAGTAACATTAAGGTGACTTTGCCAGAAGACTTATTAATTGCTGAGGCACTATTTTCTTATCTTCATTCTTCCAATACAAAAGACAGTTAATTTTCAGGAGTTGTTATTATGATGCCATTTCGAATTGGTCATGGTTTTGATGTTCACAAATTTGGTGAAGGTGACCATATCGTTTTAGGTGGTGTTTCGATTCCTTATTCGCACGGTTTGATTGCCCATTCAGATGGCGATGTGGCTTTACATGCGTTAACCGATGCCTTGCTTGGTGCTGCTGCATTGGGTGATATAGGTAAACTCTTTCCAGATACGGATGCTGAGTTTGCTGGAGCAGACAGTCGTGTATTATTAAAACGTGCTTATCAGGAAGTGATGGCATTAGGCTTTTTAGTTGGCAATGTGGACGTTACTATCATTGCTGAAGCTCCTAAAATGCGCCTTCATATCGATGCAATGCGAGCAAATATTGCGGAAGATCTAGCGATAGATATTGGTGCCGTTAATGTCAAAGCAACCACAACAGAAAAGCTTGGCTTTACAGGTCGCAAAGAAGGCATTGCAGTTGAAGCGGTCGCGCTCATTTTTCAACAAGCTCAATGTAATTTAGAGCTTTCTAGTCAAGGTAAAGTATGAACACTGAATGGCGATACGCTTGGTCTAAACCTATTGCGACAGGTGACCTGAAGACACATGTTCAGGATTTTTATGTTGAAGAGCAGTTAGGTTTCGAGCCAGATGGAAAAGGCGAATTCTGCTTTGTCTTCATCGAAAAAGAAGGCGTTAATACCGATTTCCTTGCTAAGCGGTTGGCTCAGGTTGCTGGCATTGCACCTAATAAAGTGACTTACAGTGGTGTGAAAGATCGTCATGCTTGTACACGCCAATGGTTCTGCTTGCATGTATTGAATGAAGAACCTGATCTTTCCACTATTCAAGAAGCTTTTAGAGAGCCGGAAAATGTGCGTGTGATTGCACAGCTTAGGCATTCCAAAAAACTTCGTACAGGAGCGCATGCGTCAAACCGTTTTGTTATTCGCTTACGTGGCATCGCTGGCGACTTGAACGATCTTGAAAGCCGTTTACATCTTATAAAAGAAGGCGGTGTTCCTAATTATTACGGCCCTCAGCGTTTTGGTATTAATGGTAATAATTTAGTTAACGGTAAGAGCTTTGTACTAAAAGGGCGACAAAGCCGTCGGAAACTTTCTAAGACAGAATCGTTTTGGTTATCTGCTATACGTTCTTGGTGCTTTAACCAAGCGTTAAGTGATCAAGTTGAAAATGGTATGTGGTCTCGTTTATGTGATGGCGATATCGCGCAATTTCAGCGTAAAGATGAGCAGTTCCGTGCGAAAGATTTAAGTGCGCTAATTTACCTAAGTGTGATGCGAGGGGAAATTAGTCCTGTTTTGCCGTTAATCACTGAAGGCTGGGAAGCAGGAACAGGCCCTCAACGAGAGAAAGCCATTAAAGATTCTTTAGCCGATAATTGGGATTTAGCTGAAGCTCTGTTAGGGTTTGATCTTTCAAGAGACAGCCGCTTGGCTCGCCTTGTGCCAATGAATATGGCTTGGGAATTGCTTAAAGAAACAGAAGGAAATACACAATTGATCGTGGAGTTTTCGTTACCTAAAGGTTGTTTTGCGACCAGTATATTGCGCGAAATGATAGATTTTACGGACAAGTCGATAGAGAAACACCATGAGAATATTGATCGCGAATGATGATGGGATTGATGCTCTTGGCATACAAACCTTAGTAAAACATTTAGAGCAGCAATACGAAGTTTTAACCGTAGCACCAGATCGTAACCGCAGTGGCGCGAGTAATTCATTAACGCTGACGCGGCCTTTGCAGCCAGTAGAAGTGGCAGAGCACAGCTATCGTGTTGATGGAACGCCAACGGACTGCGTGAACTTAGCTTTGTCTGGAATGATTGATGGTCATGTTGATCTTGTTGTATCAGGTATCAATCATGGGCCTAATTTAGGTGATGATGTTATTTATTCAGGGACGGTTGCGGCGGCAATGGAAGCACGTCATCTGGGTCGTCCAGCGTTGGCGGTTTCTTTGGTGGGGAATCAACACTTCGATACGGCAGCGAAGGTGATTCTTCAGTTACTAGAGGATTCACATACTCTTGTATTGCCAGCGGGTATTTTGCTGAACATCAATGTTCCGGATCTTCCTTACGACGAACTGAAAGGCTTGCAGGTAACTCGTCTTGGTTATCGTCATCAAGCTCAAGCACCGATTTCGGCACAACACCCTAGAGGTTTACCTAGTTTTTGGATTGGTGCGTTATCTGAGCCTCATGATAGCTCTGATGGCACAGACTTTTGGGCTGTCGAAAATGGTTATGTTTCGATTACTCCAATTCATACGGATATGACTTGCTATGATGCGCAGTCACCTCTTAAAAAATGGACAGACACGTTAGCGTTATGAGCCAACATGATCTTAATGGGTTAATTACACACACCGAACCAAGAGCTTCTAAAATGGTTCAGCAACTCAAGGATGAAGGGATTTCTCATGAAGCCTTGTTGTCTTTGATGGAAGCCATTCCTCGACATGAATTTGTCGAACCTGCTTTTTCTCATCTTGCTTATTCTGCAACCCCTTTGCCAATTGGGCGCAACCAAACCATTAGTCAACCACTGACAGTGGCGAGAATGACCGAATGGTTATTGTCTTATGCGCGTCTTGGTCGCGTCTTAGAAGTGGGGACGGGCTCTGGCTATCAGACTCGTATTTTGGCTCATTTCTTCAATAAAGTGCACACGGTTGAGCGTCAGAAACGTCTTCACGAACAAGCTAAAGAGCGACTCTCTTCAATGGGCGTGAACAATGTCGAATATTTATTTGGCGATGGACAAGCAGGTTGGCCTAATAAAGTTGAAATGGATGCCGTTATTATTACTGCAATGGCAAGTAAAATACCGCTCCCGCTAACTAATTGCTTAAAACAACAGGGTATTTTGATTATGCCAATTGATCATCCAACGCCACAAATAGGTTGTTGGAGAAAAGAAGGCGATCGCTGGAAATGCCTAGGTACAGAGTCAGCGCACTTTGTGCCTTTACTAGAAGGAACGGAACATGCCTAAAGGGCTAAAAATCTATCTGAGTGGCTTGTTGATGGGAGCTGCTGATGTTGTGCCTGGTGTATCCGGCGGTACGATTGCTTTTATTTTAGGTGTTTATGATCGTTTAATTTCAGCGTTAAGTAGAGTGAATAAAGACAGTGTAAAAATGCTTTTAAAGGCAGATTTTAAAGCGCTTTGGTTGTATTTTGATGGCACTTTTCTTTTGTTGCTTGGAAGCGGAATTTTAACCAGTATTTTTATATTAGCTGGATTCGTCACCTATTTATTAGAAGTTTATCCAAGTTATTTATGGAGTTTTTTCTTTGGCCTTATTCTGGCTTCTGCAAAGTTACTTATTAATCAAATACAGGGATTTAATTGGCGACACTTTTTAATAATGCTGCTGGGCGCAGGCGTTGGTATGAGCCTTTCCTTATTAGTTCCGACACAATTTAATACATCGCTTTCAATGGTGTTTTTCTCGGGAATGGTGGCGATTTGCGCAATGATTTTGCCTGGTATTTCAGGAAGCTTTTTACTGCTAATGATGGGCATGTATGGCTTTATTTTGTCTGCTATTAAGAGTTTTGACTTACTTGTTATCAGTATCTTCTCTGCGGGAGCATTAATTGGCTTGCTAAGCTTCTCTAAAATATTGAATTATTTGCTGAATAGAGCGCGTTTCATGACTTTGGCGGCTCTTACTGGTGTTATGCTTGGAGCACTGGTAAAGGTGTGGCCATGGAAAGTAGTGACGGAATGGATGCTCTTGTCTGACAAAAAAATACCACTTGAAGAGTCTTTAGTATTACCTTGGGGTGTTCCAAATTTTCATTTTTTGACAAGTTTTGCCTATCCAGTGTTGTTCATTTCGGTAGGGTTTTTGAGCGTAATTCTCATTTCTTACATATTTTTACGAAACTCGGACAAATAGAAATATTTAACCGAAAAATGATAATCGAGGTAAAAAATATCTTAAGTGCTTCTTTTAAAAAGTGTGGCGAAATAAAGCGGATAAATATTTTTTGTCAGCTGGCTTTGTTGTGCTTTTTATTAACAGGATGCTCTTATGAAGTACTGCATTATTCAGATAAAAATAACGCATCTTATTCCTCAAATAATGCAAGAGTTGCTTCCGTTCCTTCTTCTGGATATCACCGAGTTCAAGGCGGGGATACCCTGTTTTCTATAGCTTTCCGCTACGGTTTGGATTATAGAGAACTGGCAAGATTTAATCGAATCGATGCTCCATATGTGATTTATCCTAACCAGAAAATTAAACTTTCAGGCGCTAAGACTGTTGTTGCAAAAACATCAAATAGCACAGCCAAAACAACGACATCAACTCCTACAGAAGTGAAGAAAACACCGCCGAAAACGGCAACGACAAGTACACCTAAAACTGTGGTCAAAGAGCCAATTACAGATACAAAAGATGACAAACCTGTGGGTGATTGGTCATGGCCAGTGGATGGAGCGGTTGTCAGAGGGTTTTCAAATGCTGGCGTTAGTAGTAAAGGTATAGACATCAAAGCTGAAGAGGGTGCTTTGGTAAAAGCTGCAGCTAGCGGCACGGTTGTTTATGCTGGCAGCGGTTTAATAGGATATGGGAACTTGGTCATTGTTAAACACAATGATATTTATTTGAGTGCATACGCCTATAACGAAAGAATTTTGGTTAAGGAAAAGCAGAACGTTAAAGCTGGAGACTCTTTGGCCGTGATTGGTGGTAAAGGTGAGGATCGACCTTTGCTTCATTTTGAAGTGCGCCGAGATGGGCAGCCAATAGATCCAGTAAGTGTTTTACCCAGAAAATAATTAAGCGATGTAAGCGGATTAAGGAGGGGACATGAAATTGGCCAATGTGGAAAAGGAAACTCAAAAAGTAATCGGTTCAACAGACTTTGATCTTGATGCGCCTGTTGATGATTATGATGAAAATGCCATTGATGAAGAATTTGAGTCGGCTGTTAGCTCTCGATATGCAGAGACAGACAGTGGACGAAATTTAGACGTGACGCAGATGTATCTGAGCGAGATTGGCTTTTCGCCTTTGTTAACTGCTGAAGAAGAAGTTTACTATGCTCGCCTTGCGTTAAAAGGGGATGAGAAAGCCCGTAAGCGTATGATCGAAAGTAATCTACGTCTTGTTGTAAAGATTTCTCGTCGTTACCTTAATCGTGGCTTGTCGTTGTTAGATCTTATTGAAGAAGGCAACTTAGGACTGATTCGAGGTGTTGAAAAGTTTGACCCTGAGCGAGGCTTTCGCTTCTCAACTTATGCTACTTGGTGGATTCGTCAAACCATTGAACGCGCCATCATGAATCAAACCAGAACCATTCGATTGCCTATTCATGTGGTAAAAGAACTCAATGTTTACCTAAGAGCAGCTCGTGAGCTAACCCAGAAGCTTGATCATGAACCAAGCCCAGAAGAGATTGCGGCTATGCTGGATTGTCCTGTAGAGGACGTTCAGAAGATGTTACGCCTTAATGAACGTGTTAGCTCTATCGATTCTTCATTTGGTGGAGAAAACAACGACAAGAGCCTTGTGGATGTGTTAGCTGATGAGCATCAGCAAAACCCTGAAGCGGAAAGACAAACTGGTGATGTGCTACAAGGTATCGAGCATTGGTTAGATGAGTTGAGTGAGAAACAAAGAGACGTGATCACTCGTCGCTTTGGTTTACGCGGCCATGAAGCAAGCACACTTGAAAATGTAGGCATTGAAATTGGTTTAACTCGTGAGCGAGTTCGTCAAATTCAAGTGGAAGCCCTACGAAAGCTACGCTCAATAATGGATAAAGAAGGCCTTTCTTTAGATGATGTGATTAGCTTAGATAATTAGTTTTCTAAGCTAAAACCGAAAAACCACATGATGAAATATTCTTTTAGAGTCTTTCATCATGTGGTTTTTTATTTTAAGACTTACTCAACATGAGTTATTTTTTCAACGTGAGCTTGAATCTGTTTTTTGTACTTATCTGACATGCCTTTCACTTCATAAGCCAACACTTCGCTTTCATCCACTTCTATGATTTCAGGAAGCCCTGTAAACACTCTGTTTTGAATGTAGGATAAGGTGAAAATATCATCGCTGATAACAAGCTTGTTCATGCTTTCTGATTGGCTGAGCTGACCAACGCTTTTCAATAGTGTTTCGATCTTCTCAGGCTCAAAAACACTTTCTTTGACCATGGTTGTGATATGTGGGTTGCCTTGATGAAGACCTAGATGGAAATTCAGCTTTGGTGTGTCTGAATACAACTCGTTTTCCAGTAATTTTTCGATGAGCTCTAAGAAAAGCTGTGCTGAGCTTACCGCGTCTGTGTAGAGGTTATCTTCACTGTTGATGGCACTGAACAGTATGATGGCTGAGTCATTTTCGTATTGATGAACCTGACCTTGATAAGCCTCACTTGCTTGAAAAATTGCACGGTAGATTGGTGTTAATAGGTTAGCGACCTGTAATGGCGTCATATTTTCGTGCCATTCTTCAAGGTTGGTAATGTTGAAATAAAGCAGGCAACTGCGTTGTTTTGATTCTTCAAATATAGCGTCGAAGTTAATTTCAAATTGTGCCTTTTTCTCGGCTTCCACTACAGGCTCAGTTTTTGTGCTGTTGTCTTGTTCTGTTGTATTGGCTTTAGCGGCTTTCTCAAGTGACTTTTTAGAGCGCTTCATTTTCTGAACTTGATGAATGGTCTCGCACAATTCTCTTGCCTCTTTATACCGCGGCGATGGAAGAGGATAGGCGTTTTCTCCTCGCTGATAGGAGTCTAGAGCGTCTTTTGCATGATTAATGGGAGCAAACAACCATCGAGTTAATAAGGTGATAAGTAATAGGGCAATGGCGCTGGTGAAAATGGCCACACCAATTAATAGGTTGTTGAGGTGTTGTAGTGTCGCTTGTGCTGGGGTTTTGTCCAAAGTGATTAATACGTGTCCAACAATTTCATCTCTGAATTTGATGCTGGAGCTGTAAACCCTGCGTTGTTCATTTGGTCGGAGATCTTGTTCAGATAGGCTGGATGCCGAACCACTGTTGGCTTCCGCTAGGAGTTCATCTTTTTTGTTATAAACGCGAGCGCTAAGAATATTGTCGTCGACGACTAATCGATTCAGCAGCACATTTAAGCTTAATAGATCATTTGTCAGGATGGATTGTGTTGCGTTGAAAGCCGCTTGAGTGGCTAAACTGCTACCTAAGACCTCAGTTTGCTGAGATAAATAATTACCTAGAGCATGAGTCATGGTGTACCAAAAAATACACACTGTCAGAATCATAAGAGAAACAAAAGCGGCAACATTAACGACGGCGGCGCTCAGTTTTTTATGAATTAATGCAGCAATTACTTTGGTTTTAGGTTGGGTGTCCATTCACTTCCTTTAGGTAACTCATAGAACAATGTTTAAAGTATACACATCATAACGGCTATTTTCTGAATTCTTTAAAGTAGAACAGGTGCTTAGCGAAAAGAAAACGATTTGTTATAGTAGGCGTCTTATTGAATTAGGAGCGCTTATGTCTGCCAGTATTACACTTATTGGTTCTTTGAACCCTGAATATCTAGAACAATTTAGCACATGGTTAGGTAAGCGTGGATTGGCGGGAACGCCAAAAGTATTAACTGATGATCAAGACCTTGTCTCAGTGATTCAAATCGCGTTACAAGGCTCTGTTGCAGACAAGGCGACTCTGCAAGCTGAATTACTAGAACTGTCTGATGAAACAGGTGTAGATCATATTTTCCAATCCACACTTTTAGATATACGCAAAGCGGGCGTTGCGGTATTTGATATGGATTCTACCTTGATTAAAGCCGAAGTGATGGATGAATTGGCTGTGGATGCTGGCATTGGCGAGCAAATAGCCGCAGTAACAGCAAGTGCGATGCGTGGTGAAATTGATTTCGTAGAAAGCTTTGTTCAGCGTCTTGCGCTGTTAAAGGGTTTAAGCAGCGATGTGATGGACGGTGTTTACAAAAGAATTCAACACATGGATGGCATTTCGACTCTGATGAAGGTATTGCATCATTATGGCTGGCATACCGCTATTTTATCGGGTGGTTTTACCTATTTTGCCGATCGCGTTCAGGCGGAATATGGCATGTCAGAAGTACACGCAAACGTATTGGAAATTCAAGATAATGCTCTAACGGGTAAGCATCTGGGGCCAATTGTTGATGGCGAGCGTAAAAAGTTGCTCTTGACGAATATTGTTGAGCAGCAAAAAGTGAACTGGGAGCAAACTATTGCCTGTGGTGATGGTGCGAACGATCTTTTAATGTTGAATCACGCCGCGTTAGGTGTTGCTTTGCACGCGAAACCTTTGGTTCGTAAACAAGCACCGTGCCCAATGAATAACCTTGGTTTGGATGGCATTTTGTATTTATTAGGCATGACATCTAAAGAGATTCGAGCTGTATTAGCCTAAACCTTTACTTCTGTTAGTGTCACTTTGAAAAGCTTGTTATGATTCCTAGTTATAATGATAACAATATGAGCTGAGGTGATACTGTGTCGGAGATAAAGCTATCTGATATTGATTTGAATTTGTTGTATGTTTTTCAAGTATTAACTGAAGAGCTCAATGTGACGAAAGCAGCGACTCGGCTTAAGGTGTCTCAACCTGCAGTGAGTCGTTCTTTGTCTCGTTTAAGAGAAGTATTCGACGACCCTTTATTCACCAGAACATCCCACGGCTTATCTGCCACGGTCAAAACACAAACCCTAGCGCCGCTTTTAAAAGAAATGCTAAAAGGCTTAGAAAGTCTAATTCAGCCTAGCGAGTTTGTGCCGCATACCAGCCAGCGACGATTCGTTTTATCAACCACAGATTTTGGTACCTTAACGGTGCTGCCTAAAATTCTTGATCAATTCCGCCAACAAGCGCCAGACGCGATCCTAGATGTGAAGTCTTGGAATGAAGACATGGTGATGGACTTGGATCAAACAAACATTGACCTTGCTGTTTCTGTGCTATCAAAAGAGCCACCAGCTGGCATTCGCGCCATGCGTTTGCAAAGTGACAAAATGGTCTGTTTGGCTCGTAAAGGGCATCCTGCTATTCAAGGTGAATTGACCTTGGACAATTACTTAAAAGCGAATCATGTACAAGTTGTATTAGGGCGTCGAGAGTATTTTGCGGTAGACAGAGAATTAGACAAAATGGGTTACAAGCGAAATGTAGCCGTTCATTTACCTAATTTTGTTCCTGCTGCAAGAATGGTAATGAGTAGCGACTTATTGCTCACCGTGCCGCGACTATTTGCGGAAGATATGGTGGAAGGCACTTCTGAAATGGCTCTCTATGAATTGCCATTTGCAACACGAGAGTTTGATTATTCGATGATTTGGCATGAGCGCTTTCAACATGACGCCGCTCATATCTGGTTTAGAGGATTATTAAGGCAAGCTTTTATAGATGTTTCGAGTGAACCAAACGCCTAGTAAGTTTCATTTGATAGGCGCTTGATTCGACTTGCATGATGAACTAAAAACCATTGAAGGGATAAAACGAGTAGGAACATCCGTATTCAATCGGCGTGTTGGCTTTAATATGCAGATAGCCTTGGCTTTCACAAGCCGCTAGCAAAGCGCCAGAGCTTTGTTGTGGATGAGCATAAGCTAGGCCATCATCACCTATAGCGACACGTATGAACTCATCTCGCTGGATGGTTTTGGTACGGTTGAAGCCTGCATCAACCAAATAAGGTTGAGGGCGGTTAGCAACTTGTCCAGAACAGACAGAAAGCAACAGCCTTGCAAACCAATGGAAAGTCACGAGTGTTGAACTTGGGTTGCCAGGTAAACCAATAAAGGGAATGCCATCAAGCGAAGCATGAACCAAAGGTTTTCCCGGCTTAATCGCTATTTTCCAAAGATGCACTGTGCCCAGCTTTTCAAGCACCGTTTTCACATGATCTTCTTCACCAACAGAAACGCCTCCCGAAGATAAAATCACATCAGAAGAAGCCATTAAAGTTTTAAGGGTTGTTTCTGTGTCTTCTGGCGTGTCTGCAGCATGAAGGCATTGAGAAACCAGATGGCCAGCTTGAGTGACCAATGCGCTTAACATTGGACCATTTGAGTTGAAAATTTGCCCTGGCGCTAAGTTTTCTCCAGCAGGAACAAGCTCATCTCCGGTCGTGAGTATGCCCACACGCAGCGGTTTATATACGCTGACCTCCGTAATGCCTAAACTGGAAAGTAAGCCAATGTGCATCGGTGTTAATTTCTGACCTGCTTTAGCAACCGTTTGTCCTGCCTTGATGTCTTGACCTTTGGGACGAATATTATCTTGGCTTGGCGGTTGCTGGTTAAAAATAACTTTACCATTAACTATCTGAGCCTCTTCTTGCATGACAACCGTATCCGCACCTTCAGGAATGCTCGCGCCAGTAAAAATACGTGCACATGTACCGGCTTCAAGAGGCGTTGGGTGTTGTCCTGCAGGAATTCGCTGACTGATTACAAAGCTTTTGCCTGCTTGCCAGTCTTTAGCCACCAGTGCATAACCATCCATTGCGCTGTTGTCATAAGGCGGCACAAAGATATTGGCGACAATATCCTTAGCCAGAATTCTGCCTGTTGCATTAGGTAAAGCAATTACTTCATCTGAAACGCGTAGGTTTGCGCTTTCTTCGATGGCTTTCAGTGCTTCTTCGAAGGCGAGTAAAGTCGACATATTAAGCCCCGTGTTGAGCGGACTCATAAGGCCCGATTAGCATGCTGACAAAGTTACAAGGTCTGTGAGAAGCATCAAGTTGCTCTTTTAAAATGCCATTCCAAGCTGTTTTACAGGCGCCTGTAGAGCCAGGTAAACAGAACACAAGTGTTTGATTTGCTAGTCCGGCCACTGCACGAGATTGAATCGTAGAGGTGCCGATTTCGCCATAAGAAATGTGTCTGAATAGCTCTCCGAAACCTTCGATGGTTTTATCAAATAATGGCATCATGGCTTCCGGTGTGCTGTCTCGTGAATAAAAACCAGTGCCGCCAGTGATCAAGACAACATGAACAGCTTCATCCGCAATCCAATTGGAAACAACCGCGCGCATTTGATAAACGTCGTCTTTTACCAGCTTTCTTTCTGTAAGTGTGTGTCCAGCTTCTGTGAGCAATTCAATAAGTGCATTGCCGGACGTGTCTTCAGCAATGGTTCGAGTGTCAGATACGGTTAACACGCTGATGTTTAACGGACGAAATGGAGTGGGTGTCTTAGCCATGAGATTCCTTCTTTAGCCTCCTGTTGCGCTCATAAAGCGCAATATTTGAGGGGCTTCATCTAGATTGAAATGATGTTGTTGGGGTTTTAACGCCAATGCTTCAATAATGGCGTTCTCTAACTCTTTTGAGCTATCTAGTGCGTCATTTTGCATGCTGCTGCGAATGACGCTTTTTAAATCTTTCGAGTGTTCGTTGCCTAAGCAAAGTAATAAACGGCCTTCAACAGTGAGTCGAACGCGATTACAGGTATCGCAGAAGTTGTGACTGTGAGGTGAAATTACGCCGACTTTGTGGCTTGATCCAGCAACGTGATAGTAGCGAGTAGGGCCGCCTGTTTTGATATCGCTTGGCGTTAATGTGTAATACTGGCTTAATGCGTCGATAACATCATCGCTGGATAAATAGGTTTCGGCACGATTGTGATCAGTAATAACACCAAGCGGCATTTCTTCAATGAAGCTTATGTCCATGTTGTGGTCTAGTGCAAATTTGGTGAGATCATATAACTCATCATCGTTATGATTCTTCATCATGACGCTGTTGATTTTTAACCGTTTGAAAGGGAGTTTGCTGGCCGCTTCGATTCCCTTGATAACCTGTTGGAATTTGTCTTTTCTGGTTAAGGCGAAAAAACGGTCTGCTTTTAAGGTATCCAAACTAATATTGATACGGGAAACGCCAATGTCGTAAAGGCTCTGCGCCATTTTATAAAGCTGAGAGCCGTTGGTTGTGATGGTTAACTCTTCCAGACCTTCGGTGTTGGCAATTTGTTCGAGTGCCCAAAGTACATTCTTACGAACTAAAGGTTCACCGCCGGTAATGCGAATATGTTTGGTGCCCATACGAATAAAGGTTTTCGCCACATGCACGATTTCTTCCAAAGACAAAACCTGTTCTCTAGAGAGAAAAGTCACGTCTTCGTCCATGCAGTAGGTACAGCGAAAATCACATTTATCGGTGACCGAAATGCGTAAGTAATCGATTTTTCGACCAAAGGGATCGATAAGGGCGTCCGTTATCAAAAAAATACCTCACAATATAAGCCTCTATCAAAGCAAAAAACGGCTGATTAAGCAAAGCAGTAGAAGGATATAGGCGTTATTTTTTGTCGTTATTTCAAAAGATTAAAGCGAGTTTTGATGTTGCTGAAGTGCCCAGATGACATGCTCTTTTACCAGTTCAGATGAAGTGGAAAGAGCGTTTTGTAATGTACTAATCGTTAGCTCGCTGGTGGGCGCATTGCCTAGAGCAACGGCGATATTGCGTCGCCAGTTTTCATAACCCGTACGTCGAATAGGAGAGCCTTCAGTATTCTTTAGGAAAGTTGCTTCGTCCCACTCAAATAAAGTAACAAGATCCGCTGAATCTAAATCGTGTCTTGGCTGAAAGTCGTCTTCTTCTGTGTATTTAGCGAATTTCGTCCAAGGGCAAACCAGTTGGCAGTCATCACAGCCGAAAATACGATTCCCCATTTTGCTGCGTAAGTCTTCAGGAATCGGGCCTTTGTGCTCAATGGTTAAGTAGGAAATGCATTTGCCCGCATCTAAAACCCAGGGTTCAACAAAAGCATCGGTAGGGCACTGAGTTAAGCAAGCTGTGCAACTTCCGCAATGTCGGTCTTTTGTTGGCTTATCAACAGGAAGTGGGAGATTGGTAAAAATCTCACCCAGTAAAAACCAGCTCCCCGCTTTTGGTGTTAACAGCAATGTGTTTTTGCCAATCCAGCCCATTCCCGCTTGCTCAGCAATTTGCCTTTCCAATACGGGAGCACTGTCAACAAAAGCACGGTAACCATGGTCGCCTACTTGTTGTTCAATCTTCTTTGCTAATTGAGTGAGGCGTTTGCGTATCAATTTATGGTAGTCACGACCTAAGGCGTATCGAGCAATATAGGCTTTGTCTTTGGTTTTTAAACGGCCTACAGTTTCTACGGACTGAGGCAAGTAATGCATGCGTAGGGAAATAACACGTCTTGTACCAGGGTGGAGTTGTTCAGGGTAGAAGCGCATATCGCCGTGATTGGCGAGATAATCCATTCCGGCGTGATATTCTTGATCGAGCCATTGCTTGAATTCGTCCTTATACTGGGCGAGATCAGGTTCGACAATGCGAGCTTCTGCAAAGCCAAATTCTATTGCCCATGATTTAATATCATCAGCAAGAGTTTGTAGTTCTTCTGGACTGGATAAAAACGAAGGAAGCAAGTGAATACCGAAATAACTGACACTAGGCCGGAAACGAGCCTAGTGTGAAAGAGCAAAAATTAGTAAAGCAAAGAGTCGCCTTTAACAACGTCCATCAACAATTTGATAAACATACGATCCGCTTCTGTGTGATCTTCTTGGATTTTTAAAGTCGTCTGATTAGAGACTTCTTCAGCGATGCGTTGGTAAGCATTTGGCTCGTTGATGTTTTCCTTAGCGATACGGACTAATTCACCAGCAAGTTCTGGATCCATCAACATTTTACGAAAACAGCGTAAAAATTCATCAATAACTCGTTGTTTGTTGAGCTCATTAGCCATGGTAAAACTCCTAATAAAATAATCTCGCTATGACACCACGAAGTGCCTGTTAGAGCAAGTTTTTCTGCGTGTTTTACTTGCTTTGTGTTGACAAAAAATAGACGCGAAGCCAGAATAGAGCCCATATAATTCGACGACACCCAGTCGATGTTTTTCTTTTTGGGCCACTAGCCTATCTCAGTCAGATTCGTTCTGATAAGCACAAGTATAATTTGGCGCAATACTGTCATTTTCTACTTCTCCTCGCGAAAAGACGCGGGCAGTGTAAAAACTGCGATTTCTTGCGTTTGAGTACTTCTATTTTAGTCGTTACCTCAGTTAGTTTTGCAAACTTCGTTCTATCAACTTTAATCTGCTTGTCTTATGCGGTTACAATAGCCGCACTTAAAAAAATTAAAAGACAGATGAATACTATAGAGGGTAACAAGGTGGAGTTATTATCCGGTGGTGAAATGATCGCCCGCTTCCTCAAAGATGAGGGAGTAGAATACATTTATGGCTACCCAGGTGGTGCCGCACTTCATATTTACGATGCATTACATCGTCAATCTGATGTAAAGCATGTTCTGGTTAGACATGAGCAAGCAGCAACGCACATGGCAGATGGTTATGCGCGAGCTACGGGTAAAGCAGGTACCGTTCTAGTTACCTCTGGCCCAGGTGCAACCAATACGGTAACAGGCATCGCGACGGCTTATATGGATTCTATCCCTATGGTTGTAATCTGCGGTCAGGTAATGAGTTATCTGATCGGTGAAGACGCGTTCCAAGAAACCGATATGGTGGGTGTTTCCCGTCCTATCGTGAAACACAGCTTTACCGTCAAGCATGCATCAGAAATTCCAATGATCTTGAAAAAGGCATATCACATTGCAAGCACTGGCCGACCAGGTCCTGTGGTTGTCGATGTACCAAAAGATATGACCATGCCAAGTGAAAAGTTTGAATACAAATACCCAGAGTCTGTTTCACTGCGCTCTTATACACCTCCAACCAAAGGCCACAGCGGTCAAATTAAGAAAGCGGTTGATTTGTTGTTAGCGGCAAAGCGTCCAATTATCTACGCTGGCGGCGGTGTTATCATGGGCGGCGCTTCTGATTTGCTGGTTAAACTAGCGAAATCATTGAACGTACCGGTAACGAATACCTTGATGGGCTTAGGCGGTTTCCCTGGAACGGATAAGCAATTCGTTGGCATGTTAGGCATGCACGGCAGTTACGAAGCAAACATGACCATGCATCATAGTGATGTTATTTTGGCGGTTGGCGCACGTTTCGATGACCGCGTAACAAACGACCCAGATAAATTCTGCCCAGGCGCGAAGATCGTTCATATCGATATCGACCCAGCGGCGATTTCAAAAACGATTCGTGCAGACGTGCCGATTGTTGGCCCTGTGACGCAAGTTTTGGAAGAAATGTTGTCTTTGATCGAAGGTCAAACGTCTAACACTGAAGCCTTAGTTAACTGGTGGAAGCAAATTAATGAATGGCGTGCTGTCCACGGCGGTCGCTACGACACAACGAGCGAAAAGATCAAACCTCAAGCTGCGATCGAAGCTTGTTGGAGAGCAACCAAAGGGGATGCCTTTGTTGCCTCTGATGTTGGTCAGCACCAAATGTTTGCTGCTCAATACTACAAATTCGATAAGCCAAATCGCTGGGTAAACTCTGGTGGTTTAGGGACAATGGGCTTTGGTTTACCTGCTGCTATGGGCGTTAAAATGAGTTTCCCTGAGGAAACCGTTGTTTGTGTAACAGGTGAAGGCAGTATTCAAATGAATATCCAAGAGCTTTCAACCTGTTTGCAGTATGGTTTGCCAGTCAAAATCCTATGTTTGAATAACGGTTACTTGGGCATGGTTCGCCAGTGGCAAGACATGAACTACGAAGGTCGTTACTCGAATTCGTACTTGGATTCATTGCCAGACTTCAAAGTATTGATGGACGCATACCGTCACAAATACGTTGAGATCAGAAGCAAAGACGAACTTGATGCCAAGATGGAAGAAGCGTTTGCCATGACAGACCAACTTGTTTTCATCAACTGTTATGTAGATCCAGAAGAGCATGTATATCCAATGCAAGTACCTCGTGGTGCAATGCGCGATATGTTCTTGAGCAAGACGGAGCGAACCTAATATGCGACACATTATTTCTGTATTAATGGAAAACGAGCCTGGTGCTTTGTCGCGCGTTGTTGGTTTGTTTTCTCAGCGTAACTTTAACATTGAGTCATTGAACGTAGCGGCAACAGACGATGCAACCTTGTCTCGTTTAACACTGACAACCTACGGTTCTGACCAAGTCGTCGAGCAAATTACGAAACAGCTAAATAAGCTGATTGATGTTATTAAGCTGGTGGACTTAACTGAAGGTCAGCACATCGAACGTGAAATGATGTTAGTAAAAGTACGTGCTACTGGCGCTCAACGAGCAGAAGTGAAACGTACGGTAGACATCTTCCGTGGCAACATTGTAGATATGACACCGTCAATCTACACGGTTCAGATCGTTGGCGAATCAGACAAACTAGACGGATTCCTACAAGCTTTAGGTGGCGCACATCTGCTTGAAGTGGTTCGTACCGGTGTTTCTGGTATCGCGCGTGGTGAAAAGACACTGTCTTTGTAATCACTTTGTCATAGCAATGGATGATATTAAAAGCCGCTCACATGAGCGGTTTTTTTGTGCCCATTTTTGGCAGGAGGCAGAAAAGCCTTCTAGAATAAATGAACCATTAAAACAGTTGGGGCACATTATGAAGAATAATCCGGTGGCTTGGTTTGAAATCTATGTTGATGATTTGTCGAGAGCAAAAGCGTTTTATGAGTCGGTTTTAAATGTTGAGCTAGAAGTCTTAGGTGATCCAAACGATCCGAGTATAAAAATGCTTGCTTTTCCTTCTAATATGGAAGGTTATGGTGCTACAGGAGCGTTGGTCAAAATGGATGGCGTGCCTGTCGGCCAAAACAGCACTTTGGTTTATTTTGCATGTGAAGACTGCTCTATAGAAGAAGCCAGAGTGGAAGGCGCTGGCGGTAAAGTAAATCAAACCAAGATGTCTATTGGTGAATATGGTTTCATCGCTATGGCTTTTGATACGGAAGGAAATATGTTTGGTTTGCATTCCTCCAAATAGGTTTTGAAAACAAGTTATTCAAGAGGGTTTATGTCAAAGGTAACGTTAAAAGGCTTTATTCTGGTTCCTGAGTCGGAGCTTGAAGTGGTAAAAGCAGAGCTGGTTAATCATAAGCGTTTGACTCTCGAAGAGTCTGGATGCATTCATTTTAGCGTTACAGAAAGCCCGATAAACCCTCTTCGTTTTGATGTGTATGAAGAGTTCAAAGACAAAGCGGCTTTTGATCATCATCAAAGCAGAGTGAAAGCCTCTCACTGGGGAAAATTGACGGTAAATGTTGAGCGTCATTATGAAATCACGGGCTAAATAAGCCGTAAATCTTTCAAGGCTTGAAGGTCAAGAAGTCTTCGCACACAATGTCTTTAAATCGTATAAAAAATAAGCTGACAGGCTTTTTATTAAGCGGTAAAGTGGCGCTGTTTTTATGGTTGTTCTAACCATTTTTGCTTCCTGTTTTGTGAGATCGAATCAATATGACTTTCAGCGTTTGGTTGGCGGTTGCGCCTTTATTAATGTTGCTTTCTTTAGGGCCAGGTCCGAATAACTTTTTGGCGATGCACAACGGTATGCAAGTCGGAACTGCAAAGGCGGTGACAGCGGTTGTTGGACGAAATTTAGCCTTTAGCATTTTGATGCTGGTATCCGCTTTGGGGCTAGGAGCAGTTATTGTGGCTTCTGCCTTTTGGTTCAGTGTTATTAAATGGTGTGGTGTTGCTTATTTATTTTATGTAGGTATCAAAACATGGCGCAGTGTCGCCGTTGTGCTTGAAGAACATGAGAGTGAAGAAGGCACAAAGGCGAAGCGAGGAAATTTTGCTCGTATGCGTCAGGAGTTCTTAGTGGCGATTGGTAATCCAAAAGCCATCCTATTGTTTACTGCGATTTTTCCTCAAATGCTCGATCTAAATCAGCCAGTGGCTGTACAATTTTTCTGGATGGGGCTGACTTTTTGTGTGACGGAATTTATCGCTGCGTATGTGTATGCCATGAGTGGTAAACAAATCCGTCGATTGATTCGCAGCCCAAAAGGCATGAAAAACCTGAATCGTGGTATGGGCAGCATCTTTGTCATGGCAAGCGGGCTATTAGCAACGGCAACAAGAGCGTAAGCTGGTTTTCTTTTTCAGTATAATCTTCATAAATAGGGTGGCTTAATGTCATCCTATTTTCTTTCAAGTATCTGTTGGAACTTTTTCAGGTACTCATTTTCCAAGTGGTTCTTATCTTCTCTCGGTATTTTTATTATGACTAAAAACTTTGCTCCTTCATGTGATCGAAACCAACAACCAATTTTAGATCAGCTTGTTGTGCATTTTCAGGGTTGCCAGCAAGTGCTTGAAGTGGGTTCTGGTACAGGTCAGCACGCGGTATTTTTTGCCAAGCATTTACCTCATTTAATCTGGAATACCAGTGATATGTTGGAGAACCATGACAGCATTAATGCATGGATGAAAGAAGCGAATTTAAGCAATGTGATAGCGCCTTTTGAATTTCATTTTGGTAAGAACGATTGGCCGGACCTTCCTTTAGATGGCGTTTTTACGGCGAATACCACGCACATCATGCAGCGTGATCAAGCAAAGTTGATGATGAAAACAGTGGGTGAGAATTTACCTTCCGGTGGCGTGTTTTGTCAGTATGGACCGATGAATGTAAACGGCGAATATACCAGTGAAGGAAATCGTGAATTTGACCAAAGTTTGAAAGCAGGCGGTTACGGTGGAATTTGTGACATTGCAGAATTAACGGAATGGGCAGAGAAAATGGCGCTTGTTGAAACCATTCCTATGCCAGCAAATAACATGTTATTGGTTTGGAAGGTGGCTTGAATTCAGGCTTGAAGAACACCATCCTATGATGCTGCCTGCGGTGTTTTAACAGGCGTTTTATATCACTCATTAATATTTTACATCTGAGGTTTAAGATGACGAATTCTCCCATTCAAATAGTTTGTCAAAGCTGCTATGCAAAAAATCGTCTGCCAAAAGAGAAATTGAGTGATAAGCCGCTGTGCGGGAAGTGCGGTAACCCTGTACTTGCCACTCATCCTATTGTGGGAAGTGATGCCAATTTCAGACGTTATATTACAGAGAATGCTTTGCCTGTGGTGGTGGATTTTTGGGCTTCATGGTGTGGACCGTGTCAGCAGTTCGCGCCTGTTTTTGAACAAGTCGCAGGAGAAATGTCTACGCAAGCCTGTTTTGTGAAGTTAGACACTGAGAAGAGTCAAATGATCGCTGGAGGTTATAATATCCGCTCTATTCCTACGCTTATGATCTTTCATCATGGAAAAGAAGTAGCACGTCTGTCTGGCGCCCTGCCAAAAGCGCAATTCAAGCAATGGCTTGCTCAGAATTTACCGACTATTTAACCGTATTTTATAGCGTTTAATGTTTCGTCCGGATATTAAACGTCAAAGTGTAACTCAACGAATTTCTCGTATAGGGCTTCTTCGGTTTCTCGTCTGTTTGGGTCTGGTTTCACACAATCAATAGGGCAGACGGCCACACAAGTGGGTTGGTCATAATGACCAACGCATTCTGTGCATTTGTCTGGATCAATAAGGTAAATCTTAGCCCCCATAGTAATGGCCTCGTTGGGACATTCTGGTTCGCACATGTCGCAATTGATACAACGATCATTGATTAATAATGCCATTGTTTGTCTCTATGCTGTTTTGCTTGCATGAGGTTGGCGAGTGGTTTGTCCTTCCGAGAGATTTCTCAGTAAGATTCCCATGGATGCATCGATACCTTGAGGGCAAGGAATGTTAACGATGTGACCACTGCCTTTGGCAACCTCGATGGCTCGTCCTTGTTTGTCGTTGAGCTCTGCTAGCTGAAAACTAACATTACCTTTCGGTGTCATAAGCTCTAATGAGTCACCGACACTAAAACGGTTTTTCACTTCTATAGTGAGAGCATTGCTGTTAGTTGAAATCACTTCACCAACGAATTGTTGGTGCTCGCTGATGGAGTTGCCTGTGTCGTAGTTTTGCATTTCCACATGACGATGACGTTGTAAAAATCCATCGGTGTAACCTCGGTGAGCTAGGTTTTCCAGAGTGTTCATCAGTTGGTTGTTGAAGCCTTTTCCTGCAACGGCATCGTTTATTGCTTGACGATAGACTTGCGCGGTTCTAGCGCAGTAGTAAAAAGACTTAGTGCGACCTTCAATTTTTAACGAATGAACGCCCATTTTTACCAAGCGTTCAACGTGTTGAATGGCGCGTAAATCTTTTGAATTCATGATGTAGGTGCCGTGTTCGTCTTCAAAAGCGGGCATGTATTCATCGGGGCGACCACGCTCTTGTAATAAGTAGAGCTGATCCGTTGGTTCTTGAATTTGTACGACAGAGGTTTGAGGTTGTATAGATGCATCGCTGCTGGCGATAATTTGTCCAACCTCGTCTTGTTTGGCGTCGTGAGCATTGTATTGCCAGCGACAAGCATTGGTGCAAGCGCCTTGGTTAGGATCGCGTTTGTTCATATAACCAGATAGCAAACAACGGCCAGAATACGCCATACATAAAGCCCCATGTACAAAGACTTCGAGTTCCATATCTGGCACTTTTAGACGAATTTCTTCAATCTCATCTAAAGACAATTCACGAGATAAAATGACGCGGGAAATACCTTGTTGCTGCCAAAATTTTACGGTTGCCCAATTCACTGCATTGGCTTGCACCGACAGATGAATTTGTTGATCTGGAAAGGCTTCTCGAACCATCATGATCAAGCCTGGATCTGACATAATTAGCGCGTCTGGATTGAGTTTGATGACAGGCTCTAAATCTTGAATATAGGTTTTCAATTTGGCGTTATGGGGGGCAATGTTACTCACAACATAAAGCTTTTTGCCTAAATCATGTGCTTCGTTAATGCCTATTTTCAGCTTTTCTAAATCAAATTCGTTATTGCGCACACGAAGAGAATAGCGTGGTTGCCCCGCATAAACCGCATCGGCGCCGTATGCAAAAGCATAACGCATGTTTTTTAATGAACCGGCTGGAGACAATAATTCTGGCGTAAACATAACACTCACTGATCGATGAAAAAACGCGCAGTTTACCTGCCCATTTATTCAACTCAAGATGTGTTGCTAGGATTGTTTGTTTAACTCATTGTGATTTGATTTAGGTCAAATTCTTATTGTATCGATAGCGAATGAATGCATTTTTGGAAGGTGTTTCAGATAAAAAAAGCCCCGCAAGTGCGGGGCCATAAAACTAGAGAGTAGCTAAGGAAGCCACGCGCTGTTGCTACACAGCATTCTGATCTAATGAAGTCGATTTCAATACTTCATCAAGATGCAGCCAGGTTTCGACAACGGTGTCAGGGTTAAGAGACATGCTCTCAATACCCTGAGCCACAAGCCAATCTGCAAAGTCGGCGTGGTCAGATGGGCCTTGCCCACAGATTCCCACGTATTTGCCTTGTTCGCGGCAGGCTTGTATCGCCATCGTTAGCAGTTTTTTCACTGCTGGATTTCGTTCGTCGAATTTGTCTGCGATTAAGCCTGAATCGCGGTCAAGTCCGAGGGTTAATTGGGTTAAGTCATTTGAGCCGATTGAGAAGCCATCGAAGTATTGAAGGAACTCATCCGCCAATAATGCATTCGAAGGCAGCTCGCACATCATGATGACTTTCAAGCCATTCTCGCCACGAGCCAAGCCTTGTTCTGCAAGCAGCTCAGTTACCTGTTGTGCTTCTTCTAATGTACGTACAAATGGAATCATGATTTGTACGTTGGTTAAGCCCATTTCGTTTCGGACTCGGCGAATGGCTTCACACTCTAGGGCGAAGCAATCACGGAAGGAGTCGTCGATGTAACGAGCCGCACCTCGGAAACCAAGCATTGGGTTTTCTTCGTCTGGCTCGAATAAAGGGCCGCCAACAAGGTTGTGGTATTCGTTTGACTTAAAGTCGGATAAGCGCACGATCACAGGCTTTTGCGAGAAAGAGCAAGCCAGTGTGGCAACGCCTTCAACAAGCTTATCGACGTAGAACTCGACTGGACCTGTGTAGCCAGCGATTCTGTGATCAATTTCTTCTTTGAGTGCTGGCGCCATGTCTGCGTAGTTGAGCAATGCTTTCGGGTGAATGCCGATCATGCGGTTGATGATGAACTCCAAGCGAGCCAAGCCAATGCCTGCGTTCGGTAGCATGGCGAAATCGAAGGCGCGATTCGGGTTGCCCACGTTCATCATGATCTTAACTGGTAGTTCAGGCATGTTGCCCACTTCCGATGTAATGACATCGAATGGCAATTCGCCTTGGTAAACAAAGCCCATATCACCTTGCGCACAAGATACGGTGACTTTTTGTCCGTCTTTTAAAACCTCAGTGGCATCGCCACAGCCAACCACGGCTGGAATACCAAGTTCACGGGCAATGATGGCAGCGTGACAGGTTCGTCCACCACGATTGGTGACAATCGCAGAAGCACGTTTCATGATGGGTTCCCAATCTGGATCGGTAATGTCAGTGACCAATATATCGCCCGGTTGGATGCGATCCATTTCTGCAATCGAAGACAGAACCTTCACTTCACCTGTGCCGATTTTGTGACCAATAGCGCGGCCAGTCATCAGCACTTGAGAAGTCTTTTTCAGGTTGTAGCGCTCCATGCTTTGGGCGTTACTTTGACTGCGTACGGTTTCTGGTCGTGCTTGAACGATGTAAATTTTTCCATCGATGCCATCTTTCGCCCACTCAATGTCCATTGGTCGTTTGTAATGGTCTTCGATGATGCAAGCTTGTCGAGCAAGGTCTTGGATTTCGGCGTTGGTCAACGCGAAGCGGTTTTGATCATCTAGCGCCACTGGAACGATTTTGACAAATTCGTCATCGCTGCCAGCTTCGGCGTATTCCATTTTCTGAGCTTTACTGCCAAGGCTTTTGCGCACAACCGACGGGCGATTCGCTGCAAGCGTTGGCTTGTGAACATAGTATTCGTCTGGGTTTACCGTGCCTTGCACGACCATTTCGCCCAAGCCGTAAGCAGCCGTAATAAAAACCACTTCATCAAAACCTGATTCTGTGTCTAGAGTAAATAAAACGCCGGATGCACCAATGTCACTGCGCACCATTTTTTGAATACCAGCAGATAATGAGACACCTTGGTGCTCAAAGCCTTGGTGAACGCGGTATGAAATCGCACGATCATTAAACAAAGACGCAAACACACGCTTGATGGATGCTTTAATGTCAGCCAAACCAACGACGTTTAAGTAGGTTTCTTGTTGGCCTGCAAAGGAAGCGTCTGGTAAATCTTCCGCCGTTGCAGATGAGCGTACCGCGAAGGATGTGTCGCTGGCGTTGTCATCACACAATAGGGCGAAGGCGGCTTCAATTTCTTGGTCGAATTCTTTAGAAAAATGGGCTTCTTCAATCCATGCTCGGATTTGCTCGCCTGTTTTGGCAAGTGCTTGAACATCGTCCACATTGAGAGCATTAAGTGCATCGTGGATTTTATCGTTTAGGCCGCTTTCTTCTAAGAAGCTTTGATATGCATAGGAAGTGGTCGCGAAACCGTTAGGCACTTGAATGCCAAGGTCTGTCAGATTAGAAATCATTTCTCCTAAAGAGGCGTTTTTGCCGCCAACTTCACCGACATCTTCTAAACGAAGATCTTTGAACCACTTCACAAATTTGCTCACAAGAAACTCCTATTATTTTTATGAGAGAAGGTTGCATCACCCTAATATTGGCTAGGCTGAACAATGCCTTCTATATTTTTTGGCTGATTGCCAACGAGACATCAGCGTTCATTCCTAGAGGTTGGTAGTGTTTCTCTAGCAATCTTGGTGCTTGTCAAAACGCTGTGTCTGGGGTCATTGTATGTAGAGGCGTTGCTTTGAATAAAATCGATTATTCGATGTAGTTTTATTTCAATCGAAAAAATAAATGTCGTTAGATAACAACAAAACAGGTGAAAACGGATGAAAGTGTATTTTGTTTCAGACGGGACAGCGATTACCGCCGAAGTGTTTGGCTCAGCGATGTTGTCATTTTTTGATGTGGCTGTGGAAACCCAAAGCGTGCCATTTTTGGTGACAAAAGATCAGGCAAATGGTTTGAAACAACAGATAGACTTGGAAGTTGAGCAAGGTTTGGCTTTGTTGGTTTTTTATACTATTTCTGATGTGGGAATTCGTGAGATTATTCAATCTTGCAACTGTCATTGCTACAACTTGTTTGGTGATTTGTTATCACCAATTGAGCAGGCGTTGGGTGTAAAAGCACAGCCAGCGGCGCAGAAAGCTCACGGCATGAAAGAGGGCGTTTATGATGGTCGTATCGACGCTATTAATTATGCTTTAGCAAACGATGACGGCGTTTCTGTTAAGAATTTCCAAGAAGCCGATATTATTCTGCTTGGCGTATCTCGCTCTGGGAAAACGCCAACCAGCTTGTATTTGGCAATGCAGTACGGAATTAAGGCGGCGAACTATCCGATCACCGAAGATGACTTTTCTTCTTCTGGGTTGCCTAAAGTTTTAAAAGAGCACAAGAAAAAACTGTTTGGTTTGACGATCGATGCTCAACGCTTACATGAAATCCGCACGGGAAGAATGGCGTCCAGCAAATACGCTTCCGCTCGACAATGTCGTTATGAAGTGGATGAAGTGGAATCTATTTATCGGCAAGAACGGATTCCATTTTTAAACTCGACTAAGCTTTCTGTGGAGGAAATTTCCACCAAAGTCATGGCGGAGATGAATTTAGTGCGTCACAGACAGTAATTATGAATGGCTGATCTATCTAATAATTCGATTAATGGCCTGTTTTGGGTGAAAAATACCGCAAAAGACTTGTGTAAAAGTCAATTTACCAAGACAAGAAGTTAAGGCGTCAGGTCAAAAAAGCCTGAAATATCGAGCAAATCGATCTTTTTGTTGTGTAATTACAAAATAACTCATCATAAAAGATGAAGATAAGGCTAAGTGCTTTGCTAACTTGGAGAGTATTTAATCAGAATGCTCTATAATATTGACTAATTGAACGTGTCAGAGGTTTGGGGCAAGAGATCACCAAACGAGGCAGATGTTCTAAATAATAAGATGTTCATATTTGAATTGTATAAAAGAGAGACGTCTTATCGAGAAACCAAGGATAACTATACATTGAGTAATAAAAAAATTAACGACCCACACATGCAACGAGAAGCGTCTAAGTACGATAACCCAGTACCAAGCCGCGAATTCATTCTAGAGTTTCTAGCCAGCCAAAATACAAGTATTGGTCACCTTGATCTATGCGAAAAGTTCGCGCTTACCGGTGAAGACGAAATAGAAGCCCTTCGCCGCCGCTTGATCGCCATGTGTCGTGATAACCAGTTAACCAGCAATCGTAACGACGAATATAAGCCGCTTTTAGAAAGTGAGCTGATCGAAGGTTACGTGCAAGGAAACAAAGAAGGCCACGGTTTCTTATTGCGTCCAAGTGACGACGATATTTTCTTGTCTGCCCGTCAAATGCAAAATGTGATGGACGGCGACAAGGTAAAAGTGCGTCTTTCTGGTCGTAGCGTAAAAGGTCGTTTAGATGGTGTTGTGGTTGAGGTGTTAGAACGTAAACACACTCAAATGGTTGGTCGTTACTATTTGGAAAGCGGTACGGCTTTTGTTACGCCAGAAAATCCACGCATCGCCCAAGACATTCAAATCACTACAGATTCTGGTTTGGCGCCAACTCATGGCCAATATGTTTTAGCTGAAATTGTCTCTTATGCAGAGCGTGGTAAACCAGCTCAAGGTCTTGTGAAAAAGATCTTAGGCGACTTTATGGCGCCTGGCGTTGAGATCGAAGTCGCTATGCACCGCTACGAAATTCCGAATGAGTGGCCAGTGACGGTTGAAAAGCAGATTAAAAACTTTGTTGCGGAAGTGGCAGAAGAAGATAAAGCGAATCGTGTGGATTTACGTGACACACCATTTGTCACGATAGATGGCGAAGACGCGCGTGATTTTGACGATGCGGTGTATTGTGAAAAAACACCAGGTGGTTGGAAGCTGTTTGTTGCCATTGCCGATGTTTCGCATTATGTGAAAAAAGATTCGCCATTGGATGAAGAAGCGATTGTTCGTGGTAACTCTGTTTACTTTCCTGGACGCGTTATTCCAATGTTGCCAGAAGTCTTGTCGAACGGTTTGTGTTCATTGAACCCAGACGTTGACCGTTTGGCGATGGTCGCGGAAATCTCTTTGACTTCCAGAGGCAAGATGCGCGGCTTCAAATTCTATGAAGGTTTGATCCGTTCACACGCTCGTTTGACCTATTCTAAAGTCGCTAAAATGATCGCAGCTGAACCAGAAGAACAAGGTTTAGAATTGCGCGAGCGCTACAAGTCGATTATTTCTCACATCGATGACTTAAATGGTTTATATCACACATTAAAAGGCGCTCGTGATGAACGTGGTGCAATGGAATTCGACACTGTCGAAACTCGCATGGTGTTTGATGAAAACTCTAAGATCGAACACATTGTTCCAGTAGAACGCAATGACGCTCATAAGCTGATTGAAGAATGTATGCTGTGTGCCAACGTAGCAACGGCGGAGCTTTTGATTAAGTCTGATTTGCCTGCGTTATTCCGAGTTCACGAAGGGCCAAAAGATGACCGCTTGTTAACCTTGCGTACTTATCTTGGTTTGCTTGGTTTGGAATTAACGGGCGGTGCTAAGCCGACACCAGCTGATTACGCTATGTTGTCCGAATCGATTAAAGATCGTCCTGATGCTCGTAGTATTCAAACTATGATGCTTCGTTCTATGTCTCAGGCCGTTTATCAAGCCGATAACATGGGGCACTTTGGCTTGAATTATGAAGCCTACACACACTTTACTTCGCCTATTCGTCGTTATCCTGATTTGTTAGTGCATCGTGCGATTCGTTATTTGATTCGTGGTGAAGGTCGTCCTGTTGTGCGTCAGGTTCATCGCGTAAAAGGTAGCCCAGAGCTTAAAAAACGTAAAATATATGGCTACGAACATGCGGATATGGACGGCTTTGGTGATTCTTGTTCTGTTACCGAACGTCGTGCCGATGAAGCGACTCGCGATGTGGAAGCATGGTTGAAATGTCAGTACGTTGAGCAACATCTTGGCGAACCTTTTGATGGTGTTGTGACGGCGGTAACTTCGTTCGGTTTGTTTGTTGAGCTACAGGGTTTATTCGTTGATGGTTTGGTGCATATTTCCGGTCTTGGGCAAGATTACTTTGTTCATGACATTGAACATCAAGCGATTGTTGGTGAGCGTACAGGACGTGTTTTCCGTCTTGGTGATTCGTTGAAAGTGCGTGTTTCGAGTGTGAATTTGGAACAGCGTAAGATCGATTTGAGCCTAGACGACACAGCGCCAAGAGCGCGTAAGAAGGTTGAACGTAACGATCAAACCGAGCTAGAAATGCAATTGGCTCAATTGCCTCCTATTGAATTAGGCGGCCGTTCTAAGCCGAAAAGCTCTGTAAAAGGTGCTGATGCGAAAGCCGAAGCGGGTAAAGACGCCAAAGAGTCGAACGGCAAAGCGAAGAAAAAGCGCCGTCCTCCTGTTTCTAAAGGTAAGCGTATTCGTCAGAAGAAATCGGCATCGGCTTCCTCTTCGAGCAAACCTGCTTCTTCTACCGCTAAAAAAGCGAAGAAGCCTAAGAAGCCAAAAAAGAGCAACGCTAAGCCAAAAGCGAAAGATTAATTAGCTGTACCAAGTACGATACATAAAAGAATAGAGTAAATAATGTCAGATTTAGAATGGATATACGGCATTCATGCCGTGGAAAATGCGTTAACTCAACAGCCAGAACGTGTGAAAGAAGTGCGTTTTCAAGAAGGCCGAGACGATAAGAAAAATCAGCGTTTGGTACAGCTTTGTAAAACCAATAAAGTACGTTACAGCATTGTTCCTCGTCGTGATATCGACCAGTTGTTCACTAAGAACAAAGACCGCGTTGTACACCAAGGTGTTGTGGCTTTTACCACAATGACAAAAGCCGGTAACGAAGCCGATTTGCATACCTTGGTTGCGGGCTTAGAAGAAAACCCTCTGATTATTATTCTAGACGGCGTTACTGATCCGCATAATTTAGGTGCTTGTTTACGAAGTGCTGATGCAGCAGGCGCTCATGCGGTTGTTATGCCAAAAGATAATTCTGCGCCATTGAATGCGACAGTAAGCAAAGTTGCCTGCGGTGCAGCGGAAAGCATGCCTGTTTTTTCTGTCACAAACTTGGCTCGCACCATGAAAAAGCTCCAAGACCAAGGCGTTTGGATCTTTGGTACGGCGGGTGAGGCAACGCAAACGGTTTATGAACAAGATTTCACTATTGGTACTGCGATCGTAATGGGAGCTGAAGGCGAAGGTATGCGTCGTTTAACCAGAGAGCAATGCGATTATCTTGTTAAGTTGCCAATGGCAGGTGTTGTTTCAAGCCTGAATGTTTCTGTTGCAACGGGCGTTTGTCTTTATGAAGTAGTGCGTCAACGTGCTGCGAAAGCACAAGGATAAGGAGTTTTCGTGTTTCCAAGTTTTACGATTCAATCACCTTCGTCTTCTATTGAAGTTGAGTTACAGCGAAAAATCGATACCAAAACCAAACCGTTAGGTGCGTTGGGTGAATTAGAAAATCTGGCTTTTCAATTAGGTAAAATTCAGAACAGCCTAACGCCAGATGTTTCCAAAGCAAAAATGATTGTCTTTGCTGCAGATCACGGTGTTGTTGCACAGGGCATTAGTTTGTTTCCTCAAGAAGTGACGCCACAAATGGTGATGAACTTCTTAATGGGCGGCGCGGCGGTTAGCGTATTTTGTGATCAACATAATGTGCCTTTGCGTGTTGTTGATGTAGGTGTTAACGCAAAGTTAGACGAGCATCCTTTATTGGGTGCACGCAAAGTTGCTATGGCCTCCAAAGACTTCAGCCAAGAAGCGGCGATGACATCCGCAGAAGCAGCTCAGGCGATTCAAGCGGGTGTAGAAGAAGCGGATCTTGCGCTTGATGACGGCGTGAACTTGCTAATGTTTGGCGAAATGGGCATTGGCAATACTTGTGTATCGTCTTGCATGATGGCCGCTTTGGTCGGCATGAGTGCTGCGCAAAGTACTGGACGCGGAACAGGTTTAGATTCAGCAGGTGTGTCTCATAAAGCTTCTATTATTGAGCAATCTTTGAAACGCGCAGAGCAAGCGACGAGTCAGTCTATGGCGGATTGGAGCGCGCAGACGTTAGCGGAACAGGTTGGCGGCTTTGAAATATTGGCGATGGCGGGCGCTATGTTACGTTCAGCTGAGCGTCAAACGGCCTTTGTTGTTGACGGTTTTATTTGTACGGTTGCTTTATTGTTTGCTCAAAAGGTTGCGCCGAACGTGCGTGATTTCGCCGTTTTCGCCCATCAATCAAATGAACAGGCTCACTGTTCTTTGCTTGAGCATTTTGATGCGTTGCCTATTTTGTCTTTGAACTTACGCCTAGGTGAAGGTTCTGGTGCTATCTTGGCTTACCCTTTGATTCAAAGTGCTTGTGTGTTTTTGAATAAAATGGCGAGTTTTGAAAGTGCTGGCGTGAGCGATTCAAAATAGTTTATTGCCGTATTGTTTCCCCAGACTTTGATAGATCAATCTGAGAAAGTATAAGATGAAAATCACTATGTTAGATCCTTATTGGCAAGGCTTTAAACGCAGCCTTGTTACTTATACTCGAATCCCTCTTAAAGTGGATTGGAGTGATGATATAAAGCACATTTCACCTGTGTGCTTTTTATCATGGATTGGTATCGTTGTGGCTTTGATCAGTGCTTGGCCGCTTTGGTTTGATTGGTCTTCTTCTTTGCAAGCCATTTTCATGCTGTTGACTGCCGTGTTGCTGACCGGCGGATTCCATGAAGATGGATTGATGGATGCTTGTGATGGCTTGATTGGCGGTTGGGACAAAGAAAAGCGTCTGACCATTATGAAAGACTCTCGCATTGGTAGTTACGCTGCTTTATCTATCTGGTTTTCTCTGACGATTAAATGGTTGCTGTTGAGCGAGCTTCTGGACGTTATTCCTGAATCCTTCTTAGGCTTTATTTATACCTTAAGTGCTTGGTGCATCGTGCATGTTTTAGCGCGGATTATGCCGTTAATGCTAATGAGTACGTTGGATTATGTGACGTTGGGTAAGAGTAAAGCGTCTGGAATGATTGCGAAACTCAGCCCGATTCATTGGGCGATTGCCTTAGCGCCTTGCTTGGTGGTTGGGTTGTTGGCGTTCAATGTGGTTGCTTTGCTTACAACCCTGCTTATTACAGTAGGTGTGGTGGTTTTCTTGCGTATGTATTTGCAGAAGAAAATAGAAGGTTTTAACGGTGACACCTTAGGAGCAAGTGAGCAGATTGGTGAGATTTTGGTCATCATTTGTTTGCTGGCATCTTATTCGTGAAACTGTTTTTAATCCGTCACCCAAAGCCAGATGTGGGAAAGGGTTTGTGTTATGGCGATATGGATGTGCCATTGGCTGCAGGTTGGGAAGACGGCGCAGATGCTTTAGTAAAATCCCTTTCATTGGATTTCTCGGATACTTCAAATGTTTGCTATCACAGTCCATTGAGTCGAGCGGCTCAATTGGCGGACTATGTTAGTGGCGGCCATTCTCAGCCCGTGTCTGCTCTGAAAGAGTTGGACTTTGGTGATTGGGAAGGGCGTTGCTGGCAAGATATTTCCAAACAAGAAATAGACGCTTGGATGGAAGATATTGTTAACGGCGCGCCTTATAATGGCGAGTCGCTTCAAGTTGTTGCTGATCGTGTTTGGCGTTGGTGGTTGTCGATCAAAGACCAGCCAATGCAAAACTGTGTATTAGTCGCTCATTCCGGTGTGATTAAGGTGTTAGTGAGCTTATTGTGCCAGTGGCCTCTTGCTCAAGCTCACCGTATTGATGTTGGCTTTACCAGCCTGACGGAATTTATGGTGCAAGGGGATTATGTCACCTTAAAGCGTCTTGGCGCTGGCGATTGGGTGACAGCGTAAGGTTTGGCGTTCGCCAAGTTATCTTTGGTTTTATTGAGACAAATTACATAATGTTGCTATATCTTTTGGGTATGTTTGGTATTGCTGCTTTTGCAATCACGGGCGTTATTTCGTCTGGTAAAAAAGACATGGATATTATCAGTGTGGTATTTCTTGGGATGGTGGCATCGCTTGGCGGTGGAACCATTCGAGACACGATTTTATCTGTCGAGACTGTTTATTGGGTCGCGGATACCTCGTATTTATGGGTCGCGTTTGCGTCTTCTGTTTTGGCCTTTTTTGGTGTGCGTTTTATGAATGACCGCCAAAAGGTTTTTCACTACGCGGATTCTTTTGGTCTTGCTCTTTTTACAGTGGTAGCAACAGAAAAGGTGTTGATGCTTGGTTTTGCTTCGCCGATTGCCATTACCATGGGAATTATCACAGGGGTTGCTGGTGGTATCATTCGTGATGTTTTAAGTCATCGTCCGCCTTTGGTATTAGGCCGGGAGTTCTATGCAACACCGGCTTTTTTGGGGGCTTTTCTGTATGTCCTACTTCAAAAAAACATACCTTCACATGAATTTAACTCCATTTACGCGGTGTCTTTAATCTTTATACTGAGGGTATTCGCTATACATAAAGATTTGTATTACCCAAGTTGGTTACTCTATAAAAAAGAGATACATCATGAGCAAAGAACAGATGACGAAAGCAACAATCTCAAACACTGATCAAGATGCTTTGGATAAAAACGAAGCCCGTTTGTTAAAGAAAAAGGCTGTTGTAGATCAGCGTATTGCTGCCGCGACGGAAGAACGTGGCGTGACGATTTTGTTGACAGGAAATGGCAAAGGCAAAAGCTCAAGTGGTTTTGGCACTATGGCGCGTGCTTTGGGTCATGGGCAAAAGTGTGGTGTGATTCAGTTTATTAAAGGTCGAAAAGCAACAGGCGAGCAGTTGTTTTTTGGCGAACATCCTTTGGTGGATTTTCACGTTATGGGACACGGTTTTACTTGGGAAACTCGTAATCCAGAATTGGAAAAAGAAGCCGCAGAGCAAGCTTGGGATTTAGCAAAGACAATGTTGTCTGACCCAAGCATTCATTTCATTTTGTTAGATGAAATAACCTACATGTACAAATACGGTTATCTGAATGAAGATGATTTAGTGGCGGCTTTAGCGGCTCGCCCTAAACATCAGAATGTCATGATGACGGGTCGTACAGCTCCTAGAGTATTGTTAGACAGTGTTGATACACACAGTAAAATTGGCAATGAGCGCCATGCTTTTGCTAATGGTGTGAAAGCTCAAGTCGGTATCGAATGGTAATATTTACCGTCTTTTAATCTGTTTCTCATAACACCCACTCTTTTTACATTATGGTCGCATTACTGCGGCCATTTTTGTTTCTGTGTTGTTTTTTTCTTTACCTATATTTTAATGAGATTTATTCTCAAATAGTTGGATTTTTTCTCTCCTTTATATAATAATGATTCTCATTAGGTTTCAAAGAGTGATATTCATCATATTCGAGGAGAGCGTTATGCAGAACTGGGAGCGTTTAACAAGGCAAGCAAATCGAGCTTATTCAAATCATGCTTTTTCTGATGCCGTTGAGTTAAATCGAGAGGCATTGATGCAAGCAGAGAAGAGTTTTGATGATGACTTCCATCGTGATGCAGAGTCTGCAGTTGCGGCCGCTGCCGTGAGCTTCTTGAATATTGCTGAATCTTATACCGCATTAGGCGATTTTATTTCAGCGAATACACAGTTTGAAAACGCCGTTAATTTTTTACAAGCCATCATGGTGCGTCCAGACATGGACGATGATCAAAGACACCTGATTATGAGAACAGCAACACACATTCGTTTTGAATGGGAGTTGTTTGCTCAGAGCCACGGAAAAAGTGTTTCAGCACAAAGCAAAACACTCATGCGAGCCTTGTCTCATGCTGTTTCCAGCGCAAAAGGTATGGTTCAACACTAACGAATTAAATTTGGTTTAACCCATTTCGTAAAACTCATAAGGATACTTATATGAAATCTATTGTTACTAGCTTATTTGTTACTTTCTGCCTTGCAGTTAGCCAGATTGCGCAAGCTCATCCAGGCCATGATCACTCCCATTGGATGAGTGGATTTATCCACTTAGTGACTATTTTAGCCGTTGGTAGTGTCATTCTTGGTGCTGTTGTCGCTTTTCAACAACATACACGCCGTAAAGGCTCGAATAAAGAGGACTAAGTTATGATGCACAGTTTTGTTAAAGCACTAGACAAGGTAATTGGTTTTAAAACCGCGCAAGCTCATTGTGATATTCCTTGTAAAATGTACGACCCATCCACAGCGCAACTAGCAGCATTAAGCTGTGTTCGTCTATTAGACTTAATCAAAGAAGTGGAAGACAAAGGTCCGCTTGATGTTGCAGGTTTCGCACAGATTTCTCGTTTAGTAACTGAAAAAGAAGCGGCTTGCACAGAAGTAAAAGAAGCCGTGCGAATCATTTGGGGTGATTACTTTAAAGCGCCACAATTTGAGCAAGTACCAACTATCCATGACTTAACTCACTCTATCATGTTGCAAGCTTCAAAATGTAAGCAAGGCATCGATCGTGAAGAAGGTGAAAAGCTAGTTGAACTTGTTAACCAATTTGCCGATGCTTTTTGGTTAACGAAAGGCGTAGCAACATACCGTGCGACTTGCCCTTATCCACCATTACTAACAGTGGTTTACCCTGATCTGAAAGATTAGGTTGTGGTTGGTTCAAACAAATGACACTGATAAGAAAGGAGGCAAAATGCTGAACCTAATCAAAGTACAAGGGGAGAGTATGTCTCCTAGATTACAGGATGGTGATTTTGTTTTTACCAGTCGCTGGTATAAAAAGCTTAAGGTCGGTCACCTTGTGGTGGTCGACCATGCGCTTTATGGCTTTATAGTAAAAAAAGTCCTACACATTGCACCAGATGGCCAGCTTTGGTTAGGTGGTGAGAATGATAAAAGCATGCAATCAGAACGAATTGGCTGGGTGTCGGCTCGACGGGTGATTGGTAAAGTCATCTTCTGTATTTGCTCCTCAAAAGTGTATAGAAAATAAGACACTTTTAAAGAAACAACGAAAAAATGCTTTTTGGTTGGATATTGGTCTGGCGTGGTTTTTTCTCTAGAATCCACGCCATCATAACCCCTCATCCTTTATTTAAGCCAAAGAGATATCTATGTCGACAGTAGACGCAAAGAAATCACAAAAACATACTCGCCTTGAAGATGCCCAAGCTATGATCCTTGGGACATTAATTATTTCTTTAGGTGTAAACCTTTTTATCCAAACGGGTTTACTCTCGGGTGGATCGGCAGGTTTGGCCTTTCTAATTCAATATTCCACAACGATTAGTTTTGGTCAGGCGTTTTTCCTTATTAACTTACCTTTCTACGCACTGGCCATTATTCATTTTGGTTGGGAATTCACGCTGAAAACATTCTTTGCCGTGTTTTGTTTATCGGCATTTTCTGACTTAACCGCCATGATGATTTCCTTTGAAAGTGTGAACCCAATTTATGCCAGTATTGTTGGTGGTTCTTTAATTGGCGTTGGTTTTTTGATGTTGTTCCGCCATAACGCAAGCTTGGGGGGTATTAATATTCTTGCTCGTTATGTCTCTGAGAAATACGGCGTTTCCATGGGAAAATTCCAGATGGTAGTCGACTGTATTATTGTTCTACTGTCTATTTTTGTTGTCGATTACACCTTAATTGCTATCTCCATTATTGGCGCTGTCGCGCTGAATATGATCATTGCGGTTAACCATAAACCGGGACGTTACATGGGCAACGTGTAAACATTCCAACGGTTCTTTAAAAGCGACTCAATTGAGTCGCTTTTTTGTTTGTAGGTCTGGGCTTTAGCCCGACAAAGACTATTAGCTCCATTCAAATGCTTTGTATTTACTTGCATTTTAAATAACTCCCTTTCGCTCATTTGCACTAGAAGAAAAGAAAAAATCACCTTAGTATCAATAAGCAATAGTATTCACAGCATAAACAGTAGGCTGTGAATGAAAGGAATAATACGCATGTTGATTTTTCCTATTTTAAGTTTTGTAACGACCTTTGTTTATTACTTTAAGATAGTGATATTAGAAGGCACCTTAAAACTGTGTAAACGCCACATGTGCACTATTAAAGGTGTTAAATAATATGAAACCAGAAATTGTAGCGTACGCTAGAGAGCGATATATAGAAGAGCATCAAAGATTCGATCATATTGAAAATAAGTGTGGTCGAATTATGGTGTTTACTACTGTGCTAATAACGACAATTACAGCATTGCTGTCCTTTTTTTCAGCTTCTCTTTTTCAGCCAAAGGGACCTCTTGATGTGATGATTCTTGTGGTTGCTGTGATATCAGTCTTTGTATTGATATGTTCATGGGGGCATGCATTGTTGTCTATTAAACTTGGGGCTGTGAATGTAGCGCCTAGGAAGGAAGCCAATTTCAAATACATGCAGGAAAAAACAGACATTGAAATGTACCAACATATGATTAACTGCTATCTAGATCCGCTAAAAAAATTAACTCCAACTATTAATGAAAAAGCTAAGTATCTGCATCACTCGTATGAAGAGCTGGCTATTGGAGGAACACTTTTGTCAATATTGTTGTTTCTAACTTTCTTAAAGGAAATATTAAAATGATTTGTATTAAAGGTATTAATTGTGGGCGTCCAGAAGATGAACCCTCAACTGAAGAAGAAGTTATTAAGTCGTCGAAACCACCAGGTGGCGGAAAATAGCATTTAACAAAGCCAGTCAGAAGGAAGCTTTCGGCGCCTTCTACTGGTGCGCTATATCCCAGTTATCGCAAAGTCGATTGCATCTATTAACAGGTCTCTGGATTGACTCAACGAACCAATACAATCATGTAATACCTCTTCCGGTATGGAGCTGAGTTGTTGGGCAAGGAATAAATAGGTTTCTCCTTCGAACTCTATCTCAGGGGTTAACTTTTCCATATAAAGGCTATTTTTGGCATTGTTGGTTGTCAAAGGTACCGTCAATCTTGTCGCCAATTGATCAATGACAGAATTTTGGACATCAACCAGAAAAGGGTAGGCTTTATTCGTTTTCTTACTTGGGTTTCGGTATACATCAAACTGTGCCATTAGAAGCTCCTGTATTCGTCGCCAATACAGCCGTTCTCAGTTACGAATTCGTTATATGCCGCTATTGCCGCCTTGTTTTCTTCTTTCCAATTCTCTGCCTCAACACTCTTTAGCTTGTCTTTTAGGGCTTGTTCTAATGTTGCTGACAAGTTGATTTTTAGGCTTCTAGATTTTTGCAGTAAATCGCTGTTCACGCTTAAGTTGGTTGCTTTTTTAGGGGCGTGGATGTCATATAAATCTTGCATATCGTCACTCCAGTGAATTTTAATCTTAAGTATACGCATACAGATGCGCATTTGAAAATATGGTCAGAATGTAGCAAAAATTAAACCGCTTGTTGTGCGAGCTAAGACGGATCGCGGAGCAGCATTGGTCGATGTCGCTTTACTTGATAAACAACTTCTTGATCTAATGTGTGGCAACTATTTTTTAAGATTCACAATGGATTCACCCCTAACAATTGCAAGCAAACTGGTTAATTTTTCAGTTGGCGTGGCGTCATATATTTAGAGAGAACTGAATTGAAAGCTGTCATTCAAGAAGAAACAACAGGATGTGGTATTGCCTCAGTCGCCAATATATTGGGTAAGGCTTATTCTGAAATGAAGACGATTGCCAATGACATGGGGATATTTGCAGAAGACGAATCGCTCTGGTCTGACACACAATACGTACGAAACATGCTGGCTAAATTTGAGGTGTCGACTTCTTCTGTTGAGGTTCCATTTGAGGCATGGGAAAAACTTCCTGATCTTGCGCTCCTATCCATTAAACATCATTACGAAGAAGGGAAAGCTTTTTGGCATTGGGTGGTTTTTAAGCGTGTCGGTGGGCAAGATTTTGTTTTGGATTCAGCAAGTTATTTACCATCGAGTGTGCGAACCGATTTCGATGACATGCAGCCTAAATGGTTTATTGAAGTCAAAAATCTGTCGTTAGATCACTAAATGTATCTTTTGCCGTTTTATAGAGAAAGTTAAGTAAGCCCAATATGATAGAAGCTGTAATATTTGATATGGATGGGACTTTGATCGATTCAGAGCCTATGTGGAAAGAGGCTGAGAGGTTCGTTTTTTCATCTCTTGGGGTTGACGTGACAGACGAGCTTTCCTTTCAAACGGCTTCGATGACGACACGAGAAGTGACTGAGTTTTGGTATAACTTGTTTCCTTGGACAGGAAGAAGTTTAGAACAGGTTGAGAATGATGTGGTTGATCGTGTCGCAACACTTATTACTACCGAAGGCATGGCAATGGAAGGTGTTAAAACAGCGCTCGATTTTTGTCAAAGCAAAGCGCTTAAAATAGGTTTGGCGACAAATGCACCCGCTAGATTAATACCTGTCATTTTGGAAAAGCTCGATATTGCTCATTACTTTCATGCTGTTTCTTCTTCCGAATATGAAATACAGGGAAAACCTGATCCTGCCGTATATTTATCGACCGTTAAGAAGCTTAATGTTGAACCTTCAGCATGCATAGCAATTGAAGACTCCGTTTCTGGCGTCATGGCAGCGATCAATGCAAACCTGAAAACAGTTGTCGTTCCTCCTGTTGCGGAATACTCCGATGAAAAATACGACATTGCAGATATTAAGCTTAAACAACTCTCTGAGCTTCCTGATGTACTGCAAAGTAACTGAATGGCAGCGGATTAGGTTTGTCGGCATAAATGGCGACTTACAAAAAACTTTGTAATTAAAGATCCGTTTCCTAAGTTTTCGCCTCTCCTGTATGATTACGCCAATCAAAAGACTGAGGAAATGAGTTTGGAGTTACTGAAAGTAGACAATCTTAATCCCTACCTAGATGATCTTATCGAGTTGTTGTGTGACGCTGTGGATTCCGGTGCTCCAATTGGCTTTTTACCGCCGATGAGCGAGCCTGAAGCAAAAGCCTATTGGTTGTCTGTGAATGACGATCTACAAGAAAATGCCCGCCAAGTTTTGTTGGTTCGTGAAGACGATAAAGTCGTTGGCAGTGTGCAAATTGCCATGTCGCCGAAGGCCAATGCTTTACACCGTTGTGATGTTGAAAAACTCATGGTTCATACGCAAGCCCGTGAAAACGGTTTGGGTGGCACCTTGATGCAAGGTGTTGAACGTGTCGCCGCGGCAATGCAACGACAGTTGCTTATTCTTGAAGTTCGCAGTGACGATATCGCCCATGATATGTACGTCAATATGGGCTATATTCCGTTTGGTGAAGTGCCTGGCTATACACGCAGCGCGAATGGCATGCTGCACAACTCGACGTTTTTTTATAAAGAAATTGAAACCACCCACGAAGTGTTTTCTTAACCTAAATATAGCGATAGGCGATACCCTTGAGACTTGATTTTTATTTATCCCATGTAACGGAATTGGCTCGAAAAGCAGCGAAAATTGCTGCATCAAAAGGCCGTGTTACGGTAAACGGTGACGTTATTAAAAAAGCGAATTACACCGTAAAAGAAGGCGATGTTATCTGCCTAGATGATATGCCTTTGGCTTGGCCTTCTGAAGGTTATTACTTGATGCATAAACCAGCTGGTTACGTGTGTGCTAATCAAGACCCTGATCATCCTGTGGTATTGGATTTATTGCCTTCTCACTTAGGTCAGTCGTTAAATATTGTTGGGCGATTGGATAAAGATACAACGGGCTTGTTGCTACTGACGACAGACGGACAATGGTTGCATCGCATTACATCACCACGAAATGCTTGTGGTAAGCGTTATCGCATGACCTTGGCGGACTCAATCAGTGATGATGATTTAAAACAGTTGGAAGAAGGCGTTTTGTTAAACGGTGAATCTTCTCTTACTTTACCTGCGGTGGCTGAGCGAATCAGTGAAGACGAAATTTATCTGACGATTCAAGAAGGTAAATATCATCAGGTGAAGCGTATGTTGGCTGCCGTTGGGAATAAAGTGGAATTGTTGCACAGAGATCAAATTGGCTTGTTAGCCTTGGATGCTGATCTTCAAGCTGGCGAGTTCCGTCAATTAACTGAAACAGAAGTCGCGTACTTTTGATCTTAGCGTGAATGATAAAGAGGTCTCTATAATGAAAGAGTTATCTATGGACGAACGTGTTCAGTTATTGGTTTCCCCTGATAGTGAGCGTTTGGCGTATTTTGTGGAGCAAGCAAAAGCCACAGAACTTGTTTGGAGCTTAAGCAACGAAGAAGGTTTTGTGATGGTTGAAACAGACGATGGCGATTGTGTTATGGTTTGGCCAGATGCTGAATTTGCGAGCCAGTGGGCGATTGATGAATGGGACGATTGCGAACCCGTTTCTATCTCGCTTGATACGTTTAAAGGCGAATGGTTGCCAAGTTTGGCACTGGATAATATTACCGTCGCTGTTTTTCCGAATATTGAAGATGAAGGTAAATTGTCAACCGCCGCTGAGTTGACAGAATTGTTTGCGTAACCCAGTGTCGAAAGATTGATTATTGTATTCGGGAAATAAATAAGGACTTAACTCCCCATGAGTAAACGTCAAAATAACCGTGAAGAAGTGTTTGTTAAAATTCTAGACGCGGCAGAAATTGAATTTGGTTTGAAAGGTTATAACGGTGCCAGTTTGCAACATATTGCAGAGCGCGCCGGTTTGCCAAAGCCAAACATCATTTACTATTTTCAGTCTAAAGCCAATTTGTATAAACACGTGCTTGATCAGACGTTGATGGGGTGGAATGACCTTTTTGATCGTGCCACGTTAGATGACGATCCTGCAGAGGTGTTAGACAGCTTTATTCGCGTTAAATTGAAGCAGAGCTTTGAGAAAGGCGTGGCGTCACGCTTATTCGCCATGGAAGTGATTGGCGGTGCTAATCATATCGGTGATTTTTTGAAAGAAGAGCTGAGACCTTGGTTTATGTCTCGGGTTGCTTTGCTTCAAGGTTGGATGGATGCAGGGAAAATGCAGCAACGAGATCCTGCAAGTTTGATCTATATGATTTGGTCTACCACGCAACATTATGCTGACTTTGAAGCGCAAATTTTGGCATTAAATGGGGCGAAGTCTTTAACCGAGGAAGACTTACTTCGCGTAGGCGATACAATCAGCAGTATTATTTTGGGCGGTTGTGGCCTTAGTCTTCCGCCCAAATCATAGACTGTTTTTTTTATTGTTCTTCGCTTTCCCTTAATTGGTGAATATGCTGAACCAAAGCCCGTAACTTTGCGGGCTTTGCTGGTTTTGCCATGTAAGTAATGTTCAGTTTTTTGCACTCTTCAACCAATTCTGGGTCGCGTAGGGCGGTAATCAGCACTGCTGGAATCTCTTTTTGGGCACGCTTTCTAAGGGCTTTTATTAGCGACACACCGTCTTTGTTGTCATCTAAGTGATAATCCACCAAGAGTAACTCTGCTTCTCCTTTCGCTTCTAACGCTTCCTCGTAACGATTGAAGGTACGACAGTCGCATTGCCAGTGTGTTAAGAGTGTGTTCATTGCTGTTAGGTTGTTTTGCTCATCATCGATACACCAGACATAGCAATGGGCGGTTTTGTCTTTTGCTTCTTTTGTTGCTTCCTTCATTGGGAGCTCGACAATGACATCGCTTTGAGCAAGCGGTATACCAATACTGAAGCAGCTTCCTTTGCCCGGAGTTGAGTGTATGTGTGTGACCAGTCCGAGTTGTTTTTGCATACGGCGCACTAAACCAAGACCTAATCCCATGCCGGGTTCTTGGGTGTTTTCCCAGCGATAGAAATCATCAAAGACTTTTTGCTGCTCCGCTTCTGGAATGCCAACGCCCGTGTCCCAGACTTGTAAATAGGCGAAGTCATTACGCAGTCTGACGCCGACCAAAACACGACCTTTTTCTGTATATTTGACGGCGTTCGAGACGAAGTTTTGAATGATTCGACGTAAGTAAATTGGGTCTGTGTGAACTCTTAAAGCTCTAATGTGAGTGGTGAGTCGTATGTTTTTGTTTTCTGCAATCACATCAAATTCAGAAATAATTGGTGTGAGAATGTCTTGTAAGCTGCAATCCACCAGTTTTGGCTGTATCGCGCCTTGGTCTAATCGTGCAATTTCGAGCAAGGTGGAGATTAGAGCTTCGGTAGATTCTAAGGAATCAAACAGTTTTGCAACGATTTGGCCTGTGTCTTCGGGAAGTTGGGTGGATTGTAAAATTCCCATGTAAAGTTTAGCGGCATTGAGCGGTTGTAAAATGTCGTGGCTTGCTAATGCTAGGAATTCCGTTTTAGAGGCATTGGCTTGTTCGGCTTCTGCTTTGGCGCTTATTAGCGCTTTTTCTGCCTGATTACGGCGCTCGATTTCTTGCATGAGTTCGTTGTTGACGCCTTGAACTTCCTCAGTGCGAGCTTCAACCCGTTTTTCCAAATCGATATTGGCTTCTTTTAAGGCTTGTTGGCTTTCGATGTGTTCGGTGACATCGGTAAAACTGGTGACAAAGCCGCCATCCGGCAATGGATTACCGACCATTTCGATGACTCGTCCGCTGGCTCTGCGGCGCAAGAATCTGTGTCCGGTGCCTTTTCTAAGGTGATCTAGGCGTTTGCTGACAAGCTCTTCTATGTCGCCCACGCCACATTCGCCGCGAATCGCATTGTAGCGAATGAGTTCTTCAACGGGTAAGCCAACGGTCAGCATACCTTCTGGATAAGGGTAAAGGGATAAATAGGTTTTGTTCCATGCGACGATGCGCAGGTCTTTATCTACCACGCTGATGCCTTGGTCTAGGTTGTCCATGGAAACAAATAAAAGGTTCTGGCTGAACTGGATGGCTTGAGTGGTTTCATCCAGATAAGTCACCATTTCTTCAACTTTGATTTGTTTATCAACCAAGATGGAATTAATGATGGTTCGAGCTGAGGAACCGCCTAAAACCCCCCCTAAAATACGCTCACAATAATCGACAAATAAGCGGTTTGGCGAGGCGTTTGATGGAATGCTTTGGCTGTAGTCTCGCTCATAATTTAGCAACACTTGTTGGCTTTTTTGTTTGCCTAGAAAGGTTTCTAACAGGACAAAGAAATCGCCATTGGTTGCTTTGCTTTTGGGTTTGAAAAAGCCTTTTTCGAGTTCTGTGGTTGGGCTGACAAAGGCCGTGGCTTGGATTCGATCGATCAGTCTTTCATTGGATAGCAAAGAGCCTACGACATAACCAAAAATATTCGCCAATAAGCTGATGAAGGCGCCGTAGCTAATCAATTCTGAGCGAGATTGAGCGTTGTCTAGGCCCCAATCGATTGAGCCAGTTAATGGCAGCATCATAAGCAGAACCCAGCATAAAAAGCCTAGAGTTAATCCTGTATAAACGCCGTAAGCGTGAGCTCGTTTCCAATATAGTCCGCCCAACACTGCTGGCATGAGTTGCAGTACAAGAGAGAAAGCCAGTACGCCGGTTCCGGCTAAGGATTCGTTATTGGCCATTTTTTGATAGTACAGAAAAGACAGCATCAAAATGCCAGTCATGGCTAATCGTCGAATGGTTAGTATTCGTCGTCTATATAAAGGCAGAGCTTGTTGCTGTGAACTGGCGCGCGCGAGCATGATTGGCAAGATGACATCGTTGCTGATCATGATGCTTAGGGCAAAGGTAGCAACAATGATCATGGCAGTTGTCGCAGACATGCCACCTAAGAAAATCAGCATTTGCAGAGGTAAATTATCTGATGCCAAAGCGAATTGGATAACATAAGTGTCTGGGTTTATGTCGGCGGAAAATAGGCTTTGGCCCGCAATGGCAATCGGCGGAATGATGACGGCAAAAATCAGCAAATATAAAGGGAATAGCCAGCGGGCCATATTGGATTGTTTGGTCGTTTGATGATCCACCACGGTGACGTGAAATTGGCGTGGCAAACAAATAACCGCTGCAGCAGACATGAATGTTTGCATCAAAAAAGGGAACGACAGCATTTGTTCAGATGACCAGACGGACATGTCCAGGTTGTGCCCAAACTCATCCGCTTTAAAGTCTTGCGTCATGATGATGGCGACAAGGCCAACGGCCACAATGGCGATCAGTTTAAAGAGGGATTCTGCGCCAATGGCGAGCATCATTCCAGAAAGATATTCTGTAACTTCTACTTTTCTGGTGCCAAACAGCATGGCAAAGACACCAATCAAAATGGTCGCAATTAACACCACTAAGCTGGTAGATGATTCATCTTGATTAACAAATAACGCGAAATTAGAACCAATTGCCTTGAGCTGCAAAGCAATGTAAGGGATGACCGCAAGCATACTGATGAGTATGACTAAAGGTGCGGTGATGGGGCGTTTGCCATAACGAGAGGAGATGAAGTCTGCAATGGAGGTAATATTCTGTTTGCGGCTTACTGTGATCATTTTTCTGAGCACAGGGAAGGCGAATAAATATAAGAGAATGGGGCCTAAAAGAATGGGAAGGTAGCTCCAGCCTGAGCGAGAGGCTTCTCCAATCGAGCCGTAAAAAGTCCAAGCGGTGCAATATATCGCAAGAGATAAACTGTAGACCAGAGGGTGGCGAGTGAGCTTCTTTGCTGTGGTGCTTTCTTTATCGCCCCAAATGGCAATCCAGAATAAGCCTAAAACATAAAAAATGGCTAATAGAATCCAGAAAACAGTCATGTATAAATTACCTGAATATGGTCTTTATTATTTAGAATTTAATGTAACACAGTGGAACTTATAATCCTCTACGACTTAGGTCGAGAGCAATAATAAAGGATGATAATCCTAATCATCCTCAAATATAGAAAGTAATTAGGCGGGTCATATTTCAGGGTGGTTTTGATATTCTTGTCTAATTAGACAGAAAATTTGAATTTTATATTACTTCACCCCTTTAAAAATCGTCGAACGTACCAAACTTTCTGGTTATACGGTAGTTATTGAGTGTATGGGACGTTATCATAGCTTTATGAATTATTGTTTGGGTTCGTGTTGTGGCGGTGTATCGCTTATTGTTGAAATGTAAGATTTGCTTGTATCAAGCGCTCGTTCCCTCATCATTTATGTTTTTATTTATTAGGAGAATACAATGCAAATTACTGAAAACACTGTTGTTAGCATGCACTACACCTTGACTGACGAGCAAGGCCAAGAGCTGGACTCTTCAGTTGGACAAGATCCTTTAGTATTTTTGAGTGGCGCTCAAAACATCATTGATGGTTTGGATAAAGCGCTACAAGGTAAAGCAGCAGGTGAAAAATTAGCTGTATCAGTGGCTCCAGAAGATGGCTACGGTGCAGTGCATCAAGAATTGATTCAAAAGGTTCCTGCAGAAAACTTCCAAGGTGTTGACGATATCCAAGTGGGTATGCAATTCATGGCGCAAACGCCAGGCGGTGAGCAACCTGTTACTGTTATTGGTGTAGAAGAAGACGGCATCATGTTAGATGGAAATCACCCATTGGCAGGTAAAACATTGAACTTTGATGTTGAAATTGTTGATGTTCGAGAAGCTTCTACAGAAGAATTAGAGCATGGCCATGTTCATGGTGACGGTGGTCATCATCATTAATATGTAATTACTAAGTTAGTTTTTACTATTTAATTTTTTAAAGAAAGCAGTCTTCATATTATGAAGGCTGCTTTTTTATTGCTTTATGATAGTATGATTAGATAATGCTCATATTATCAATATAAGCTACAGAGAATTAAGGCGAGTTTGTTTTGCTTACTCTTAATTGTTTTTCTCTAAACTTTTCTTGAAAAGAAGGTATATAGGTTTTTCTAATATGAAAAAATTTAAGTTACAAATCATTTTTGCTCTTGGGGTTATTATAGCCGCAATCATATTAATCATTGCTCTATTGGACTTTTTGGCATTTAGATCTGAAAGTATGGATTTGAATAAACAATTGTTACGAGAGAAAAATGAGACGCTTACAGCTGGAGTAACAGAAAAATTTGAAAACTACCGACTTATATTGGCTTCTATTGACTTGAAAGAACATTCGTTAGGTGCGGATGCTTTGTCTGAGCATAATGCTGCGGGTTTGGCTGCTGTATATGGCATTTTAAAAGAAAGAAGTAATGGTGTTTACCTTTTTGATAAAACGGGAGCTTCTTACCGAAGGGACGGAAGTAATACAGGGCGAGATTATAAACCGCGTAGCTACTATAAAGCGCTTTTTGATAGAAATGAAAAGTTTTATGTTTCCTCTCCTTATATGTCAAAAGATCTTCGTTTTGTTGCTATTGCTTATCGAGTAAATGATGATGTGGCATTAATGACAACAATCCAGTTAGATACCTTCCTAGTTGAGCTTCAAGAAAGAAAAGATCTATTTGTCTATACAGATAATGGCACAGTTATTATTGCGCCTTATGAAGATTTTATTGGTAAAAAGATTCTCGATGTTCGACCAAGATATGAACAATTCACCCCAGAACACCCAGAACTGTCATACACAGCTCCTAGCGTGAGTGATGATGGCAGTGATGTTGACTTTACTGGGTTCTGGGGCCGAATGGATATTAATGGTTGGGAATATGTCAGTGTAACCAAAACTGAGCTGATAAATCGAGGGGCAAATAACCAGCTTATATATTCCCTAATTATTGGTTTGGTATGTTTTGTCATAGCATGCGCTATTTTGTTGGTGGTGATGAATCGACTTGTTCTAAAACCCGTGGGTGGGGCACCGGAAGATATTGCCAAATTGATTGAGAAAATGGCGACAGGTGACTTAACGGCTGAATTAACTCCGTCTAGTAAAGACACAGGTATTTATCGTTCGCTTGTGACACTCTCTAATCAACTTTCTAGTTTGGTGAGTAATTCATTAAATATTTCAGACAGTGTGTCTTCTTCTTCTCAAGAACTAAGTGCGGTAATGAATGACACTTTAAAGAATATGGAAAATGAGAAGTTGCAGGTTGAGCAAATTTCTACCGCCATTTATGAGCTATCTAGCACGTCGCAAGAAGTGAGTAATAAGGCGTTAGAAGCCGAAGAAGAAACTAAGGTTAGCTTGAAAACAATAGAGAGCGGCAAAGTTACATTAGAGGAAAATATTGCTTTAACCCGCGACATAAATAACTCGGTAACCGACACAGCCACAATTGTTAATGAGTTGAAGAGCTTTTCTATTGAGATCGGTACTGTTATTGATGTGATTAATGGTATTTCTGAGCAAACCAACCTACTTGCGTTAAATGCTGCTATTGAAGCCGCTCGAGCAGGTGAAGCTGGGCGAGGTTTTGCTGTAGTAGCTGATGAAGTTCGAACATTGGCTTCAAAAACGCAACAATCTACAGTCAGTATTCAAGAGATTATCTTGAAACTGCAAGAGAAGTCAGAAGAAGCAAGCAGTAACATGACGCAAAACGTCGAATTAATCGATGGCTCTGTGGCATTGGCGGATCAGGTGAAATTGGCCTTCGAAGAAATATCTCAAGCTATTAATGCGATTTCTGAGATTAATGCGCTTGTGGCAACGGCATCTGTTGAGCAAACTGGAGTAACAGAAGATATTTCTAAAAATACCACTCAAGCTTTTGATTTGGTTCAACAAAATGCTTCGGCAATTAATGAAACCTTACAAGCATCAACTGAGTTAGCACGTTTGGCACAAACTCAAAAAGATGAGATGGAGTTCTTTAAAGTATAGAGTTTTATCGAGCAGCTCTCTGAGTTTTTAAAGCTTATCTAACTAAAGCAGCCTCTAGAAATAGAGGCTGCTTTTTATTTTTTGGTCAAATAAAATAAGTTGAGTGTTATTTCTGCTCACGAGCAATGGCGCGATGGCCAATGTCGGTACGGAAATACACCTTGTCCCAAGACAATTTATTTACCACATCGTAAGCGCCAGCTTGTGCATCCGCGACGGTATCGCCAAGAGACACGGCACAAAGTACACGACCACCATTAGTAACGACTTGGCCATCTTTTAATGCCGTACCAGCTTGGAAGACTTTTTGGTGAGCTGGTAAATTAGTATCTAAACCAGAAACAACATCGCCTTTAGGGTAGCTTGCAGGGTAACCGCCAGCGGCCAAGACAACACCTAAGCTTGCTCTTGGGTCCCAATCTGCTTTCACTGTATCTAGCTTGCCATTCACAGCCGCCAAACACATTTGCGCCAAATCAGAACGCAAACGCATCATGATAGGTTGTGTTTCAGGATCACCAAAACGGCAATTGTATTCCAATGTTTTTGGTGTGCCGTCTTCTGCAATCATTATGCCAGCATACAAGAAACCACGATAGCGATTACCTTCAGCGTTCATGCCTTTTACGGTTGGCATGATGACTTCATTCATAATGCGATCATGAATTTCTGGTGTAACAACTGGTGCAGGAGAGTAAGCACCCATGCCGCCAGTGTTAGGGCCAAGGTCGCCATTATCACGGGCTTTATGGTCTTGGCTGGTCGCCATTGGCAATACTGTTTCGCCGTCCACCATGCAAATGAAGCTGGCTTCTTCACCAGTCAAGAACTCTTCAATCACAACGCGGCTGCCGGCTTCACCAAAGGCGTTGCCTTGTAGCATGTCTTCAACGGCTTCAATCGCTTCTGCTTCGGTTTGCGCCAAGATAACGCCTTTGCCTGCCGCAAGGCCATCAGCTTTGACAACAATGGGTGCGCCTTGCTGCTTGATGTATTCAACCGCCGCTGGAATCTCAGTGAAATTTCCGTAGCTTGCAGTCGGAATATTGTGGCGTGCTAAGAAGTCTTTAGTGAAGGCTTTTGAGCCTTCCAGTTGTGCCGCGGCCGCTGTTGGGCCAAAAATAGCTAAGCCTTCTTTTTCAAAAGCATCCACAACACCAATGACTAGAGGTGCTTCAGGGCCAACAATGGTTAAGTCGATCGATTCGCTTTTTGCAAAGGCAACAAGCGCATCAATGTCGGTTACGCCAATATTAACGTTTTCCACTTTGTTTTCTGTTGCGGTGCCCGCATTACCTGGTGCAACGAAAACCTTGCTGACGTCATTTGATTCAGCTGTTTTCCATGCTAGTGCGTGCTCGCGGCCGCCATTACCAATAATAAGAACTTTCATTTTATCTTAATCCTTTTAATGATTAGTGACGGAAGTGACGCATGCCAGTAAATACCATTGCCATGCCTGCTTCATCAGCCGCGGCAATGACTTCGTCATCACGCATTGAACCACCTGGCTGGATTACCGCTGTAATACCTGCTTCAGCTGCTGCGTCTATGCCATCACGGAAAGGGAAGAAAGCATCCGATGCCATAACAGAACCTTCCACTTGTAGGTTTTCGTCAGCGGCTTTAATGCCAGCAATTTTCGCGCTGTAAACACGGCTCATTTGCCCTGCACCGACACCGATGGTTTGTTCTGCTTTTGCGTAAACAATGGCATTGGATTTAACGAACTTAGCCACTTTCCAAGCAAACAATAAATCGTTTAGTTCTTTTTCACTTGGTTGGCGTTTAGAGACGACTTTTAGATCGTCTAGAGTGATGTTGCCATCATCACGATCTTGAACCAATAGGCCGCCGTTTACACGCTTGTAATCCAGTGCGGCAGGTTTGTCCTGTGACCATTGGCCGCATTCAAGCAGGCGAACGTTTTGTTTTGCCGCGACAATCTCAGACGCTTCTTTGCTGACGCTTGGTGCAATGATGACTTCAACGAATTGACGGTCAACAATGGCTTGTGCTGTTTTTGCGTCTAATTCCTGGTTGAAGGCGATGATGCCACCAAAAGCAGAAGTTGGGTCTGTTTTGAAAGCCAAATCGTAAGCTTCAAATTGTGATGCTGCTGTTGCAACGCCACAAGGGTTAGCATGTTTCACAATCACACAAGCTGGCTTGTCGAAGCTTTTTACACACTCAAGTGCAGCATCTGTGTCTGCGATGTTGTTGTATGAAAGGGCTTTACCTTGTAATTGTTTCGCTGTGCTAATGGAGGCTTCTTTAGGATTAGCTTCAACATAGAAAGCGGCTTTTTGATGAGGGTTTTCACCGTAGCGCATTTCTTCTTGCTTGTTGAATTGTAGGTTAAAAGTACGAGCGAAATCTTCACTGCCGCCTTCGACTTTTTTGCCTAAGAAGTTTGCAATAGCACCATCGTAATGAGAAGTGTGCTCAAACGCTTGCACAGCAAGGTCAAAACGTTGGTCGTATGTTAAACCACCATCGGCTTTCAATGACGCCAATAGGCTGTCGTAGCTTGCTGGAGAAACAACAATCGCCACGTCTTTATGGTTTTTGGCTGCAGAGCGAACCATAGTTGGTCCACCGATATCAATGTTTTCAATAGCCATTGGTAAGTCGCAATCAGGGCGCTCAATGGTTGCTTCGAATGGGTAAAGGTTCACGACAACCATATCGATTTCGTCGATGCCGTGTTCTTTCATGATTGCGCCATCGATATCACGACGACCAAGAATACCGCCATGAACTTTAGGGTGAAGTGTTTTCACACGGCCGTCCATCATTTCAGGGAAACCAGTGTAATCGGATACTTCAGTCGCAGGGACCTTGTTTTCAAGCAACAGCTTGTAGGTGCCGCCAGTAGAAAGAATTTCAACGCCTTGAGCCGTTAATTCACGGGCGAATTCGACAATGCCTGTTTTGTCGGAAACGCTGATTAAAGCTCGTTTGATTGGAGTAACTGTTTTTTGATTTGCCATCGTGGTTCTCGCAATAATTTAACACTAAATAAACAAGGGGAAGGTTAAACGTAAAAAGGGCGAATTCGCCCTTTTTTCTTGTGTTCTATAGCATGCCGTACTGCTTCAATTTTTTGCGCAGCGTACCTCGGTTTAAACCAAGAAGAGTCGATGCTTTTGTTTGGTTATCTTTGGTGTAGCTCATCACTGACTCCAGCAAAGGTGCCTCAACCTCAGCTAAAACCAATTGATATAAATCGGTAACTGGCTGCCCATCAAGATGAGCAAAGTAGTTTTGTAGTGCTTTTTCAACATTGTCACGTAGTGTTTGTGACTGCTCTGAAGAAGCGGCTTGAAATGTATATGTATGAGTTTGTTCTACCACAGAATGACCTTCTATTTTTAAAGCTAACCATTTATTAATGTAAATTAGGATTCAATACATTAAGTATGAGGTTTGTTTGCCTACTGACAAACAAAGAACTCTTCTAATTTATCAAGCTGCTCTTGCGTATTATCAATACGGTTAAACAGGCTTCGAAATTGAGTTTTGTCCGCTAACGTTTGCAAGTACCAACCAACATGTTTGCGAGCAATACGCACACCCAAATAGTCACCATAAAACTGGTGGAGGGCGTTAACATGGTTGATGACCAGCTGTCTCACCTCAGACAAAGACGGAGGCACTAACAATTCATTGGTTTGTAAGTAGTGATTGATTTCACGAAAAATCCATGGTCTACCTTGAGCGGCGCGACCAATCATGATGCCATCTGCCTTCGTGTAATCTTTCACAAATTTGGCTGTTTCAGAATCTTTGATATCACCATTAGCAAAAATAGGAATCGTCAAATGCTGTTTGATCTCTGCGATCGTATCGTATTCGACTTGCCCTTGAAATTTACATTCTCGGGTACGTCCATGAATTGCTAAGGCTTGAATACCAATATCTTGAGCCATCTTTGCAATGGTAAGTCCATTTTTCTGATCCTGACTCCACCCTGTACGGATTTTTAGGGTGACAGGAACAGAAACACTATTTACAACCGATTCCAGTATTTCTCGAACAAGTGCTTCGTCTTTAAGTAATGCCGAACCAGCGGCTTTATTACAGACTTTCTTGGCGGGGCACCCCATGTTGATATCAATGATTTGCGCACCTAACTCGACATTTTGTTGAGCGGCTTCTGCCATCATTCTTGGGTCACCACCAGCAATTTGAACCGACCTAGGTGAAACCTCGGCGTCATGAACTAATCGGTGACGGCTTTTTGTCGAGTTCCAAAGGCGAACATCAGAAGTAACCATTTCAGATACAACTAATCCTGCGCCTTGGTCATGGCAAAGGCGGCGAAAAGGTAAATCGGTTACGCCTGCCATAGGGGCAAGGATAACAGGTTTATCAACGCGGTAAGGGCCAATAGCAAATGCCATGCTTTTCCTGAATACTGGATTGAATGTTAAAGATCGTCGACAGTGTCGATCGGGCGTGCATAATACCTAGGCAATTGTTATTTTTGAAGTCTTGACAGACTAAAAATTGATTATTTTTTGTGCTTTTTTTGACTAAGTAGGAAATAACACTCGTTCTAGTAAGAGCGAGTGTTCGAAGGGAAGGTTTTCAATTGGTGCGTCACAGCACGAGCACCCGGATCTTGTATCGGAATGACAACATGAATCGGAGTGTTTGGTGGCATATAAGTGATATCTAAGAAATCTTTGTGTAGGTAGTCACTTGGCGAAAATAAGCGTGCGGCCACTGGTGAGCCATTTAAGTCTGAAAACTCTAAAGCGATTTTCGGCATAGGCTGAGAAAACGGGCTGACATTCGTAATGATTGCATTCACGAGAAGCGAATTTGGGATAGAAGGGTGACTCTGAATTCGTACATGTTGGATGCTAATGGCATCGATGTCTTCAAACCCCGGAAGAGTACAGCCTGAATAAGAGCAGATCATTTGATAGAAAGATCGGAAGTTAGAAGATCGGCTCCCTTCTTCAAAGAAATGCATCGATACTTGCCCTGCTAATAAAGCCAAACCAAGCAATGAAGCGAAGAACCACAAAAAGCGATGTTTGCTTTTGGGTTTGGTGTTTTTCGGGTTTTCTTCCAAAAGCGGAGCAAGGCTTTCTTGAGCCGATAATTGCTCAAGAATCGTGTGTTGATTTTTGGCATCAGAAGGGCGAGTTTGTTCGGATGCGGTTTGAGCCAAAGACTGTAACGCAACCATATAATCTGGTTCATTAGCAGTCTCTGCTTTAGGTGTTGGTTTGCTTTCAATAGAAGGTGTTGGTGAAGAAGGCTTGGCTTCTTCTTTTGTTTTATTAACGACTTCTTTTTTAACTCTTGGCGCTCTCGGTTGAGCACTTAACGCTGCTTCCACTTCGGCTAATTCAACTTCCCAGGGTGCGAGGGAATCATTTCTGTCCGCATGGAGTTCTTTATTGGTTTCGCCACGAGCCGATTTTGCTCTTTCTTGATATTGCTTAGCAGGCTCTTGTTCTTTCTGGGCGTCGGCATTTACTTCAGCCTCTTTTGCTTTTTGCTCTTTCAGTGCTTTTTTACTTGCCGCTAAATCTTCTTCACTGGGTGGTGTCAAATCACTTTCATTGAACAAATTCAGGATATCATCCTCAGTGATGATGCCTTGCTCGCTGATTAATACATTGGGTGATTCTGTTGTGCTTATGGAGGTTTCTTGTGGCAACGATTGTGGTGTTGTCTTTTTCTCTAAGGTGTCCGCTTTTTGAGCGGGTGCTTGGCTCTTTGTCTGAGTCTCAGGCTTTGGCGCGGCTTCAGGTTTTACTGCGGCTTCAGACTGTGTCGGCTTGGAGGCATTAGCATCAAAGATATGGAAACATTGTCCGCATCTGACTTTGCCTTTGGCCATGCTTAATACTTCATCGTTAACACGAAATGCAGTTGAACATTTTGGGCAACGTGTAATTAAGCTATTGGCCATGAGCGTCTTTCTTCCTGTTTTTAATCTGTACTAAATAATTGTTAATTATGGATTTTTTGTACCAACAATACGAACCCATTCTTCCCTTTCTGTTATGGATTCAATAGTAAACCACTCTTGGTACGCTTGAATAACTTCTTCTGCTTGATTAGCAAGAATGCCAGATAAAGCAAGTTGACCGCCAGTTTTTACGAGAGCCGAAATGGTCGGTGCAAGATGCGCGAGAGGTCCGGCAAGAATGTTTGCCACAACAATGTCCGCTTGCAAATCAGATTCATAAGGTGGCAGTTTGACTTTAATACGGCTTGGGTCGATTTTATTGCGCTCCGCATTGGCTTCTGTTGCTTGAACCGCTTGAGGGTCAATGTCGATACCGACCATGTTGTTTGCGCCAAGAAGCAATCCTGCAATACCGAGAATACCGGAGCCACAACCATAATCTATGATGGTTTTATCTTGGCAATCAATGCTGTCTAACCACTGCAAACAGAGTGCCGTAGTTGGGTGTGTGCCTGTGCCAAAAGCAAGTCCAGGATCAAGCATTAATGTGACAGCGTTAGGATCGGGCACTTCGCGCCAGCTTGGGCAAACCCAAAGGCGCTCGCCAAATTGGATAGGGTGGTAGCTGTCCATCCACTCTCTTTCCCAATCTTTGTCTTCAAGGATTTCTATTTTTAAATCCACATCAGTTTCACCCAAAGAGGCGGCTTTGTGTTCAACCACAGGGCGAACGGCTTCTACATCTGTGTCTGCTTCAAATAGTCCAGTGACTTTCGTGTTTTTCCACAATGGCGTGGTATTTAAGTCTGGTTCATACACAGGGTCATCGTGCACATCTTCAAAGGTAACGACCATAGCGCCACATTCTAATAGAGTGTCTTCAAAAGCAGGCACGTGATCGGGTGTGGTATGGATACAAATCTGAAGCCAAGGCATAAAGTGGAGTCCAACAATGAATAAAACAGGAATAGAATAACGAAGCTTGGTGCGAGAGGCGAGAGGAAAATGATAGTCCCTAGTGATTTATGTAATCACTAGGGACGAAACTGCAGTTTTTATAAACCGAGTTTTTTCTCCAAATAATGGATGTTAACGCCACCAGCAATGAAGTTAGTATCATTTGCTAGTTCTTTTTGTAGCTCTATGTTGGTTTTAATACCGTCGATGAAGGTTTCATCAAGAGCGCCAGAAAGGCGTTTTAGTGCTGCTGTTCTGTCTGGTGCATGACAAATGATCTTGGCAATCATGGAATCATACGTTGGTGGAACAGAGTAGCCGCTGTACAAGTGAGAGTCGACACGAACACCCATACCGCCTGGTGCATGGAAGTATTCCACTTTACCTGGGCAAGGCATGAAGGTTTTAGAGTCTTCCGCATTGATACGTGCTTCAACAGCGTGGCCGTTTAGCTTGATGTCTTCTTGTTTCAAAGACAAAGGCAAACCGCTTGCAATACGTAGCTGTTCTTTAACGATGTCAACGCCTGTTACCATTTCAGTAACTGGGTGTTCTACTTGAACACGTGTGTTCATTTCGATGAAGTAGAAACCGCCATCTTCGTACAAGAATTCAAATGTACCCGCACCGCGATAGTTGATCTTGATACAAGCATCAACACAGGCTTTTAAACAAGCTTGGCGAGATTCTTCATCCAGCATAGGTGCTGGCGCTTCTTCCAATACTTTTTGGTGACGACGTTGCAAAGAGCAATCGCGATCATATAGGTGAACGGCATTGCCTTGGCCATCTGCAAGAACTTGAACTTCAACGTGACGAGGGTTTTGTAGGAATTTTTCCATGTAAACCGTGCTGTCACCGAAGTAAGAACCAGCTTCCGATTGAGTGATGCTGATGGACTTTAATAGGCTACCTTCGTTGTGAACAACGCGCATACCACGGCCACCGCCACCTGCTGCTGCTTTAACGATAACCGGGAAACCGATTTCGCGAGCAACACGTAGACATTCATCTGGGTCTGTTGGTACTGGACCGTTAGAGCCTGGAACCGTCGGAACGCCTGCTTCTTTCATTGCTTTGATCGCAGATACTTTATCGCCCATTAGGCGAATAGTTTCTGCTTTAGGGCCGATGAAAGCGAAGCCAGAGTTTTCAACTTGTTCTGCAAAGTCTGCATTTTCCGCAAGAAAACCGTAGCCTGGGTGAATGGCAGAGGTATCTGTCAATTCTGCAGCACTAATGATTGCAGGAATGTTCAGGTAACTTTGCGTTGAAGGGTTTGGACCTATGCAGATAGATTCGTCTGCAAGGCGCACATGTAGTAAGTCGCGGTCAATTTTAGAGTGAACCGCAACGGTTTTGATACCGAGTTCTTTACACGCACGTAAAATACGTAGCGCGATTTCGCCTCGGTTAGCAATCAATACCTTATCGAGCATGATGAAACCTATTGCTTTGGATTAAATGATAGTAACAAGTGGTTGATCAAATTCAACTGGCTCGCCGTCTTCAACTAAGATAGCGCCAATTGTACCGGACTTGTCAGCTTCGATTTGGTTCATCATTTTCATTGCTTCAACGATACAGATGGTATCGCCAGCGTTAACTGTTTGGCCTACTTCGATGAAAGGCTTAGCACCTGGAGCAGAAGACTTGTAATAAGTACCTACCATTGGAGAGTTAACAGTGTGACCAGAAACAGCAGCAGGTGCTTCTGGAGCAGCAGTAGATGCGGCAACTGGAGCTACAGCTGGTGCTGCGGAAACAACTGGAGCGGCCATTGGTGCCATAACCGGGGCACCACCACGACTAATACGAACTGCTTCTTCGCCTTCTTTGATTTCAATCTCGTAGACGTTAGATTCTTCTAAAAGCTCGATTAGTTTTTTAATTTTACGAATGTCCATGCTTACTCTCTTTTATCTGCATTTGTGACTCAGTGATAATAACTTTCACTGACGGTTGGTAATTCTTTTTTGAACTTTAGCTCATTTAAGAGCAAAGCATTTACAATTATGGATGTGTAAATGCTAACAAGGATAGAAATTATCGGTAAAAAGCTAGAAATTGTCCAGTTCTTCGGGAAAAAAACCAAAAAATGTTATCTCTGTTTATTTTTTGAGCTTCTGTAAACTCATCTACTTTTGTAAGGTTTATTGTTCGGCTACAAAGCGTAAACGTTCGATTATTTCGGCTTTAGTCGGCTCACCCATTAGGGTTAGTGCTTTTTGCTCCTGACCTTGAGAGTCTAAGAAAACCAAGGATGGTGGGCCAAACAAATTGAATTTTTCCATCAGGGCTTTGTTTTGATCTGAGTTCTCGGTTACATCAACCCTGATCAGTTGCACCGTTTCTAATAGAGGAGATACGTCAGGAGAAATAAACATGGCTTCTACCTCTCTGCAGCTGATACACCAATCGGCATATAAGTCCAATAAGATAGGGCGTGAGTCTTGATTGTTCACTATGTTGCTAAGTTCTTCCAAGCTGCCAATATGACCATCAAAAATATCACTTTCTTGGGGAACAGTTTGAGACTGAAAAGCGGTTGTCTTTAGTGGTTGGAAAGGTGTCACATTACCCATTGCGCCACCTAAAAATTCAATGGCGCCTATTAATAAGCAAGCGAAGGCCAAAAACCAACGCACGGGATGAGATTTGGTTTGATAGGCTCGATGAACAAAATAGCTGCCGATACCAATGGCAATCACACTCCATAAATACAAATGGCTATCAAGAGGAAGCCAGCGAGTCACTAGCCAAATAGCGACAGCTAACAATCCAAATCCCATAAGCACCTTAATGTCTTCTAACCATTCGCCATTTTTTGGTAATGCTTTAGGGCCAAATAACCCAACCAATAAAAGTGGCACGCCCATGCCTAATGCCATAACAAATAGAGCCAAAGCACCATACCAAGCATTACCTTGGCCGCTGATATACAGCAAAGTTCCTGCTAAAGGGGCGGATACACAAGGTGAGACAATCAAAGTGGACAGCACGCCAGCTAAAAATATACTGCCGCTTGTACGCCAACTAGAACCAGAGTGATTGGTCGAAGTTTGGAGTTTTTGCTGCCAAGATGCTGGCAGTTTTAGTTCATAAATACCAAACATAGCCAATGCCAATAACACGAAAATAACCGCGCTTATGGCCAATAAAATTGGGTTTTGCAATTGAGCTTGTAGATTTAATTGGGTGCCAAATAAGCCAACCAATCCGCCAATGGCTGCATAAGTCAGAGCCATGGCCAAAACATAAACGGCGCTATAATAAAAAGCGCGAGCAGCAGAGCTGCGTGCACCAACCACAATCGCACTGACAATCGGCACCATAGGAAGAACGCAAGGTGTAAGCGACAGCAATAAACCTAAACCAAACAGCACAAGCAATGTGCTCAACACATCACCGGATTGCAATAATTGACTGATGGATTGAGAAGCAGACAAGGCAACATCTGTTGTCGGCAGCGCACTATTAGAGCCAGTCGTGGATGCTTGGTAAGTGCCTGAGCTGTTATTGATTAAATCAGGTGAAGACAATACTGGAACGGTGAAGTCTAAAGGCACTTTTTGCGGCGCGTAACACAAACCTTTATCGGCACAGCCTTGGTAAGACAGTATGGCGCTTAACTGAGTGCCTGCTGGAAGATTAATGTCGTAATAAATAGGTAAGGTAAACTGGTTTCGATAAACGGTGACTTCACCGTAATAAGCGTCTTGTTTTTTCTCTCCGGGAGTAAATGGGGAAAAGTGCAGTTTATCTGCGTCTTTTCCAGACAAACCAAATTGTTCTTGATATAAATAGTAACCATCATGGATTTGCCAAGAAGCAATGATTTTGCCATCTTCAGCCGCTGAAATGGATAGCTGAAAAGCTTGATCGACAGGTAAAAAGTCAGGTTCAGAAAGCTTAGAAGTTGGGGCAAAAGTGAAAGCTTGAGAAGCCGTGTGAATCGTCAGTAAAAATAAACAAAAAAGTAAGCGCATAAACATCTTCAATTGGGGTGAAAGCGCGGTTTAAATGGAAAATCCAAATCCATCGCTCTAGGATAGAGGATGTAGACTATCAATCCATCTTAAAGTTGCCAATCGCAAGAGGATAAATTGAATAAAAATCTAATTTCTTTGCCATTTCTTGTGCTTTTTATTGTTGGTTGTCAGCAGAATGTCGCGCCTTCAAGCGACTCAGCTCTCATTGCAGAATCAGCGCAAGCCTCTCTTATTGACGAAACCGAATCAGAAGTAACGAATGATCAATTTGAATCAGAAGCGCCTACTCAAGGCCAAGTCGAAACTATCGTTGTTGAAAAAGAACTGACAGCGTCTGAAAAACTGACTTTAAGTCTGATTGAAAGAGGTGAACAAGCCTTGTCCGCGCAGCGACTTTTGACACCAGAAGAAGACAACGCCAACTTATATTTCCAAGCTGCTTTGGGTCGAGATCCGGGGAACTTTCGTGCTACACAAGGTATCGCGAACATAGTTGAAACTTACACAGATTGGGCTTGGGCATCAGCCGTAGGAAGAGGTTATAAACAAGCCGATCGCTATTTAGACCTTGCTCGTTCAGTAAATCCAGAAGATCCTCTTATTGAAGATATGGCGGCTCAAATCAGAGACCTGCAGACAAGGCGCGCGCAAGAAGCACAATATCGAGCACAGCAAGCGGTCAAAAAAGCGGCAGCCGCAAACAGTAATGATGAAACAGCAGAACAGAATGAAGAAGAGTCCATTCAAAAAGGCGTTTACAACTTGCCTGAAACGCTCTTTAGTTTGAGTGATGAAGAGATTATTGGCAAAATTCAGCCTATTATAGATGAAGTGGCTAAAACGGAGCAGTCAATTGCCATTTATTGGCCGAATGATAAAGAAGCACGTCTGATTTATCAGATAATTAACAGTCGTATTCCAGAGTTTCGTGTGCGCGCAATGACATTTCGTCAAGCGGATCACACAGTAGAATTACAACAAGATTAAGGTAGGACAATAATGTCGTGGTTAGTTGATAAATTTAAAGGTTTAAGTGCGCGGGTGGACTTTTCAGGGATTTGGAAAGTGATCATCGCGGTTGTTGCGGTTATTTGTGTACTCCTAAGTTTTCTAGGTATGTACTGGAGTAGTGAGCCGGATTCTTTTGATGTGGTTGCCACGGCAAAAGAGAAAGCAGAAGCCAAAGGCTACTTGAATAACAGTAAAAAATTAGTGGTTGGTTACACAACTGCCAGCACTTTACATACCATTATTGGTACTTTATTGGACAAACCAGGCGGCTTTATTACTAATGATGTCACGCCACCAGGGCTTTTCATGGATAACATGCCAGCATGGGAATTTGGTGCCTTAGTTCAGTCGCGAGATTTAGCAAGAGCCTTGCGCAAAGAGTTCAGCCGTTCTCAGTCTCAATCAACCGAAGATGTGAACTTAAAAATCGCCGAGCCACAGTTTAACTTTGACACCAAAAGTTGGGCGCTGCCTTCTAGTGAAAGCGAATATCGCCGTGGTAATAACGAGTTGATGGAATATCTTGATCGTCTTGCTGATACCAGTAAAAACGACGCACAGTTTTATGCTCGTGCCGATAATTTATCGGATTGGTTATCTGACGTAAGTACTCGTTTGGGAAGCCTTTCTCAACGTCTTTCTGCAAGTGTGGCGAATGTTCGTGAGAACACAGATTTAGCAGGAGACAAGAACGCTCGCCAAACCAGTGATACTGGTACTTATCAATATGTGAAAACGCCTTGGAGCAAAGTAGACGATGTATTTTATGAAGCACGAGGAGCAAGTTGGGCGCTGATTCATATGTTACGTGCAGTGGAAGTGGATTTCTTCTTTACCTTGCAAGATAAAAACGCCTTAGTCAGTTTGCGTCAGATTATTCGTGAGTTGGAAGCAACACAAACCAGTATTTGGTCGCCTATGATTCTAAACGGCAGTGGTTTTGGGGTATTAGCCAATCACTCTTTGGTCATGGCGTCTTATATTTCTAGAGCCAACACAGCCATTATCGATTTGCGAACTTTGCTTGAGCAAGGCTAAACGGCAAGCAGAAGCAATACGGATTTTATAAAGGTATTGATATGGGGAAGATTCGGACAGCAGAGTTAGACGATGCTCCCCATATTTTGTCTATTTTTCAACTCTGTGACCCTTTCGCAAAGAGCACTCAGCGAAACTCTCATATCAGCTTAATTGATGTTATGGACTGGCTGGAAAATGCCACAGACAAACACCCAATGCTGGTGTTTGAAGAGGCAGATAAGGTAATTGCATGGTGCTCAATTGAACCTTTCTACGGGTTGCCCGCTTTCGACACTGCATCCGAAATTAGCCTTTATGTTTCACCTCAATGGCAGGCTAAAGGCATTGGAAAAAAACTCATTCAATATTTAGAAATACAGCAAGCCAGTATTGGCTTTACTCATCTTGTCGCCTATATCTACGCTAGCAATACCAAGAGCCAGACCTTCTTTGAAAAACAGGCATTCCAACAATGGGGAAGTCTTCCTAAAATCGCGCAGCAACAAAATGAAAGAGAAGATGTCTATTTATACGGCAAAATTTATGGTGCCAGCGATTCATAGAAACCTATTTTTAGTCTTAATATCAGCAGGAGAGGAAAGGCGATGATCAAAAATACTGAAAGAAGTTATGGCAGTGTTGCCAAGTGGTTTCATTGGCTGGTGGCGCTTTGCATTATTTCTGCCTACGTCATTATTTATTATAAGCTGTGGTTTTTGGATTCGGATGACGCTTCGTATCGCTCAATGTTAAGCATTCATGTGGCCATAGGCTTTAGTGTGATTGGCTGGGCGTCTTTGCGCATCATATGGAAATTCATGAACCCTCAACCCAAGATGCCAGATATGCCGAAATGGCAAAGTATGAGCGCTCATGGCATGCATGGGCTTTTGTATTTCTTTATGTTTGCTATGCCTATTTCTGGGTGGTTTGGCTTCGGCGGCTCTGTTAATTATGGATTCTTTGAAATTCCTTCCTTTCGTAACACAGGACTTGGGCAATGGATTTTAGATTTGTTCAACACAGAGTGGGACGTTTGGGAAAAGAAGTGGGACTTTTTCCATAAAGACGTCAGTGGTCCTTGGATACTTTGGGTGTTGGTTGTTGCTCATGTTGGTGCGGCTTTACATCACCACATAGTTAAAAAAGACAACACGCTAACACGCATGTTGCCAGGGAAAAAAGAGAAATAGAGCAAACTCTAGGTGTTAGAGCTAACGAGCGGTGTTTGGATTCTTGTATCTAAACACTGCTTTCAAGGAAAAGGGGCTTATGTCGGATCCAACAAATCAAAACACATTAATGTTTTCAACCGCAAATGAGATTGCTGATTGGCTTAGGTCTCATCACGATTCAAAAATGGAATTGTGGGTGAAAATCTTTAAGAAACAATCTGGTGTGATGAGTGTGACTTGGGATGATGTTGTGGTCGAGTCCTTGTGTTGGGGTTGGATTGATGGCATTAAAAAGTCTCTTGATGATCAAGCCTATTTGCAGAGAATCACACCAAGAAAATCGCGTAGTGTTTGGTCAAAGAGAAACCGTGATCATGTAGAGCGGTTGATCGCTGAAGGTCGAATGGAGGAAGTAGGGCTTGTTCATGTGCGTGCGGCACAAGCCGATGGACGCTGGGAAAATGCTTACTCTGTCAGTGAGATGGAAGTTCCGGAAGATTTCATCAAGGCGTTAGAGGATTACCCTGAAGCGAAGGCGTTTTTTGCGGCCTTAACCAAGTCCAGTCGTTATGTGATTGCTCATGGTTTAACAAGTGCAAAGAAGGCAGAAACGAGGCAAAGACGTTTCAATAAATTTATGGACAGTTTAAAACAGTCCCAAAAGCCGACTTAAGTTTTTCGTTTGTGTCTATTGTTAGAAAAACAGTGGGGCATTGTCTTGAACTTCTTTCATCACGAAAAAAGTTCTAAGCTGGCGCACGCTGGGTAGCTCCAGTAGTTGATCGCTGTGCAGTTTGTTGAAATCCGCCATGTCTTTAACGCGAACCTTTAAAAAGTAGTCAAAATCTCCCGCCACAAGATAGCAATCTAAAATAAAAGGCAGTGTTTTTATAGAAGCTTCAAAGGAGGCAAAGCTTTCTTTTGTTGATCGATCAAGCACAACCCCCACCAAAACCAAGGCGCTGCGATCGACTTTTTCTGGCGCGATGATGGCTCTTACTTCACTAATATAGCCTTCTTTGAAAAGCTGGTGAGTGCGGCGATGACAAGTGGCTGGGCTAACGTTTACTTTGTCGGCTAAGTCGGCGTTGGTGAGTCGTCCATCTTCTTGTAAAAGATGTAAGATTTTCTTATCAACTTTATTCATGCTGGATTCTTCTCACTTTTCTTTATTTGATGAAATTATCATATAGAAATTAAAAGAAGAGTGAAATAACACTTCTCGGGATTGTCCGAAAAGTGTTATTTCGTGGCTTTCAATCAGTCTTAACCATTACGATATGTGTAGCTGTACCCATTCAATGCTGGCGCACCGCCAAGATGAACATAAAGAACTTTTGATCCTTCAGGAATGTCACCTTTTTTGATCAAGTCGATCATGCCTTGCATGGATTTACCTTCGTAAACAGGGTCTGTCATCATGGCTTCTGTTTGAGCAGCAAGGCGAATGGCATCATTGGTTTCTGCACTTGGAACGCCATAGGCTGGATAAGCGTAATCTGGGTTAATGACGATTTCTTCATCTGTCACCTTGCGGCCTAATTCAACTAACTCGGCTGCATTGTCAACAATTTGGCGAACCTGAGAGCGAGTTTGTTCAACAGTGCCAGAAGCATCAATACCAATAACACGATCCGCACGACCTTGGTCAGCAAATCCCACAATCATGCCAGCTTGAGTGGAGCCAGTAACAACACACACGACAATGTAGTCAAATTTGAAACCTAATTCTTCTTCTTGCTTTTTCACTTCTTCAGCGAAGGCCACATAACCAATGGCACCAAATTTGTTAACGGAGCCACCAGCAGGAATACCGTAAGGCTTGCCGCCTTCGGCCTTAACGTCTGCAATGGCTTTTTCATAGGAAGTACGAATGCCAATATCAAAGCCGTCATCAACAATGCGGCTGTCTGCACCCATTAAACGCGTCATTAGAATATTACCAACACGGTCATAAACAGCATCTTCATGTGGTACCCAGCTTTCTTGTACTAGGCGGCATTTCATACCAATTTTTGCTGCCGCAGCCGCGACCATACGTGTGTGGTTTGATTGTACGCCACCAATGGATACTAAAGTGTCGGCACCAGAAGCAATGGCGTCAGGAATAATGTATTCCAATTTACGCAACTTGTTTCCGCCCATAGCTAACCCTGAATTACAGTCTTCGCGTTTTGCGTAGATTTCTACTTTTCCGCCTACGGCTTCTGTTAAACGTGGTAAGTATTCAATGGCTGTTTCGCCGAAGGTGAGGGGGTATCGTTCAAATTTATCAAGATTCATGTTTCGTTCCTTTTGTTAGTTTGTGCTAAATAGATTAGCTTCTTAGAAATGAAATGTGCTCTCGATTTTTTATTAATATTTATTTTAAATTATCTTAATTTTGTATATTTATAATTTTATATCTGTATTTTATTGTGTTTTTTGAAATATCCTTTCATTTTAAATTTTGGGTTTAAAAAATCCGCCAATAGGCGGATTTCTTGTAATGCTTGATATATGGGGGCTTGTAAGATTTGCCCTAAGTAATGACAGCCAGCTCTTCTAGGCTAAAGCGATTGGGTAGAATGACAATGCCGTCTGCACTGATATCAGCTTCATTCTCCAAAGCTTTTACAACTAAAGTTGTACGACAAGGATAAGGGGGGCTGAAATAATGTTCGATTGCTTGGTTGGCTGTATCAAGATGAGATAGGTCTGTTAGGTAGATATTGAGCTTCACCATGTTTTTAAGTGAACCGCCAGCGGCTTCACTCATGGCTTTTAAATTCTCGAATACTGTTGTGGTTTGCGCTTCTATTGAGGCTTTATTTGTATTTGATGGATCGGTCATTGTGTCAGTGGATTGCCCAGAAATAAATACTAGCCTGTCGGCTTGAATCGCCTGGGAATACAATTCATGGGGCTCGATCGCCTTCTGAATGTTTGTGTCTCTAAGAAAGCTTGTCATGGATGTTCCTTCCGCTTAGTTATTTTATGAAATAAACCTTCACACACTTTTTATAATAAGAATGGTATAGAGGACGTTTTAGGGTGAACTCTATTGTGTGCATAAAATTTATACACTATTAGATTACTCTGATTGATGAGTAAAGTGCTTTCATAATTCGCTTATATCTTCCGTGATGTTTCTTATGATGAGATTTTATGAAGGTATATTTCAAATATTCGATAGAAAATGAAATATACCTTCATGGAAAGGCGTCTTTGGAGTGATGGTCTGATGTTTTGAAATAAGCTCTAAACCGCTATGGGCTTACTTCTTAGCGCTGATGATGACAAAAAATATGCCGCTGCAAATTAACAAGGCTCCAGCAATCAATGGAATGGTTAGGGCTTCACTCAAAAAGAAATTTGAAAACAGTAGTCCTGTTACTGGCACGCCAAGCATGGAAGTTGAGACAAAAGTGCCAGACAGTTTTCGACTTGCTCCGTTTACAGCGCAAAAGCAAAACGCGGTGGCAAGAGGGCCGAGATACAGGCAAATTGCCCAAAAGTCAGCACTGCCATCGCCGGTAAATGGACCTTCAATCCAATAGGCTAGAAAAACCAATGGAACTGTTGCTGTTAGCATCTGCCAAGGTGCGAGTTGGTAAGCGGTGGCAGAGGATTTTGAATGACGCAAATGAATGATGCATAAGCTCCAGCAAAAAGCCGCAATCAGTAGCAAACCGTTTGCCATTAATAGTGACGAGTTGCTCCAGTCAAAACTAAAAGGGTTAAACAAAGTAATAACGCCAGCTAAACCTAAGATGACGCCGAGCCATTGCTTTGCCGCTAAGGTTTCGCGAAAAAAAGCCACAGACAAGGGGAGTACCCACAATGTGGTGGTGTAGGCGAGAATCGCTGAGCGTCCAGCGTCCACTTGAGTCATGGCAATGGAACCAAGCACTGTGAATGCCATCATTTGTATTAGACCGATGCTGAGTATTAATGGCAGGTCTTTTTTTGTTGGAATATAAAGGCTTTTAGTTATGAATTGGAAGGCAAATAAAGCCGCGCCACCTAAAGCGAATCGCATCATGGAAAACCAGAATGGCGTAATGTGATTCAAACCTGCTTTCATCACAGGCCAATTTCCTCCCCAAATGATGATGGCAACAAATAAAACACACAGGGCTTTTGTCTGCGGAGAAAGCAAAGAAATGTTCCAAGAATCTTTCGTGATAGGTGGCATTAAGATTTTAGACATATTGGACTCACATTCATTAGATGGCTTAGAAATAGAGTATCCAAATTCTTTCAGAGAAAGTTTCTTTTGTTTGTCGTATAAAGTTTTATTGCAGTATATATTATCTGGATTAGGTTGATTTAGGAGATAATTTGTATGGTTAAGCTCGATAATAAAGATATCGCCATTCTTAATAACTTGCAGATTAATGGTGATATGACAAATGCAGAGCTGGCGAGTCTGGTGAATTTGTCGCCAACACCTTGCTTTAATAGAGTGAAGCGACTTGAGGAAATGGGCATTTTAAATGGCAAGGTTTCTCTTGTTTCCGCGAAGAAGCTTGGCTTGCATGTGAACGTTTTTATTCACATACGGCTAAAGAAGCAAGATGAAGAAGCACTAGAAGTTTTCGAAAGTGCCATCGCCGAGTGCCCAGAGGTGATGGAATGTTATTTGATGACAGGGGATGAAGATTACTTGTTGCGAGTTTTGGTGCCAGACATTCAGGCATTAGAAACCTTGATACTCACGCGATTAACCAAAATCCAAGGCGTGGAAAATATCCGCTCTAGCTTTGCGTTAAAACAGGTGCGATATAAAACGGCTTTGCCTTTACCAGAAAGTGGGATGGCGCTTAATTTGTAGGCGTTATTGCCTATAAATTACCGTAGATAATTTTTTTAATTAATGGCATTCTAGCGAAATTGCATTTTTTATAATTTATTTATAGGTTTTTGTATGATCGATATAGCTAAAGCGAATAAAGAGTTGAGCGCTGCAACGCCATTGGACATTATTAAATGGGCTGTTGAGCAAGGTAAAAAGCCGATTGTTTCTACGCATTTTGGACCAATGGAAGCCGTGGTTCTTCATACCGCAGTGCAGGCTAAAAAAGACATTACTGTGGTTTGGGCTGATTCTGGCTATAACACTCGTGATACTTATCTTGTGGCTGAAAAACTCATTGCTTCTCTTGAGCTGGAAGTGGAAGTTTACACGCCAAAAATTACAGCTGCTCGTTGGGATAATGCCTTTGGTGGTGTGCCTGATGTGGGCGAAGAAAGTCACGATGCTTTTACTCAAAACTTCAAGCTAGAGCCATTCACAAGAGCCATGAAAGAAGTCGCTCCAGATGTTTGGATCACCGGTGTGCGTTCAGAGCAAACAGCCTTCCGTCAAAATATGGAAGTGATTAGCCAAGGCGCGGATGGAGTTATCAAGGTTGCGCCTTTCTTACATTGGAAAGAAGCGGATATGTTGGCTTACTTGAAAGAGCATGACTTACCAAACGTTGAAAACTACTTTGATCCAACAAAAGGTTTGTCTAACCGCGAATGTGGTCTGCACACTCAGCTTTAATCAGTAGAATATAGCGAAATAGAAAAGCCCCAGACTCAAATGCAAATTTTGAGTTTGGGGCTTTTTTTTATATTTCATGTGTTCTTATGAAATGAAGTGACAGGATGATTGAGTTGCACTACATCGGTTCAAATACAGAGCCTAAGCTTGGCACAAACAACTTGTTGTACATACGGCTCGCATAATCGTCCGTCATGGATGCCATGTAATCACAAATTATTCTAAGCCCGTTTTCACCTTGTTCTTGGCTCTTACGCCATTCTGTTGCTATCTCTCTTGGTAACAGTCGATTTGGGTCTGCGGCGTAAGCTTCAAACATTTCTAAAAGCATTTGCTGGCCTTTATAGACGAGCATTTGTACTTCTGGTCGTTGAATTATGTGCTGCATTTCAAACTGCTTTAGCAAAGAAAGTGCTTGGCGCTGACCTTCTGGCAAGCCAACTTGGAAGCGCAGTAATGGGTGTTCAAAGTTTGTATTTTCAATCACTTGGCACGAAGTGATAAACCAACTGACAAGATCGCCAATAGCCTCTTTGCGTAGATGACTCTGGCGGCTGAACAATTGCGTGCGAATGTTGTTTAAGTTTTTCGCGAGATAAGGCGAAGCAAGCGCGGAAAGCTTAGGTTCCAAATGCTCTAGCCACATATCTTTGGTCACCATGCCAAGCACAATGGCATCTTCTAAATCGTGTACACCGTAAGCAATGTCGTCCGCGAGGTCCATAATGCTGGTATCAAAGCTAGAATGAGTTGCTTTTGCGTGATTCTTGTCTGTTCTTCTGACTGCTTGTAAAGCCGTTTTATCGGCTTCGCTGAAGGGTTGAAGAATCCAGTTTAATAGATCTTCTTCGTCTTGATAAACGCACTTCGGTGGCGCCCATTGGGATGCTTTAAATTGGCGGAAATTGGTGTGCTTTTCCGGATAAGTTCCAACCACGTTTTGGTATAAAACAGGGTATTTCAGAATGCCCAATAAAGTGCGTCTCGTCACATCCATACCAAAGTTTTGCGAGTAAGAACCTCGTTTGCCTAATATGCGCAGAGATTGAGCATTGCCTTCAAAGCCGCCGTGAGACTGCATCATGTAATTCAATGCAATCTCTCCACCGTGACCAAAAGGTGGGTGACCAATGTCATGGCTTAAACAAATGGTTTCGATGAGTGAATCGTCTGCGAGCCACTTTTGGAAATCCGCATCAGCAGGGGAGCTATGTTTCAGTTGATGAACAATACCGCTGCCAATTTGTGCCACTTCTAAAGAGTGAGTAAGACGGGTGCGACTGTAATCGTTTTGGCGAATGGCAAGAATTTGAGTTTTAGACTGCAAACGACGAAACGCAGCACTGTGAATGATGCGGGCGCGATCTCTTTGATAAGGTGTTCGATAGTCGTTATCGCGGGATGCTTTGTGGCCAGATTGCCTTTCGTACCAAGGTTGTAGGTCATCTTGCGGTTTTGTCATTCTTGTCATCCACTCGGGTTAATTACCGTCAATCTTTCACGAAAACACGATATAGGTCAATGTTCCTATGAAAAGGCTTGGGCATAATGAAATGAATTATAAGGAATCTTTATGTTCAATACACAGCATCTCATGACATTTAAAGTGTTGGTCGAGACGGGGAGTTTTACCCGAACGGCAAAACAATTGGGTTTAACTCAGCCAGCCGTGAGTCAGCACATTCAAAAACTGGAAGGCAAGTTGGGGAAACCATTATTAACTCGACATGGCCGTACAACTGAAATTACGCAGGCCGGCAGTATTTTGCTTGAGCACATTCAAGCACTAGAAGAGTGTTACGAGCGTTTTGATACAAGATGGCAAATGTATCTCATGACAGAAAGTCCGAGGATTGAATTCAGCGCTGTAGAGCAAGTTGAAGCCTAATCCTGTTCAAACTGGCAAGGTGGCAAGCTAATCTAGGAAGCTTTTTTTAGATAATTTTTTTAGAAAGTCGATAAGGAAGAACGACTAACGAATGTGCTCTGCTAGGGTTTGGTAAAGCCCAAATAGAATACCTGCGGTGACGCCCCAAATCCGAATGTCTTGGTATTCAATTTCAAAATAACCACGGGAAATCGCATCGAGCTTTTTCTTTTTAAAACGGTAATTTTGCGGCGTGAGCAAGTGACGCAATGGCACCCAATGAACAGATTTTACCTCGTCTTCACAAAGGCTCAATTCACTTCTTCGGGTCATTTCTGCAATGATAGGCTTGATGCAATAGCCAGAAATGGTGCAATACTCTCCAAGTTCGCCTAATAAATCGAAGCAATCTGGGGCTAATCCTACTTCTTCTAAGGTTTCTCGTAGTGCTGTGTATTGAATGCTGGCGTCGTCTGGGTCGTGTTTGCCGCCAGGGAAAGCGATTTGTCCAGGGTGGTTTCGCATGTGCAGTGCGCGCTGGGTTAAAAGCACGTAGAGTTCACCATCTTCTGGTTTGCGCCAGATTGGAATCAGTACTGCAGCTGAGCGGTAGTCTAAGTCATATCCATCTGGAAAGAGTTCTCTGTCCGGATTATGAATCTGCTGCGCATAAGGCGCTCTGTCTAGCGCGGCGCGAATTTCCTCTAAGCTCAGGTCGATAGGAGGAGCATTTAAAAACTGCTCTATGTCACTCATTGTACGGCCTACTTCAAAAAGACGTGTTCTAGAGTATGGGTCAATTTACCTACTTTGGTAAAGGTTTCTTGATATTCTTCTTGGCATTTTGAGTCGGCAACCAATCCACCGCCAGCCCAACAATGCAAATTTCCATGGTCGGCAACCAATGTTCGTATGCTAATACTGGAGTCCATTTGTCCGTTGGAACTAAAGTAAGCAATGGAGCCACAATAAGCAGAACGCTGATGAGGCTCTAATTCGTCGATGATTTCCATAGATCGAATTTTTGGAGCGCCAGTAATAGAGCCGCCGGGGAAGCTTTGGTGGAACACACGAATGGCTTGGTCAGCTTGGTCTATTGCACCTTCCACGGTAGACACTAAATGATGCACATTGGCATAGCTTTCTAAGGCAAACAGTTTTGGCACCTTGATGCTGCCGGTTAAACAAGTGCGACCAAGGTCATTACGCAACAAATCGACAATCATTAAATTCTCGGAGCGATTCTTTTCCGATGCCATGAGCCAATCTGCATTGGCTTTGTCTTCTTCTGGCGTGGCGCCGCGAGCAATGGTGCCTTTGATTGGTTTAGATTCAACGCGGCCTTTATCGCACAATAAAAAGCGTTCAGGTGAATGGCTTAGCAAGCTTTGCTCTGGCGACACTTCAAGATAAGCAGAAAAAGGCGTCGGACAAACATCACGCAATGCTTGATAAGCGGTAAAAGTGTCACCTTGGTAAGTGCTGGAAAAGCGTTGAGCTAAATTCACTTGATAGCAATCACCGGACTGAATGTACTCTTGTACCGCCGCAAATTTTTCCGCGTAATCGCCTTCAGTCATGTTGGAGGAAAAAGGCGTTTTAAGGGTGAAGTCTTTTAAAGTTTCAGATTTAGCAGAGGTAAAGCGTTTGACTAGCTCTTCTGTTTCTTTATCAGAACACCAAGGCGTGAGAACCAATTGGGTGGTTTTTTCTTGATGGGAACTAATCACTGCCCAAGCATAAAGTCCCATATCTAACGAGGCTAACTGAATGTCATGTTTGACTGTATCTGGCAGCTTTTCGACAAAATGGCCGCTTTCGTAACCGTAATAACCTAGCAAACCGCCAGTAAAAGGCAGTTCTTTCGAGGCAGATTTCGCCCAAGGTTCTTGGCAAATTAATGTCATTAATTCGTTTAACAAATCCATTGGGTTATGAGTGTTTTGTAACTCATAAACTGGCGTGTCTCGCCATGTAATCAAGTCGTTTGAAGTGTCATCTTGTGATGGGCGAATACGCGCCAAAGGGTCCGCGACCAAAATATCGTACTGGGTATCGGAGAAATGCTCGTGATTACTGTCGAGTAAAGCAGGGTAGGGCAAATCTCTTACGGCAGAAAAGAAAGACAGTAAGGATGTCTGATAAGGGAGATTAACCCGTTTGATTTCTGACATTTTTTATCAATACCTAGTAATATGTAGTCATGTTTTTAATAGCAAATATTGTATTCTTTTAAATAGGTTCCTCACAGGTTAATTACAAGTGTCTGAGACTTTTTTTCTTACTTTACCCAGTGCGCGTCTAGCGTATCGTCTTTATGAAAATCCCAATGCCCAAACAGATCGAACCTGTTTGTTGTTGCATGGCGCAGGTGTCGCGGGGGAAATTACCTATTCGCCTATGTTGCCTTATCTCACACAATGGCGCTGGATGTTGGTGCCAGATTTAAAAGGCATGGGAGATTCCTTTCATCATCATGGTGAAGAAGAAGCTGTGACGATCGATGAATTAACCGATGAGATAGAAGCTTTATTGGCGCATCTTAAATGGGATGATTTCGATGCGGTGGCGTATTCGTTAGGTGGCTTGGTTGCTTTGAACTTGAATTATCGCCGTCAACAGCAAGGCAAAACAAAAGCCAAAATGGCCTTGTTAGAGCCCGCTTCTTTGGATCGAGAAGACTTATCGAATTTGATGGAAGTACGCTTGAAGTATCGTCATGCGTCAAAGCTAATCCGTGAAACAGGCGATGTGGAATTGGGTGTGGCACAGTTTATGGACGGCGTTTCACCGAACCGTCGAAAGCACCCTGTGGCGGAAGCAACCACGCAATCTCGTCTTGCTCATCGTCCTTTTGGCTTTGCTTATGCGCTGGATGCGGTAACAAACCATGTTGAAATAATGAGCCAAGAACCAAGCTTAAGAGAAGCGCTAATCGATGCATCGGATCAGGTGTTTCTTTTCTCAGGTGAGCTAAGCCATGAAGCGCTAAAGCAGCATTATGAATTGCTGAATCAGAACAAAGCAGAATGGGAACACAAGGTCATGAGTGCCTGTGACCATTCCTTGCCGTTCCAAAAACCAAGACAAATTGCCAATCACATCAATAAATGGTTTGCTATGAGTAGCTGATTAGGACAGTGAATCACACTCTTCATTAGAGCAAGGATGCTCGAAGTGATCGAAAATAAGGAGGTTTTCAATGCTGCAACAAAAAGGCTTTTCTCTGCTAGAAATGCTCTGTGTTCTAGCCATTCTCAGTGTTCTTGCTTATGCAGGCTCGGCGCAATTCCTAGCTGCCAGTCAAGATACGCAAGATCAAACTCTTCTAAATAATGCCATTAATGAATTATCCGATGCCTTGCTGCAAGCCCGTCAGTTGGCGGTCGTCAGTGGTTCGCCCAGTTTCGTTTGTGGTGGTTTAGCGTGTGACGGAAATTGGTCTTCTGGCTTTATTTTGTATCAAGGTGATGAATCAAGTTCAGACTATATCTCGTATCGCTCTACTGCCTTTCATGATCTGTTGGCTGTGTCTTGGGCTGGCTTTCCTGTTAACAAACAGCAAATCGAATTTCACAGTAATGGCTTATCTGGCTATCAAAATGGCACCTTTGAATTTTGTCTAGGAAGTTGGCAAGCAACGCTGGTTCTTAATCAAAGTGGTCGATTTTACAAAACGGATATTCAGGAAAAAGACGAAGGTGATTGCTTATGAAATTTCACTCTTTTTCTGGCGGCATTTCTCGTAAATCACAACAGGGCTGGATAATGCTAGAAGTCACTTTGTGTTTCGCTTTGCTGGCATTTGTATTGCACCTTGTTCAAGTTCAAAGCCAAACCCAGTGGCAATCCATTCAGTTAGCAGAAAACCAAAGAAAGCTTGAAGAAAACCAACAAAAGCAGGCCTTGATGGAAATGCTGGTTGTAGAGCGAAACTGGTCTGCGGACGACGACAGCCAAGATAGCGATTCTTACCCCGAATGTCAGGAATGTACTGGCAGCCAATTAGAGCGTTGGTTTTATGCTTCGCAACATGACTTGTCTGAAACCTATTTGTCTGAAACGGGCTTGGAGGGCGAAGAATGAAGTCACAATTAAAAGGCAGTTTGCTATTGGAGTTGCTGGTGGTGTGTTTGCTGATTTCCCTGTTCTTGCCGTTTTTAGTCGCTGCGTTAGGGCGCTTGCAAGAGCGGCATTTTCTAGCGCAAATTTATCAAGATCAGCACAAATTTAAAGCCGCTATAGATGCTCATTTTAACGCCCAATGGGCGCGCTTGGTGCCGTCGAATTGTTACGATGGCAGTGATATGTTTTTAACCATAGGCTCAGGAAGCGCAAAGCCTGATCGCCTGTCTTCACGTGTGGTAATGGCCACTTCGGATTGGTTAAAAGGTGCGGATTATGGTTCGTGCAGAAGCGCATTAACAATATCAGAGAATCCATTCTCAACGACGCTCGATTGTCATTGGCAAGCCGGAGACAGCGTTACTTTCTCCAACTGCGCTGCGCAGTTTCATGGACAAGTATTGTCTGTCACCAGCACTCAGACTCAAATACAGCTCATGGATGATAAAGCTATTGGGCAATCAGGTGTTCTGGAAAGCCAAGACGGTTTCTATTGGTATTTATCGCCCGGTAAAAACGGCGGAACCGCTTTTTGGCGAACTCCGGAAGAAAGTGGCAATTCATTGGAGTTATTAAACGGAATAGAGCGTTTAGCGATTTTCCCTTTGTTAGATGAAAACAACGACGGCTCAGTTGATACCTTGGTCAAAAGCTATGGCGATTTTAATCTAAAAACGCTGCGAGGGTTATGGATAGAGTATCAATATGCTTTGGATGATTGTCAGTCTGAAAGAGGTGCTCAGTTAGAACAAAGCTACTTTTCAATGCGAGGCGAGACTTGGGCTTATACTTCCCCTTGCCAGAACATTGGCAATCAAATAATCGTCTTAAAAGGAGGAAGTATTTGATGTCTGTTTCTCCTTCCAATTCTTTTTTAAGCTCTTTTATAAACAATCAAAAAGGCTGGGTTTCATTGCCCATTATTGCGCTTTTATTGGCGATATCCAGTTTATCGACCCACTTTCAAAACACCATGATTGCGTCTTATCAATGGCGCGGTCAGTTGACTGATTTAGAGGAAGATCAGCAAATATGGCGAGACTTCATAGACAACTATGTGACTTCTCCTTCTTTTCATCTGGCGATGCTAAGCGACTGCGTTGGTTTTTGTGATCTGGCTGAGCAACAAGCCAGCGATGAAGAAAGTACTTGGAGCAAAGATGGGCAAATATTACGGTATCAATGGTCTCGTTATGATCTGAGTGAAGATAAAGATAAAGATAAAGATAAAGATGAAGACGAAGACGAAGAAGAAGAGAGCGAAGGCGAAACAACATCAGTCATCCAAACGTCTTACCGACTCTGCGCCACACAAAACCAGCAAGCCTATTTATGCTGGTGGTGGCGCGATGGAAAACTGCTTTCGAGCGGTTGGGTTGCCGTGAATTAATCAGACTTTTTATTGAAGTCTTTTAAATGCTCTGCGGAGCAAAATGGACGAGCTTCTTGGTCATGAATAGCGTGGGAACGAGGCGTGAAAGTTTGGCATTCTGTGCAACGAACCATGCTTTCTTGTGCCTCTTCTTTTTTGGAAGATTTGGCTTTTTCTGATTTGGTAGGGGATAGCCCACCTTTAAACGTGATAAATTTGCGGTACAACCACCAAGCGATGAAAAAAATCGCAATAAAAACGATCAAACGGACGATCATAGACTTTACCTAAGTTGTGTAATTCCAGACAATAAGCAGCATAATCTAACAGAGTTTACGAGATAGCAACTGTATGACATTACGAATTGCAATGGCCCAGCTCGACATGCTGGTCGGCGACATTACGAAAAACACTCAATCGGTTATTGATGCGGCGAATAAAGCCCGCGACGAAGACAAAGCCGATGTGGTGGTTTTTCCTGAATTGACCTTAACAGGCTATCCGCCAGAAGATTTACTGCTTAGACCCAGTTTAGATACGCGCATCGAAGCGGCGCTAGAAACTTTATTAAAAGAAGTGAAAGACATCTATTTGGTGGTGGGTTATCCGCGCCGTATTGATGGCGAGCTTTTCAACTGCGCCAGCGTGATTTACCAAGGCAAAATGCTGGGCGAATACGCCAAGCAAAAGCTGCCAAACTTTCTCGTTTTTGATGACAAACGCTATTTTAGCGAAGGCCAAGAAGCCGTTATCGTAGACATTAAAGGGGCAAAAGTTGGTTTAAGTATTTGTGAAGATATTTGGCATCCAGAGCCGATTGCGCAAGCCAAAGCCGCTGGCGCTGAATTAATTTTGAATCTCAACGCATCCCCTTATCACATCGAAAAAATGGGTGAGCGCGAAGCCTTATTGCACCAACGTGCGACGGAAGTCAACTTGCCTATCGTCTATGTGAACTACATGGGCGCTCAGGACGAATTAGTCTACGAAGGTGGCTCTTTTGTCGTGAACGCCAAAGGCGATAAAGTCATGCAAGCGCCTTGGTTCGAAGCGGGCTTGTATTGTGTTGATATGATCATCAACGACGATCAACCTAATAAAGTTGAGCCAGTTTCGGGCGCCATTGCACCAGCGCTTAGCGAAGAAGCCAGCGTTTACCAAGCCATGGTTTTGGGATTGCGTGACTACATTGAGAAGAACCGTTTCAAAGGCATTGTGCTGGGCTTAAGTGGCGGTATCGATTCAGCCTTGTCACTTGCTGTGGCGGTAGATGCCATTGGCGCAGACCGCGTACAAGCTGTGATGATGCCATACACTTACACTTCTTCTATCAGCTTGCACGACGCGGAAGAAGAGGCGAAATTGCTTGGCGTGAAATACAGCGTATTGCCGATCGAATCTATGGTGTCGGCATTCTCTGACGTGCTCGCGCCAGAGTTTGAAGGCTATGGAAAAGACACCACAGAAGAAAACCTACAAGCTCGAACTCGCGGCGTGACCTTGATGGCGATCTCCAATAAAAAAGGCTACATGGTTCTTACCACAGGCAACAAGAGTGAAATGGCTGTGGGTTACGCAACACTGTACGGCGACATGGTCGGCGGTTATTCCGTCTTAAAAGACGTGTTCAAAATGCTCGTATTCAGACTGTGCCGATACCGTAATACACTTGGTTACGTGATCCCTGAGCGAGTTATTACTCGCCCGCCATCCGCGGAACTGGCTCCAGATCAGAAAGACGAAGACTCCTTGCCAAGCTACGACATCCTCGATGAAATCTTGCGCATGTACATAGAAGAAGACCAAAGCGCAGAAGCCATACTTGCCACGAAGAAATTCGACCGAGAAACCGTGTACCGCGTCCTTCGACTTGTCGACTTAAACGAATACAAACGCCGCCAAGCACCAACCGGCGTCCGCATCACCGCCCGAGGCTTTGGCCGCGACCGCCGCTACCCAATCACCAACGGCTGGCACATCGGAGAATAAACTCTTCATCACAGTTTCTTCCCCTTTTGTCTTAAAGGGGAAGACGGAAGATGGGGTTATGGTGTTTGGGTATTTGAAAATGACATTCCTCCTCGAAACTACCGCCTACCTCAGCGGAATGTCATTTTTCAAACGCCTCAAATTAAACTACAAACCTTTTCGTAGGTCGGGATTTATCCCAACAATAATCACATGACACTATGTAAAATATTGTCGAAATGAATTTCGACCTACACAGCCAAATTGTCGTGCGTTCCCCCAAGGGTCGAACCCCTTTTCTATCCGTAAAACCTTTAATGAATAAAGAACCAATTGAAAAGGGCTTTGACCCTACGGATCAGTTTCTTCCCCTTTTGTCTTCAAGGGGAAGACGGAAGATGGGGTTGTAGCGTCTGGCATTTGAAAATGACATTCCTCCTCGAAACTACCGCTTACCTCAGTGGAATGTCATTTTTCAAATCCCTCAAATTAAACTACAAACCTTTTCGTAGGTTGGGATTTATCCCGACAATAATCACATGACACCATCTAAAATATTGTCGAAATGAATTTCGACCTACACAGCCCAACTGTTTTGCGTTGGTTTAACAAAAATTAGCCAAGGATCGAACCCCTTTTCTATCCGAAAAACCTTTAATGAATAAAGAGCTAATTGAAAAGGGCTTTGACCCTGCGGATCAGTTTCTTCCCCTTTTGTCTTCAAGGGGAAGACGGAAGATGGGGTTATGGTGTCTGGGTATTTGAAAATGACATTCCTCCTCGAAACTACCGCCTACCTCAGCGGAATGTCATTTTTCAAACGCCTCAAATTAAACTACAAACCTTTTCGTAGGTCGGGATTTATCCCGACAATATCCAATATCCACCGAACAGAAAACGTAGATCACGACTAAGGGAGGCACCACCGTAATCTGACACTGAAAGCGCAGCTTTCACCTTCAATACTCATATCTGTGACTAAAATCGATACTGGAAATCAAAACCATCTCACGCTACATTAACGCCATAACGGAATGAAATGACAGAGACTTACGGACGTTTTATCTACCATAAATCCTTCCCTTTTATTCTTTTTTTAAATAACGCGCATGCTCGTTTTGCCAGTTTTTAATTTTGTGAATAGCTTTATAAAGCACTGAAAACTCAGTTGGTTGTAGAGATGTCTAGAGGATTTTTTAAATCTGTGAACGGGCATGCGCACTATTAAAATGTTAGGCATTTAAGGATGAATCATGACTTCTGAGCATAAATTCCATTCATATGTGACCGTTGCTACTGTAATGGTTATGTATTTCATGATTGAGAATGTTGCTCCTCTTCTCAATGAGTTCGGTGTAGCTAAACCAATTGTAACGTTACTTTCAGCGGTTGGTATTTACAATTTATTTGCCAAAATATTATCGAGTCTAGCTCGGAATTGGTTGTGGCTTAAAAAGCACTTGTTAGGTGCAACTTTCCTTAATGGAACTTGGGTTGGTGAGTTTAAAGCCATTAACAATGAAAAAATCATAACCGTTGAAGTTTTCGACCAGACTTTAAATCACCTTGTTATTCGTGGTGAAGCTTTTAAAGAAAACGGTGAGTCTTACGCCCAGTGGACCTCTAAGGCTACCTTTATTAATGAAGCTGATGGTGTTTTAACCTACACCTATATATGTGACAAAGATGATAATAAATCTACGTTGCAGGGTGTATGTGTTTTCAATTTTGAGAGAGAAGCGGCACACTTACCACCTACATATATCAAAGGGTATTCAACTGATGTTATAGACGGTGTTAGAACTAGCAACCGAGAAAAGAAAATAGGAGACAAGCTTCTGCCTCTACTAGAAGCATTTGAATTGGCAAAAAATGCCTAACAAACTGTTAAACAAGGACAAAAAACAGTTGGTTTTTTGCTCCTTCGTAGCTTATTTAAACCAACTATTTTATTGCCTGTTAACAGGGCGTTAGTTATGCAGTGAGTAAGAGAATAATATACTGGAGACGAAATGAATCGATGGAAAGAAGCCTTTGAAAAGCATCCTATACATGAAACGCTTTCGTGGCTGGATAACGCAGCTAGCTCGAATGTTGAAAACCTTTCTGAAGGTGAGGTTGAGGAGCAGCGTCGTCTAAAAAAAATAATTGAGAGGTATCGGTTGGTCTTGGCATTGGTTGACCCTGAAATAGTTCCGGTTAACCAGGTAGATTCGTTAAACAATCAGTTGCGCCATCAGAATGTCACTAATCAGGTTAACGCCTATATCCAAAATGGTAAAGCAGCCTATTTAGTTGCTATTAATGATCATGTCTCTAAAAATCTTACACAATTATCTATAATTCAAGCCCTTTCCGATGATTCTGAATCACTAGAAAAAATGTCCTACATTGACAGCGTTGTGGATAGCACCATTAACGGACTATCTGTAAAAAAAGAAGCTCTTGATGCGCAGTTGACTAAAGTTTCTTCTTTAACTGAGGAACAAGTTAAAAAGCTCACTTTACTTTCAGAAGAGATAGAACAAAAGAAAGCTGAGTTAAGTAAACTTACATCGGAGTGGCAAAACCAATTCTCGTCCGCACAAGATTCCAGAAGCCAAGAGTTTAGTAAGTGGAGAGATACTTTCGCCTCAGAGAAAAGCAAAGAAGTGCAAGAAATAATTGATAAGCACGATGCAGCTCTAGATAGCCAGGAAAATATGCTTAAGACGGAGCTAGATCGAGTTATAGAAGATTCCAAAGTCAAACACCAGTCTATACTAAATTTGTATGAATTGACGGCTGGTGACAGTGTTGGAGCGGCATATATTAAAAGCGCAGATGACGAAAAAGATCAGGCCAATCGATGGAGAAGTGTATCGGTCGGCTTTATCTGTGTCACAGTTATATGGCTAGTATTTTCGTTTTTCTATAATTCGGAATCTTGGGGTAATATTGAAGCAGTTGAAAATGTATTGATTTCACAAGAAGGTAACGAGGAAAATCAATCAAGTGAAGCTGTTTCGGAAATGGCTAGCATGGAGTTAAGCCCATCGCAAAACAACGACTTTTCTTGGCATATAATGCTTATCGCCTTTTCTATATCAGGAGTTCTTCTATGGGGCGCTGCCTATTCCGCGCAGCAATCAACTAAGCATAGAAATAACGAAAAAAGAGCCAGATGGTTTACGTTGGAAGTGAAAGCCTTTGACCCATTCATCAATTCCCTAGAGCTACCGCAACAGCAAGAGCTTAAAAAGCAATTAGCTGAGCGAATCTTCGGTCAGAATTCAACAAATGACGAGGATTCAAAAGTAGTTGACGAACACGCATTGAGGGTAGTTGCCGATGCATTTGGGAAGGTACTTTCAAAGTTGCCAAAATGATTACTAACAAGTCACTGTACTCGGAAATTTTACTCGCTTCGCTCTCAAAATTCCGGTGAGTGAGGCGTTATATTTTTATCAGGTCTTGATTTTATATGAATGATTTAATGTTATATCCAATGTTTTTAATGGTTGTTTTAACGTTCATTATTGCTTGTATTACGCTCAAAGCTAGGTTCGATAGCGTTAAAAATAAAACGGTAAAAACTAAATTTTATAGTTTAATGGATGGTCAGGAGGTTCCTGACATAATCACAAAAACGACTCGTAATTTTAACAATCAATTTGAAGTGCCTGTATTATTTTACGTGGTATGTTCTTTGTATATCTTCTGGGGAATTAATAGCTATTTTGCTTTAATCGTTGCTTGGCTATTTGTTGTTTTACGTGTTGTACATTCATATATTCATTTAACTTATAACCATGTTTTCCATCGTATGATTACGTTCTGGCTTTCACTGTTATGCGTTATGACATTATGGGTAAACTTGTTGCTACAAAAAGTTTAGAGATGTTGAGCTGGTCGCCGCTAAGTCAATGTAGAAGGGTGCTAACTCGTCGACTGATTGATGTTTTATCTATGAAGGGGTGTGTATGGAAAGTTATATGATCTATGTGGGTGTTGCCATTGCGACCATCCTTTTGCCTGGACCTGCTGTCATGTTAACGCTCAATAACGCCATTCAAAGAGGGTTGCTGAAATCCTTAGCAGGGATACTAGGTGTGTCTTTGGCGATACTCTTGGTCGCTACGATTTCGGCCACCAGTTTAGGTGTCATACTGGCGAGTTCAGCCATTGCGTTTAATATAATAAAAATTGCTGGCGCTGCTTACCTTATTTATTTGGGCGTCAAAATATTACGTAGTGAGGTGGCTAATAATCCTATCATTAAAGCCAAAGAGAGCTCTCTGTTAAGGTGTTTTATTGAGGGCTTTCTCGTTTCTATTTCGAATCCAAAAGCGGTGATTTTCTTTATGTCGATCTTTCCTCAGTTTATCGATGTGACTCAAGAGTATGCGCCTCAATTTGTTTTATTGGCCGCCACCTTTAGTGTCTTGGTGATAGTGATTCATACCATTTATGCTGCTTTTGCCTCTTTTGCTAAATCAAAACTTTCGTCTAAGAAGGGCAACGCTCTTCTTAATAAAATAAGCGGAGGGGTTTTTGTCAGTTTTGGTGTGGGTTTAGCCGCATCCAGTAAATAGAGGATTCAATGAACAAACTCGTCAAAGATCGATTCGATGAATTCCCAGAAAATGCTCGTATTAGGCTAGAGGCATTGCGAGGTCTCGTTTTTGACATTGCATCTGAGTTGGATCTTGGTGAGGTTGAAGAATCTTTAAAATGGGAAGAGCCAAGTTACAATGTCAAAACAGGCAGTCCGCTAAGGTTGGACTGGAAGACGAAGTCTCCTGATCATTATTATCTCTTCTTTCATTGTCAGACTAAGTTGGTGGATACCTTTCGCGAACTCTATAGCGAGGAATTAGAGTTTCAGGGAAATAGAGCGATTATCCTGCCTTTGTCGAAGCCCTTGCCAGAAGCCATCATCAAACAATGTTTAGAGCTGGCTTTAACTTACCAACAGCGTAAGCATTTACCTCTCCTTGGTGCGTGAAAAGTTGTTTGTTCTGATTAAAGAAAGCTCGGCTTTCTCCTTTTTCTTTCATAATTTAATCTTATTTCACCCACGATTATTGGTGTTATCGTATGGCAGAGTTACTTATCATTTACGTTAAGCATTACGGAGCATTTTAAACGGTGTTTCTGTGTGTGATTGAATCGATACAATGAAGCCTCTAAAGGAAAAGTATACTTCTATGTTTACAAAAGAAATGGCACATACAGCACTGCAAACTTGGTGCGACAACGTCGTAAAAGTTGGACAAGTTCATGCGGAAGGTGGTGACGCTCAAGCGTTTTCTCTGAAGGTGTTATCTGAGAATTATGACTACGATAACGGCCACGTATTATTCAAGCCAACTCTTACATTTGGACAGCAAACCTTTCGCCCAACGAAAGAAGGCGCGCTTTCTTACTTTGTCGGTGGGAACAGTGAGTTTCCTGACGATACAGGTTTTAAGCTTAAGCCTTGGGTAAAAGTTTGGTACAGCAAGGAAGATTTTATATTGCATAACGACCTAGCGATTGTGCAATGTAATGTGCACTTTATCGGTGATGACGATAGCCACATTTTTGTTAACAAAAGCTTTGTTTTCAAAGAGTGTGACGACGGTAAAGTTCGTATTATTTTGCATCAATCTTCACTTCCTTATCAGCCTTAAAGTCAGCATGACTTTGCTCAGATAACGAGTGAATTGGCGTACGCAGGATATTGGCTCTGCGTACGTCAAACTTTCTACAAGAGTGACATTTAGCCCGCCAATGCAGACTCTAATAGTTGTTTAAACGATTCTACTGGGTGCGCGCCAGCAATGGCATTTCTACGATTCACAACCACTGTTGGCACAGAAGAAATGCCCATTTGTTGCCATTGTGATTCGATTTGTTGAATGTGCTGAGCGGAGCTTGTGTTTTCGAGTCGCGCTTTTGCTTCATTCACATCTAAACCAACGGCTTCGGCTTCTTTTATCAAGATTTCACGATCTGACACGTCTTTATGTTCGGTGAAAAAGGCCGAGAAAAAGCGTAATTTCATCTCTGTCTGTAAGTCGCATTCTTTCGCGTATTCCAATAAAACATGCGCATCGCGTGTGTTTACAATCTTCATCTCTGGGAAATAGTCAAAGTCGAAACCAACTTCTTTGCCGCGAGCTGTCATCTCTACGCGAAATTGTGCGCTGCTTTCAGGTGTTGAGCCGTATTTGCGAGCAGAGTGCGCGCTTAATACTTCGCCTTCTGCTGGCATGTCTGGATTCAGTTCAAATGGCTGCCATTCAATCTCAACTTGATCCTGCACACCAAGTTCTTCAATGGCTTTTTCCAAATTACGATACCCAATGATGCACCAAGGACAAACCACATCAGACACAATGTCTATTTTCACTTTACTCATAATAAAACCCACTCACGATTCAAATAGTCTAGATAGTATTAATATAAAACGTATTGGGCGAAGGGAGTGAGTAAATAAAGTGAACAATCGTTCAAGGTGGGATGGAGAAATCAATACTACTTCTTTGAAATGACATGGTTATTATTGATATGTATTGTTTTTATTCTGAATGGGGACTTTTTAATTACAAGGTAAAAAAATGGATTGAACTAAGGGGTTACTAGCAAAAGTGAAGTGAAAACACTTGATGAATTGTCAGTATTTTTTATCTAATCAAGTGGTTCTCTCGTGTTCTTACGTAACTTGACTATAACTTAGGTCGTTAGTGTCTTGCTCTGCTTCGCTGTGCTCAATGATGTTTTGTTCATTTGCTAGCTCTTCTGGTGGCTTGGTAACCCCCATAAACTTACCGCCAGATTCGATACTCAGGTTGTCACTGTAAACCGTGCCTGTGACTCGGCCAGAGCTGAGTACTTCAATGTAGGTGGCTCGGCAAACACCTTCAAATGTGCCGTTAATGATAAGGCGCTCGGTAAGAATTTCACCTACGACATTGCCTGTCTCACTGATTCTCAGTAGATTTTTTACTTCAATTTGTCCTTCAACGTATCCGTCAATTTGAAGCTGGTTTTCTACTTTAATGTGTCCGTTGATTGAGCAGCCTTCTGCGATGAGAGTTGTAGTTGATGACTGACTCTTAACTCGATTGTTCCCACCAAAGATTCCCATCCTATTCCTCTTACGTTTTTGAAAATTGAATCAAAATTATCGACATCCCAATCCAAAAAAGGTTTCGGATTAAGCGCTCGCCCAATAAACCTTACTTCATAATGAAGGTGTGGCCCAGAAGATAAACCACTATTTCCTGAATAAGCAATGATATCGCCTTTTTTTACAAAGTCGCCTTTATTAGCGGCGAACTTACTTAAATGAGAGTAGGAACTGGAAAAACCATGAGCATGAAAAATGCGTAGGTAGTTTCCAGAGCCTTCATTGCTTGGTCGGGTCACTTCAATGACACCGTCAGCAGGTGCATACACTGGTGTGCCTGTGTTTACTGCAAAATCCTGTCCTCGGTGAAATTTTTTGATACCAGTAACAGGGTGTATTCTTTCTCCGTAACCAGAGGAGGTTCTCGCGTTTTTTACAGGAGCGCCACTGGGAATCTGAGTGAGCATGATAATACGTACGGACGAGTGAATGGCGGCTGTGTCTAAGCGTGATTCAAGCTCACTAGTCGCATCGTTTTCCATGCCTAACAGGTTTTCTAAATCGCCCAATCGGTCAGAGACCAATTGCATTTTTTCTTCCCGTTCTAGTAGATCGCTTTCTAAGTTGGTTTTGAGCTCAGTTAAGGCGGTAAGCTCACGACTTAAAGAAGATGATCTTGTTTCCAGCTCATTTTTTTTGATCTTGGCAAATTCGGCTTCATTAACTAGGTAATAAATCACGCCAGCCATGACGACCAGAGCAATAATGATGGCGTAACTAATAATTTTAAATGTATGGCGAAAACTCTTTCCAAAACTAAAGTGCTTGCTTCCATGAACCGAAGAAATGGAAATGGTTAAGTGGTCTTTCATTGCCTGTTTTTGTCACCAACATAAAAATGATTGTTTAGGTATACAATAGAACATTTGCCTTTGTATAGTTTTTCTTACATATCAAAAGCGGCCTTTACACTTGAGACAAGTTTTTATTCAACTGTAGATGAGCGATAGACTCGATAGGAATCTGATAGAAGTTTTTAGATGATATTTTTAGCGTATTACTTTGCTTTCTTAAGTGTGCTGACTTTCTTTATTTACGGTATTGATAAATACGCCGCAAAAAGAGGAAGCCAGCGTATCAGTGAACGCACCTTACACATCTTATCGTTTCTGGGGGGATGGTTTGGTGCTATGTTTGGTCAAAGTGTGTTTCGCCATAAGACTAAAAAGCGCCGTTTTCAGGTGGTGTTTTGGTTGACTCTTGTTGCCAATATTCTTATTTCAATGCTTTTTATCTGGATCCTGTAGGAGCTGGTTTTAAAGTGTTTTTATGGTTCTAATTCTTAGACTGTTGATGCTAGGAATGAAAAAACGTGCCTAAGGTGCAAAAAGGTGTGATTTTATCTGGCTGCATGAAACGATTTACTTTCCTCAATCTGCTTTCCCCTTTAATATCTTGTCATTGGGTCGTAACGTGGAATTTTAGAGTCTTACTTTTTTTGCTTTGAATTTGCTGTTACTCGTAATCATTTATTTATATAGGAAACAAAAATGGCGGCTTTTGGTAGCGTGTTCATGCCTAAAATGGCATTAGCAACATTTGAAAACAATCAATGGAGTGAAGCAAACCTAGTCTCTTCGGATAGCATTCAATTGCATCCTGGTGCGCATGTGTTGCATTACTCAAGTACCTGCTTTGAAGGTTTGAAGGCTTTTCGCCACGCTGATGGTAGTGTGCACGTATTTCGAATGGACCAAAACATTAAGCGCTTAGCGCAAAGTAGCCGTTTGTTGTCATTGCCTGAGTTGGATGAAGCTCAGGTTACAAAAATGATTTTAGATGTTGTTGCTGAATTCGCGAGTGAAGTACCTGAGTCACCAGAGTCTATGTATATTCGCCCAACACACATAGGCACAGAAGCAAATGTAGGCAAAGCAGCAGGCGCAACAGCGGCTTCTATGTTGTACGTATTGTTGTCTCCAGTAGGTGATTACTTCACCGGCGGCGCAAAAGCATTGCGTCTTTTGTTGGACGAAGCCGGTATGCGTTGCGCACCTCACATGGGTATGATCAAAAGTGGTGGTAACTACGCCAGTGCATTAGGTCCGATGAGGAAAGCTAATGAAGAAGTAAAAGCTGACCAGGTTTTGTTCTGTCCAAATGGTGATGTACAAGAAACTGGTGCAGCAAACTTCTTGTTGATTGATGGCAACGAAATCATCACCAAAGGTTTGGATACGTCTTTCCTACATGGTGTGACTCGCTCTTCTATTTTGACGTTAGCGGCAGATTTGGGCATGACGGTAACAGAGCGTGATTTGACTGTTGCGGAATTGCTAGAACGTGCCGCGAAACCAGAAGTAGAAGCTGTATTGTCTGGTACAGCAGCGGTATTAACTTCTGTCGGTACGTTTATTCACAATGAGAAAGAATACAAAGTGGGTTCTGGTGAGCCTGGGCCAATCGCAAATAAACTTCGCCAAGCATTGAATGATATTCAATGGGGTAAAGCAGAAGATACTCATGGTTGGTTGACAAAAGTAAGCTAATTTGGTCTTTACAAATGATTTAGTTGATCTAAAAAGGGCTGAAATAGATTAAATTTCAGCCCTTTTTAGTTTCTCTGTTATCTCTGTTAGAAGTTCAATCTTGCAGAGAATGATACAACATTGAAGCTGTCATGATTGGCATAGTTTGCAGAAAGTGAAGCGTTCCCTGCTAAGTAATAAGCCAGGCCAATTTTAGTGTTACTTAGGCCGTCAGTATCATCACCTGTGTATTCAGATAGAGATAATCTAAGCTCTAAGCGTTCTGTTAATTGTGCATTAACGCCAGCGGTTAAGCTAAAGTCTGAGTCAATAAAGTCAGGATCATAATCATTAAAATGAACAAGACCATAAAGATAGCTTGCACTGCCTACTTCGATATAATCACCCACACCTATTCTTGAAATTTCAGTACCTCCATACTCAGCCAATTCTAATGAAAGCAATGGCACTATAGGTGTTTCAAAAGTGAGAGCGAGAGAGGAATAGTCATCACTACTACCGCTATCATGATCCATGTCGCCTATTGCATATTCTATATATGATACAGTTGGCTCTGCATTTACACCGATGGATATCGCTGTAATAGCGACAGCTAAACCTGTTTGGATAAGTTTCTTCATTCTTTACTCCGTTAAATACTGATTTTAAAAGTTGGGTGATACGGTTAATTTCTACCTACTTTAAATTCAACGGCAATAAGCTAGAAAACTTTAATTTAGTATTAAAAATTGCCATGATGTGATTGTTTAATGGTATAAAAAAGCACTTAAGATATATGAAGGTTTGTTTATATGAGAAGTGTTATGAGAAAACTCTGTGCTCCGATTTTGAATATGTTTGAGTCTGGGGAAGGGGAATACGATTATAAAAAGTCTCACCGTACGATTTTGCTGGTATTAGGTCTGCTATGTTTTGTTATTGCCACGGTATCCTTGGTGTTTACATTGAAAACAGGCGAGTTCGCAGGAATCATTCCAATTGCTGTTTTTGGTATAACGGGCATCGTATGTGAAATTGTTGGGTTATTGGGTAGTGATCAGGCTGTTGCTAGGATTTGGAAGCGCCGTTGATAGAATCGATAGCTTAAGAAACATAAAAAAGGCGATTCACTGTTAAGGTGAGTCGCCTTTTTGCTAACTAGGGGGAGCGTTTTTGCTATTTAGAGCAATTATTTACGGTCTTTACCCTTGTGCATTTTTTCAGCGCAATTGTCTAAACGTTCTTCCTGAAGCTCAACGAATTTTTCTTTTTGCTCAGGTGTCAAAATGCTGATCATTTGGTATTGCTTGTTCAGCATACTCACTTGGCGTTTGATGTGCTTTTGAGCCATTTCTTGTGCGATTTTAGTCGCTTCAGCTGGATCAAACTTGTCTGCTAATAGTAAGCCGTTTAGTTGTTCAAGCTTTTGCTCTTGAGCTTCTTTGCGCTCTTCAGGAATGCCGTTTTCTTCGCGATCTTCTCGAGCTACTTTACGCTCTTCTCTATCTGCTTTGCGGTCTTCTTTGTCCGCTTTGCGTAACTCTTTTAGTTGATCTTTTTGAGCATCAGTCAGTTCTAGTTGTTTCAAGATGCCGCGGTCTAGACCTGGGAAGCATTGTCCGTCTCCGCCTTTATGGTCTTTTCCGCCAAAAGCCAACGCGCTACCAGCACTTAATGCGAATGGAAGAACAACAGATGCTAAGATGATTTTTTTTGCCATTTTCATATTCATTTCCTTCTATATTGTAGGTTGGTATTCGTTATTGCGCTGTGTGTTCAGCGAATAGGGATAGAATAGAGTTTGTTAGGTAAAGTGGCGTATTGCTAAGGTAAAGTATCGTAAAGGCCTGATTATTGTTGTCATTTCAACGTAAAATATACTTAATGACTTGTCTCTTTAATCATTTTTCAGGAAAAGCACATGCCACATATATTAATCATTGATGACGACATTGAGTTAAGTGATTTACTTAAAGAAGTGTTGTCGTTTGAAAATTGTACAGTCTCTACCGCCTATGATGGGATGGAAGGATTAGATGCAATGGATGAAAGTGTGGACTTGGTTTTACTTGATGTAATGATGCCTAAACTAAATGGCTTTGAAACCTTAAAGCAGCTGCGCGAAAAATGGGACGTTCCCGTGTTAATGCTAACAGCGAAAGGCGATGAAATAGACCGCGTAGTTGGGCTTGAGCTTGGAGCAGATGATTACTTGCCTAAGCCGTTTAGTGAGCGTGAACTACTAGCAAGAATTCGTGCCATATTACGAAGAACTCAAGTCACCAAAGCTGGGACTCAAAATGACTTTGTTATGTATCGAGACATTAAACTTTACCCTGGTCGATTAGAAGCTTATTGCAATGGTGATCTTTTGGATTTAACCAGTACGGAGTTTGCTTTACTGCATTACTTCCTACTTAACCCTGGGCAAGTACTCACGAAAGAAGTCTTGAGCTTAGAAGTTTTAGGGAAGCGTTTGGCAGCATTTGATCGAGCAGTAGATATGCATGTATCTAACTTAAGAAAGAAGTTACCAGATTGGCCGAATGGCAAACCGAGGGTCAAAACATTGCGTGGTCGAGGCTACTTATTGGCTGAGGGGGAATAATGAAACTACCCAAAATCACCAGTTTGTATGGTCGTATTTTCGCTATTTTCTGGTTCACCATGTTCTTAGTGATTCTGGCTGTGCTGGCTTTACCGCGTTTAGATCCTCGATTAACCAAAGACATTTCACCACCTCATTACAGCGATATGCTTCAGGTGAGAGATAGAATTGAGCAAGAGTTTGTCAAAAGCAAAGAGCTTTATTCCGTCATTGATGAAATAGAACGCCGCTCGAAACGTGGTGACGAAGACAGCAAACTGCGTTTGTATATTACGGACCTTGATGGTGAGATTCAGGTTTGGTCTCGTCGGTCTGACTTCACATTGAGAATGTTACGAAACTTCGTTACTCGAGTAGAAGATCCTCTTAAGCCCCAACAAAAGTTATATGGCAGAGTCATGTTATCAGGGCCTTTCCCGATTAAGCTTGGCGATGAAGATCGTCTTCTTTATATCGGAGTTAAAAAGAGTGAGCCACCAAGTTTCCTATTGCAACTGTTTGATCAACCATTTCGTCTACTTTTAGCGGTTATGTTGGTCAGTACGCCTTTACTTTTATGGCTTGCTTGGGCGTTAAGTCAGCCTGCTCGTCGATTGGAAAAAGCAGCGCAAAGAGTGGCTCAAGGTGTGTTTGAAACGGACCCTAGTTTGGAAAAAGGCACCTCTGAATTTCGCCAAGCGGGAGAAAGCTTCAACCAAATGGTGGAAGCGGTGAACAACATGATTTGCCGACAACAGCGGTTGTTGTCGGATATTTCTCATGAATTACGTTCGCCATTAACCCGATTGAGAATGGCACAGGCGTTGGCCACAAGAAAGCAGGGTGAGAGCACGGAACTGACTCGGATTGATACGGAAGCTCAGCGACTTGAGCAAATGATAGGTAAGCTGCTTGAGCTATCAAGTATGCAAGTAGACAACCATACAAACAGAGAAGCACAGCCGCTTTCTAGCTTGTGGGAAGAGCTGCTGACAGATTGTCAGTTCGAAGCCGAACAAATGGGCAAAGCACTCCATGTGTCGGCGATTCCAGATCGCTCTATTGTTTGTTATCCGCAGCTTTTGATGAGTGCGCTGGAGAATATTGTTCGTAATGCGATTTCTTATAGTAAAGATGAAATATGCGTTGATATGAGAGAAGAAGCGAAAGCGTTACATATCCGTATTGAGGACAATGGTGAAGGGGTTCCTGATGAAGAATTGGAATCTATCTTTAGGCCTTTCTATCGAGTGTCAACGGCTCGTGATCGTCACAGTGGTGGAACAGGTCTAGGTTTGGCCATTACAGAAAGTGCGATTCGCCAACATAATGGTTCTGTGTCCGCATCTCGTAGTGAATTGGGTGGATTGTTAGTTGAAGTGACCTTGCCATTGGTGTGACTTAACCCGTAAAACTTGACCAATAAAAAAGAGAAGCAAATAACATTTTGCTTCTCTTTTTTTGTGTTTATTGTCGTTTTCTTTGAGTGTTATACGAACACAAAGAACTTGGCAATAAACAATGCCGCTAGAAGGTAAACCGCAACGCTAACTTGCTTACCTTGACCAGATAATAATTTAATGACCGCGTAGCTGATGAAAGAAAGTGCGATGCCGTCAGCGATTGAGTAAGTTAATGGCATAGTGAAAGCGGCGATTAAAACCGGTGCTGCTTCAGAAATATCATCCCAATCAACGTGTACCAAACTGCCTATCATTAGAACCGCGACGTACATTAAGGCACCAGCCGTTGCGTAAGCCGGAATAGAACCTGCTAATGGCGCAAAGAAAAGGCTTAACAAGAAAAGCAAAGCGACCACAACAGCGGTTAAGCCAGTTCGACCACCTGCAGATACACCAGAAGCACTTTCGATGTAACTTGTTGTAGAAGAGGTTCCTAATGCAGCGCCAACGACCGTTGCGCTTGAATCTGCCAAAAGTGCTTTTTTCAAACGAGGCAATTTACCTTCTTTATCAAGCAATCCACCACGTTGACCCACACCGATTAGCGTGCCGGAAGTGTCAAATAAATCGACAAAGAAGAAAGCAAAAACCACACTGATCATGCCAATTTGAAAGGCACCTTCTATGTCCATAGCAAGGAAAGTCGGTGCGATAGATGGCGGCATAGAAACCAAACCGCCAAAACTGTTTTGATCGAATATCATGGATAAAACAGTGACCAGTAAAATGCCAATCATCACGGCGCCAGTGATATTTAAGTAAGCCAATGCACAGATCACAAAAAAGCCTAGAAAGCCGTAAATAGCAGAAGGAGAAGACAAATCACCTAAAGAAACCAAAGTTGCAGGGTTTTTAACAATGATGCCCGAGTTTTGGAAAGCAATCATCGCCAAGAACAAACCAATACCTGCCGCAATGCCTAGCTTTAGGGAAGATGGAATAGCGTTAATTACCCATTCACGAATGCGGAATATACTGATGAAAATGAAAAGTATACCGGATAGGAAAATTGCTCCAAGAGCTTGTTCCCACGAGTAGCCCATGCCTAATACAACACCGTAAGTGAAGAAGGCATTTAAGCCCATGCCCGGAGCCAAGGCGATTGGGTAGTTTGCATAAAGACCCATAATCAAACAACCGATGGCTGCAGCTAGACAGGTCGCGACAAATACCGCGCCTTGGTCCATACCTGCTTGAGCAAGAATAGATGGGTTCACAAAGATGATGTACGCCATGGTTAGGAAAGTCGTGATGCCGCCGACGACCTCATTGCGTATAGAGGTATTATGCGCTTTAAGTTGGAAATAACGTTCGAGCATGAAAATTGCCTTTTTTGCCTTTAGTGGGGGAGTGTTAAAGCTGATCGTTTAGTCAGCCCTAAAATTAAAGGCGGCTAGTATAAAAAAATAGGCCGAGATTTGGGAGAAGAATTTGTCTGTTTTAAGGAAATGGGCTCTTTGTCGAGCCCATTTAGGTGTTTTTACAGTTGTTTCACCTCGTAGCCTCTGTTTTTAAGCTTTTTCAAAATGCTGTCTGGTCCTGCGATATGCATGGCGCCAACCATAATAAATTCAACTTGTGAGTCATTTAGCATGGTTTCTATCTGAGGCATCCATAGGTTGTTACGCTTTGTTAGAAGCGATTCATACACGTCTGGGTAGTCTCTTTTGAGATCTACAATTTCTAAACTTGCCATGGTTTCCATGTCGCCTCGACGCCAGCTGTTCCGAAGTTTATCCATTGTGCTTGGCATCTCTTTAATATCGTCTAGAGCGTACTCTATGATCTGCTCTTCGTTTTCCTGATTAAAGCTGCTGAGAGCAGAGATTTGCTCTTCTGGTTCTTCTAGCCAACCTTTTGGTTTGTTTTCCTTTGTGGCTTTGCGTGAATAAAACATATCCACACCTTCACTGGTGTAGCCCAGATGTTTTAGTTCAATCATATTCAAAGACATTGCCAATGAACTTGGCTTGAGGTTTTGTACCGCATTGATGGGAATGTTTCGGCTGTTTAGATAAGTGACAAGGGATTGATAAGTGTCAGATGGCAGTATCTTATCCAGCGTCGTTCCGTCGGTATAAAGCATGTTATTTTGAAGGTTTTTTTGAAAAGCAGCAGAACTAATGGTGTCCATGTTGGTTTCAAAAATGACTTTCGAGGATGCTTGGTAAGCAATGTCGTAGGCTTTAGGCAAAGGGTAATCTTGCGGTGTTAAAAGATGAATAGTGCCGCCAATGTAAACTGTGTTTGTCTCAGATGAGACCTTCCAGACGGAAGCTGCTTGCGTTTGAAATGTGGCAGCGGCGAGAAGAGTAAAGCCAATTTTTTTTAAGAAATGCATGTCTGCCTCGAATAAATCTTGTTTGTTGGAACAGGTGATGTCGTCACTGTCTCTTTAAATAGTGGTACTATCTCCGCCGTTTTCAATGTCAGTGTAGTGTCTATCGATGAAAAAAGAATATGTTTCTATTGGTCTTACAAACCCTAAAGGGGTTGAGAATGTGGGTTCAGTAATGAGAGCGGCGGGTTGTTATCAAGTGGATCAGGTTCTGTATTCTGGCCATCGTTATGATCGTGCGGCAAAAATGACGACAGATACCAAAAACGCCAGTTCTACTATTCCTTTAGTCAATATAGAAACTCTGAGTGTTGAGACTCTAATCGATGCTGTTGAGTCCGACACTCAAATAATATGTGTCGATTTAATACAAGGTGCGACTCCGTTACCGAGCTTTCAGCACCCAGAAAAGGCGTTATATATTTTTGGGCCAGAAGACGGCACGATCTCCCAAAAGATTGTCGATCGAGCCGATCATGTGGTGTTTGTGCCAACGGTTGGTTGTATGAATCTGGCTGCTTCGGTGAATGTGCTGCTGTATGACCGTTTGGCAAAATCTGCAAGAGCAGATGCGGGAGATGACTTGATTAAGCAGAGTAAAGACGTAAATAACAATGTAAAAGTGCGTTCTTAATAAAGCTTTTTCTTTGTTTTATCGATTAGTTTTCAAATAGTTAACTCTATGTTGACTGAGATAAAAAGAGATCAATGAAAGAATATCTTCTTCGTTTTTTTAAACAGAAAAAGGAAGATGTTCTCATGAAAACGCTCAAGTTACTGACACTCACCGGTTTGACTCTAACGATTCCGACTCTTTATGCAGAAGAACCACCAAAAAAGCTAGAGCCATTCAAAGCTGAATTAGAGTTAGGGATTATCGCTACGTCAGGTAATACAGAAAGTACCTCTTTAAAGGGGAAGGCGACGCTTCATCAAGACTTTCGAGCTTGGAAAAATAAATACTTGATCGATACGCTCTACAAAAAAAGTGAATATGATGGCGAAACAAAAACCACGGCGCAGAAGTTATTTTTATCTGCTCAAAGCGATTACAAATTAAGCGATGAGGATACTTCTATCTTCGTTTATGGGTCTCACACAGACGATCGTTTAAGCGGTTATGAGTACCAAAATACGGTTGCTGTTGGTTATTCTGCAAGGCTTTTCTCTAACCAATATTCCTTCTTAGATTACAGTGTGGGTCCGGGTTATTCTTTTAACAAGACGGATGAAGGTGAGAAAGGAGAATCTGCGATTGTTCACCTTGAAGCAGAATATCTATTTAATATCAGTCCGACAGCCAAGTTTACACAGACGTTTAGTACAGAAATGGCGTTAGAGTCTGATGAGAATACTCAGACGAAATCAGAAACAGCGATTAGCACAAAAATTCGTCGAGATTTAAGCATGAAAGCGGCTTACAGCATTACTCATAACAGTGAAGTGCTGAGCACAAAAGAGAATACAGATACAGTGACGAGCGTGTCATTGGCTTATACCTTTTAATTGAAATAGTTGAGATTTTGGATATGCGCTATCAAGGAATAAAAGTGACTTTAATCACCGGATTTTTAGGAGCAGGCAAAACGACTTTGATCCGTCAGCTACTGGAAAAAGCCCCTGCAAATGAAAAGTGGGCTGTTCTGGTCAATGAGTTTGGTGATATTGGGTTAGATAGCGCGTTTTATTCAGAATCGGGTGTTGCCATTAAAGAAGTACCTGGTGGTTGCGTTTGTTGCACCACCTCGGCTGCTTTCCAGCAAGGCTTGAATCAACTCATTCGACAATACAATCCGGATCGAATTCTCATTGAGCCTTCAGGTCTTGGACATCCAAAACAAATTGTCCAAAAGTTACGCAGCGATTTGTACCAAGATGTTTTATTGCTCACCGGTGTTTTCTGCGTTTTAGATGCTCGTAATTTACAAGATGAGCGTTATACCCAACACGAGATTTTTAATGATCAAATTGAGTCAGCTAATGGCATTGTTTTGAGTCACTCTGACAAATATAAAGACGCTGATATAAGCTTTTTAAACCACTATTTCGGTGATGAATCTAAAGCACAACCTGAGCTCTTTATGTCTAATCCTATGAAGCTGGATCTTGCAGATTTAGATGTCGGGCTAAAAGATGTATTGGTTGAGGAGAAAGTGTCTGAGCATACTCACTCGCACGAGCATGAGCATTCACATAAGCATGAGCATCACGCCGCTTCCGAAGATTGTTTGCTGAATTCACCTTGGCATTATCAAAAACATCAGGATGCAATGCAGGTATTAGGTTGGCGTTGGCCGATAGAGCAGCACTTTAACGAAGAGGCTTTACAGTCTACGATTGAAGACATGTCGATATTGGAAGGGGTTTATCGAATCAAAGGTGTTTTTTCAATTGACTCAACAGAAGCATTATTGGTGAATGTTTCCCGTGGGGAAGTGAGTTTTACCAAAACCCCATGGCAGGAAACAAGCCGAATGGAAGTAATTGGAAGCCTAGAGAGTAATTGGCCTGTTAAGGTGAATATTCAGGGGTTAGAGAAGCATTAAAGAGGCAGCATGAAAAAGATTGTTAAGTCAGTTTTAGATTTTTTGGAATTAAGCCCAGATTCACCATCTGCTCAATGGAAGAGTTTTGTTGTCACGGCTCATGACTATTTGTCTAAGCGACAAAAGTCCTTGGTTTCTACCTATAAAATTGGAGAGTACAAGCGTTTCGACTGGGATCAAGAAAATAGCACCTTAGTATTTTCTGATGATGACGGCCCTGTTGTGATGGCTAAAGTTCAGTTTGTTGGTTCTTTATCGACGAAAAGCAAAATGTGGATTTGGTCTTGGGCCAATGGCACTATTCTGGACAATGCAAAAAGCCAAATACACAAGGTTAAAGAGCACGGTGAAACAAACAACTTCAAACTTTTGAAGAAAGACACATGGCACGGCAGTGAGTCTGATGGTTGGGACATGACGTCTGTCAGTTGCTATTTGTTAAAAGGAAAAGGGGCTTATAGAACCTCTGCAGAAACAGGGTTTATCTATATGGTGATTACGGATATCAACTGGGTTAAAGATCTAAAACAGAAGAAAAAGTAAAATCTCTGCTCCTTTTTATTCTTCGTTTGTTTTGTTGTCTTAAAGTCACGAGATGCTTTTGAGATAGGTTTATGACATTCAGAAGCAACGGCCTTGATTTATTTTGTCATTAACTTTGGCATCTTTTGTTATTGAGAGAATGACGCTGATAGAGGAACCTTTCTACTATAGAAAGAGTTCTTCTTTGGGCTCATAAAACAATAACAAAAAGAGGTCTTAGGCTATGCCTGAATATAAAGCGCCATTACGAGATATAAAATTTGTTGCCGAAGAAGTGCTTAAATTTAATGAGCACTATGCGAAGTTGCCGGGTGCAGAAGATGCCACACCGGATATGGTATCTGCCATTCTTGAAGAAGGCGCTAAATTTGCTGAGCGCGTTCTTTCTCCTCTAAACCGTGTTGGTGATCAACAGGGTTGTCAATTCAAAGACGGCGTTGTGACAACGCCAGACGGATTCAAAGAAGCTTATCAACAATATGTTGAAGGTGGCTGGCCGTCGTTATCTCATCCTGAAAGTGTTGGTGGACAAGGCTTACCAGATTCCCTTGGGATGATGGTGACAGAGATGATTGCGACTTCCAATTGGTCGTGGGGCATGTATCCAGGCTTGAGCCATGGTGCGATGAATACTATTGAAATTCATGGTACGGATGAGCAAAAAGACACTTATTTAACCAAACTTGTTTCTGGCGAATGGACAGGCACTATGTGTTTGACTGAGCCTCATTGCGGTACAGATTTGGGTATGTTGAAAACCAAAGCTGAGCCTCAAGAAGACGGCAGTTATGCTATTACAGGCACGAAAATCTTTATTTCGGCTGGTGAGCATGACATGGCTGAAAACATTGTTCATATCGTGCTGGCGCGACTTCCTGATGCACCTGCTGGAACAAAAGGGATTTCACTCTTTATTGTGCCGAAATTCAGCGTAGATGCGTCAGGCGAAAAAGCCGACCGCAACCAAGTGTCATGTGGCTCGATTGAACACAAGATGGGGATTCATGGTAATGCCACTTGTGTGATGAACTTTGATGGCGCCAAAGGCTTTTTGATTGGGCCTCCGAATCGCGGCTTAAACTGTATGTTCACCTTTATGAACACGGCACGTATTGGTACAGCCTTGCAAGGTCTTGCTCATGCAGAGTGGGCTTTGCAAAACTCAGTTGCCTATGCCAAAGATCGTCTCCAAATGCGTTCTTTGTCTGGCCCGAAAGCACCAGAAAAAGCAGCTGATCCTATTATTGTTCACCCAGATGTTCGTCGTATGTTGCTGACTCAGAAAGCCTTTGCTGAAGGCGGTCGAGCACTTATTCACTATTGCTCAATGCTGGTGGATACGACCAAGCGCGGTACAGAAGACGAAAAAGCCGAAGCGGATGAATTGATGTCTTTATTGACGCCAATTGCAAAAGCCTTTTTAACCGAAACTGGTTTTGAGGCGGCTAACCAAGGTCTACAAGTGTTTGGTGGTCATGGTTTTATTGCAGAATGGGGTATGGAACAAAACGTACGAGATTGTCGTATTTCTATGTTGTACGAAGGCACAACAGGGATTCAAGCTTTGGATTTATTGGGCCGTAAAGTCCTAATGACACAAGGCGCGACGCTACGTCGTTTCACTAAAATTATCCATAAATTCTGTAAAGAGCATAAAGGTGATAAGCGCTTCAAATCTTATATTACCGCGTTAGATAAGCTAAACGGCGAGTGGGGCGATTTGACCATGAAAGTCGGCATGAAAGCCATGCGTAATAAAGACGAAGTGGGCGCAGCGTCAGTAGATTATCTTATGTTCTCAGGTTATGTCGTATTAGCTTACTTCTGGGCGCGTATGGCTGTGGTTGCCAAAACAAAACTAGAAGAAGGCACAGACGAAGTCGGCTTTTATACTGCGAAATTGCAAACAGCCACTTTCTATTATGAGCGCCTGTTGCCTCGCACAAAAGCGCATGCCGAAGCTATGTTGTCAGGCGTTGACAACTTATTAGCGATGGATGAAGAAAACTTTCTATTTCTGAATGCTTAATGTTTTAACTGTTTATAAAAATAATTCTAAAAAGATTGAAGAGGTAACTATTATGAGCGAAGCAAAATCAGTATTTGAATCTATGCTTGGTCGTTTTGATGCGGATGAAGCAGATGATATGGAAGCGGTGTTCCAATTTGACTTAGACGACGCTGACAGCTATCACTTAAGTATCAGTGATGGGAAATGTGAGATGGATGAAGGGGAGCATGACGATCCAACTGTAACGTTAAGTATGGATTTAGATACATTAAAAGACGTAATGAGTGGAGAATTAGATGGCATGGCCGCTTTCATGCAAGGTAAAATTCGCGCAGACGGAGACATCATGTTAGCGACAAAACTGACGCAAATTTTCCCTTTATAGGTTCGTGAATAAAATTTGATCAAGTGCTTTACGATAAGCTCAGCAAAGATACATTTGGCTGAGCTTTTGCACTTGTTTTGCTCTCCTCAATAAAAACAACAAATGGAGCTTTATATGAATGTGGATACTTCACCTCATAATGGTTTAGACGCTAGACCAGAGCCCGGCAGCTATTTGCCCGATTCGTTAAATCCACGTAGTTACCGTTCTTTGACAGATATTTTTGCGGTAGCAACGGACAGGTTCGCTGATCTTCCTGCTTTTACCAGTGTGGGAAGAACATTGACGTATCGTGAATTAAATGAAAAATCCAATCAGTTTGCCGCTTATCTTCAGCATGAAACAGATCTGGTTCCTGGTGATCGAATCGCCATTCAATTGCCGAATGTTATTCAATACCCTGTTGTGCTTTTCGGCGCGATGAAAGCAGGCCTTATTGTCGTTAATACAAACCCTTTATACACACCAAAAGAGTTAGAACATCAGTTTAATGATGCGAACGTGAAGGCTCTGGTTGTGTTCGCCAATATGGCCAGCAATGTTGAAAAGATCATTGCTAAGACTTCAATCAAGCACGTTATTGTTACCGAAATTGCAGACTTTCATGCGCCAGTCAAACGTCTTTTAATCAACTCAGTTGTTAAGTATGTGAAGAAAATGGTGCCTGCTTATAACCTTCCGAGTGCTGTCAGTTTGAACAGTGTGCTGGCGAAAGGTGCTGGTAAGAAAGTGTCTGTTCATGAAGCAACACCTGAAAGCATTGCTGTATTGCAATATACAGGTGGTACAACGGGTGTAGCAAAAGGCGCGATGCTTACTCACGCCAACTTGATTGCCAATATGAATCAATTAAGTTCCCGTTTGCGCAGCATTATAGATGCAGGCAGTGAAACCTATATTGCGCCGTTACCGCTTTATCATATCTATGCTTTTTTGATTCATGGTTTAACTCTTTTAGAGCAGGGCGGCCACAGTGTTCTGATTCCTAATCCAAGAGATTTGCCTGGTTTTGTTAAAGAGCTTAAAAATTGGGATTTCACTGGTTTTGTAGGGCTAAACACCTTGTTTGTTGGTCTTTGCAATAATCCAGAGTTTCGTGAGTTAGATTTCTCACACCTTAAGCTAACTTGTTCTGGCGGTATGCCACTGACGCATTTTGCTGCTGATGAATGGAAAAAAGTGACAGGCTGCCAAGTGGTTGAAGGTTACGGTTTAACCGAAACATCGCCTGTAGTGGCATTTAACCCAATCGGTAAAGAACAGATTGGTACGATCGGTGTGCCTGTTGATGAAACCGAAATAAAGATACAAGGTCGCGATGGTCAAACCTTGCCACAAGGGGAATCTGGCATGTTGTGCGTGCGCGGTCCTCAAGTGATGAAAGGTTACTGGAAACAAGAATCGGCGACTCGTGATGTGATGACGGAAGACGGGTTCTTAATCACGGGTGACATTGCGGTACAGCACGAGGATGGTTATTTACAAATCGTCGATCGCTCTAAAGATATGATTATTGTCTCTGGCTTTAATGTGTACCCAACAGAAGTGGAAGATTGTGTGTCGTCGCATCCTGATGTGCTGGAATCCGCTGCGATTGGTGTTCCTGATGATAAAGCTGGTGAAGCGGTAAAAGTGTTTGTGGTGTTAAAAGGAGACGTAGAAACCTTAGATGTTCAAACTTTGCGTGCGTATTGCAAAGAGAATTTAGCCGCCTATAAAGTGCCTAAATATGTTGAAGTGAGAACAGATTTACCGAAAACCAATGTAGGTAAAGTTTTACGTCGAGCCTTAAGGGAAGAAGAAAAGGCTAAGTAAGGAATAAGGTGAACGAGTAAGCCATTGCTTTGGGAAAGCCTATCGCAATGGCTGAATCACCATTACATGAGAGATAACCTAGTTATTTTCACAGGAGGCAAGGATGAGTCAGTTTATTACTGAAAATATTGAGTCTGGTATTCAGATTCTATGTTTTGACAGAGTAGAAAAACGGAACGCCATTACGTTAGATATGTACCAAACCTTGGCTGATCTGTTGCATGGTGCAGAAAGAAATCCTGATATTAAAGCAACTTTAATAAGAGGTGCTGGTGGCCATTTTTCTGCGGGTAATGACATTAATGAGTTTGTCGAAATTGCCCAGAAGCCAGAGAAGATGGAAGCGACTATGGCCTTTTTGCAGGCGATAGCAACCTATAAAAAACCACTTATTGCTGCGGTCGAAGGTCGAGCCGTTGGTGTTGGTGCCACCATGCTGCTGCACTGCGATTTAGTACTATCTTCCCGTGAAGCGCGTTTTCAATTTCCTTTTGTCCAGTTGGGCTTAGTGCCTGAAGCCGCATCGAGTTACTTTTTGCCAAAATTCGTTGGTCATCAAAAGGCCTTTGAATTGTTGGTTTTAGGAGAAACGTTTGATGCTCAAGAAGCCTACGAAATGTCACTGATTAATCACCTTTGTGAAGAAGGTGAAGCTTATAAGCTAGCTTTGTTGTATGCGGAAAAAGTAGCGGCTTTGCCTCCAGAGGCGGTGGCTCTCAGCAAAGATTTATTGAAGTTCCATGATCAAGATAATGTGCAGATGACGCTAATGCGTGAAGGTCGAATATTTAAAGACCGTTTACGCTCGCCAGAAGCTCATCAGGCTTTCGCTGGTTTCTTATCCCGTAATAAATAATCTATTTAAAGTGATACAAAACAGAACGGCTCCATTTAAATAATGGAGCCGTTTTTTGTTTGTTCTGATGAAAGGTTGAATATTTTTGTCAGTTAACTGGCGCTTTTTTGTTATTGATGAAAATCATTCCCAAACTACTATAGATAGTATGAAAATAATAAAAAACGAGGGGCTTATGAAAATCCTAGTATCCGTAAAACGAGTCATTGACTATAACGTTAAGGTTCGTGTCAAAGCCGACCATACAGCGGTCGATCTTACTAACGTAAAAATGTCCATGAACCCTTTTTGTGAAATCGCAGTAGAAGAAGCTATTCGCCTAAAAGAAAAAGGCGTGGCATCGGAAGTGGTTGTGGTTTCTGTTGGTTCTAAAACATGCCATGAAACATTACGAACAGCATTGGCTTTAGGAGCTGATCGTGCCATTCAAGTGGATGCAGAAGACGGTTTAGACTCTCTTTCTGTCGCCAAACTCCTAGCAAAAGTAGCTCAAGAAGAATCGGCTGATTTGATCATTATGGGCAAACAAGCGATTGATTCTGACAATAATCAAACCGGTCAAATGGTGGCTGCCTTGTTGGATTACCCACAAGCCACTTTTGCTTCCGAAGTTGTTATCGAAAATGGTGAAGCGCAAGTTACCCGTGAAATCGATGGTGGACTACAAACCTTGTCGATCACTCTTCCTGCGGTTGTGACCACAGATTTACGCTTAAACGAGCCACGTTTTGCGTCTCTACCAAATATTATGAAAGCCAAGAAAAAGCCATTGGATGTGAAAACGCCTGCGGATCTTGGTGTCGAAATTGGTTCTAACGTCAGCATAGTTTCTGTTACGCCTCCGCCACAGCGAGCTGGTGGTATCAAAGTGGGCTCGGTTGTTGAGTTAGTAGACAAACTAAAAAATGAAGCGAAGGTGGTGTCATGAGCGTATTAATTATTGCAGAACATGATAATAAGTCTTTGAAGCCTGCGACATTAAATGCCGTAACGGCTGCAACACAAATTGATTCGGAAGTGCATTTGTTGGTAGCAGGGTTTGAATGTCAAACCGTTGTAGAACAAGCTGCGCAGGTGTCAGGTGTCACGAAAGTTATGGTGGCAGATAATGCCGTTTATGAACACCAATTGGCAGAAAACGTTTCTAAATTAGTGGTCGAAATTGCCAATGGTTACGGTCACATTTTGGCGCCTGCAACCACAACAGGTAAGAACACCTTACCACGCGTGGCTGCTTTGTTGGATGTTGCTCAATTGTCTGACGTGATCAAAGTGGAATCGCCAGATACTTTTGTTCGCCCTATTTATGCGGGCAATGCTATTGCGACAGTGAAAAGCACGGACACAGTGAAAGTCATGACGGTTCGCGCAACAGGATTTGATGCAGCATCGGCGCAAGGTGGCAGTGCAGAGCGTGAAGTGCTTTCTCAAGTAATTGCTTCTGACCGTAGTCGATTTGTGAAAGAGCAGCTGGCTGAATCCGATCGACCTGAATTGACCGCTGCGGGCGTGATTATTTCTGGCGGCCGCGGTATGGGGAATGGCGATAACTTCAAATTATTAGAAGGTGTGGCAGATAAACTGGGTGCCGCGATTGGTGCTTCCCGTGCAGCCGTTGACGCAGGCTTTGTACCTAATGATTTACAGGTTGGTCAGACGGGTAAAACGGTTGCTCCTGATCTGTATATCGCAGTCGGTATTTCCGGTGCGATTCAGCATTTGGCTGGCATGAAAGATTCTAAAATCATTGTTGCTATTAACAAAGATGAAGAAGCTCCGATTTTCCAAGTGGCGGATTATGGTTTGGTAGCGGATTTATTCGAAGCCGTTCCAGAACTAGAAAACAGCCTTTAGGCTTTAGGCCGCTTTGTATAGATAACAGAATTTTCAAATACCAGACAATGGCGGAAAACATGACCGTCATTGTCATAATAAAAATAATTGGAGACCAGCATGATATTCGAAGGACAAGCAGTCAAGGTTGCAGTCGATGATGCAGGTGTGGCAACCGTCACTCTGGATTTGGTTGGCGAATCGGTTAATAAATTTAATAGCCTGACACTGAAAGAACTGACCGAAGCCGTTGATGTGCTTAAACATACGGCAGACATTCAAGGTGTGATTTTTGCGAGTGCCAAAGACGTTTTTGTTGTTGGTGCTGACATTACGGAGTTTACTACTTGGTTTAAGCTGGATGATGAAGAGCTTGCCGATAAGCTCCGAGACGCACACGCCATTTTCAACACGATTTCTGATTTACCTTATCCAACGGTTGCCGCTATTAACGGCATCGCCTTGGGTGGCGGTATGGAATTGTGCCTAGCCTGTGATTATCGAGTGATGGCAGATTCAGCGAAAATTGGCTTGCCTGAAACTCAGCTTGGTATTTATCCAGGTTGGGGCGGAAGTGTACGTTTACCTCGCTTGATCGGCCCTGATAATGCCTGTGAGTGGATTTGTGGCGGTGCTCAAAAGCGCAGCGCAGACGCGTTTAAAGATGGTGCCGTCGATGCGGTTGTTCCGGCAGCGAAAGTCAATGATTCTGCTCGTCACCTTATTCAACAGGTGCTTGATGGCAAGCTAGATTATCATGCTCGCCGTGAAGAATTGCGTGCGCCAATGGTGTTTTCTCCAATCGAAAAAATGATGATATTTGAATCGGTTCGTGGTGTGGTTGGTGCAAAAGCGGGTAAACATTATCCTGCGCCAATGCTAGCGATTAAAACGATCGAGAAAGGCATCAGCCAAGACATGGAAAAAGCCCTCGATACCGAAATCAAAGGCTTTATTAAATTGGCCAAAGGGCCTGTTGCTAAGTCCTTGGTGAATTTATTCCTAAGCGACCAGCAGATTAAGAAAACTGCGAGCAAATACGCGAAAAACGCAACGCCAGTAAAACAAGCGGCTGTATTAGGTGCGGGTATCATGGGTGGCGGTGTGGCTTATCAATCGGCTTCTAAAGGCACGCCAATCATTATGAAAGACATTCGGCCAGAAGCCTTAGAGCTTGGTTTGAGTGAAGCGAACAAGCTCTTTAATGGTCAAGTTGAACGCGGTCGTTTAACCGCTGATAAAGCCTTTAAAGCAATGAATGGCATTGTTCCGGCATTAAGCTACGGCGAGTTTGAACATGTTGATCTTGTTGTTGAAGCCGTTGTTGAGAACGTCAAAATTAAAAAATCTGTGCTTGCCGAAGTAGAAAGTAAAATCGCAGATGATGCCATTTTGACATCGAATACCTCGACTATTTCCATTACAGAATTGGCAAAAGGCCTAAAACGCCCAGAAAATTTCTGCGGTATGCATTTCTTTAATCCAGTACATCGTATGCCTTTGGTTGAAGTTATCCGAGGTGAAAAATCCAGCGATGCGGCGATTGCAAAAACCGTTGCTTATGCTCAAGCTATGGGGAAAACGCCTGTTGTGGTGAATGATTGTCCTGGCTTCTTGGTTAACCGTGTGTTGTTCCCTTACTTCGCTGGTTTCTCCTTGATGATGCAGGAAGGGGCGGATTTCCAAGTGGTTGATAAAACCATGGAGAAATTCGGTTGGCCAATGGGCCCTGCTTACTTGTTGGATGTGGTTGGTGTTGATACTGCATTCCATGCAGACCAAGTTATGGCGGAAGGTTTCCCTGATCGAATGAAACATGAAGGCAAAAACGCCGTAGACCGTTTGTTTGAGCTAGAGCGTTTTGGTCAGAAAAATGGCAAAGGTTTTTATACTTATGAGCCAGATCGTAAAGGCAAGCCGAAGAAAATCTTCAATGATGAAATTAACGATCTGCTTGCTCCTGTTGTTTCGTCTCAATCTGAGCTTACAGAAGAAGACATTATTGCTCGTATGATGATTCCACTTTGTATCGAAACCGTTCGTTGTGTGGAAGAAAACATCGTGGCATCAGCAGCGGAAGCAGACATGGGATTGATCTATGGTATTGGTTTCCCTCCATACCTTGGTGGTGCTTTGCATTACTTAGACCAAATGGGACTGCAGGCGTTTTGTGACCTTGCAGACAAATACAGCCACTTAGGTAAGTTGTATGAGCCAACCGCGAAAATGCGAGATATGGCGAAAAACAACCAAACTTATTACGGCGCTTAATTTCCCATAGGCTAGAGGAGAATGACCATGAAATTGAATCCAAATGATGTCGTGATTATCGACGCAATTCGCTCACCGATGGGTAAAACGAAAAACGGTGTGTTTCGTAATGTTCGTGCCGAAAACTTATCGGCTGGCTTGGTAAAAGCCTTGTTTAAGCGTAACCCAAATGTAGACCCAAAAGACGTAGAAGATTTGATCTGGGGCTGTGTTAACCAAACTCTAGAGCAAGGTTTTAATATGGCCCGTGCGGTGTCCTTGTTAGGTGGCTTGCCTCTTACTTGTGGAGCCCAAACGGTAAACCGTTTATGTGGTTCGTCTATGTCTGCGATTCATACCGCAGCTCAGGCGATTATGACAGGCCAAGGCGATGTCTTTGTTGTGGGTGGTGTTGAGCACATGGGACACGTCGGCATGATGCACGGCGTTGATGTGAACCCAGCTTTGTCTAAGCACATGGCAAAAGCTTCCATGATGATGGGCGTAACGGCTGAGATGCTCGGTAAAATGCACGGTGTAAGCCGTGAAGCGCAAGATGAATTTGCGGTACGTTCACATCGTCTTGCCCATGAAGCAACGGTTCAAGGCCGTTTCAATAATGAAATAGTCGCTCTTGAAGGCCATGACGCTGAAGGCAATAAGATTCTGGTAGAAGTAGATGAAGTTATTCGTCCGGAAACCTCTATGGAATCTCTTGCTGGTTTGAAACCTGTCTTTATGCCAAAAGTTGGAACCGTGACAGCAGGTACATCATCTGCTTTGTCCGATGGCGCGTCTGCTATGTTGATGATGTCGGCACAAAAAGCACAAGATCTTGGTTTAACGCCGATTGCGAAAGTTCGCAGCATGGGCGTGGCGGGTTGTGATCCAGCGATTATGGGTTATGGACCTGTTCCTGCAACGAAGAAAGCCCTAAAGCGTGCAGGCTTAACCATTGATGACATGGACATTGTTGAGTTGAACGAAGCCTTTGCTGCGCAATCTATTCCAGTATTGAAAGACTTAAAATTGCTTGATTTGGTGGATCAGAAGGTAAACTTAAACGGTGGTGCGATAGCCCTTGGCCATCCGTTAGGTTGTTCTGGTACGCGTATTTCAACGACGCTGTTGAACGTGATGCAAAGCAAAGACGCGACCTTAGGTTTAGCCACCATGTGTATTGGTATGGGGCAAGGTATCGCAACGGTATTTGAACGGGTTTAATCGCTAGAAATCTCTCAGTTAAGCAAAGCCTCGTACCTTATTGGTACGGGGCTTTTTTGTTTGGCGGCAAGCAGTTTAAGGTGGAATTTCCTTTTGTCTTGGTGGATTATTATCGAATCTAAGAAAAATAATGAGGGAGATATAAGATGAAAGTGGCGATTCTAGATGACTATCAAAATGCGGTAAAAGACTTGTCGTGCTTTGAGCTTTTAAACGATCACGATGTGCATGTTTTCAATGAAACCTTTTTGACCGTGGATGATTTGGTTGATCATCTTATTGATTTTGATGTGCTTGTCTTGATTCGTGAACGTACTGTGATCACCGCAGAATTATTATCTCGCTTACCGAATTTAAAGCTGATTAGCCAAACCGGGAAGGTCAGCAATCATATTGATGCCAAGCTTTGTAAAGAATACGGCGTGGCGGTTGCTGAAGGTGTTGGTTCGCCTGTTGCGCCATCTGAACTTTGCTGGGGGCTGATTATGTCAGCCAGCAGACATATTCCTTCTTATGTTTCTCATTTCACACAAGATCAATGGCAGCAGGCAGGCTCACTTGGCTTAGGTCGAGTATTAAACGGTTCTGTGCTTGGAATTTGGGGATACGGAAAAATCGGCCAACGTATTGCTCAATATGCTAAAGCTTTTGGGATGAAGGTGATGGTTTGGGGAAGAGAAGCGTCCAGACAGTTAGCACAGGAACATGGCTTTTTAGTCGCTTCATCTAAAGCCGAGTTTTTCCAATCCGCCGATGTCATTTCCTTGCATTTAAGGCTCAATGACGCCACAAAAGCTTGTGTTACGGAAGAGGATTTAGAGCAAATGAAAGAAGGCGCTTTGTTTGTTAATACCAGCCGTGCTGAGTTAGTGGAAAGTGGCTCCTTGTATCGAGTGATGTCTGCAAACCCAAATAAACAAGCCGCTGTTGATGTGTTCGAAACAGAGCCTGCCAATACGCGAAATGAACCTTTATTGTCTTTGCCAAATGTACTTTGTACGCCACATATTGGTTACGTTGAGAGAGCCAGTTATGAGCTTTACTTCAACATCGCCTTTGAGAATGTCGTCGCTTTCGCTAAAGGTGAGCCTCAAAACCTTGTATTCGATCTTTAAAGGAATGAACTGAATGTCGTTTAATTCAACATCTGTTGCTCATGATCAAATTCACTTGTCTGTTTTATCTTCGCCTCTTGATGCTAAAACAGGGAAAACAGCTTCTTCTGTTTTCAACGATGTGGTGTATTCCTTAGAAGACTATAACGGTCTGTTTATTACAGACAGAATAGATGCGTTGAACTTTCGTCATCGTATGAGTCAGCCTGGCTATTTCAGCTCATGGCATGTGGCGGGCGATCCGACTTTGATCATTGTGCGTTCGGGCGTATTGCGAATCGCATTGCGTAATGGTGAATATCGAGATTTTGCCGCAGGCGACATGTTTATTGCCCAAGATTATCTGCAAGACAATGAAACCTTTGATGATGACATTCATGGTCACACCGCAGAGCTAATAGGTGATCAGCCTTTACTTGCGGTGCACATTAAGCTCTCAGCAAGAGAGAGCTAAATCTCTGTAATCCAAGGTTTGCTAATGACCTGAGCAGGCTGGCGTTGCATGATGATTTCTCCGTGGCGTACTGACAATAAAGCCTCGCCTTGTTTGCGCAGTACGCTGTAATCGTCAAAACCTTCTAATAAAATGAAGTTGGCTGGGTTTCCAATTTTGATTCCATAATTTTCTAAGCATAGGGTTTTTGCGCTGTTGTCGGTGATCATATCAAGGGCTGTTTCGTAGTCTTTGTAACCCATCATTTGGCAGATGTGCATGGCGAAGTCTAAGGTGCGCAGTAGTTTGCCATTGCCCAATGAATACCAAGGGTCAAAGATGGAATCTTGCCCTAGGCACACGTTGATATTCGCGCCACGTAGCTCTTTGACCCGTGTTACACCACGACGTTTTGGGTAAGTATCAAATCGGCCTTGAAGATGGATGCTTTCTGTGGGGCAGGAAATGAAGTTGATCCCTGAGTTTTTCAATAAACGAAAGAGTTTCGAGCAGTAGGCGTTGTCGTAAGAATGCATGGCCGTTGTGTGGCTAGCGGTGACTCTGTGACCCATTTCATGAAACAAAGCTTCGCAAGCAAGAAACTCTAAAAAGCGTGAATTCGGATCGTCGATTTCATCACAATGTACATCGATTAATCGATCGTACTTTTTGGCCAGTTCGATAATCTTCTTGACGGATTGTTCACCTAGTTCTCGTGTGTATTCAAAATGAGGAATGCCACCGACCACATCCGCGCCTATTTCTAGCGCTTCTTCCATCAGTTTTAAACCATTTGGATAAGACAGCATGCCGTCTTGAGGGAAGGCAACGACCTGTAAGTCGATCTTGTCTTTTAGCTCATCACGTAGGGTGCATAAGGTGCGAACGCCAACCAAGGTCGGGTCGGTTGTGTCTGCATGGGTACGAATGGCTTGTACACCGTTTTGTACTAACAATTCAATGGTAGAAAGGGCGCGCTGTCGAATGTCGTCTTCGTTCAACATAGGTTTACGCTGGCTCCAACGCTCGATCCCTTCAAAGAGCGTACCGCTGTGGTTCCATTCTGGCTCGCCAGCGGTTAACGCAGCATCAAGGTGAATGTGAGGTTCCACAAAAGGCGCACAAACAAGGTTGCCTTGTGCGTCTATTACTTCTGCTACTCGTTCTGAGTCAGAAGGGAAGGGCGTATCTTGTTTCTCTATTTTGCTAAAGCAGCCGTTCTCAATATGTAAGGTAAACAGCTCTGGTTGCTGGCGTAAACGGGCGTTAATAATCTTCATAGGAAACCTCAATTTTAGTGGCTTATTGGTCGGCCTACTTTTGATTCGGTCATAGGAGCCAAGTAAAGCGCAAATTACATATATAGCCATTGTGAAAGAAAATGTATATGTCTGTCTCATTAATGACTTGATAGATAGTTAGTCTATATTTAATGGTGGCTTAGACAACCAAGGTCAAAAGGAGTGTGTTGACCTGACTATCGTAATGTTAGTTTTTATTTATTAGTTAGATGAGTTGTTTAAGGTTATAACTATGTACAGTCAAATGAAACAAATTACTAAAGCAAGCAGGAGAGTCTCTTATGTCTAATGAAGGCAAGTGTCCATTTAATCATGGTGCTACTGCACCAGCACCTCAGTCAGCCGCTCGCGGTACATCAAATAAAGATTGGTGGCCGAATCAGTTGGATTTGAGCATTTTACATCAGCATTCTGACAAATCGAATCCAATGGGTGGAGACTTTGATTATGCAGAAGAATTCAAAACTCTAGACCTTGAAGCATTGCGCAAAGATCTTTATGACTTGATGACTGATTCGCAAGACTGGTGGCCAGCAGATTACGGTCACTATGGTCCTTTCATGATTCGTATGGCTTGGCACAGTGCAGGTACTTACCGTACAGCAGATGGTCGCGGTGGTGCGACAGCGGGTACACAACGTTTTGCGCCTCTAAACAGCTGGCCAGATAACGTCAACCTAGACAAAGCACGTCGTTTGCTTTGGCCTATTAAACAGAAGTACGGCCGTAAAATCTCTTGGGCAGATTTGATGATTCTTGCGGGTAACTGTGCATTAGAATCTATGGGTTTTGAAACCTTTGGTTTTGCTGGTGGTCGTGCCGATGTTTGGGAACCAGAAAATGATATTTACTGGGGGTCAGAAGGCGTTTGGTTGGAAGAAAGTGGCGGTAAAAACAGCCGTTACTCTGGCGAACGTGACCTAGAAAATCCACTTGCCGCTGTACAAATGGGCTTGATCTACGTTAACCCAGAAGGTCCAGATGGTAAGCCAGATACACTCGCTTCTGCTCGCGACATCCGTGACACATTTGGCCGTATGGCGATGAATGATGAAGAAACTGTTGCTTTGATCGCAGGTGGTCACACATTCGGTAAAGCTCACGGTGCGGGTGATGCAGCGCAAGTGGGTGATGATCCTGAAGCGGCTGGTATTACAGAGCAAGGTTTTGGTTGGAGTAACTCGCAAGGTACGGGCAACGGTGCGGACACTATTAGTAGTGGTCTTGAAGGTGCTTGGACTAAAAACCCAATCAAATGGGACAACGGTTTCTTTGACAACCTATTTGATTACGATTGGGAATTGACTAAGAGCCCAGCTGGCGCTTGGCAGTGGACTCCAAAAGGTACTGCAGGTTCAAACAGTGTTCCTGATGCTCATGATGCAACGAAACGTCACGCTCCAATGATGTTTACATCGGATTTGGCATTACGTGATGATCCAATTTACGGGCCAATCTCTAAGCGTTTCCATGAGAACCCAGATCAGTTGGCCGATGCGTTTGCGCGTGCTTGGTTCAAATTGACGCACCGTGATATGGGACCAGTTGCTTGCTACCTTGGGCCTTTAGTACCAAAAGAAGAACTTGTATGGCAAGACCCAGTGCCTGCTGTTACTCATGAGTTAGTTGATGAAGCAGATGTTGCCGATCTTAAAGCGAAAATTTTGGCTTCTGGTTTGTCTGTATCTGACTTGGTATCAACCGCTTGGGCATCTGCTTCTACGTTCCGTGGTTCAGACAAGCGTGGTGGTGCAAATGGTGCTCGTATCCGTCTTGCTCCACAAAAAGATTGGGAAGTGAATCAGCCAGAGAAATTGGCTACGGTATTGAAAACGCTTGAAGCGGTTCAAGCTGACTTCAACCGAGACAACTCTGCTAAACAGATTTCTCTTGCTGACCTAATTGTTCTAGCGGGTTCTGTTGGTGTTGAAAAAGCGGCGAAAGCAGCAGGTAAAGAAATTACTGTACCTTTCACACCAGGTCGTACAGATGCTTCTCAAGAGCAAACAGATGTTGAGTCATTTTCTGTACTTGAGCCAATTGCAGATGGCTTCCGTAATTACCAAAAAGGTAAGTACACAATATCAACAGAAGAGATCTTGTTAGATAAGGCGCAGTTGTTAACTTTGTCTGCTCCTGAAATGACAGTGTTGGTTGGTGGCTTACGTGTATTAGGTGCGAATACAGAGCAATCTGCTCACGGTGTTTTCACACAAACACCTGAGACATTAACAAATGATTTCTTTGTTAATTTACTTGATATGGCGACCAAATGGACGGCTGTATCTGAAGAAGAGGAAGAGTTTGAAGGCCGTGACCGTAAAACAGGTGAAGTGAAGTGGACAGCCACTCGCGCAGACTTGGTTTTCGGTTCAAACTCACAGCTTCGCGCTATTGCTGAAGTGTATGCTTGTAATGACTCACAAGATCGTTTTGTGGAAGAGTTTGTTGCAGCATGGACGAAAGTAATGGAGTTGGATCGTTTCGATCTAGCTTAATCTCCTAGAGTTGCCAACAACTCTAAAGCCCCACATCCGAAAGGTTGTGGGGCTTTTTATTGTTTAAGTTTAAATCTTAGAGTAAAAATGTCTAAATGCATGCGTATTAATAAAGTGTTAGTTTCTATAATCATCTGTACCACTGGAGTTTTATTTCATGGATAGAAGTACCTATAGTTATATTCAAATGAATACGAGCACCTACTTGTTGCAAGCATGTGACCAGGTTGCACTTCAATTGCGCAAAAAAGCAAGGTTTACTGGTGAAGGTTATCCAGACTATGTTTTTACTGAAAAGTATTCAGACATAGAATTAAGTGCCGAAATGATCGGCTTAAATTTGATCTATATTAATCAGCTCGCAGCAGTTCTAGAAGGTACACTAAGAACTCTTATCTGTGAAATTATGCAAATTGACTCTGGTAAAATTGGAGAGCTATCAATATCTAAACAGTCTGATGATGAATACGGAGCAATATGTCGCGCTTACTCAATCACAAAAAAGTATAAAGAAGATGTTGAGTTTAAAGGAGGGTGGGATAATTTAAAGCGGCAATACAAAGAAGTTTTTGATAGAAATATTGACTCAGTTTTAGATAAAGAAAAGACATCTGGATTGAACTCAATATTTACTTTAAGAAATGTTACGGCTCATGGTACGGCAATAGTAACTCCTAAAGAAAAATTAGACGATGGAAGCGAAGCTGATTATCCATTCAAATGGCAACGGAAGCTCCAGACTCTAAGTGTTTATGTAAAAAAAGAGTTTGATTTAAATTTGTTAGATGCCTTGCAACATCCTAGCTTGTCTTACCATTTTACTGAACTGGTGAAAGAATTTTTAAATAAATTCAGAGGTAAAGCTGAGCTTCCAAAAAATTCTCAGGCCTTGTTCAATAACTTGCAAAATTATAATTTCGGTTATAGAAATCACTTTGAATTTCCCCAAGCAAATGAAAACTAACAAGAGCCTCAACCAAAAGACGCAAAACAACAGGCTTGTGCTCCTTCGTCGTTAAGTTTAGCCTGCTATTTCGCGCCGGTTAAGTAAGTATTAAGCATCAAAAAGAGAATGAGAAACGTACTAATTATGGCACTTTTATTTGCTACAAATGTACCCGTAGGTGCAAGCCAATATTATGACGGCACAAGTTCATCGGTGAGTATGGAGCAGATAATACTTTCTATCTTTTCAAAATGAATGTGAGTTGGATAGTTTCGATCTAGCTTAATCTCCTAGAGTTGCCAACAATTCTAAAGCCCCGCACTCGAAAGGTTGTGGGGCTTTTTATTGTCTAATGTTAGGCGAGAGTTGGATTTATTTTTTAAAAATTGGTCATAAAAAAGCCCCTCAAATTGGTTGATAATTTGAGGGGCTGATTGTCTAAATTTAAACCTTAGGTTTTAAATTTATTGGTTACTTTCAAGATCAGTTGAGATTGCTCTTCTAATCTTGAGAATTGAGTATTGGTGTCTTTCGAGCTCTTGCCAATAGAGTCTGCAAGATCAGCAATACCACTGATATTTTGAGCCATGTCGTTCACAACACTAGATTGCTGGTTGGCTGCGTTTGAAACATCAATATTCATGCTAGTAAGCTGCTTAATGGACTCAGAGCTTGAGTTGATGATGTCTGTAATGGCATCCATAGATTCAATAACAGCGGTTCTTTTCTCTGTTGTATTGGCCATGTCTTGAATGGTTTTTTCTGCACTGACTTGTAGCTTATCAAGAATCGTTTGAATCTGAACTGTGCTTTGTTGGCTACGTTGCGCCAAGTTTCTAACTTCATCTGCAACAACGGCGAAGCCTCGGCCTAATTCACCGGCGCGAGCCGCTTCAATGGCTGCGTTGAGTGCCAGTAGGTTGGTCTGTTCTGAAATACCTTGGATAACACTCAGTACGGAGTTGATCTCTTCAACGTTTCCACCAAGCTCTTGGATGGAACCTTCGACGCTCATCAAAACACCATTTAGTGCATTTAATTCTTCGCCAGAAATTTGAACTTGTTTTAGAACATTTTGAACCTCAGCGTCTGTGCTTTCAGCGGAAGTGCGTGTGCGTTCAGCGTTATCAGCAATTTCCATTGCTGTGGTCGACATTTCTTCTATTGCTGTGGCTGTATTGGCTGTTTCTTGAACTTGTTTATCAGATGCGATGGCCAGTTCTTTATGTTGTTGTCTTGATACTGTTGCAACTTCATTTAGTTGGTCGCAAGCGCTCTTCAAACTGTTGATGTCTCCTGCCATGGAAGCTAGGAAGCGATTAAAGTGGCTGGAAATATCGTCCAAAATATCTAAGGAGCTTCCAGGTAATGTGGCGGTTAAGTCACCTTCGCCATCGGCTAGGTCTTCAACGGCATCTCGTAATGAGGTAAGCGCAGTCAACATGAGGCGAACCGAGAAGAAAACAACAATCGCAACAAAAATAGCCAATCCAAATATCACTAGTAAGTTTTGAGTAAGACTAGATTGTTGGGTTTCACTAAGAGAGCTATCTATATTGCTTAACATTTCTTCTGTGCCGTCAATGAAGAAACCAGTTGCGATAGCAATATCCCATTTATCTATCCAAAGAGAGTAGCTGTATTTTGCAGAAGGTTCTGTTTCACCTTTTTTCGGGAAGTAATAAGTTGTAAAGCCTTCACCAGATTTGGCAGCAGTTATTATATTTCTAACGATAAAGTTGCCTAGCTTGTCTTTTGAGTCGATAAAGTTTCCGCCTACACCGACACCAGAACCACTCATTAGACGATTGCCTTCACCATCGTAAGCAAACAAGTAGCCGATGTCGTTATCAAATCGGTAGTTATAAAGTAAGGCTAACGCGTCTTCCATGCCTTCTTTGCCCGGCATGTCTAAGTATGGCTTGATGATGCTTAAAGAAGAGTCAATGACAGTGACAAGACGTCTTTTCTCGACCTCAATAATGGCGTCTTCAGAAATTTTAGAAACTTGTTGGTTGATTGTGTCGAGTGTTTTTACTTGCATAAAAATGCCTACTGCTGCCACCAACAGAAAGGGGGCAAAGGCAAACATGTAAATTTGGGCTTTTAGTGAACGAAACATAGATGACACTCCAATGTGTGATTTTATTGTTATTAATTATCTTCGTTCTCTTCGTTCTTTTCTATTTAAAATATAGACGATTACAAAAAAAATAACACAACATAGGCGTTTCATAATGCTGTAAATACTCTTATGATTTCATGCCCCATGGATGTGTTGGGTTTATGGAATATTAAGGTGATTTATTTATGAAGGTTGCACATAAAGTTGTACTGTCTGCTTCACTTGTGGTTGTGATGGCATTCGCTAGTTATTCTTGGCTGCAATATCGAAGTTTAGAGAAATCGTTAATCGAACAAACTTCGATAAACACACAAGAAGCAAGTCAGGCGCTGGCTTCTCAAGTGCGTAATTGGCTAAAGGGAAAAATGGACTTAATCGAGACCATTTCACAGACGGTAGATTCTGACTTTAGTCGAGAAGCGATTAATGAGGCGATGAGCCTACCAATTTACAAAAAAGAATTTCTTTTATTATTCGGTGGAATGGAAGACGGTGGACCGACTGTGTCTAATGATCCAACCTGGAATCCACCGAACTACGATGCTCGTAAACGACCATGGTACCCACTAGGGAAATCCCATAACCAAGCAGTGTTAACCGAGCCTTATATCAGCACAAAAGGGGACTTGTTGATCTCTGTGATTGCTGATTTATCTGATAATGGCCAGTTCAAGGGGGCGTTTGGCGGTGATTTAAGCCTTAAGGTTGTATCAGATGCAGTGAATTCGCTGAATTTTAATAATACAGGTTATGCCTTTTTGGCGACGGACAAAGGTAAAATTATCAGCCATCCGAATACCGAGTTTTATGGAAAATTCACTAAAGATCTATTCACTCAAAATGTAGATTTATTGAAACCAGAACTGGTTGAAAATACATTAAAGGATGGCACTGCCATTTATGTATCTTTTAGCCCTTTGGTCGACTTGTACGGTGCTAATTGGTATGTGGGCGTCGTGTTAGATAAAGATAAAGTTTACCAAGAAGTTTATAGCTTCGGCTGGATTGCTTTCGTTGGTACATTACTGGTTGTTTGTTTTGTTTCACTTGCCTTGTTTATCGTTGTCACTCGATTATTGGAACCTCTCAAAGCCCTTTATCAATCCTTGAGAGAGATTAATGGCGGTCAAGGTGATTTGACCAAGCGCCTTAATATTACAAGTAATGATGAATTTGGGGCTGTATCTAACGAGTTTGATCGCTTTATTGAATACCTACAACAGCTGATCATTGATGTTAAAAAGCATTCGTCAAGTGTGCGAGAAAATACCGATGATGCAGCAAACTCTTCGGCAAAATCGTTAACAGAATTGCAAGCGCAACTGAGCGAATTGGACCAGTTAGCGACCGCTATGCATGAAATGTCGGCAACTGCTCATGATGTTGCTGATAATGCACAAACCGCAGCCGCTCGTGCAAAACAGGCTGATGATGCAGCGCAATCGGGTCAGCATATTGTTGATAAAACGACCCAGTCGATTGGTTTGTTAACGGAACAGATGGAAGGGGTGGTGAAGACAATTAATGATCTTGTTGGCTACAGCGATAGTATCGAATCTATTTTGACTGTTATTACAGACATTGCAGATCAAACGAACTTGTTGGCACTTAATGCCGCTATTGAAGCAGCGCGTGCTGGCGAGCAAGGACGCGGTTTTGCTGTGGTAGCAGATGAAGTCAGAACCTTGGCATCAAAAACACAAGAATCAACAGAACAAATACAAGAGATGATTCAACAGCTACAAAATGGTGTAAGAAGCGCTGAGAAAGAAATACTAGAAAGCAGAAATAACGCCAATACAGCACAAGATGTTGCTCAACAAGCAAAAGCGTCTTTAGAGACAATACGTGCAAGTGTGGGTGAAATTAATGATATGACTATTCAGATTGCGGCTGCAGCGGAAGAGCAAAGCGTTACATCGAATGAGATAAATCGTAACACGACAAACATTCGAGATATCGGCCAGTCTGTTTCGAACTCAGCAAATGAGCAATCACAGATATGTCAAAAAATGGTAGATACAACGGCTGAACAGTCTAGAACCATAGGTAAATTCAAAGTTTAGGCTTTATCTACTTACTTCAATGCCAAGCTACTAGAGGTTTTTTACTCTCTAGTAGCTTTTTTCATATTTCTTAGTAAGTCCAGTATCACTTACAAATTATGACAAGTAATTGTTTTGAAATAATTTAAGCTTGTGGAAAGTGAGAAAAATTGAAGTTGCCTGATCTCGAAAAGGTGACTATTTATCATTCAAATGAAATGAGCTTGTACTCTATTTACTCGCTCTGAATTTCTTTAAAGAAAAGCTGGAATTATGAAGTTTCAAGGATTAAATGCGATTGCATTGTTGGAAGGTTTCAAAGGGATACTGGCGCTGTTCGTTGCGGTTAGTGTAAATGCACTCGTTGGTGAAGACCTTCATCAACTTGTTTTGGAACTGATGACTGAGTGGGGGATTTCACCTGCAAATCATTACTCTAAAGTCATTTTGATGATGGCGGATAAAGTGTCCAGTAATAGTTTGATTCTTGTTACTGTAGTGGCGCTTACCTATGGCATTTTCCGCTTCATATTGGCGTACGGGCTTTGGAATCAGCTCATTTGGATTGAGTGGTTTGCTTTTATTACCGCGTCACTTTATATACCTTTTGAGTTGTATGCCATCTATCAAGATCTCAATGTTTTTAGCGTGTCGGCTTTGTTGATAAACCTCGTTATTGCAGGGTATTTATTTCGTGTTTTAAAGCGTGGCAAAAAAGAAACGACGACTCGTGTTTAAGATGATTCGGAAAGAGCAGCTTGAATTTTCATTTTGTAATCTTCAGGCAAGGGAACTGCGGTTTTTTGCTCTTTTGAAAAACAAACATATGTGACGTCTGCTTCGGCAACAAGCATATCGTTTTTGGCATTTAGGATTCGTTGTTTCATAGTGATACTGCGGTTCCCCAATTTGGCAAATTGAGTATGTACTTCAAGAACGTCAGCAAAATTTCCTTCTGCTTTGAAGTCGATATTTATATTGACGACAGCCCAAGCTAAACCTTGTTCCATCAAATCTGTACCAGCACCAAATTCATCAAAAAACGCCCAACGACCTTCTTCTAAAAACTCCAAATAGCGAGCATTGTTAACATGTTGAAAGACATCTAAATGATAGCCTCGGACTTTGATTTGAATGATGTTTAGCATGGTTCTTCCTTCTCATCTTGACGTAAAAAAGGTTACTTTTCTTTGCAGAATAAACATATGGCAAAATCGCTCAAATTTACTGACATGTTATCGACTTAAACTGACCTGTTTTGTGCTTTAATCTCATCATACTTTTCGTGACATCACCTCTATTAGGCAAACAGCATGAACTTAGATAAATCTAAAAAGCGTATCGCAAAGAAAGTGAAAATGGGCTTCAAAGGCTACCCACAAGTGACATTTTCTTACTTCGGTGAAACCACAGAGAAAGCGACTGAAGTGGTTGTGACATTTGTTTTAGAGGAAGGCGCAGAACCACAAGAACAGAGATTTTCTAGCCAAGGAAATGTACGTGAAGACGAAGTAATACAATCTGCGTTAGTGAAAATTATGGAACGTACAGACGCTAAAACAGTGCTAGAAGTAGATGATGGTGTTTTTTGTTAGAAAAAGGCGAATCAGAAATGCTGATTCGCCTTTTTTATATTACATACGGTATGTAGCGCTTACACCGATAGTACGGCTTTGGCCTACAGAAGCTCTTGTTCCTCTGTTAATTAAGTACACAATATCTTCATTTGTAAGGTTGGTAATATAGCCATCAATCGTTAAGTTTCCAGTAGAGTACTGAGCTCGAGCGTTAGTAACGATGTAATCGCCAGACTTGTAGTCTTCGGTGTTATCTAGGTCAGCGTAATATTCACTAACATAAGTAGCATCAGCACCAAAGGATATATTATCGCCAATATATTGTGTGAAGCCTAAACCAAGGTTTAGGTCTGGCGCATAAGTAAGTTCATTGCCATCCCAGTCAGAGGTGCTATCACTGTTAGTACTGATTTTATTTTGTAATGTTCCTATAGAACCGCGTACCTCTAGGTCGTTAGTAACGAGCGATGTAATTTCTAGCTCTGCACCGTATGTGTGAACAGTGTCAACATTTTCTAATGTGTAACTTGTGTAGGCTTGATAATCAGAGTAGTTGTTATAGAAAATATTTGCGTTTACAGACATGCGGTTAAAGCGAGTTTTACTACTAAGCTCAATTGCAGTAACTTCTTCTTTGTCATACGTATAGTATTCATTTGTAGACCAATTTAGAGCTGCTCCACCTGCATTATAACCTCGACGTATAGAAGCTCCTACCGTGGTACTTTCGGTCAACTCATAAATTGCACTTAGTTTTGGCAGTAATATGGTTTCGCTTTCGTCTTGATCTAATGTATACGTGCTTGCTTTTACAAGTACTCTATCTTGATCTTGGTGTTCAATACGGCCACCGGCAGTAACTGACAGTTGATTCGTGATGTCGTATGTTGTTTCTCCAAAGACAGCAAAAGTAGTTTTAGTACCATCAGAAATAAAGTAATTTGAATCAGAAGATCCAAAATCAACATCTAAAGTAGTATCCGCTTGAGAAGCGTAAACACCAATCAAACTAGCAAATTTTGAGTCGTTTGGTGTTAAGATGACTCTGTTTTCAGCTGTGATTGTGTCTTCTGTTTTTCTAAGAAGAGTGCTACCAGGGTATTCATCAAATGAGGCATCTTGACTGTTATAGCTGACTTGAAGCTGATTTTTTATGTGGTTAGAAATATCGTAATCCACATCAACCGAAATAGTATCTACAGTTGAATCTTGAAGGCGTGTATTTTCATAACTACTAGAGTCTATAGAGGAAGTACGAGAGCTATAATTACTACTGTCACCATTAATCCAAGACAGGTATTCCCCTTCATTTTCTCTATGAGTAATACTTAGTTTAGCTGTTAACCCCTCAATATTTGCTGGCTCCCAGAGTAGTTTTCCTCGTAAATTAGTCGATTCGGAATCGTCTAAATCTGGTGAGTCAGCTGCATCACTGTCTGCAATATCATAATTGATCCAGCCTTCACCTTTTGTTCCATCAAAAGATAATCTATAAGCTAATTCATCATCAATTAATGTTCCTGTATTCATAGCGCCAAGGTTATACATTAAGTTGTCATTTTCATATTGCTCTAAGCCTAGGCGGATAGCGCTCTCAGGTTCAAAACTAGGATCATTTGTCTTAATAACAACCGCGCCGCCTATTGCATTTGTTCCTTGAGATGTCGACTGTGGACCACGAAGAACTTCAACTGTTTGAGTATCCCACAATCCTGCAGGAGTAAAGTTATATCCACCCCATGCTTCAGATACACCATCAACACTTGTTGTAATTCTAGGGCTTCCACCTGTCATAAAAGCATTACTACCGACAGCAGCACCTGCACCATTAACACCTCGGATATTAATGGTGCCAAATCCAGCAGCCGTCACATTGGGGGCTTGAACTACTATATCGTTTACTTCTTTTGCTTCTCCGCTAGCGTAGCTTTCTTCACCTATTACAGTTACAGCAGTAGTGGTGTCTTTAATATCTTTATCGACTTTTTCACCTGTAACAATGAGTGTTGATAAGCTTGTTGTATCCTCAGCCAAGGCATTCACTGAAATAAAAGCAGCATTAATACTGATCACAGCGAGGGCGATACTTGATAGTCTGCTTGGCGTGTTAGTAGATACGATCTTTTTTGACAAGTGCATAATTGTCCTTATTTGTCGTGGTTTGGTAAACTTGTTGGTGATGGTATTGTTAATAAGAATTATTATCAATAAGTTTTTTTGATATTTTACGAAAGGTGTAGAAATTGGCCAAATATTTAGACTTAACCGTGTTGTTAGATTGCTTTGGTCAACTTCATCATCAGATTGGTAGTTTTGAATGGTGGGAGAACATAGGCTCTTGTGGTATGCCGTTAATCAAGGCGCAAGATAATGGAGAAAGCCTAGTTGTTTTTGTGTGGCAGGATCCGCAAGGAAATGAAAAAACGTCAAGCATTGCAAGTGTTGTTTTAGCGGTTAACTCGCTAACAGATCATCATAGCTGGGAGCCTGAATGTTTAAGTCGAGTTGCAGGCACAGATGTCTGGTTTGGTCATTTAACCGTGAATTCAAAATGGCGTGGTAGCTACTCTTTTATCCCTCTTCAAGCGGATCAACTTCCTGAGTGTGTAAAAAAGCAAAGCGATGGGAGCAGAGAGGCTCAACGGGCGTGGTGGATAGAGGTTGTGGCGAATCAGATTCCAGATGCTTTGAATAAATCCCCTACATTAACATCAGGTTGGGGGGAGAGCTCAGCACTTCATTTACCTCATGCACCAGAGGAAGAAGGCTGGAAAGAGTGGGACCAGGGAGCTTTGCCTCTATTGTCGGTGGATCAAATACAATCTATTCATTGGCACTCACTTATACTAAATAACCAACGTGATTGTCAGCTTTTCTCAACCGCGAAGGGCGATGCGCCATTAGTCATTTTGCTTGATGGTCAAAAATGGGGGGCGACCAGTGGAACCCTTTCTGTTCTTCAATATTTAACTGCGATGAAGAGAATTACGCCAGCACATTACCTTTTGCTTCCTTGTATTGATGGTCAAACTCGTTGGAAAGAATTGAGCTGCCATAGACCTTTTTGGCAAGCATTGATTGATGAGCTTCTTCCGGATGTAGAATCTGAATTAGCAAAATTAGGCTCTAGCGTTTCTGATTACGTTATTGCTGGCCAAAGTTTAGGTGGGCTTTCTTCTCTATATGCAGGACTTCATTTCCCCGAGTATTTTTCTAAAGCAATTAGTCTTTCTGGTTCTTTTTGGTGGCCAGAAGTCGATAGAATGCAATCGCCAAAGAGCACAGACTTGTTACAGACAACACTTGTGCCTAATAGTTTGGCTGAGCAAATTCAGAATGATTTGGTCGATGTGCAACACCTCCATGCTTTTTTAACTGTCGGTTCAGGTGAAAAAGATATGTGCCTATACAATGATATGACTTATCAGGCCATTAAAGAGAAAGGTGGAAATGTATACTACGAAACCGTTTTTGGTGGCCATGATTGGCTCTCATGGCGCTCGAGCCTAACCAATGGACTGATGCATTTGCTTCCAGCACAGCACTAGATTTAAGGGAACTCATGTCTAAAAAAAATATCCTGTTGGATTTTAGTTTATTAAAAACCAATGCTCACTTTCGCGCTATTTTCATTGCACGCTTAATGTCTGTTTTGGGCATTGGTATGTTGAATGTGGCGGTGCCTGTACAAATTTATGAATTAACGGGGTCGAGTTTACAAGTCGGCTATGCGGTAGCTCTGGATGGCATAGGGATGTTCATTGGTCTTATGTTAGGCGGAATACTGGCCGATCGCATGGACCGTAAGTATCTGATCTTATTTTCACGATTTATTTGTGGCGTTGGTTTTGTGTTGTTGGCAGGCAATGCGTACTTGTCTGAGCCGAGTCTTTTTGCGGTATACGCCATTTCTCTATGGGATGGGTTCTTTAGTGCGATTGGTATGACAGCACTCATGGCGTCTATTCCTAATTTAGTTGGACGAGAAAACCTACCAACAGCAGGCGCACTAAGCATGCTGATTGTACGAATCGGTTCTGTTATTTCTCCAGCGGTAGCGGGTGTCATTATTGTGGCGTATGGCGTGACATGGAACTACACCTTAGCGGCCATTGGTACCCTTTGTACGCTTATCACACTAGTAACATTGCCAAATATGAAACCTCAAGGTGGTGGCCCAGAAGAGCACCCTTTGAGATCTTTGTTTGATGGCTTCTCGTTTGTGTTTACCCATAAGGTGATTCGAGCAGTAGTGGCTCTTGGTACTTTGGAAGCGGTTACTAAATCGATTCGTATCTTATTCCCAGCTTTGGCAGCAACGGCATTTGGTGGCGGTGCATTTGAAGTGGGCTTAATGTATGCGGCGGTGCCTGTTGGTTCTGTTCTTGGCGCCTTGACCAGTGGTTGGGTTCGTCAGCTGGAACGCCCTGGAGTAGTGATGCTCATAACCGCCTTTATGTCTTTCTTGTGTGTTGCTGCGTTAGGCGTGATCGGTCATTTATTTATTATGCTGTTTGCCCTAGCTGTATTTGGCTACTTTGGTTCTATCGGTGGCTTGTTGCAGTATTCGATTGTGCAAGGTCATACACCAGATAATATGTTAGGGCGTATGGGGAGTTTCTGGACAGCGCAAAGCGTAGTGGGCGACTCCATTGGTGCACTTGGTATCGGCTTAATAGTCAAAGTGTTGTCACCTGTATTAGGCTTGGTCACACTTGGTTTCGGTTGTGCTGCAACCAGTTTACTCATCAGTAAAGCAGCAAGCGAACTCAGAAAAGCGAGCCTAACGGACACGAGTATTTGTTCAGCAAAGGTTGAGCCAAATAAAAACTAAAGTCCGATTTTTGAAGTCGATATCCAAACCGTTCTGATGGTAAATACAATCAAGTAACATTACTTTCTCCCTTTAGGGATAATCAAAGGTGTGTTGGAAATAGGGTCATTTATAATCAAGCAAGGTAAGCCAAATACGCTTTCGATGAGCTCCTCATTTACGATGTCATTTGGTGTGCCTGTGGCAATAATTTGTCCTGCTTTCATGACGATTAGGTTGTCTGCATAACGGCAAGCATGGTTTAAATCGTGAAGTACCGCGACGAGTGTGTGACCTTGTTGGCGGTTCAAATCTTGGAACAAGTCCAATAATTCAATTTGGTGAGCGATGTCTAAATAAGTTGTTGGCTCATCTAACAAGAGTAACGGTGTTTGCTGAGCAAGTGCCATAGCCACCCAAACTCGTTGTCTTTGCCCACCTGAAAGCTGATCAACATTATGGAAAGCGAACTCTTCTACGTTTGTTGATTTCATCGCGGCATTAACAGCATTTTGATCTTCTTCTCGCCAAGGTTGAAACCATTTTTGGTGAGGGAAGCGACCACGAGAAACCAAATCCACGACCTTAATTCCGTCTGGTGCAATGGCACTTTGAGGTAAAAGCCCTAACTTCTTGGCAACCTCACGGGTGGCGAGACCGTGAATGTCTTCTCCGTTTAGTAATACTCGGCCAGATTGAGGTGCAAGCAGTCGGCTCATGGCACGTAATAAAGTCGACTTACCACAACCATTTGGGCCAACAATGACACTAAACTTTCCTTCAGGAATGTGAACGGAAAGATCTTTGGCGATGACATTTTGATCATAACTTAGAGTGACGGATTCTGTGGCGAGTGAAATGGTCGATTTTGATGTCATAACTTACCTTCTCGCATAATTAAATAAACCAAATAAATGCCACCTAAACTGATGGTGACTAAACCGACAGGCAAAGTGGAGCCTTCCCAGCCATGTTGTGCGATAAAGTCTGCACAGAGTAACAAGAGAGCACCAACAAGTGCGGAAGAACCCAAAGAGACATTGGTGCTCTTTTCTAATCGACGAGCAATTTGTGGTGCTGCCAAAGAGATAAACGCAATTGGACCTGTGACGGCCGTCGCGACAGCCGTTAAAGCGACACCGACAAACATCAACACAAGGCGAGATCGGTTGACCGATATGCCTAATGCGGCGGCTGTGTCATCGCCCATTTCGAGTAATCTCATTCGTGTGTTCATGAGAAAAGCACAGACCATAAAAGCACTGATTAAGGCCGCTGCGGGCAGCACACGAGCCCAAGTCATACCGTTTAACGTCCCCGCACTCCATAAAGCAGCCGTCATGGCGGTTTCTAATGAAACGGTGAGAGACAACCATTGATTGAATGCAGTCAGAGTCGCGCTGATCGCAATGCCAACTATGATAAGACGGAAGCCAGAATGACCATCTCGGTACGCGAAAATATACACAAGAATGGCAGAAAAAAGCCCACCTAAAATAGCTCCCAAAACACTCATCCAATATAGGTTGCCAAAAAACGCGATTGATATGAGAACGCCAGTAAAAGCACCCACATTAAAGCCGGTGATATCTGGGCTACCTAATGGATTGCGAACTAAAGACTGAAAAACTGCACCACTTATACCGAGCCCAGCACCAATGATTAACGCCGCAAACAAGCGAGAGGCTCGCCATTGCCACACCACGATAGATTGATAACGATCAGCTTCGCCTGTCAGTAAAAGCCATATATCTTGCTGACTTTTAACAAGATGATCTCCAATGAAAAGAGTGGCGAAAACCAATAACAGAGTGAGCAATAACAGGATGATTTTAGATGGTTTGATCATCGCGCTTTTGCTTGCCTGATGCTTGATAGATGCATGGGAAAGAATGTTTTTCATAAGCTGGAGGCTCCTTTCCTACGCACGAGATAAATCAAGATAGGTGCGCCAATAAAAGCCGTCACAATGGAAACTCGGAGTTCTCCGGCAATCACAACTCGCCCGATAATATCGGCAACCAATAAAAGGCATGGCGTGAGGATAAAACTAAATGGAATGATCCAGCGTTGATCTGGACCTACCATCCAGCGGGCAATATGCGGCATCATTAAACTGACAAAAGCAATGGGGCCAGCCGCTGCGGTGGCGGCGCCACACAGTAGGGTAATCGCCAATAACCCCAGTAATTGAACGCGAGCAGGATTACTGCCAAGGGCAGACGCTAAGGAATCCCCTAAGCCAAATGCGTTTAATGCCGGTGTGATGGCGATCGCTAATAAACAGCCAAAGAGCACGACAGGAGCAATGAATAATGGAACGGATAATGTTCGAATGTCTAAACTGCCAACCACCCAAAAACGGATTTGATCAAAGGCGTTAGGGTTAAACAAAGTAATAGCCGAGCTTAAACCGCCGAAGACAGCACCAATGGCAATTCCTGCCAGTGTAAGTTTCAGCGGGTCGGTTTTGCCTCCACCAATGCTGCCAACAAAGTAAACCAGTAAGCTAGCGAGCAGGGCGCCGAACACGGCATAAACAAAAAATTCAGAAAGTTGTGTCGCACCTAAAAATACAATCGCAATGGAAACCGCTAAGCTGGCACCCAAATTCACGCCTAATATTCCAGGGTCCGCAAGAGGGTTTCGAGTAATAGCTTGAATCAAGGCGCCAGAAGTTCCTAATGCCATTCCAACAAATAACCCATTTAAGGTTCGAGGCAAGCGACCTTCAAGAATGATGGTTTCCGCAAGGCCATGTTCTTCGCCCATCAGCACATTCCACAGAACTTGGGTCGACAGTGGTTTAGCGCCGATGCATAAACTGGCGATCATGATCAGCAATAGCAGACTAATAGAAACCAATAACCAGATGTATTTCTTTTTAGCAGAAACGTATTCGCTATTGGCCATTTTCAGAACGTCCAAAAAGATTCTGCAAGCGTGTTAGCAAATTACTGGCGCTGTAATAATCCAGTCGGAATGTGTCATTACCCACGGCGAAAACTTGGTCGTTTTGAATCGCGCTGGACGACTGTAAATAGTTATTGTTTTTGAGTGCTTGTTCTCTTTCTTGAGAAGCCGAGAAGAGTAAAACTGAGTTACCATTCACTGCGTCTGGGAAGCGTTCGCCTGTGGCGATAATAATATCGTCACGTAATCCCATGCTGATGTTGCCTTTTACTGATTCTGGTACTTCAGCCAGAGTGAATCCTAGCTCTTTTAATAAACGACCTTGAGCCGATTTGGTTGTCCAAATATTCCCGCCTGTATCGTCTCGGTAATAAACCATGGCCGTGGTCGGTTGAGGTGGCAGGGTAATTCTACTTTTTGTATCTGCGACTTTTTGCTCAAAGTCTTGAATCACGCTTTTTGCTTGTCCTTCTAAGCCCAATAAATCCCCAAAGATTTGAGCCAATTGCATCCAGCTTTTGTTGTCATAACCTATTACCAAGGTTGGTGCGATGTCTTTTAGTTGATCGTACAGTTTCATGGCAGAATCACCGCCTGTTGCAGAAATAATGATCAATTCTGGGTTGGCTTTAATAATGGCTTCGGCGTTTGGTTCGGTTTGGTAAAGCGGAATGACGCCTCGCGCTTCCGCAATGGAAGCCCATTGGCGCATGAAGCCTTGTCCTGATGCCACGCTTGTATTTGGCATAGTGGCACCGGATGCAATCAAAGGTGCGTCAATGGCAAGTAAAGTGCCGGAAAGAGTAACGCTGGTGGAAACAATTCGGCTTGGGGCTTGTTCAAGCGTTAATAAGCCTTGGCTTGTCATGATGCTTCTTGGCCAACCTTCAGGGGCTTTTTCGACTTGATCGATGGCCAGAGTGTTATTTGAAGAGGTATTGTCCGTCGAGGATTGAGTCTCTTCCGGCGCCTTGTCACAGCTTGCTAAGGCGAGTGCAGTCATGAAAATTAGGAAAACTCGACCAAAATAGGCATAACAGCGGATCATATTGAAGACCTTAAAGACAAAGAAATGAGCGCGCTATTATATATAGGAGATGAGTTATTTCATACTATTGATAATCATTTTCAACAATTGAGAGTGGGTTTACACTTCAAAGCACCAGAAGTTGATACTGTATGGGCTCACAATGTTGAGTTTTGAAAGCTTGGGAAAGTCTTTTAGTTTTACTTTTCCCTGTTTGAATTTGGGGCGAACACTGTTGATTCGAATCTTCTTAGAAGTAAGGGAGTCGGCAGTGATTTCAAAGCGCTTTTTCTTTGGGCCAAACTCCTGACAATTGATGATTTTAGGGCTGGCGGACATATTGATAATTAACAAAGTACATTTGCCTTCTTTCTTCGCGCTGTGACAATAGGTTTGTACGAATGGATCATTGCTTTGAACTTCGAAGACGTTCTCTCCCATTAATTTCCCCCACAACCAGCTGACCCAATAATCTGGATTCGGTTTGAGTGTTTGTCGATTAATGAGTGCATAATCTCCGCCAATTAGGCTTTGTCTTACCATGACTTTTTGACCAGATTTTGCGCCTCGCCCTAATTGATCTGCCCACCAAAAGCAGGAAACGAATCGATCTGAGAGTTTGGCTTGTCCTCCGCATTGTGCCGAGCCCGTTTCGCCTGTCCAGAGCTGTGCTTTGGGCTGATGTTGGTCCCGTAGTTTCCTAAGTTGTAAGGCGTATTTTTCGTAATATGTGAGAGAGTTTGGCGAAAGAATATTGTCGAGTGTCGCTGCACGAGTTCGAACAGGAGAGCGGCTACTTTGGAAGGGATAATAATGCCAATCAATAATGTCGATTTCTTCTTTTAAGTGCTCCAAGAAAGGCGCGGATATATTACTAATCGGCTTAACAGCTTCTCCAATTCTTGGCCAAAAAGCACTGCCAGGGCCTGCAACCAAACTGTCTGGACTGTATTGGCGGACGCAACGAATGAAGGTGTCGTAATCTTTTGCGAGATTTTTAGCGCTGGGCTGTGAGGTAAAACCGTGGAAAGCCCAATAGGCGTTGAGTTCATTTCCGAGCTCAAAAATGTCGATTTTTTGCTGATTAGCTTGGCAATATTCTAATAAGGCTTCGACTTCATTGGTTTGCCAACCACCTTGTTTACGACGCTCAAAGAGGCCATATTTCATGGTGAACATTAACGCCAAATCATTGCGCTGACAAAAGCTGTGAAGCTGATTCCACATATCTTGTGTGAGTTCTAAACTATCTTCTGATGCAGGTGTTGCACTGGTAAAGTAATGGACTTTGTCGGCTTCCGAGCCACCAACACGCACATAAGCAGGGCCAAGAGCATTGACGAGATTGTCTAATGCTGGCTGGCTGAGGTCTAAAGGTTCAACTCGTTGCGTACCTAATCCGCGTTGAGTGCCTTTGCTGCCTTCCCACCAAAAACCGCCAGCCAACACGGAAATATCAATGGAGAAGGAAAGGAATCGAGCATCGACTTTCGCAATAGGTGAAGCCTTGTTCAGGCTAATGGAAACCGTTTTGTGTTGTCTTTGTCGGTTTCTTCTATTCCAAGGTCGGACTAATCTATAACTAAACAAGGCGTGTATTCTCAAGTTAAAGGTATTAAAAGCTTGCATCATAAATGTGACATTGTTGTTGCAGCTTCCCTAGACTAGATTGAACTTAAACAATGGAAGGTATTCGTATGAAATACATAGTTTGGCTTATGTCGGCGTTATTGATTGGTTGTACTAGCGCTCCTAAAGATATCGATCCAGTGACTGAGTTTCAGGTGGAGCGCTATTTAGGAACTTGGTACGAGATTGCTCGTCAAGATCATGCTTTTGAAGAAGGTTTGTCGAATGTGACGGCGACTTACTCAAAACAGGATGATGGTGGAATAATGGTTTTAAACCGAGGTTATTCCGCCGAAGATAAAGAATGGCGTGAGGCAAAAGGCAGAGCCTATTTTGTTAACTCATCTGATATTGGGCATTTAAAAGTGTCTTTCTTTGGGCCTTTTTATGGGGCTTATGTGATCTTTGAGCTGGATAAAGAGAATTATCAATACGCCATGATAGTCGGCCCAAGTCGCGAGTTTTTCTGGTTATTATCAAGAACGCCAACGATGCCGGAATCCGTTAGGAATCGATTGCTCAGCAAAGCGGAGTCTTTGGGTTTTCACATGGATAAACTCGTCCTTGTTGATCAAGACAACACGTAATCCTTACATAACCACTGGTGATCTAATCATTTAAAAAAGAGAACAAGTGATGGTTTCCTTGTTTTCTCCTGTGAGACACACGGCGCTGTACGCTTCGGCATTTTGAATGAAAGCATAGTGAGTGTCAGAGTCTCGGCAAAGAGCGAGAAAGTTCGCTTGCTTTGTATGGAAGTTGGCTTGATTGATTTCATACGTGAGATTGGATTCGTCTCTGTTTAGCGCAAAGTCGGCTGTGTTTTCTTGCTCTTCAATTAGCCTATTTAATTCATTGTATTGTCTGCGCGTTTGATGGCAATAAGCGCTGTTCGGCGTGGTCTCTGCGCATTCTGTTATGGCGGTTTCTAAGCGTGCTTTTTTATTCTGATAATAGTCCAGATTTTCTTGTGCCTGATTGGCTTTGATGCGGTTTAGGTTCTTGGTTTGTGCGAGCTGGTCTAATCTCAGCTTTGCCTTGTTAAGCTGTGCTTCCTGTGCCAAACACTGATTTCCAAAGTGAATCAAATCATTGCCATGAGCCAAATTCATTATGAAGCAACTGATGATGAGAAAACTGTATTGAATGGTTAAACGAGAAGTCATTTAAAGATTGCCTGTTTAAAAATGTATTAAAGAATAATAAGGTATCTCAGGTTGCTTTAAAAAGTTGGTAGAAAAAGAGACAAATCTAAATAAAGCTATCTATATAGTCTAAATGGCTATATTATGCAGTCGCAAGCTAGAAAGAAGTCTCTAAATTAAAAACTCTGTAATACGTTGTTTTATTCATAAATCTTCGTTCTGAAGTTTCTAACTACCAGTCTATTTTTTTGCATTTTCAGCCTTTTTAAGGCTACTTATATTTAAAAATCAGGTGATTATTTATGTCTAATAAAGTTAAAGGTACTGTTAAATGGTTCAACGAAACTAAAGGTTTCGGTTTCATCGAACAAGAGAACGGTCCAGACGTTTTTGCACACTTCAGCGCTATTGTAAGCGATGGATTCAAAACTTTGGCTGAAGGCCAACAAGTAGAATTCGTTGTAACTGACGGCCAAAAAGGCCCTCAAGCGGAAAGTATTACTGCGATCTAATTCGTAAGTAAGCATATATTAAGAAAGAGTAAGTTCCTTTGGAACTTACTCTTTTTTTTGCCTTCAAAAAGGAGAAGAGAACTTAAGGCCACGAAAAACAAATTACAGAATATAAAGTAAGGTGAATATTATGAATCGTCGACATTTCCTTGTGACCGCAGCTTGCGCCGCAGCCGCTGCAAAATACTTTTCTCCATCATTGATTGCTCAAGAAGTAGATTCAACATTCGAAGTGGTTTATACCAAAGAAGAATGGCAAGCCAAGCTAACCAATTTCGAATACAAAGTCATGCGAGAAGAAGGTACGGAACGTCCGGGCAGCAGTGATTTACTGCATGAAAAACGAGTGGGTGTTTATGATTGTAAAGGCTGTGATTTACCACTTTATGATTCAAGCACTAAATACGACAGTCGAACGGGTTGGCCAAGCTTTTATCAGAGCCTACCAAACGCCGTGGAAACAAAAGCCGACAACAGCTTTTTCATGAGTCGTACGGAAGTGCATTGTCGTCGTTGCGGTAGTCATTTAGGTCATATTTTTAACGATGGCCCACAGCCGACGGGCAAGCGTCATTGTTTGAATGGTGTCTCTTTGGTTTTCCGTCCTGCTTAATGCTTTGAATTTATCTAAGCCAAATGGTGACTTCATTGAGAAGGCGCCATTTTTCCTTGTAACGTGGCCATTAACGTAGCTGCTAAAATGCAAGCACCACCGATTAATTGCATAGTGGAAAAGCTTTCACCTAACCAAATGAAAGCGAACAGAGCGCCAAACGCGGGTTCAGATCCAGTAAGCAGTGCGACTCTAGAAGGTGTTGTATGCTTAACACCATAATTCTGTGCAAATAGGGCAAAAATAGTACAGAAAATTACCAGATAAAAAGCCAATACCCAAAAGCTTCCTTCTGCCGGAACGAGATCTTTCAGCGACGCATCACTCATGACAAAAGCAAGCAAAGCACCCACCGTTACCACATTGGCTTGAATGCTAGTAATGTTTAATGCGGAAAGGCGTTTGCCTTTTAATAATACTTGAGTCGAAACCACCATGCAGGCGCGTAATAACGCCGCCAATAAAATACAATAATCCCCAATATTCAGTGTCAAAGATCCCCAGCCAAGCTCATTCTGAGTTAACAACAGCACACCAATGACAGACAACAAGGCAAATCCTAAAACACTTCTGTGAGGCCATTGTTTGTGGGAAATCGCTTCTATGAAAGGCGTCATCAAAACACAAAGGCTAATCAAAAATGCGGCTTTCGAAGCGGTTGTATGGAATATTCCATAGGTTTCCGCAAGGAAAATGGAGAGTAAAACAAGGCCAGTTGGCAAGGCGTATTTCCAATCCTTTGTGAGGCCTTTTTTGTGATCTCTCCAAAAATTTGGCAAGAGAATAAGTGATGTCAAACCAAAACGAATCACGATAAAGGCCAACACACTGGTATAGATAAGCGCTTCTTTTGTGATGCCGTAACTGGTTCCCCAGAAAATCGCGGTAAGCAGTAAAGACAGTTCAGCGACTGGAAGACGATTGAAAAGAGAAGGAGTCGTTAATGTTTGAGCTTTCATGTTTCCTCACACGCCTAAAGTAAGTGGCGTACAGCTTGATAAATGGATAAAAAATTCGCTTAGGAGTTAAGAGAGGAAGTATGCTAACTTGTGTCTTATTTCGTGATAATCCTTCCAAATAGAAAAAGACTTATGACTCATGGACACAAATAAACTCATTGCCTTGTTGCCTGATATGGCGGCGTTTGTGGCGGTTGTTGAAACAGGCAGCTTCACTAAGGCCGCTGAAAAACTGGGCATTACGCCTTCTGGTGTTAGTCGCCAAGTGTCTCGTATGGAAACTCAGCTTGCAGCGATATTGGTAGAGCGCACCACTCGACGACAAACTATCACGGCGGTTGGCATGGCGGTTTACGAGCAATGTCGAAATATGTTGGACAGCGCAAAAGAGGCGGTAATTGCGTCTGAAAGCAACACGACAGAAGCCAAAGGGCGCTTACGCATTGCTGTGCCAGATGCATTTGCCAAGCAAGTATTAGAACCTTTGTTATTAGAGTTTATGGCGCTGTATCCAGCCATTTCATTGCATGTTCAGGTGACGGATTTACGCCTTGATCCAGCGTATCAGAATGTCGATTTGGTCTTTCATATTGCCGAACAGCCTCATGAACATCTGGTCTGTAAACGCTTAGGAAAAGTTCGTTCTATTTTATGTGCCAGCGCCGAGTATTTAGCCGAACGCGGTACACCCAAATCGCCTGACGATTTAGTGTCACACGACTGTTTACCACTTGGTTTTTTCGATGGCGATAATGTTTGGAGCTTTACCCAAGGAGACAAAAAAACGCAGATCACAGTCGATGGGCGCTACATCATCAACGATGCGGATATGCGCTTAAAAGGCGTGAAACAAGGATTTGGTATCGCACTGTTTCCAGATTTCGTTGTGCAGGGTGCACTGGAAACAGGCGAAGTGATTGAAGTGTTAAAAGACTGGCAACTGAAAAGTGATTTCCAAGGCGGCGTTTACATGCAGTTTCCCGCCATGCGATTTATGCCCAATAAACTGCGCGTGTTTATTGATTTTATGATGGCGCGTTGGCATGCTCATTAAGCCTTCATCAGGCGTGTTCAGTAGCTTGCTCTTCTTGTCTTAGAGTCAGCACTTCGTAGCCCGTTTGTGTGACCAGAATCGTGTGTTCCCATTGTGCTGATAACTTTTTATCCGCGGTAACCACAGTCCAACCGTCTTTTTTGGTTTTAGTTTTAGCCTTTCCTTGGTTGATCATCGGCTCAATGGTGAAAGTCATGCCTTCTTTTAAAACGAGGCCCGTTCCCGCTTTACCATAATGAAGGACTTGCGGTTCTTCGTGCATTTCTCGGCCAACGCCATGACCACAATATTCTCTGACAATGGAATAGCCTTTACCTTCGGCCAAGCTCTGAATAGCTGCACCAATGTCGCCTAACGTTGCGCCAGGTTTTACCTTTTTTATGCCGGCCCACATGGCGTCGTAGGTGGTTTTTACCAAACGTTTGGCCATAGGGCTGGCGTTACTCATTACATAGGTTTTACTGGAATCCGCAATGAAGCCACCTTTTTCTAGAGTGATGTCGATATTAACGATGTCTTTTGCCTTGAGAACCTGAGTCGCCTTTGGTATGCCATGACACACCACATCATTGATCGAAGAATTCAGCACAAATTCATAACCGTATTGACCTAAACTCGCAGGTCGAGCATTGAGTGTGTTGCGAATAAAGTCTTCTACCTTGTCATTGATGTCTAAGGTGGAAACACCTTCTTTTACGAAGTCATCGAGCATATGAAAAACTTGCGCTAAAAGCTTTCCCGATGTTCGCATTAATTCAATTTCTTCTGCGTTTTTGATTTGCACCTGCATACTACTTCACCGACTTGAGAGGTGTTTCGTCGTTTGCATTGGCAAGTTCTTGAACAATGATTTCAGCAAAAGTGAGCGTTGGATTGAGTTCAGCCAAGCGACCCATCTTCATCCAGAACTCAGCTTGAGCGTTGATAGAGCGAGACATGACTTGGCAGCTTTTGCGCACGTCATCGTGAAGATCGTCGGAGATTTTGATAATACCCATGATATATGATCCGTATATGTTTTATATATAAATTGTATGTGGATCATATATTGGGTGTTTTGTTGTTTCAAGTGGAATCTCATCCCTTTTCTCTGAAAGTATTAAATGGCCAAGAGAAAGTGATATATTAGCCTCTTTGTGCCTTGCTCATGGTGTGGCCGCTTATTTTCTCTACGCAATACAACGTTTTACAGGACATAGATAATGACAGAGAGCCAAACCAATCAGGACGATGCTGTTTTAATGCCAAACAAAACCATTGCTCAAGACCAAGTGAATAAAGCGGTTTGGGCTGCTTGTGACACCTTCCGCGGCACCGTAGACCCTTCTATTTACAAAGACTTCATCCTGACCATGTTGTTCTTGAAATACATTTCTGACGTGCATCAAGACAAGGTCGATGAGCTCACACTTAAATACGGTGACGAGCCAGAACTGATCGCCGCCATGATGGAAAGCCAGTCATTTAACATTCCCACAGGCGCTACTTTTTGGGATTTGTACGAACACCGCTTCGAGGCAGGCAACGGCACGCGCATTGATACCGCTCTGCACGCCATTGAAGAAGCCAACGGCACCAAGCTCAAAAATGTGTTCCAAGACATCAGCTTTAATACCGATAAACTGGGTGATGAAAAGCAGAAAAACGACATTCTGCGTCACTTATTAGAAGACTTTGGCAAAGACGCACTCAACCTGCGCCCAAGTCACGTGGGTTCATTGGATGTGATTGGCAACGCTTACGAATACCTGATTAAACACTTTGCCGCCAGCAGTGGTAAATCCGCTGGCGAATTTTATACTCCGCCAGAAGTTTCAGACCTACTTTCGATTATTTTAGAGCCTCAACAAGGCGACAGCATTTGTGACCCAGCCTGTGGTTCTGGCTCCCTATTGATGAAGTGTGGCAAGCAAGTGCAAAAAGCGTTTGCAGGCTCTAAACAGTATGCGCTCTATGGCCAAGAAGCGATTGGCTCCACTTGGTCACTGGCGAAAATGAACATGTTTCTACACGGTGAAGACAACCACCGCATTGAGTGGGGCGATACCATTCGTAACCCTAAGCTTTTAGATTCAGGGCAACAAGACAAAGAAGGCGGCTTACTGCGCTTTGATGTGGTTACGGCTAATCCGCCGTTTTCGTTAGATAAATGGGGCTTTGAAGATGCAAGTAACGATCACTTTGGTCGCTTTCGTCGTGGCCTGCCACCGAAAACCAAAGGCGACTACGCGTTTATCTTACACATGATTGAAACGCTCAAACCAGAAACTGGCCGAATGGGTGTGGTCGTACCTCACGGTGTGCTATTCCGCGCTTCCAGTGAAGGTAAAATCCGCAAGCAACTGATTGAGGAAAACCTGCTCGATACCGTGATTGGCCTGCCTGAAAAACTCTTCTTTGGTACTGGCATCCCAGCCGCTATTTTACTCTTTAAAAAACATAAGTCAGACAAAAAGGTCCTGTTTATTGACGCTTCTCGTGAGTTCAAATCGGGTAAAAACCAAAACCAACTCACGACAGAAAACATTCAGAAAATTGTCGATACCTACAAAGCGCGGGAAACTACAGACAAATACTCCTACCTAGCCACGGTTGAAGAGATTGCCGAGAATGACTACAACCTGAATATTCCTCGTTATGTGGATACCTTTGAGGAAGAAGAAGAGATAGATTTAGTCGCGGTACGAACTGAGCGTTCAGCTCTGCAAACTGAACTCACTGACCTAGAAACAGAAATGGCGGCTTATCTTAAGGAATTAGGCTATGAGGAGTAGGGATGAATAACCCGAGCGACCAGCATTATCAGCATCTGCTCACCACCATATCGAGCACCTTCTCTGACGGCCAAGAGAAAACGGTTGCTGCGATTAATGTCAATCTAGTGATGACTTACTGGAAAATAGGCCAGCATATTGTCGAGTTTGAGCAACAAGGCGAAGCGACGGCAGGCTATGGTAAACAACTTTTAAGTCAGCTAAGTAAAGATCTGAAGCTCCAACATGGTAAAGGCTTCAGCTTATCCAACCTTAAAAGATTCCGTCAGTTTTATCTTGCTAATCGAATTGGTGCGACACTGTCGCACCAATTAAGTTGGTCACATCACGTCGAGTTGCTCAAGATTAGTGATGAGACTGAACGCCGCTTTTACACCAACCAAACCATAGACGCCAACTGGAGTGTGCGAGAGCTCAAGCGCCAAAAAGAGAGTGGTTTATTTTTACGCCTTGCGGCCTCTAAGGATAAACAACAGGTGCTAGAGCTTGCCAAGCAAAACTCATTAGTTACCAAGCCCGAAGATGTACAACGGGACAGCTATGTATTTGAATTTCTGGGTTTACCTGAGCGCCGCCATTACAGCGAAAAAGAGCTCGAAGATGCCTTATGTGAACACCTAGAACATTTTTTGCTGGAGCTAGGCAAAGGCTTTACTTTTGTAGGGCGCCAATATCGCATCACGCTAAACAACACCCATTACAAAGTCGATCTGGTTTTTTACCATCGCATTTTACGCTGCTTTGTGCTGGTTGATTTAAAAATCAACGATGTGAAGCACCAAGATATTGGACAGATGAATATGTATATGGGGTACTTTGCCGCTGAGGAGAATATTGAAGGCGATAACCCACCGATTGGCATCATTATGAGCCGAGACAAAGATGAGTTGCTGGTGGAGTACGCAACGTATGGTATGGACAAGAACTTGTTTGTACAAAAGTACCAACTCTACCTCCCTGATACGGAAGAATTACGTCGAGAAGTGACAGCGACACTGGCGGAGCAGCATGAGAAATAATAGGAATAAATGGCAAAGCGACATGGGCGTGGCATGGAAAAGTGAACTCACTGACCTAGAAACGGAAATGGCGGGGTATCTTAAAGAATTAGGCTATGAGGAGTTGGGTTATGGTGCCTGATGGTTGGAAGAATCAATCACCAACAAGTTTATTTAAGCTATTCAGTGGTTTTGCGTTTAAAAGTACAGATGCTCAAGAATCAGGAACAAAATGGCTTAAAATTGCAAATGTAGGGATCGGTGAAATCAAATGGGATGCTGATAGTTTTCTTCCAGAACACTTCTTACTAGAACATAAGAAGTTTGCTTTAAGTAAAGGTGATATTGTTGTTGCACTTACGCGACCAACACTAGGCAATAAATTAAAAGTTGCACGTTTAACCAAAGAAAGTGATACCTCTTTACTAAATCAACGAGTGGCAAAAATTGTATGCAAAGACGATGGGGATTCGGAATTTGTTTTTCAATTACTTCGCAGCGACGAGTTCGCTTACCGAATTAATGTAGGTTTGCTTGGGACAGACCCACCTAATCTAAGCGTAAAGGTTCTTGAAGACTTTACTGTCGGGTGCCCCCCTCTCCCAGAACAACGCAAAATCGCCAAAATCCTCTCAACATGGGATAAGGCGATTGCCACCACAGAAAAGCTGATTGAAGCCAGTAAGCAGCAGAAAAAAGCCCTAATGCAGCAGCTGTTGACGGGTAAGAAGCGTTTGATCAATCCTGAAACGGGTAAGGCGTTTGAAGGGGAGTGGGAAGAGGTTAAGTTGGGTGATGTCTGTTCAAAAGTTACTGATGGTGCTCATCATAGTCCACAAAGTGTTGAAGTTGGTTATCCCATGTTTTCAGTGAAAGATATGAGATCAACCGGATTCTTTGAAAATACAGCTAGACATATCAGTGATGGTGATTTTAAAGCCTTAGTAAAACAAAATTGTAAGCCAGAAATTAATGATATTTTGATAGCGAAAGATGGCTCTATTTTAAAGTATTGTTTTGTTGTGAAAGAAGAGGTTCAAGGTGTGATTTTATCCTCCATAGCTTTATTAAGACCGAAGTTGAACAAAATTTTTCCACAATTTATTGCTCAATATTTTTCACAAGATTCAGTGAAATTCTTTGTAGGCAAGGCATTGACTTCTGGTTCTGGCGTCCCTCGAATTATTCTAAAAGATTTTAAAGGGATTCACATTCGAATTCCTAGCGTACCTGAACAACAAAAAATCGCCTCAGTCCTCACCGCGGCCGATCAAGAAATCGAAATGCTTGAAGCGAAACTTGCGCACTTTAAACAAGAGAAAAAAGCTCTGATGCAGCAGTTGTTGACGGGGAAGCGCCGTGTCACAGTTGATATAGATATTTGAAATTTAATCCCATAGAACACAAGATAAAGAAACTAAACAAGCTAAGGCTAAATATATGAAGTTAGATACTTTAACGTTAGAAAACTATAGAGGCTTTAAACACTTCACTGGAAAATTGGAGCCTGATGTAAACATTTTAGTGGGGTTAAATGGCACAGGAAAAACAAGTTTACTAGAAGCAATATCTATTGCTTATGGTCAGTTCATGAGTGGTTTTGCGACCAGTACGGACAGAGGCATACATGTCAGTGAAACTCATCTGGCTAGAGTAGACATTGGTGATGGAGAGTTCAGTATGGAGTACCAAATGCCATGTCGTATTGCTGCAAGTACCAAAGAACAACACAACAAATTGTATCCTATGCATTGGGAACGCTTTCGTAATAGTGTAAAAAAGAACACAAAAACAACGATTGTACGAGAACAAAAAAATAGCGCTCAGTTGTTACAAAAACTTGTTCAAGATGGAGCTAACCCTAGTCTACCTATTATTGCTTATTACGGAACGGATAGACTTTTTAATCAGAATGTTGGCCCAACAAAAAAAATGCCAAAGCTGTCTGATGCGAGTCGCTTAGAAGGCTATACCGACTGGCTCAAACCACGAACAAGTTATGGTCACTTTGTAAACTGGCTTTACCATGAAACGATGTCAAGTTTTGAGCGAGAACTGGAAATCAGAGAGCAACACCGCTCAGGAAGTTTAGTGAAAAGTAATCACTTTCAGGCTCGACTTGATGAACTTCAACAAGCATTAAACGAGGTATTGCGTCCCTCGGGTTGGTCGAACGTGCGTTATTCTTCAAAAGCCGGACAAATTGTTGCGACCCATAAAGAACAAGGCGATGTGCCAATCAACTTATTGAGTGACGGTGTACGTAATATTCTTGGCTTAGTTGCTGATATTGCCTATCGAGCGATTAGATTAAACCCTCATATAAACAAAGGTGTACTGAAATCGATAGAAGGTATAGTTTTAGTTGATGAAGTAGATATGCACCTACACCCTCAGTGGCAACAACACATCGTCAAGAGCCTTCAGTCAGCATTTCCTCAAATACAATTTATTCTGACAACACATAGCCCACAAGTATTAGGCAATGTATCAGCAAAAAATATCAAACTTATCAATCAAGTAGGTGAGGGTTGTTTTAATCTAAAAAAACCAGCGCAGTCCTATGGCTTGAGCAGTAATGATATTTTAGATGAGGTAATGAACACAGGCGAAATTAGTGAACAGCTTTCGAGAACCCCAGATGTTTTTAAAAAACTAGAAGCAATAAGCGCACTAATTTCCGATGAAAAATATTTGGAAGCTGAAAAGCAAATCTTGCAACTAGAAGAGGAAATAGACGGCGAAATTCCAGAGTTAGTTAAAGCTAAATTATCTATTGAGTTGGCTGGGTGGGATGACTAATGCATGAAATAACTAAGAACTCCCAACCTAACAGTTTAACTACCTATAAAAACGACCCTCAGGCAAGTTATGACAATTTACCTCAAGATGTTAAAGCAGATTTAAAAGCTTCATTACTGAGCGAGCAAGGCCATGTTTGTGCATACTGTATGAGTAGGATTAAAGCTCAAAACATGCGAATAGAGCACTGGGCTTGCCAAGATGACAACAGAACTTTAGAACTTGATTACAACAATTTACTAGCATGTTGTTGTGGCAACGAGGGAAAACCAAAGCACACTTACACCTGTGATAAAAAGAAAGAAAATAAAGTACTCACTTACTCTCCAGCGAACACAGCACATTCAATAAACAATCGAATTATCTACAGACATGGTTCAGGTAAGGTAACTTCGAATGATTTCAGTTTTGATAAAGAGTTAAATGACATTCTAAACCTTAATGAAACTAGATTGGTTAAGAATCGCCAACACGCTTTAAAAGCGATACAAGAAGAACTCGAGAAGAAGAAAGGCACTCGTAGCAAACAAGATATTCGAAAACTGTACAACGCTGTGCTTGCTGTTAACAGTAGGGGTCAAAGAAAATCTTTCTTCGGCTTTTTAGCTGATTACCTAGCAAAAAAAATATAACCATAGAGTGACGCTATGACTGACGCCTTACCGAACTTTAGAGAAGAGCAAAGTGCCAAAATACCCGCACTGACTTTGCTGACCAACCTTGGTTATGAGTTTGTCCCACCAAGTGAGTGCTTGGCGAGACGAGGCAACCGAACTCTGGTTATTCTGCCTGATGTTCTGCGTGATGTACTGAAACACAAAACCTATTCCTTCATGGGGAAAGAACGTAAGCTGTCCGCGGCGGCGATCGACAAAATAGTCCACGAACTGGCCAACCCTGCCATGAACGAAGGCTTAAAAGCGGCGAATGAAAAACTCTACAATGCTTTCACCTATGGTATTGGCGTCACTGAGTTTGTGGAGGGCAAAAAAGCCACGCCAACCATTGCGCTAATTGACTGGCAAGAACCAAGCCATAACCGATTCCACTTCACCGAAGAGATGGCGGTTGAAAACAGCCAAGGAACGGGCAAACGCATTCCCGATATTGTGTGTTTTGTGAATGGCTTGCCTTGGGTGGTGATTGAAGCCAAACGCCCTAACTCTTCTCATGAAGGTAAACCAACCCTTCTTGAGGGCATCTCGCAAAACATTCGCAACCAAAAAACGGATGAGATTCCACATTTGTTTGCTTATAGTCAACTGCTGTTGTCGATCAATGGCCATGAGGGCTTGTACGGCACCTGCGGCACATCGAGTAAATTTTGGGCCAAATGGAAAGAAGAAAAGATTACTGAGGCGACGTTTGCGCGCCTTAAAAACACGCCACTTACCCCAGAGCAATTGGACAAACTCTTTGCTCATCGTCCCACCAAGGTGCGGGATGAATATCTGTCTCTGATTGGCGGCGGTGATTTAGTGGTCACGGGCCAAGACCGTTTATTGGTGTCTTTGTTGCGCCCTGACCGTCTGTTGGAGATGACTCAGCTTTTCACCTTGTTTGACAAAAAAGCAGGCAAAATTGTTGCGCGTTATCAGCAAGTGTTTGGGATTAAAGCGCTGATTGAACGGGTTACTTCGTTTGATGACACCTTACCCGGAAAAAGAAAGGGCGCGCGTAATGGTGGAGTGATTTGGCACACCACGGGTTCGGGCAAGTCTTTTACCATGGTGTTTTTATCGAAAGCGCTGATTTGGATTAAAGAGCTAGCTAAGTGTCGCGTTGTGGTGGTGACGGACCGAATCGATTTGGAAGGCCAGCTTGCTCGTACTTTTGCTTCTGGCGGTGCGCTGTCGGATAAAGACCAAAAGTCGGCCATGGCGACCACTGGCCGCCGTCTTGCGGAACAAATAGGCAAGGGTAACGAGCGCATTATTTTTACCATTATTAATAAGTTTGGTAGCGCGATTGAGTTGCCTGAATGTTATAACGACAGCCCAGATATGATTGTGCTGGTGGACGAAGGCCACCGCAGCCAAAATGGTTCTAACAATATCTTTATGCAGCAAGCATTGCCTAAAGCCGCTTATATTGGTTTTACTGGTACACCGCTGCTACAAGACGATAAAACAGAACATAAGTTCGGTAAGATTATTCATTCCTACACTATGCAGCAGGCGGTGGACGATAAAACCGTTACGCCTTTGCTGTATGAAGAACGTGTTCCTGACCTCAGTACCAATGATAAAGTGATTGATGCTTGGTTTGACCGCATTACGGATAAACTCACGGAAAAACAGCGAACGGACCTAAAGAAGAAATTCGCTCAAAAAGGTCAAATTTATCAAACCGAAGGTCGCATTGAGCTGATCGCCCATGATATTTCTGACCATTTCCAAAACTTTAAACACCAAGGCCTAAAAGGGCAGCTTGCGTGCGATTCAAAAACGTCTGCGATTCAATACAAGAAGCTGCTTGACCAAATTGGTAAAGTGACTTCGGTCGTGGCTATGTCGCCACCCGATACGCGAGAAGGACACGACACGGTTGAAGGGGAAAGTAAGGATGCAGTACAGAATTGGTGGAAAAAAAACGTACTGGATTCGGATTTCGGCCAAGATGAGAAATCCTATACCAAGCACATCATTGAAGAGTTTGGTAAGGAAGATGGCCCTGATTTGATGATTGTGGTCGATAAACTTCTGACTGGCTTTGATGAACCGAAAAATACGGTGCTTTATATCGATAAACCGCTTAAACAGCATAACTTGATTCAAGCCATTGCGCGGGTTAACCGCCTGCATCCGGATAAATCATTTGGCTACCTGGTTGATTATCGTGGCATTTTAAAAGAGTTGGATGCGACGATTTCTGATTATCAAGACTTGGCAAAGCGCACCCAAAGTGGCTTTGATATTGATGATCTTAAAGGCTTGTATAACAGTATGGAGACTGAGTATAAGAAGTTGCCAGGGCTATACAATGAACTTTGGAATACTTTTTCCGATGTGCAGAATAAGCAAGATCCCCAAGCGTTGCGTCAAGTTCTGGCTAAGAAAATTGATACCATTGATGGGCGGATCACGGATACGAACCTGAAAAAACGGGAAGACTTTTATACCGCCTTAACAGCTTTTTCTAATTGTTTGAAAGTAGCGTTGCAATCGGCGAGCTATTTTGAAGATAAAAACTTTGATCTTGTTGATTCAAATTCGGGGTTAAGTAAGCGTGAGCTGTACAAGAAAACCCTTAAGTCGATGGCTGAGTTACGACAACAAGTCCGTGCCGATGCAGAAGAAACGGTGAATTATGATGAGTACGCTGAAAGTATTCGCACTATGTTAGACAAGCACATCGGCGGTGTTGAGATTCAAGAATCCAAAGGCGCGTATCTGGTTGGCAATTTGGGCAAAGATATTAAACCGGAAGAGATGACAGATGATGAGGCGCGTAACAAGAAAGATGCCATTACAGGGCGCATTACTAAGGTGATTGAACAAGAACTGGCGGATGATCCTTATGCCCATGAGTACTTTTCTAATTTGCTGAAACAGGCGATTGAAGAGGCGAAAGGTATGTTTGATGCGCCAGTAAAGCAATATTTACTGTTCGCTGATATGGAAGAGCAAATAACCGAGCGCAAAGTTGAAGGCATACCAAATGATCGATTTGTTGAGCTTGATCCGAAAATTAGGTGGCATGCTCAAGCCTATTTTGGTTTGTTTTTACAATACGCCGCTGAGGCAAATCTCAATGACGACGAACGGTTTGAGTACGCTTTGCTGATTGACCAAGTGGTGACCGAGTCTGTTGCTGAGTATTCTATTAATCCATCGGAAATAGAGAACCAGATCACCCGTAAGCTGTTGCCTGTATTGTTTAAACGTATTGGTATGGATGCGGCCAAATTGGTTATCAATGGGGTCATCAAGATTACGCGCTCTGGCGTTGCGGGTCGCCACTAGTGACTTCTGTTTCTCCTGTTGAGCACAATAAAGAAGAATACAGTTTCGTTTATGGGGATGAAGCTGTCTCTTACGAGGTGGTTCGTAAGCCTCACTTAGAAGGCAAGAAACGCAAGATAACGATCAAGGTTCACCCTAGTTGTGAAGTGGTTGTCACGTCACCTGAAGATGCCACGTGTGAAAATATTCACCAAGCGGTGATGAAGCGCGCAAAGTGGGTTTATGATGCATTGAAAGGTTTTCGTGAGCATTTGGAATATGTTCAGGCAAAGCACTATGTTAGCGGTGAAATGCAGTTTTACCTTGGCCGTCGTTATGTGCTGAAAGTGGTTGAGGACGAAGATTCTTTTGCCTCAGTGAAAATGACGCGAGGAAAGTTGTTGGTTACGCTTTCTCAGTCTAATGCTGAAAAATCGGCTAGGGTTAAGCAACAAGTACGCAGTTGGTATAAAGCGCGTGCTGAATGTATTTTTCAAGAGCGTCTGTCTGCTTTATTGCCGCAAGTTGATTGGGTAAAGAGCCTGCCAAATTTTCGTGTTTTATCGATGACGAAACAATGGGGAAGCTGCTCTGCCAGTGGTAATTTGATGCTTAATCCTCATTTAGTAAAAGCCCCTAAAGAATGCATTGATTACGTGATTTTGCATGAGCTTTGCCACATTGCTGAACATAATCATAGTGAAAAGTTCTGGCGTTTGTTGACCAGCGTGATGCCAAATTGGAAAGAGGTGAAAGCCCGTTTAGACAGTATGGCTGAGTTGTACCTGAACGAATAGCAAGGCCAGCGTAGTGCTTTTGCGTATCTTGATCAGCAGCAGTTTTACCCAAAATTTTCCAATCGAAAGTTCAGTGGTGTTGCTGCATTTACAGCGTGGCAAAATAAATACCTAGGATTACTCAGCCGCTCAAAAAAGAAAGAGGGTTTTGTAAAACATTACCTCAGTACCCATGGCGAAAATTTACCCATTTGGGTGGCCATAGAAGTATGGGATTTTGGTGCACTGTCTCAGTTGTTTGCGATGATGAAGGTGCCAGATCAAGAGAAAATTGCTGCTAAGTATGGAGTAAAGGATTTTAAGGTTTTTGCCAGCTGGCTTCGCTCATTGAACCATTTACGTAATATAGCGGCACATCACAGCCGTTTATGGAATCGTAATATCGTCGATCAACCAAAGTTACCAACATCAGGGGAAATAAGATGGTGTGATGATTTTATCGGTAAGCCAGACTTAATTGCTAAGCCTTTTCTTCTGTTTGCTATATTGCGTCATACTGTACGAGAAATTTACCCAAATACTCAGTGGCATCATCGATTAGCCTTGCTTTTAGATGATTTTCCAATAATACAGTCAGACAATAAGCGAACCATTGCTGATATTGGTGTTGTTGAGGGTTGGAGTGTTTGGTTGTCTGATGTGGAGGAAAGCAAGCAATAAAAAACCCCCGCGTAATCTCAAAGAGACAAGAGGCAGGGGCCGTGTTGAGATCAATACTAAAGTTGGTACCAGTAATGAGTCAAGCATTAACATAGATACTTAGGCTATTTTTTGATGAATATTAGACTAGAAAATCGAGGGCAAACGAAACGAAAGCTCTTAAAAAAAACAAAACCCCGAGCGATGAAAGCATCTGCTCGGGGTTTTCTTGTTTGATATGGGTGATATCAATCAGCGTGTATTATTCTGCTGGTTCCCAAGTATTCAAGACGTCTTTACGCATTTGAGATTTCTCAGCTGGCGATGCGCCCCAGTTGCCTTTGTACACTTTGCCTTCCCAGTCGCCGTAAGATGGGTTTGGTAGTACGATGAATTTTGTACCAAACAAGTCTTTGTTTTTCTCAACGGCTGCGTGGCTTTCTTCGATTGTTTCTACACGGAAGTCGCTTGAGAAGTCGTTTAGGTTATCACCTACGAAAAGTGCGATATCATAGTTTTCCGCAATGATTTCACGACGAGGTTCTTTGTTGCTGGTGGAGGTTCTTAGCATCAAATGTGCGTCGTCAACATTCGGAAAACCTAGTTCAATAAGGTTTTTACGAGTGCCTTCTAAACCAACGATTTTACGGTTCGTTACGTAAAATACTTCACCGCCATTGTCCGCTACGTAGTTTAGGAAGTCTTTCGCGCCTGGCATAGCTTTCGCTTCGCTGGCTTCCATCCATTTCGCCCATGTTGAGCTTGAGTAGCCGAAATCTTTGCCGATTAGCCAAGTTTGGTAAGCGCTGTTGTCGATAACGGCTTCATCCGCGTCAACCACAACGGCAATTTTTTTGCTGCCAGTATAAGCATCAGAGAAAGCGTCGAATTGCATTTTTGCAAGGTTAAAGGCTTGGTATGACAAGGCTTTAAACTCGCCAGACGATTGCATCCATGTAGCGGCTAAAACGGACTGTTCATTTAAATCTTTGTAGGTGTATTCGTCGTGGGCTTGTGCCGATAAAGAAAAGCTACCCGCCAGAAAAACAGCAGATAAAGCCAAAGTACGTAAGCTAGAGTGAAGCATTGTAGAACTCCTATTACATTAAGGTTTGGGTTGTTGAACTTTAAAAAAACATCCGTAATCAGCTGGTTAGCCAATGATAAATGCATAACGCGCTTGGGAATATATCAGGTTTTATTGCAATAGGTTAGAGAGAAATATTGTAGGCTTTGAATTGCCAGTGAGTCAGATAATGAGGTTTGACGCTCTGTTATTTCCATTCATCCATATTCTGCACACATTTATTTTACCTAGCTTTACCCGCTGTTTTCTTGTTGCTTGCTTTTCCTCTCCTATAAAATTCTGGCCACGTTAACCTTCGGTGTTTAAAGGGATAGATATGAATCAGTTTGTTTATAAAAGTGCGCTTTTTTTGTTTGCTGGCGCCAGTGTTTTTGCGAGTAATGTTTATGCTCATCATGGTGTAAATGGTCAATTTGATGAATCCGTTACCATCAAAGTAGAAGGTGTTGTGACCAAGAGTCGTTTAGTGAATCCCCATGCTTATATTTATTTTAATGTTTTGGACGCGCAGGGTGAGTCTAATGAGTGGCGTTGTGAATTAGGAACCGGTAGCACATTAAAACGTGCTGGTTGGACATCGGGGACTTTTGCTAAAGGTACGCATATTAAGGTTGTCGGCTCTCCAGCTCGCAGCGAAGACAACGCTTGTTATGTGCATACGATTACTTTTGACGATGGTGTGACCATTAAACGTAATTCGATTTTCGATAAAGCAGGACAACTTGTGAAGCAACCAAGACAAACTGTTTTGGCTGATGGTACGCCGAATATCGATGGTACTTGGGTGGCTGAGCGACCTAAACGGGGCCCGATGCCGCCTCGTCGTGCAGAAGGTGATTCAGAAGGTAAGCGTCCAATGCCGCCAGAAGGCGCACCGAAATTGGCGGATGGCGAACAGCGTCCACCACGTGGCGATCGTCCTCCAATGGGTGAAGGCCGTGTGCAGTTTAATCTGACAGAAGCTGGCAAAGTTGCAGTGGCTGGTTATGATTTTGCAGATACGCCTCGTTTACATTGTGCTGCGACGAACATTATTGACGATTGGACCTTTGATCAGTTGGTCAACAAGATAGAGCAAACGGAAGAGGATATTGTGCTTTCTTATGGCTTCATGGACATCACTCGAACCATTCATCTTGATCTGGATAAACACCCAGAAAACCTAGAGTTGACTCGTGAAGGTCATTCAATTGGTCATTGGGAAGGCAAGGTATTAGTTGTCGATACGGTTGGCTTTAAACCAGGTTATATTCATGCGCCGCCAGTAAAACAAGGTGCCGCGATGCACAGCGACCAATTACACATGGTTGAGCGTTTTTATCTGAGTGACGATGGCTTGACGCTTTACCGCGAATACACAGGAGAAGACCCTTTGTATATAGAAGGAAGTTTCTCTGGCAAGGACGAAGTGAAGTTGACAGAAGGGCATTATGAACCTTACGACTGTGCTGATTTAACCACTGAAGTTCGCTAAGTAAGGTCGACTTGTGGACTTTTTAAACTGGGCCGAAATGTCGCCCATTGGTGAATGGGTATCTACTTCTCTTTGGGGATACCCAATTGCCTTAACCTTGCACACGATTGGCATGGGAACGCTGGTAGGACTTGCGTTGATGATTTGCTTTCGAGTGTTGGGGCTTGGTCAAGGCATGTCTCCTCGGCGCTTATTGGTTTATTGGAAATTGGCGTTGATAGGCTTTGTGATTAATCTTGCTTCCGGTACGGCGCTGTTTTTCGGCAGCGCGACTACCCTTTGGGAAAGCTGGCCGTTTCGGATAAAAATTATTTTTATCGCAGCAGGCTTAGTGGGAACTCATTGCTTAGTGAAAGGCCTGACAAGAACAAAGCGTATCTCGGTAGGAAATATGCCGGAGGGTTTGATCTCATTGGGGCGAATGTCGGTGGGACGGTGCATAGGAAAACAGAAAGCCTTGGCGTTACTTGTGATTGTTATTTGGATAACGGCTTTAGTTGCAGGGCGCTTGATCGCGTATATCTTTTAAGGTGGTTTTTACTATGCAAATCCAAACGCTTGTTCAGTGGATGAGTGACACTGCGCTGAATCACTATATTGTGAATCACAGTTATGTTTGGCCATCATTAGAAAGCTTGCATTTCATCGGCTTGTGCTTGCTGTTTGGGTCTTTATTATTGATAGATTTACGAGCGTTAGGCGTTGCTTCTACTGTTCCATTTTCAGCCGTTGAAAAGTTTATTCTGGTATCGATATCAGGTTTCGTTATCAACCTAACAACAGGTATTGCCTTTCTCTTTGGTGATCCAGACCGATATTTCGATAATCCATCATTTCAGCTAAAAATGCTGTGTATATTGTTAGCCTTGTTAAACGCCTTGTATTTTTCATGGCGATTGAAGAAACGAAGCGACACTGAAAAGTTCTCAGCAGATATGAAATTTGCTGCGGGATTCTCGCTTGTTCTTTGGGTTGCTGTGATTGTCTTTGGACGTTTGATTCCATACGTTGAATGACAATCACCGAAGATGAGACTTTTTTGAACCAAAAATGGCGAAACCGTTGTGTATCGGCTTCGCCATTTTTATTTATGTTGCAGGGTTTTCATTAGACGTTTCGTCAGAAATTTCAGTTAAACGTCCTTTTTCCGCCCAGTACATTATGCCTAGCGCAATGCCTCCCATCAGAACAAAATTCCCTGAAATAGGGATCAATGTGTTGTTGTACATTTGACCAACAAGCGTACCGATGCCCATAGACATAAGAGACGATATAGAACCGATGACCGCAGAGGCAATGCCTGCAACGTGTCCCATTGGTTCCATGGCTAATGAGTTAACATTGCCGAACAGCAAACCAAAGCAGAAAAAAATCACCGCTGCATAAATCAAGAACATCCATAAGCTGATGTCTACAAAAGCATGCAGAATCAAGAAAACCAGAGACGCTAAAACAGTGACTGTCATGGCTTTAAAAGCGATGATTTTTGCTCCGTGTTTCTCAACAATTCTTGAGTTCATTAAAGAGGAAAAGCCGAGTACCAAAGCCAGTAAACCAAAGTAAACTGAGAACATATTACCGGTTTCAAATTGCACCTGAAAAATTTGCTGTGAAGAGTTCAAATAGCCAATAAAGCTACCAAAGAATAAGCCCATACAAACTGTGTAGCTGGCGGTGATTCGATTGGTTAGAACCTCTTTAAAACCATCTAAAAAGCCTTTTTTTGAAAAGGGAATTCGGTTTGATTTGGGCAAGGTTTCTTTTAATCGGAAGGCAACCCAGACAACAATCAAAATCGCATAAAACATGTAGAATTCAAAAATACTGCGCCAGTCTGCAATGAATAAAATACCTTGGCCAATGGTCGGAGCAAAAGCCGGCACGAGGACAAATATCATCATAACTAATGACATGATGCGTGCCATTTGAGCGCCATGAAATAAGTCTCTGACTAAGGAAATAGCCGAAATATAAGGGCCTGCGACACCTAGCCCCTGAATGAAACGGCCAAACATTAAGACTTCCAAGGAGTTCGCTTTGTAGCAAATGATGGTGCCAACAATATACAGAGCAAAACCACCAAATAAGATTGGACGTCGTCCTAGTGCGTCAGACAATGGCCCACAAATTAATTGCCCTAATGCCATGCCAAGAAACAGCATACTAATAAGCAGCTGCGGTTGGTTTGCTGTTGTGGCATTCAGGTCAGAACCAATGATGCCTAAAGCTGGCAGAAGTGCATCAATCGAAATCGCAACAATCGACATTAATGATGCGACTAGGATAGTGAACTCAGTTGGTGATATTCCAGAAGAGGTCGTGTCGTTGTGAGCATTTTCCATATGATATCCAAACTAGAATGAGCCTTGTGAAGGATAGCGAGCAAAATCGAATCCCTTGATGTCGCGCATTATACTTAGGCTTACTTTGTATTAGTTTGTTTCAATGTGCACAAAATAAGGAAGTGAGTTGAGGGAAATATGGAGAAAGGCTCAATGCTCTCTAGCGGGGGGAGTTGAAAAATAAAACGTCCTCCTTCATCAATAGGTTAGAATAGGCGCTATAAACAGAATAATCGGCAGTAGAGATAAAACAATGGCAAGAGGAAGACCCAGTAAAAAGGCACACATTATTGATGCGGCTTGCGTTCTATTTTCTAAACAGGGTTATCAAAGCACCAGTATTGACCAAGTTGTGTTAGCAGCTGAGGTATCAAAACCGACGGTTTATAGTAATTTTCCAACAAAACTTGTCTTGTGGGAAACCGTGCTTGAATCTCTTATTGAGCGTGCCAAAGAAGACATGAGTGCTTGCTTACATTGTTTACAAGAAAGTAATGATTCGACTTTCACAAAAGGTTGGGTAAGTCTTTGGCAAGTCTGGGTTGAGAAAGCCGAACGTCTGGCTGTGTATCGGGTTTTATTGGGTGAACAGCATAAACTAGAAGCGTCAACGCTTGTGTTGTTTGATCAATTTGAAACGGTTTTAGAGTCCATGTTGAAGCGCTGGATTGAAGCCTGTCATGTGTCGCAAGACTCATGGTTTTTGTTGAAAGCCATCAGTAAAGAGGCGCTATTAATGCCTGTGTTGTTGAATCAAAATCGTATGAGTTCAGATCAGCTTACTTTGCTTCTAGAAAAATCGATAACGACCAAGTAGAGATATGGAATGTTAGTGCTGACTGCGCTATTTATAGAGAATGGAAGTGGTTTCGTTGCTTTGAGGAGCCATTATGCATCACAGCGAAAAAGAGAAAATTGCACTAGAGCATGACGCTGCCAAGTTGTTTATGCGTTGCTATGAGCGTAATACTGGTAAACCTATTCGCCATATTTGGCACAATGACCCTATGCGTCCAGATGTTTCTTGCTTATTTGAAGGTGAGCGTTTGGATATTGAAATTGCTCATCTTTATGGTTCGGAAGAGGAAGCCATGGAAGTGCTAGGGCGAGATCTCAGTGAGAAAACCAAGCAAATATTAGCCCAGCTCAAAGAAGAACCTGCCGATGAACGGCTGCTTAAATCCCTAAATCGTATTTTAGAAAACAAATCGAGCAAACGATATAAAACAGAACGTGTTTGGCTAGTCATCCGCAATACCCACCCAGCTTGGAAGCAAGAAGACATCAAAGCTTTAGAACATCTTATTACTATGCCAGAGCCTCATGTATTTGAAAAAGTCTGGATACTCGGTGACATAGAAGGAAAAAGCGGTATCGTTCGTATTTATCCTTAATTTAGTTAGATTATTTATGATTGATGAAATGAAATGTCGACCCTAGATGGCCTTGTTATTATCTAGCTAAAAAGGGAGTGATAACGGCTAAACTCCATTTGGGGTTAAGCGTTATCATGTTATGTCCCATTTTTTCAGCTTTAATATGCACGGTTTGTGCTGGCATTTTAGGTTGGTGATACTGCTGCTGAAATTCATAGCCAAATACACTGCATTCGCTACTTATCATCATGAGTTCGCCTTGATAATCTAATAGGCCATTGGTTAAGTCATGGGTGAAGCGTGCTGGATGACTCATAATTGGTTTGAGCATGGTATTAAAGGCTTCAAAGCCACCTCGAATAAAGGCGTTTTTAGGCATGGATTGACCTTGACACTGATAAGGTGAATTCGGTTTGTTCTGATTGAGTATTTTTGTCATTACATAGTCAAAACCTTCATCTCCATCTAGTTTTTTTACAAACGGATAAACACTCATGTGTTTAATTAGAGTAAAAAAATCAGCAACAGATTGAGTCCTTTTCATGACTTTTACAAATTCGTGAGCGGCTTCAGGGTAGAGCATTCCAGGTTCAATAATCACAGCATGTGATACTTTCTCTGGATGGGTAGATAGATAACCAGAAACCAGCATTCCTCCCCAGGAATGACCAATAAGCTTTACTTGGTTTCCCATAGAAAAATGATCGACCAGAGCATTAAGGTCATCAAGGTTTTGCTCCACTGTCAGTTGAGATTTCTTCACTCTAGGAGATAAACCACTGCCTCGTTGGTCATAAAAAATCACTTTATGGTTCTCAGCTAAAGCGCTCAAGGATCTAAGGTATTGAAAGTCACCACCGGGTCCTCCATGAACAACAATAACAACTGGGTTTTCATCTTTTCCTTTTATTAATGTGTGAAATGAGTAGCTATTTATGTTGGTAAAAGAAAGGGTGTTGTCATGAGTGACTGTTTTGGGGATTTTGACACAGGCAACTAAGTTGACGCCCATCAATAACGTTGTTAATAGCTTATTCATTTTTAATCCCTATATGAATCACGAAGAAAATTTATTGATTGCACCATGTTTAAATAGACTGAGTTGTTGATTGTAAGCGGCTTGTATTTCCTCTAATGGATTTTTGTGAAACATGATTGGAACGGAAAAAAAGGTGGCTGCCAAAGACACAGTTAAGGTTTTTATATCACTGTTATTGGGAAGTTCATGGTTTTCAATGGCTTGTTGGATAGTGATGGACAGTAGTGTTGTTAAGTCTTCTGTCATTACCGTTTCGATACCCTGATAGTTAGGGTAGGCGACTAGCTTATCTTCCTCGTTTAATGGTGGAAGATGGATGATTTTTGAAGCCTTGGCTTGTAATACAAGAATCTCTGCCATGAGTTGTGGTTGATTAGCACATATTTTCGCAGTGAGATCGAACAGTGCATCGATAGCGCCTAAACCTACAAGTTTTTGTTTTGTTAAAATTTGCCAGTGCATATCAACTACCCACAATTGAATGTAATAAACGAGAATGTCACTTTTCTGTGGGAAGTAGTTGTAAAAACTTGCCTGAGAAATATTTGTGTCGAGGCAGAGGTCACTTATTTTAATTTTCTCAAATGCTTCTTTATGCATTCTTTGTAATAAACATTTGAGAATGGCTTGTTTGTTTTGTGCTGTTTTAGTTGCGCGTTTGTTCATTGCTTCATCTCATTTAAAATTGTAGTCAGCTATAAGTTTAATGTATCTTCTGATAATTTTAGAGTCAACTATAAGTTTAAATTGTGCGAATAGATAAATGGGCTAAGTCAAAAAATTGTGTAAGGAATGACAATACGAAATTGTGCTAAGTGGGTTTTGGAGTTCGAACTATTGCAATGCCAGCTTCCATAGCTGATTACATTAATAGAAAATGAGTGACTAAAGTCTTTCTAGTGAGAGAGACGAAGTGCAAGTGATAGACAGGACAGTCATTAATAATTAACAATGTATAGGTGTGAGATGTTATCTAAAAACAATTTAGAAACAATGGACGTTAATATTTTATTGAGTGTCGTAAATATGAAACTACGAAATGACTTTGGTTCGCTTGAATCGTTATGCTCAAGCTTTGAGGTAGATAAGGGGCAGCTTGTGGCGAGACTGAAAAAAGAAGGGTATGTGTATGATGAAGAGCATAAGCATTTTTATCATCCAGAAAAATAGAGTCAGGAACAGACATATTTTAGATTGTCTTCAGCCACTAGTCCGCCTTTTATAACGATTACACCTTTAATTCCATATTCATTAATGGCTTCAGCTAAATGTAGAGAAATGGTGAAGCCTTCTTTAACGACTTCTTTGGTTGGATGTCGTATTTTTTGTGTAGCTTGCCCACTAACTTAACAATATCGAATGTATCCATTCAATCAGTTACTTGTCCTGTAGCGAATGCATTGGAGCCTTTTAAATACAAGAATGAAGAAACAAGAATATGACCCCGTAAAAGTGGTTTATATCTAAATCTGTTTAAGTTATCTGGAAAGGAATATGAGCCAAAGCATAGTGTTTGTATTATTACAAAACACAACATGATGAGACACTTACCGTACGCTAAAAGACTACAACTATACCTTGTTTTGTAAGACTATTTTACTTAAGAAATACTGAAAAACTCAGAGTGGAAAGAAATATGATGAACAACTTTAAAATAGTGCACAAAATATCTATGTTGACGCTAGCTCAAATCATAGTAGTTATATCTCTGGGTTGGATAACCTTGTCTCAAACGAAAAATATCGGCAAAGAGATCGTTGATATTGCAGAAATTGATGTTCCTTTAACCAATATACTTACTCAAGTTGCTGAACATCAACTTCAGCAGGTTATTTCATTTGAGAGAAGTGCTTTTGAAGCCTCTTTGGTTTTGGTTGGCAAAAGTAAACAGGAAGCTGTTTTAAGTGAGATTGAGAGATCTAAAGCACTTTCTGTCAGTATTGCAAAGGAATTGCATGAAGCAAATGAGTTGGTTGAGAGTGCAATTAACTCAGCACAAACTCAATTTACGGCAGATAAGTTTTCTGATTTTAGTCAGGTTTTAAAAACCATTGAAGAACATTATGTCACTTTGCATAGTGAAACCGTGGCGATTCAGGAAAAAATAGGCAAGGGCAAAGTTTTAGAGAGTGTTGATGAAATTCATTTGCTTGAAAAACACCAGACAGAATTTGATCATGAATTATTAAATGCTTTACATCAAATTCAAGAGTTTACAGCCACATCGGCGAAGCATGCTGAAGAATACGAACTTAACGCGATTTATATGATTTCAGTGGGTTTAGTGATTTCTGTGATTGTTTCCATTTTGTTAGGTGTTGTGATTGGGCGAACTATTACGAAACCCATTAATGAATTAAAAGTTCAATTAGAGGAAGTGTCTAATGGAAATGGTGATCTTACTGTTCGTCTAAATAAAACGGGTAAAGATGAAATCGCTTCGGTTTCTCGGTCTTTTGATAGATTTGTCGAAAAACTGGCGGTAACCATGTTACAAATTGGGTCGTCTAGTGTCGCTTTGCAAGAGCTCTCTAAGATCTCTGTTGACCTAATGAACCAAAATGAGAAGAACATACAAGAGCAAGGTCATGAAACAGAAATGGTTACTCATGCTGTGACAGAAATGAGTCTCGCAACAGATGAAATATCACAAAGTACAGCGAAAGCATCAAATCTTGCTGAAAAAGTGAAGCATAGTGTTGAAGAAGGTAAAGATAGTGCTGCAACAACACAAAAAATTATTAATGAAATGGCCGCTGAGGTGTCTAAAACTTCAAATGATTTAGAGGCCCTAGCAGAAGAAACAGAGAATATAGGTACGGTTTTAGAAGCGATTCAGGGTATTGCTGAGCAAACCAATTTATTGGCTTTGAATGCAGCGATTGAAGCGGCTCGTGCAGGTGAAACAGGTCGAGGTTTTGCCGTTGTGGCGGATGAAGTCCGTACTTTGGCTCAGCGTACTCAAGAGGCTACTGTGAGTATTCAAACCTTAATTGAAAAATTACAATTAGGTGCAAAAGATGCCGTTGCTAGCATGTTAGCAGGTAATCAAAAAACGGAAGAATGTTTAAAATACAGTAATGAAACTGTTAGCATATTTAATGAGGCCTTTGAGGCGGTGAATAGTATTTCTGACCTGAATATACAAATTGCTGCTGCTGTCGAAGAGCAGTCTCAAGTGGCAAAAGATATCCATAAGAGTGTTGATAACATCCAAGAAATCTCGGTCAATACGACAAAAGGTACACAGAAGTGTTCTGAAGCGAATAGTAGTATGGCGACCAGTATTGATGAATTAAATCAAAGCATACAGCAATTTAAAGTATAAATTATTCAACAACATGTGAAGACAACGTCTTCACATGTTGTTGTGTTTTGACCTCAGCGTTTATGTACGCATTGTCCTGCAGAGTAGGTCGCTTGTATGGCTCTGTCATCGCCAATGGTCATGAGGACAAACAAAGACTCTTCAATGCCTTTCGAAAGTGCCAAACGCGATTCCAATAATGGTGTGCCTTTGGTGTCTAAAATAAGAAAATCCGCTTCTGTTCCCACCGCAAGGTTACCAATTTTATCTTCTAAGCGAAGGGCTTTCGCGCCACCTAATGTGGCAAGGTAAAGGGATTTAATTGGGCTGAGGTTTTCGTTTTGTAATTGAATTACCTTGTAAGCTTCATTCATGGTTTGCAACAAGGAGAAGCTGGTTCCGCCGCCTACGTCTGTGCCTAACCCTACGTTAACCTTATGTTCTTCTGCTTTGTTTAGCTTAAACAATCCGCTGCCAATGAATAAGTTGGATGTTGGGCAGAAAGAAATGGCTGAGCCTGTTTCGTGCAGTCTGTGGTATTCGCTGTCACAAAGGTGAATGCCATGAGCAAATACTGAGCGTTCGCTTAAAAGCTTGTGCTGATCATAAACGTCTAGGTAGTTTTTGCTGTCAGGAAACAGCTCTTGTACCCAAGCGCATTCGTCTTTGTTTTCAGAAAGGTGCGTGTGAAGGTAAACGTCGTCGTATTCGCTTAGTAATTTACCAGCAAGCTGCAGTTGTTCGTCTGAGCTGGTGGGCGCGAAACGCGGTGTAATGGCGTAGTGCAAACGACCCTTGTTGTGCCAAGTATCGATGAGCTCCTTGCTTTCTTGGTAGCTGCTTTCTGGCGTGTCCGTTAAGTAATCTGGCGCGTTGCGATCCATCATGACTTTGCCACAAATCATGCGAAGGTTATGCACTTCACTGGCTTCAAAGAAGGCGTCTACAGAAACTTTATGAACTGTGCCGAAAACCAGTGCGGTGGTTGTGCCGTTGCGAAGTAGCTCTTTTAGAAAACGGTCTGCCACATCTCGAGCATGGGCTTTGTCGCTGAATTTACTTTCCTCAGGGAAAGTATAAGTGTTCAGCCAAGTGAGTAATTGTTCGCCGTAAGAACCGATCATATCGGTTTGAGGATAATGAATGTGAGTATCAATAAACCCCGGTGTGATGATGGCGTCTGGATAATGTTCAACCACAAGGTCGTTTGGTAAATCGGCTAATAAGGTGTTGGCATCCCCAAGGGCGTGGATTTTATCTCCACTGACAACCAATAAACCGTCTTCGAAATACTCATAAGCCGCTTGGATGCCGACGTCTTTTGGGTCTGCGATGCAATGAACAATGGCGGCGCGCCAGGCTTTTAGTTGGCTCATGATGTCTCTCTTTGATGTTTTGTAAAATAGAAATTTGACCGAGTGGTTATACTTTATCAGTTCTTTTCAATGCTTTCATTATGACAGAAAGCAAAGTGTACGAAATTTCTATTTTTCTATTGTTTGATGGGTAAGCGAAAGCTACTTCAATGAAGGAAATCGAGTCAGAATAAATCTAATAACAAAGACAATGGCAACGCCTAAGGCATCGGCATAGAAATCAAACCATTCACCGTAACGGTTAACACTTGGTTGTATCAGTTCAATCGCGCCACCCCAAAAGATGATAAACAACGCCATATAAGTGAAACGCTTTATTGAGCCGAAAGCACACATGATCGCCCAACCACCAAAGCCAATAATGTGATGAAGCTTGTCTGAGCCCGGAGCAGGTGGGAGGTTCTCCGCAGGTAAAAGTGTTGCCAAACTGATGATAAGCCCACCAAGAACAAAACCGGCAGTTTGCACTGCCGGAGAGCTGAACAATCGATAGAAACGGAGGAGTAATGCTTTATCTATGACCATAAAGCCGTTTAGCGTAAAATACGCGCGCGAATATTACGGCCTTTGATTTTCTTGTTTTCCAATTCTTTAACGACTTTTTTAGCAACATCATTATCGACAGAAACATAAGCGCGGAAATCGAAAATATCAATTTTACCTACTTGGTTTTTATCTAAACCTATGCCAGCTGTGAGCGCGCCAAGAATATCACCGGGACGTAGTTTATTTTTACGACCCGCATCAAATGAAATGGTGGTTTTCTGTGGAATCAAACGATAGTGAGCGTCTGCTTGTTCAAGTTCAATAAAGTTTGCTGTAGTGGAAAAGCGCTCTTCAATGTCACGAACTTTGTAATCGTCTTTTGATGTGACCAAGTTAACGGCAATACCGGCTGCGCCCGCACGACCGGTTCGACCAATGCGGTGAGTATGAACGTCTGTGTCGCGTGTTGTGTCGTAGTTCACCACAAGATCCACTTCTTTCACGTCGATACCGCGAGCGGCAACATCGGTTGCCACTAGAACACAGCTACTTTGGTTACTGAAACGAACCAATACTTGGTCACGGTCTCTTTGTTCAAGATCGCCATGAATGGCTTGCGCGGCAACTTTGTGGTCAACCAGCCAGTCTGCGACCGCTTGGCATTCGGCTTTTGTGTTAGAGAAAACAATCGCTTGGCGTGGTTCAAAATGTTGTAGCGTCGCTAATAAGGTTTCGCACTTATCTTTGTTTTCACTGCGAACAAAAAATTGTTCTATGTTGGGTTTTAAATCTTCGTCAGCTTCAACCTTGATGCTAATCGGATTGTTTTGGAATTCTGCACTGATAGCTTCAATGTCGTCCCCGTAGGTAGCAGAGAATAACAAGGTTTGGCGATTACTTGGTGTTAACTCAACCACTTCACGAATGCTGTCGACAAACCCCATGTCTAACATGCGATCTGCTTCATCTAGTACTAAGGTGTTTAGTGCATTTAATCGCAAAGTACCTTTGCGAAGGTGTTCCATCAAACGTCCTGGTGTGCCAACAACAATGTGCGCACCGTGTTCCAAGGAGCCAATTTGTGGACCAAATGGCATACCGCCACACAAACTCAATACTTTGATATTGTCTTGAAAGCGCGCCACCTTGCGGATTTCTTTTGAAACTTGGTCTGCAAGTTCACGAGTCGGGCACATTACCAAAGCTTGTACACCGAAAAAGCGCGGATTTATTTTCAGTAATAAGCCAATGGCAAAAGCAAGGGTTTTACCGCTGCCTGTTTGAGCTTGAGCAAGAATGTCTTTGCCATCAATAATAGGCGGTAAGCTTTGTTCCTGAACAGGCGTGAAAGAAGTGAATCCCATGTCTGATAGTAAAGCAGTCAGTTTGGTTGGGAGGAGTTTGGTTAAAGTATGGTTAAATTCGGTCACAAAATGCCTGTCTAGAATAAGAGTTGATGGGCGAAGGATAACAGAAATACACAGTAAATACTTTTCTTCACCATTTACACCGTGTTGGAGGAGAACTTTTTAGGTAAAGTAGTTGTTAAGGGAATGAAACAGTCACCCAAGTATTTTATTTAATAATAATGAGTCAATAATGATTACTTTAAAAAATTGCGTAAAAAGCAAAAAAGCCCATTATATGATTTTTCTTATTGTACTTTTGTGTGGCGTATTCAGCAGCCTTGGTATCTATTTCGAGTCTGCAAATCACATAGAAAGAGATGAAAAGTTTTCTAGCATGGCCTTTACTCGTCAGCTAGATGATGAGCTACAAAAGTATTCATCTTATGCTTCCGCTATTGCTTCTTTAATGCAATCTACTCGAGAACAAATCACGCCAGAGCATTTTGCTCATTTTACTCAAGGCCTATCAGCCCCTTCCAGCATAGGTTTTTATTTTGCTCAATATGTCCCGAATAACAAACGAACCGAATACGAGAGCTCGCAAAAAAACATATTAGGAAATGACTTTACGATTCACCCAGAAGGCGATCGTAAGGAGTATTTGCCAATCGCATTAGGCTATCCGGATAAGCTTTCTTACGGCTCAGATATTTTGTCTCCTCTACATAAATATCTGGGGGCGGTAAAAGCGTCACGAAGCTCTCTTACTTATACCTTGTCTGAACCCATGATTGTGTCTTTCCCTGGTTGGGCTGAAAGCGCATTCTCTGACACTTTGGTAATAAGGCTGCCAGTATATTTGCCTGTCGGGTTACGTGCAGGGAAAATGACTGATCCATCAGGCTTTCATGGCATAGTTGGTGTGTACTTCAGAGTAGGCACGCTTCTTAACAGTTCCGGTGCGTTAAATAGCCAAGATTTGCTTTATCGTATTGCTGATGTGACATCAAAAGGAGATCCAGTTTGGTTCTCGAGTTCGGCAAATGTCGCAGAAACTACTTGGAATGATGACGAGTACAATACGGACTATCTTTCTTTTGCCGGTCGTCAGTGGCGAATTGACACACTTTATTCCGCTGATGCGAGACCTAATGTTTCATGGGGATATGTTATCAGCCCCTTTGTTTTCTTTATGGTGCTTGCGTGCATTCTGGCTTTTTATACTCGAAAACTCTCTCTCATCTACCATTCAGCCTTGGCAGCGGCCACTCAGCGACTTGAGGTTGATGAACTGACAGGGCTGTTGAGTCGTTATCGAGTGCAACAAGTTCTTGATGAGTTAATGGCTGACTGTCAGAAAGAGGATAAATGGTTAGCGACTCTTGTATTAGATTTAGATCATTTTAAAACGATAAATGACGCCTTTGGTCATGAAGTGGGCGATAAGTTGTTGGCAAAAGTGGCACAACGCTTGACGGCTTCTCTGCCAAATGAAGCGATTATTGGCTATTTAGGAGGAGACGCTTTTCTTGCTATTGTCACCGAAGATGATGCTCAAGATACAGTGAAACTCAAAGAGCTGGTTAAAGAGGTTATATTACAAATTAGTCAAAGCTATTTTGTTGACAGCCGTACTTTGAATATAGGTTGTTCGATAGGTGTGGCGTTGGCTCCAGACTTTGGTGCCGATGCCGTTACCTTGATAAAAAATGCTGATATGGCAGTGTATCAAGCGAAGAATTCTGGGCGAGCAACCTATCATTTTTATGATGGAGAAATGGGTAAAAAGCTAGTTCGCAACGTACGAATTGAATCTCGCTTGAGACATGCCTTAGCAAACGAAGAAATTGAATTGCACTTTCAGCCCAAAGTAGACATCGTGACTGAGCGCTGCGTCGGAATGGAAGCACTATTGCGTTGGAATGATGAAGAGTTAGGTGCTGTATCCCCAGCTGAGTTTATCCCTCTAGCTGAGCAAACCGGTATTATCCTTCCTTTAGGTGAATGGGTTATTGAACAAGCACTCAGACATATTGTTGAGTGGCAAGAGCAGGGTATTTGTGTACCGCCAATTGCAATTAACTGTTCTGCGGCTCAGCTGAAAAGAGTCGATTTCCTACCTAAATTATTGGACTTATTAGACAGATATAAAGTAGATCCGGGCTTATTAGAAATTGAAGTAACAGAATCTATTTTGATTGAAGATGCCGAAGGCTGTGCTGAATTACTACGACAAATTAGCCGCTTAGGAATCAAGTTAGCGATTGATGATTTTGGTACTGGCTATTCAAGTTTGAGTTACTTAAAAGATCTTCCTTTCGACTATATCAAGATCGATCAAGTCTTTATTCGGGACATTATTGAAGACCATAATCACGCGGCGTTAACGCATGCGATCATTGTTTTAAGCCATAACTTGAATTTAAAAGTGATTGCAGAAGGCATTACAAATATCGACCAACTAATCATGCTGCAAGAGTTTGGCTGTGACATTGGCCAAGGTTACTTCTTTAGTAAAGCATTAGGTGCTAACTCAATGGGCACAGACCCTATGATACTTGCTTTGAATCAACAGGATTCCCTTTAGTCTAAGAGCTTCTTTCCGTCACTAAGTGACGGAATACTAAAGACTTACAATGAATTATTATTCCGTACTTTTTCTTTTAATGCTTCCCAGAATTGGGTGAGATTTGGGTTATGGTTTAGCTTGGATCGATACAAACGAATCTCTAGCGGGATATGCCAATTCTCTTCTCCTGCAATGGCAATCTTTCCATAATTTAAAGTATCCGACATAAGGCGTTGTGGAATCCAGCCAATGCCATAACCTTCTTTCACCATGGCTTTTATGCTGACTGAATGATAATTCTCAGACAAAGTTTGTAGTTGCGGTATGTCTCTTTGTCTTTGTATGTGGTGATGGATAACAGGCTGTAAAAATGAGTTTTCATAATAGCCAATATAAGGAAGAGGCTTGCGTTTTGTGCCTGGTAGGGGGAACTTGGGCTCCCCGGAATCATCTGTCGCGCTGCATGGGATAAGCGTTTCCTGTGCTATAACAATGTGCTCATATTGTTCGTCATCAAGAGCGCGAATAAAATTGATAGCAGGGTGCCAATAACACAGCATGATATCGCATTGCTGATCCATTAATGAGTTAATGAAGTCGATACCTAACCATGAACTTGACTTCATATTGATGTCTAAATCCATTTCTATAGACTGGCAAAATGGCTCAATCACTTCTTTATAAAAACTCAAGAAGAGAGTTTGTGTGGTCACAAAGCGTACTTGAGACTCTTCTTGTTTTTTAATTTCCTGACAACGTTCTTTCGTGTCTCTGATTTGTCGAGTGATGAGCTCGGCACTTTGCAAAAAGACTTCGCCTGCTGGTGTTAGTGACAAAGGCAGAGTGTTTCGGTCAATTAGAATAACGCGCATTTCTTCTTCGAGTAATTTAATACGTCGACTAAATGTTGGCTGCGTTACGTTCTGCTCGTCAGCTGCACGAGAAAAATGACGTGTTTTTGCGAGTGCAATAAAATCCTCAAGCCACCTTATTTCCATGTGACCTCCTTACGGCAAACAAGAGAAAACAACTGAATCATATTCTCTCCTCCTCAACAGCATGGCAGGCGACACTGCTAGAATCACTCTGAAGGAGCATGTTTGGAGACTCTTCATAGCAACGTTGGTTCGCATAAGGACAGCGGGCTTGGAATACACATCCAATAGGCTTTTCAATTGGCGTTGGGACTTCACCAATTAATTTAATGGGTTGTGTCGCGTTGCTATCTAAGCGTGGAATGGCGGATAAAAGCGCTCGAGTATAAGGGTGCTTAGGGCGGCTAAATAAGTCATTTGTTGACGCTAATTCACATATTCGCCCCAAATACATAACCGCAACGCGGGTCGCGAAATGCTCCACAACAGCAAGATCATGGGTGATAAAAAGATAGCTGAGGTTATGTTCTTCCTGCTTGTCCATCATTAGATTTAACACCTGAGCTTGAACAGATACATCTAATGCAGACAAAGGCTCATCAGCAACAATGAAATCAGGCTCCACTGATAGGGCACGAGCAAGACTAATACGTTGGCGTTGTCCTCCTGAAAATTCATGAGGGTAGCGATCTGAGCTTGATGCTGAGATACCAACTGACTCTAAGAGAGCATCAATTTTTTCATCGATTTCAGTTCTTGTGAACTGAGGGTTATGAAATGCAATAGGCTCGTTTAGTGTCTGATAAATTGTCATTCTTGGATTTAATGACGCATAAGGATTCTGAAACACCATTTGCATGCGTCGGCGGAAAAGCATGCGTTGTTTATTGTTTAAGTGATCAATGCGTTGATCAAGATAATGAATTTCACCTGAAGTGGGTGTTGTCAGGCCCATAATAGTTCGGGCGAGAGTAGATTTACCGCAACCAGTTTCACCCACGATACACAAAGTTTCACCTTGATAGATAGTCAGGTTGACGCCATTCAAGGCATGTATATTGTCTTTGAGGTATCTAAATTTACCATTTTGAAAACGCCATTGTTTGAGCCAACTGTCGTTGCTAGCGAATGCTTTTTCGAGGTTGCTGATTTGGATTAAAGGTTGGTTCATTCATTAACCTCCAAATCCTGAGCAGAAAACTCATTCACCATATCTTCTACAAGAAAGCAGGATACGCTAGAAACGCCGCTGTGAATAAAGTTTGGTTGCTCTTGTTGGCATTTCTCTGTGGCATAAGGGCATCTTGGGTGAAAAGCACAGCCCGTTGGGCGCTCTGTTAATGAAGGCATGCTGCCTTGAATTTGGTTCAAGCGTTGCCCTGGTAACGTCATTTGTGGCAAAGCATTCAATAAACCTTGCGTATAAGGGTGTTGGGGGTCGTTAATGATTTCTAACGTAGGCCCTTCTTCAACAATCCGCCCTGCATACATAACCAGCGTTCGTTCAGCTACTTTAGAAACTACGCCGAGATCATGGCTGATTAATATCAAAGCCACGCCATTATTATGGCAAATATCCAATAATAGCTGGAGTATTTCTGCTTGAATGGTGACATCCAATGCTGTGGTTGGCTCATCGGCAATGATGATATCTGGGTTGAGTAGAAGAACAGACGCGATGATAACCCTTTGTCTCATGCCGCCAGACAACTCATGTGGGTACTGGTCAAAGCGTTTTTCTGGCGATGAAATTTGGACATGCTGGAGCTTTTTGATGGCAATGTTTCGGGCATCTTTGTAGGTGATTTTCGTATGACTACGAATGGTTTCTACTAGTTGATCGCCAATAGTGATGACAGGGTTTAATGTCATCATTGGGTCTTGAAATATCATTGCGATGCGCTTGCCACGGACTTCTTGTAACTGGCGTAAATTCATTTTGGTGATTTCTTTTTTTTCCAATTTCACAGAGCCTGACTTGATAAAACCAGGCTTACTGATGAGATTTACAATAGAGAAACCTAATATAGATTTACCAGCTCCAGATTCACCTACAATAGCAATACGTTCTCCTCGATTCAGAGTGAAACTGACGTCAATTAAAGCCGCGAGTTCTCGCTTTTTTACTTGGAAGCTGACGTGTAAATGGCTAACGCTAAGTAGATTCATATTAATCTTTATACACCTTTGGGTTTAGGTGATCACGAAGCCAATCTCCGAGCATATTCATTGCCAAAATTAAGATAATCAGTGTGGCGCTTGGAATAACACAGATCCACCATGAACCAGAGAACATGTAGGTGAAACCATCAGAAATGAGTGAGCCAAGTGAAGGCTCTGTAACAGGCATGCCTAAGCCAAGAAAAGATAACGCCGCTTCAGCGACAATTGCGTTAGCAATTTGAACAGTAAAAATCACCAGAATAGGTGACAAAGTATTGGGTAAAATATGACGGAACATAATACGTTTAGAGCTGATGCCCATGACTCTGGCTGCATCCACGTATTCTTGCTGCTTCTCTGCCAATACTGAAGCTCGGACAGTACGAGCAAAAAGAGGCCATTCGCTTAATCCAATTACCAAAATGAGGATGACCATAGCAAGCTGTTGGTACATGGCAATACCAAAGATGGATTGGAAGATTGCTAAGAATACAATAGCGACCATCATGTTTGAAAAAGACAGCTGAATGTCGGCACAACGCATTAAGAAATTATCGATACGTCCACCTAAATATCCCGCTATTAATCCAATACATATACCTAAAGTGGCTTGTATTGCTACGGCACATAAACCGATAGTCAATGAAAGTCGTGTACCGTACAAAATGACGGACAGTAAATCTCTCCCTTGTGCGTCTGTGCCTAATAGAAAGCGGTAGTCGTGACTAATCCAGCTTGGTGCAATTTCTGAATTTGTCAGATCTATAAATGTGAGGCTATTAATGTCGAATGGCGCTAATAAAGGAGCGAGAAAAGACACTAAACAGTAGAAAATAAAAATAAGCAGGGCAAGTACCGCTAGTTTATCACCGATAAAACCAGACCACATATGGCTCAAGCGACTGCCTGAAATAGGGTGATGGATAAGGTCTTTTTTGATTTCTCTCATGATCCATGACTCGCTAAACGTACGGTTGGGTTTACTAAACCGTAGATCACATCCACCAATGTATTAGTAATAACAAACATGGCACCGACAACCATTAAATAGGCGGAAATAAGTGGAGTATCAACCCGGCTTACAGCATCCATAAAGAGAAAGCCCATACCGGGCCATTGGAAAATAGTTTCTGTCAAAATGGTATAGGCAACCAGCGTTCCTGCTTGTATTCCGCCGACGGTGATCACTGGCAACATGGTGTTCTTAAGCGCATGAATAAAATAAATTCGCGGAGCAGAAAGACCTTTTGACCAAGCAAATCGAATGTATTCAGATTGTAAAACTTCCATCATTTCTGCTCGAATCAAACGAATGAATATGGGCATTAATGCGATGGCGAGTGATAAACTAGGAAGCAATAAATGATGCAAACCGTCTTTTGTGAACAGCCCGCTATCCCAAATAGCAAATACTTCTATGGTTTGCCCTCGACCAAAACTGGGCGCTAAACTCCATTCAATGGAGAAAAAATACACCATAAATATAGCCACAATGAAAATAGGTACTGAGAGCCCGATAGAACTGATGATCATAAGTAGCCTGGATACTGGGTGCTTGGGTTTGATTGCTGCTAAAACACCACAGGGCGTTGCCACTAATATAACTAATATAATGGCACAAAAAGCCAGCTCCAATGTGGCAGGGACTTTTTGAAAAATCACTTCCAGTGTTGGTTGTTTATAATAATACGATGTACCCAAATCGCCTTGTATTGCGCCTTTTGCAAAGCGAAAGTATTGACTTAAAAAGCTATCATTGAGGCCAAGCTCTTCACGTAACTGATTTCGTTCATCTTGTGAAACAGTCAGGCCAACCATTTGTTGAACAGGGTCACCTAGTCTGTCTTGTACGGCAAAGCTGATCACACTGATGCAGATCATCACAAAGCAGGCCTGCATTAATCGACGGAGTAAAAAAATCAGCATTAGATGACAGTGTTCCCATTTAATATTGGAGTCATGTTGTTTGTGATAGGTTTATTAAAGCACTCTTTGCTTCTATTCGTCTTCAATGACTAAATCTCCCAAATAAGGGTGGTTCATATCGTTAATGATATCTTGGATTTTAACTTTGTTTTTTGCGGCCCAAGTAAGAGGCTGCCAATATAGAGGAACAATAGGCGAGTCGTCATACAGTGTCTGCTCGATTTCTTGCAATAATTGTTTACGTTTCTCTGGAGCCATTTCACGATTTGCTTGTTGGATTTTTTGATCAATACTAGGGTTGCAATAACCGCTAGCATTATAGACGCCTAGCCCTGAATTAACATCCGAGCAGGCAATAATAAACTCAAATGGATTGTTAGCGTCCATGGTATCTGATTGCCAGCCAAGCATCATAATATCTGCGCTTCGATTATCAAACTCTCTAAAGTATTGAGCTTTAGGTAAAGTTTTTAAATCCACTATGATGTTGATTCTAGCGAGCATTGCGGAAATGGCTTGAGCCACTTTTTCATCGTTTAAATAGCGGTTGTTGGGCGCCATCATACTGATACGAAAACCCTGCTCGTAGCCCGCTTCTTTCATTAATTGAAGGGCTTTTGATAAATCGTAGTTTGGTTCTACGCCTTTTAGATGACCGATGAAGCTGTCGGGAGTGAGTTGTCCAGCGGGCGTGCCATGTCCTTTTAATATTTTTTCTACGATGAGTTTTTGATTAATGGCCAGGTTAATGGCTTGTCTTATTCGGATGTCTTTGAACTCTGAGCGTCGATCTTGGTTCATGTGTAGCAAGATGGTCCGCGTACTTGGAATGGTGACCACTTGAATTCCGGGGGTTCTTTCAGTGCGGGCAATATCAATGGGAGAAATTGGGAGGATAAAATCTACATCGCCAGAAAAAAGCGCAGAAAGCCTAGTCGAATCGGCACGAATCGGCGTTAAAATTACTTGATCAACATTGCCTTTCGATTCCGTGTCCCAATAATTTGGATCACGCATTAGCTCCATTCGATTTCCTAATTTTCGATCGACTAGAATAAAAGGGCCAGTACCGGAGACATGCTCAGAGGCGAAGGAATTGCCGTGTTTAATAATTTCGTCTCGCCCTTGGTAAAACGCCTTATCAATTGGAAAGACGTAAGTCATGATATTAAGCAACAAGGGATTAGAAGTGGTCGTGTGTACATCGATTGTATGGGTATCAATGATGTTGGTTGACTCAATCGAATCGTACATAGCTCGAAAGTCAGGTGATTTTTTTAAACGACTAATAGTATAAGCCACGTCCTCTGCAGTGAAGGGATTGCCTGAATGAAAGTGGACATTTTCACGTAAGAAGAAACGAATGGTACGAGAGTCGAGACGTTGCCATTTGGTTGCCAATCTGGCTTCTAATTCACCTTGTCTATTCCATCTTAATAAAGGATCAAACACCCAATGGGAAAACTGTAAAGTACCTTCTGAAAGGTGTTCATGTGGATCTAATGAAACTGGGTCTGCATCAAAGGCCATACGTAATGTGGTTGCAAAAGCACTATTCCATATGATGGAAGCCAAACAGCAGACTATAATAGCTTTTATATTCATGTGTATCGGCCTTGTATTCTTAGCTCTTGATAATGGAGCGGTCTTTAATTAAAAAGAATGGGCGCTGCTGTTTTTGCGCAAAATCTCTTTTGATATTCATACTGACCACTTAGACGAAAACATTTTTACAAAAAATTAAGTAAAAAGACAGCAAGATAGGTTGATTTAGACATATTACGTCGAGATTTATGTTCTATTGAATCTATTCGAACCATATAGATAAGCAGTTATGAATTATTTTGCGCATTTGCATATTGCGGCTGAAACAGACACTTCTTGGTTAGGGAATTTGCTAGGTGATTTTCCTGTTGAGCCTTCATCGTTAGATGAAGATTTACTTATGGGGTGGCGTTTGCATCAGCAAGTGGATGTGATGGTTGACCAGCATGAATCGAGTTTGGCGTTTCGCTCTATGCCTAGAAAAGGGCGACGTCGATTCGCAGGTATTGTTCAAGACATAGCAATGGATTACTGGTTAATTCAATATTGGGATCGTTTTAGTACTGTGCCTTTGGGGCGTTTTTGCGATCAAGCAGTAGTGGAGTTGTCCAAAGACAAAGAACGTAGCCCTGATCGCTTGTTCAATATGATTAGCTCATTAGAGCAGCATAATTGGTTGTCTAGTTTGGGAACGCATGAAGGGGTAGAAAAAGCCATTTGCTCTATTATGAGAAGATGGCAGCACGGACATTACTTGCAAGATTTTCTTGACGAATTACCTGATGTAATTCAACAAGCCGAAGAACCTTTTTTAAGCTTGTATCCAGATTTACTCGATTTTGTTGCTGAAGAAACGAAAAGTGGAAAGGGCAAGTGATATTGTTGAAAAAAGCCAGGGCCACACGCAGCCCTGGCTAACAGGTCACATTTAAGAACAACTTAATCATAGGAAATAGATGCAGATTTCTAATGCCTATTAATTAAGCCATAGAGAGTGTAAGTCTTTTGCTGGGATTCACCTTGACTTAAGTCAGGGGGAAATCTATCAGTGAGATATACGTAGTATTTACTCTATCTCGTCAGAACTTGTGGTAGAATCCGCCACCGCAAAAACTTGGTCGAACTGATTTAAGGAAGGTACGAACAAGTTCACTGGCTTCGGCGTGTGGATAAACCTTCCTTAATACTCGGCTATAAAGGTGATCATAACAATAGGGGGAATTAGGTGGGCGTTCAGTGGTATCCAGGGCACATGAACAAAGCGCGTCGAGAAATCGAAGAAGTCATGACGCAAGTGGATATAGTCATCGAAGTATTAGATGCCCGTATTCCTGATTCTAGCCAAAACCCTATGTTAAGTACCTTACGAGGCGATGTTCCTGTCCTTCGTTTATTAAATAAAAAAGATTTAGCAGATAAAGCGCGTTTAGACTTATGGCTTGACCATTGGCGAGGTAACGACCGCATATTAGCGCACCCATTTTCTACTTTGGATAAGTCAGATGTCGCTAAAATTAGCCAATGGGTTGGGCAAATGGTGCCCCATCGTGGAACGGCTGAAAAGCCGATTAGAGCCATGATTGCAGGGATTCCCAATGTAGGTAAGTCCAGCTTAATGAATGCCTTGTTAGGTCGTCGTGTGGCGAAAGTCGGCGACGAACCTGCTGTTACTAAAGCGCAGCAAAAACTGAAAGTAACCAACGGTTTTCAACTGTTAGATACTCCCGGTATTTTGTGGCCTAAAATAGAAAACCCAGATGCCAGCTACCGTTTAGCCGTTACTGGTGCTGTACGCGATACCGCAATTGACTATGAAGATGTGGCTTTAGTTGGTCTCAAATTCTTTATGTCGGATTATGAGGAAGCGCTTACTACTCGCTATAAATTAAAAGAACTCGCTTCAGATCCTTATGATGTATTGAAGGTGATTGGTTCCAAGCGTGGCGCTTTACGTTCTGGCGGTAAAGTTGACATGCATAAAGCGGCAGAAGTTTTTTTAAATGATGTAAGGACAGGCGCGATTGGTCCTTATGTTATGGAAACCCCAGAAATGATTGCACGAGAAGAGCTTTTAGTTGAAGAAGCAAAAGCGAAGAAAGAAGCAGCAAGGCAAGCAAAATTAGCGGCGACCGTGCCTCAGCGACAACGTGCAAATAATCGCGCTTATCGCGATGCCCAATCCGGTAAGCCAGACGAAAATTTAGATGACAATCAGTGAGGTTCAGGGTCATGGATTATGAAATTGCCTTTGATCAGGACGAAAGTATTTACCGCATTTATACCAGTTACGAGTTTGCCGCGATCGGTGAATGGGTATCTGAGTATGTGCGTGAATTAGAAAGCATACAGCGCGTGTTAATGGCGGCGCGATTGGCTGAGTCTGAAAAAGAAACAACAGAATTTAAACACGGTCCTTTCAGCGTGATTTTGAGTGAAGAAGGCGTTTCTGTGATTCGACAAGTGGATATGGATTCAGCGGAAGAAGAAATAAAAGCCATGTTTGACTCTCAAGAAAGTTTCTATCAAACATCTACCGATGGCATTCAAGCTGAATGTGGTTTAGATGATTTGATTAATATGATCGAAAATTGGTATGAAGTGCTGCAATAGTTGTTCCTTGCGCTGGCTGGGTTTACACTAGCCAGTATTAATTTAAATGTTTTTTTAGGGAGCCGATATGCTCATCGAATTGGAAAAAGCCCGTGCTCGAAATAATGTTGTTCGCATTTTTCGTGAAGACTTAGACGGACCAGATGGTTGGACTGACGGCTTTGTTGTAGATGCCAACGAAGAAATGGTTTTGCTCCAATTAGTGGATGACAGTGTTCGCCTTAACGGCTACCAAATCCTATTTTTAGAAGACATTAGTGACTTTGCACATCCGGCGCCTTTTAATGATTTTCAGAAGAAAGTATTAACGCTTCGTGGTGAAGAGGTCGTTGACCCAGAAGTCGATTTAGACGATCTTGCTGTTTTGTTGATTGATATCAGCGAAGAGTTTGGCTTGGTGACATTGCACCGTGAAGAAGTTGAGCCAGATAGCTGTGAAATAGGCCGTGTAATACGTGCTGATGCAGTGACTTATGAGCTGGAAGAAATCGGCTCTGATGCTCGTTGGTTTGATGATACTTTTGAATACGACCTATACGACATTACGCGTATCGAATTTGGTGGAGCTTATGAAGAAGCATTGATGCTTGCCAATGACGATATGGGCGATGATGCTTACGAATTGTCTGAAGAGTATCCAGATGATTTTGTTGGCGAGATCGAAGAAGACGAATCCAAGTAGTCAGCTTTAAAGCTGCTATTTCTTTCTAAAAACGCCTTTATAGGCGTTTTTTTATATATAGCTTAAGCTTGTATTGATGGCTTTTTAGTTGTCATTGTCCTGCACGCTCAAATACTCCAGATAAACCAGCAAAGAGGTTTTTATTGTGTCTCGGTGGATCATTCTTATTTTTACATTCTTGCTGGTGTCTGGTTGTGCTGTCTATGCGACACAACAATTAGACTCTGTTTTTGGGTCGCAAAGCGTTGAAAACCGTATTGTTGAGACGAGTGAAAGCGATGTCGCATTTTACAATAATGAAGTGAAGCCTATTTTAGACAGTCGCTGTGTTTCTTGCCATGCCTGTTACGATGCGCCCTGTCAGTTGAAATTAACCGCGCCTAGCGGCATCGAGAGAGGCGGATCAAAAGATTTGGTTTATGATGGCACTCGTTTATTGGCGGCAACACCTACGCGATTATTTATTGATGCAAAAACGACGGATGAATGGCGTGAAAAAGGCTTTCATCCCGTCCTCAATGAGCGAGCACAATCGCCTGCAGCGAATCTACAAGGCAGTGTTTTATATCGGGCCATTGCTTTGCGTAAACAGCAAGGCGCTTTTACTCAGGACGTTTTACCAGATGAGTATGACTTCTCATTGGCTCGAGAGCAGCAGTGCTCTAGTGTTGAAGAATATTCGGGCGTAGAAAAGAATCACCCAAGTTTGGGAATGCCTTATGGTTTGCCTGCTTTGAGCGCAAGTGAGTACGATGTACTGACTCGTTGGTTGGCAAAAGGCGGCAAAATGCCAGAAGCGAAATCCATACCGGAAGCCCTTCAAAAGCAAGTGGATTTGTGGGAGTCTCGATTAAATAAAGATGACCTAAAAGGTCAGTTGATATCTCGTTACATATATGAGCATTTGTATTTATACAGTTTGTATTTGGATGATGGTGAAGAATTCCGTTTTCAGCTTGTTCGTTCCAAAACGCCGCCAGGTGAACCGATTGATTTAATTGCAACGCGCAGGCCTTATGATGCTCCAGGTGTGAGTCGAGTCTATTATCGACTTTGGGCAGATCCTGAAGTGAAAGTACAGAAAAACCATATTCCGATGCAACTAGATGAAGCGCGTTATGCTCGCTGGCAGTCTTATTTTTATGCCGAAGAGTATCAAGTCACAAAAGACCCAGGTTACGCGCCTAAAGTTGCAACGAACCCTTTCAAAGCATTTCGTGAAATTCCTGCTCATGCACGTTACCGCTTTCTATTAGATCATGCGCAAAATACCATTATGGCCTTCATTAAAGGTCCTGTGTGTCGCGGGCAAGTTGCTGTGAATGTGATTAATGAGCAGTTTTGGGTGTACTTTTTAGATCCTGAGTTGGGTTATAACAAAGGCTCTGCTGATCTGCTTGAAGACCAAGTGCAAGAACTTGATTTGCCAGCAATTGAGTCGAGTAATGCTTTACCTTTGGCATCTTGGGTGACTTTCTCTGAGCAGCAAAAATCTTATTTGTCTTCAAAGGCTAAGTTGATTGAGAGTGAAATAGGCAGAAAAGTGCCATTAGGTCTCAACGTAATATGGGATGGCGATGGAGTAAATACTAATGCGGCGCTGACTATTTTCCGCCATTTCGATAATGCCACTGTGGTAAAAGGTATGGTTGGGCAGCACCCTAAAACAGCTTGGATAATTGATTATCCACTTTTGGAGCGTATTCATTATTTGCTGGTGGCGGGCTTTGATGTTTATGGCAATGTTGGGCATCAATTGGTCACTCGCTTATATATGGATTTCTTGCGTATGGAAGGTGAAATGAATTTTTTACTTTTATTGCCAAAAGAAGACAGACAAAAAATTCGCGAGTTCTGGTATCGAGATGCAAACCAATCCATCAAAAATTATATTTTTAGCGATTACATTAAAGTGGATCGTCAATCTCAGGTGACTTATGAATCCAATGACCGACAAGCTGAGCTGTATGAAAAGCTGAAGGTGAAGCTTTCTAACGTGCTGGACCATAGTTACGACTTGGAGCAGAGTAAGCTTTCTGCTGAAAATGTCGCAGGGCTGTATGAACTGCAAAAAGTGCGCGGAAAAGGGCTGTCTTATTTGCCGAATGTTGTCACTGTTCTGGTGAGTAATAAGGGTGTGCCAGTAGATGTGATTAGTGTGATTCACAACAAAGCTCACGCCAATATATCGAGTTTATTGAACGAAGAAGCGACACGGTTGCCGGAAGAAGATGGCGTTACTCTGGTGAAGGGAGTATTGGGAGATTATCCAAACGTCTTGATGCAAGTAGAAGAGGCAGAATTGCTTGTTTGGGCGAAGCAAATGTCCCAGTTAAAAAACAAGTCAGATTATATTGACCTGCTGAATCGTTTTGGCATTCGTCGTACGAACCCAAACTTCTGGTTCGTCAGTGACTCGATTTCGAATTTGAACAAGCAAGACCGACCAAGAGAAAGCGGTATATTGGATTATAACCGCTTAGAAAACCAATAATAGGTTACTGGAAGTGGCTGTAAACAAAGCAGAGAAGCGCTTCTGCATTCTCTGCAATATTGGCCACTTGTATCTTTAGGAGTGAAGCCCAACTAACAGGGAATACTCTATATTGTTGGAAAATATTATGGTCCCTTTTTCTATTCTTGATTTAGCGCCCGTTGCAGAGGGCTGTTCTGTTGCGGATTCCCTTGCGATGAGCCGTAAAATGGCCATTGCAGCAGAAGAAAATAATTATCTGCGTTTCTGGTTGGCGGAACATCATGGCATGGCAGGTGTCGCAAGCTCTGCCACTTCTGTTGTTTTATCTCATCTTGGTTCAGCAACAAATACGATTCGATTAGGTTCTGGTGGTGTTATGCTGCCGAATCATTCGCCTCTGGTGATTGCCGAGCAGTTCGGCACTCTGGCTGAGCTTTATCCGAACCGAATTGATTTGGGCTTAGGGCGAGCGCCGGGTACGGATATGCAAACGGCCAGAGCATTACGACGTAATATGGATGCGGCTGTCGATAGCTACCCTGAAGATGTTTTGGAATTACAGCGTTTGCTTGGAAATGAAAGCCAAGGGATTAAAGCTGTGCCAGGCTTTGGGACGAATGTGCCTTTATGGATGCTTGGTTCTAGTTTATACAGTGCACAAGTCGCGGCTGAATTTGGTTTGCCTTACTCTTTTGCTTCTCACTTTGCACCAGATCAATTGATTCAAGCTTTAACCCTTTACCGTCGCCACTTTAAGCCATCTGAACAACTGACTAAGCCTCATACCATGGCTGGTGTCATGGCAGTTGTGGCGGACACAGATGAAGAAGCGAGATTCCTATTTACGTCGGCTCAGCAGCAGTTTGTTAACTTACGTCGAAATGGCAACAAACCTTTCCCAAGACCAGTGGATTCAATGGACACTATGTGGTCGTCAAGTGAGAAGTACATGGTCGAACATATGCTGCAATATGCTGTTGTAGGTTCTAAAGCATCCGTGGCCTTTCAGCTGTCGAGCTTTCTTGATACGACTCAGGTGGATGAATTGATTGTTTCAATGCCAATTCATGATTCAGAAGCAAGGTTGAAGTCATTAAAATTAATGGCGGAAGTGCGGGATAGTCTAGTGAAATGATTCAAAGAGCCCCATCGGAATGAATTTGATGGGGCTTGTTTATATGTGAACGATTTTTAATAAGGAGAAGGTGTGCCTTTTTCTTTTTGGGTCTTGAAGCGACGGTGTGCCCAAAAATACTGTGGTTTCTTAGGGTTGATACTTTCTTCCATTAGACGGTTAATCGTCGTTGCATTTTCTATATCATCTGGCGTTGGGAAGTTTGGCACTTCTGTAAATGTCAGGTGGTAGCCATTTTCTGTGCGGCCGTAATCGTACAGAACAACTGGAGCATTGGTCATCTTTGCAATACGTCCAATGTGCGCTATGGTTGCACATTCACGACCATAAAAAGGGGCAAAAACAGAATCTCTTCGACCGTAGTCTTGATCTACCGCGTACCAGACAGCTTTATTTTTCTTCAGCGATTTAAGTACTTCACGCATATTTCTACGTTCAATCGTTTTTGAGAAAATTGCCTTGCGTTGGCGCTCCATAACCCAGTTTACAACAGGGTTTTTCTGCAGTTTATAAATAGGATGAACGTCAAGAATACGTGGTACTTGGCTGCCGCAAATATCAAGAGAGGAAAAGTGACCACTGATTAGGATACAGCCTCTACCTTTAGCCAGTACTTGATCAATTACTTCTTGCCCTTCAAAAACAATTCGTGATGCGAAGCGGTTTTTATCTTGAAACCAAGAAGCGAAGGTTTCTAACGTGCCTTGTCCCATGCTCTCAAAGTGTTCTTTAGTGAGCTGCTCTCTTTCTGCTTTGGTCATTTCTGGAAAGCAAATTTTAAAGTTCACATTACAAATATGTCGGCGTCTAGGCGATAATGAATAGAGAAGTCGCCCAAAAATTTTACCCACTGCTTGTAAGGCAGACCAAGGAAGAAAGCTAATTAAAAAAGCGGCCCCCATTCCTAACCAACTTAGCCAGTGTTTTGGGCTGATAAACTCTTTAATGCTTTTATCTAATGTGCTTTGCTTAGCCATGGTATCCCTCTAAAAAAGCCTGCCATTGCTTTTCTGATACATAAAAATTTGAAAATTTGCTCGACTCTTTATCCAGTGAGCGTTTTAGTCGATCAATATTAGATTGCATCCAGCTTGGATCTGGCACTCTTTGTTCGCATTTATCGAAGTCAATCACCCATACTTTGCCTTGCTTATCTATCATGATGTTATGACAGTTCAAGTCAGAGTGATAAATGCCGCTAGTATGAAAGCGCTTGATGACCTTGCCAACCTCTTGCCATGCAATTTGATCTTTTTTGCCACTTTTGATGAGGTCAAAAAGGTCTTCTGCATGATCTATAGTCTCAGTTAGTAATTCGGCTTGGTAAAAGCCTTTTTTAAGAGTATAGAGTCCACCAACGGGTTTAGGGACTGGTAAGTTCAGATTACGCATCTGTTCCAATAAACTGAGTTCAAGCCAAGGGCGAGTGTTTTGTTGGCCTGTAAACAGAAAGCCTCGTTTATTGAATTTTGCGATTAAGCCGCCGCGACGGTAGCGGCGTATGACGAAGCGCCCAAATTCACTGTTAATAAACCACACTTCACCACGACCGGTGCCAGTGCCAGTTAATGCTTCTTGCGATTGCCAGAATTCAGGATCAAACCATGAAGCAGTGAGTGGCTGGTTTTGATCACTTTTTAAGAGAAAAGTGTTCGATGATACTTTGATGGGCTGTGGCATCTTGCTCGCTTCGTTATTGTGTTCTTTCTTATGTCTATAAAGTTGGACACATTCAATGGTGTCTATTCTATAATACTTGTTCTGTTTAAGCAGCCCTAGAGGAAGAGATGGAACAAGAGAAAATTCAGCATTTAGCCGTGGTAAGGTTATCTGCATTAGGTGATGTGTGTCACGCTATGGCTGTGGTTCAATCTATTATGATGCGTTATCCAGACATGAAAGTGACTTGGGTGACTTCGCCGCTAGAAGCAAATTTAGTTCGTTTGTTGAACGGTGTGAATGTGGTTGAGTACGATAAAAAAAGTGGATTTTCTGGCTTATTAACATTGCGGTCTTTATTAAAAGACCAGACGTTCGATGTTTTGTTGCATTTGCAGTGGTCGCTACGAGCAAGTCTTGTTTCTCGTATGGTGAAAGCCAAACGCCGTGTTGGTTTTGCTTTATCTCACTCTAGGGAAAAGCAACATTGGTTTGTTAATGAATATGCGCCAAAACCAAAGGGCGAGCATGTTTTAGATTCTTTTTTGTCTATCGCAAGTGTGTTGGGAATTTCAGAACCAAGCTTGCCGTGTGAATTGAATTTACCTGAGACAACTTTTGATTTGCCGAGTCGCTATGTGGTTTTGAACCCTTCAGCTTCTAAATCTGATCGAAATTGGACACTGGAAGGTTATCAGGCGGTCATGTCATACCTTTTAAGTAAAGGTATGTCAGTGGTTATTACTGGTGGGCCATCATCGGAAGAGAAGTCTTTCGCTCAACACATCATTGCAGAACAAACAGATTCTGTTATCAACATTGTCGGTAAAACGAAACTAGACGTTATGTTGAGTGTTTTGAAAGGCGCAGAATTGGTCATCAGCCCAGATACTGGGCCTGCTCATATGGCAACTTTGGTTGGAACGCCAGTATTAGGTTTGTATGCGCATTCCAATCCAAAACGAACTGGACCATATCGAGACTTGGATAAAGTAATCAGTGTGTATGAGCAATTGGTTGAAAAGGAATATCAAAAGCCGGTGGCAGAACTGCCTTGGTCAACGCGAGTGCATGATGCTGAAGCCATGCAACATATTCATGTTGACCAAGTTTTAGCGGAAGTGAAGCGCTTTATCTAAAGCGCTTGTTCGGCAAGTTTTAAGTCCAGTGTGGCTTTCAATAGTTTGTACAATTGAATGGATGCGTCTATCTCTTCTTTTCTATTGGTTAAACTTTCAATGTTTAAGCCAAGAGGAACGCCAAGAGGTAGCGCAATCTCAATAATTTGCTCCAAGGCATTACGGCAAATTTTGATAGATTCAGCCAATGGTGTCGCAGAATCCAAAATGCGATGCTTAGTGGCATCAGGGACAGAAATGCCTAACCATTCCATGAATTCCAGTGTCTTGGCACTGCCACACGGCGTGAAAGTCAAGATAATGCGCTTCGGCTCTTCACCGTGATCTCTACATTCTCTGGCATAGCGACTGATTAAGTCTGCCGTTGCTTGGTGATTATAAACCGCTTGAGAGATGAAGAATTCACAGCCAGCATCAGACTTTTTCATGATGCGTAAATGCTCATCTCCTTTTTTAGCATGACGTTCTGCAATGGTGACGCCGCCTAAATTGAAGGCATGAGGAGAAGCTTTTAGAGTGTCGTACGCTTTCGGCAAAGGTAGCTTAATATCGCCGTCCGAAGAAGGGGAGCCAACCAAAACTAAATCACGAATACCAAAATCTTCCCAAGCTTCTGTTAACCAGCCTGAAAATTCTTCTGAGCTACGAGAGGAAACAGACTTATAAGTGATAACTGGCTTACCTGATTGAGTATGAAGGCGTTTTGACCAAGCTCTTGGATCATGCGTTTCCATAAAAGGGAAAGGGCGAGGCTTATCAATACGGCTGGTTTCATCTTGAATGTCGTAGACGATTAAACCATCGGCTTCAACGCCTGCTAAGCGATCCAATAATTTGTTACTGATTTGTTCCAATTGCTCTTCTTCAACAGAGGAGCGAGGTGGTGTTGTGCCGATGAAGTACACACCTCGGTTAGGATCTTGGAACTTTCTTGCCAATTCGGATTTCATAATGTCACACTCTAAGTCGTCGAGGCAGATAATCTTGTTCTGCGCTTCGGTATATTTATTTGATGTGGTTATTCTAACAGTGAAACGAATTCATGGCCTTCTCTATAAGTTGAATAATATTGTAGATGAAGTGAGAATGGCTAATTCGCTCAATACTTCATCGCTTGTCATAAAACTAACAGGAAGTTCTCTATGTCTGATATTGCTTTAAAAGGCTTAAAAGAAGTCACGACGTCTTCATTACCGCCGGTTCATTTATGGAAACCTGACTTTTGTGGCGATATGGATCTAGTCATAAAAGCAAATGGTGATTGGATACATGAAGGTGGAAAAATTCATCGCCCCGCCATGGTGAATATGTTCAGCCGCATTTTATGGTTTGAAGAAGGGGAGTATTTTTTAGTAACGCCTGTTGAGAAAGTGCGAATCCAAGTTGAAGACGCGCCTTTTTTGGTGACGGAATGGAATTGGATAGAGACGGAGCAAGGACCAGCTATTGAATTTACGACGCAAACCAAAGATGTTTCAGTTCTTGGTCTAGACTGTGATATGTGGGTGTCTCCTTTTGATAATGAAGAGCGTCCTTATATTTCGATGCGTTACGGCATGAAGGCATTATTAAGCCGAAATGTATTTTATGCCTTAGCGGAAAGCTTGGTGCAGGTTGAAACCGAAAAGGGAACAGGAATGGGCATAATCAGTGCTGGTAAATCGTATCTTTTAATGCAAGATGAATGAGGAACTGGGTTATAATGCGCGAATTATACGTCGCTGTACGTTTTCTTATTTTGTCGTTTTAAAGGGGTATTTTTTTGTTATTCGAAGAATTTGGTTTTGATAATCGCATTTTGAAGTCCATCGGCCATTTGGGCTTTGATGAAGCAACCGAAATTCAGTCTCGCGCTATTCCAGAAGCTATGGCTGGTCGAGATTTATTGGCGTCGTCAAAAACCGGTTCAGGGAAAACATTGGCTTATCTTTTACCTGCATTACATCGTGTGTATAAGAAAAAAGCACTCTCCAAACGCGACCCTAGAGTAGTTGTTTTAGTACCAACGCGTGAATTGGCGAAGCAAGTTTATGGTCAGTTACGTCTTTTGCTTGCCGCCAGTCGTTTTACCTCTACTTTAATTCAGGGTGGAGAAAACTTTAACGATCAGCATAAACAGCTGCAAAAAGATCCGCATTTTATTGTGGCAACACCTGGGCGTTTGGTTGATCACTTGAAACAACGTCATGTGTATTTAGAAGGTCTTGAACTGCTTATTCTAGATGAAGCTGATCGTATGTTGGATTTGGGTTTTGCGGATGCAATGCGCGCAATAAATGAAGCCGCTAGTCATCGCCAACGTCAGACATTATTCTTTTCTGCAACGCTAGATAATACGGAAGTCAGTGCTATTGCTGGGGAATTATTAAAAGAGCCTTCTCGTGTGGCAATTGGTCAAGGCTTTGATGAGCACAAAGACATTTCCCAACATATTTTGCTTTGTGATCACCTTGATCACAAAGAAGCTCTGTTAAAGCATGTTTTAGTGAATCAAACGATCAAACAAGCCATCGTATTCACCGCGACAAAAAATGACACAGTACGTCTTGCTGAGATGATCGCTGGCTGGGGATTAACCACTCAAGCTTTGAATGGCAACTTGTCACAAAGTGCTCGAAATAAAGCTATGGAAAGTTTTGCTAAAGGGCAATTTGAGGTTCTTGTGAGCACAGATGTGGCGTCTCGCGGTTTGGACATTGCGAGTGTTTCCCATGTATTTAACTTTGACTTACCTAAACAAGCCGAAGAATTTGTTCACCGAACGGGGCGAACGGGTCGTGCAGGTTTTAAAGGCGATGCGTATTCTTTGGTTGGGCCAAAAGATTGGGTGAACTTCAAAGCCATTGAAGCATTCTTGCAAAAGACGTTTGAGACAGAAGTCATTGAAGGCTTAGAGCCGAAGTTTAAAGGTTTGGCGCCAGCGAAACCAGCTCGCCCAACGGCTAAGAAAGCGCCGAATAAAAAGGCGAGTAAATCTCCTAAAAAAGTGGCTAAGAAACCGCAAGGTAAAGCGCGCTTTCATGACAATCAGCAAGATGGCTTTGAGGCTTTTAAATTGCCTTCTAAGCGAACAGAGAAACCAGCGAATCTTGGTGATGAAGACGAGTAATATTTGACGGCCTGTGAATTTGACTGTTGGTGATGCTTTATTTGTTGACAGGTGAGTTATTTTCACTATATTGATTAATCTTTCTTATCTATTGGAGACGAGCTTATTAATCGTTTGCCCCCATTAAACTCGCTTAGATGTTTTGAGTCAGCAGCACGTCATGGTAGCTTTAATAAAGCGGCTAGAGAGTTGTCTGTGACGCCTTCGGCGATTAGTCATCAAATTAAAGGCCTAGAAAGCTTTCTGGGTATTGAGCTATTTCGTCGAACTAAACGGAAAGTGATATTAACGGAAGCTGGCGAATCCTATTTAAAGCCTATAAGAAGCATTTTTGAGCAGCTAGAAAACGCCACGTCTGAGCTGAAAAGCCAGCAAAAAACGGGGTCATTGAGATTGGCAGTGGCGCCGGCTTTTCTGACTCGTTGGTTGATGCCGAGAATGGAAAGCTTTCAAGAGCGTTATCCTGATATTCAAATTGAAATAAGTTCGTCTTCTGGTTTAGTCGACTTCTCTGCCAATGACATTGATATGGCGGTGTATTTCGGAAATGGTGATTGGGACGGTGTTGAAGCTCATTATTTACGTGCCGCTCGACTGGCTCCTGTATGCAATCCTAGATTAATCAAAGCAGATCAACCTATTAACACGCCTGAAGATATGCGCTTTTATCCTCTTCTACATGTTACAAAACGCAAAGACGAGTGGCATGATTGGCTTCAGCAGCATGATTTAGATGCAACGCTTTTTCGACGAGGTTTGATGTTTTCGAGTGGCTCTTTAACCGCAGGTGCAGCCGCTCAAGGTTTAGGTATTGCTTTGTCTGACCCTGAATTGGTCATGCCTGAAATACAGGCCGGCACTTTAAAAATATTGTTTGATCAGCATTTGATTACAAATAAATCTTTCTATCTTGTTTATGAAAAACGTCGATCGGTGACATCTGCAATGATGGCCTTTAAAGAGTGGATCATTGAGCAGATGGCAGGTAATGAAAATGGTTGAGTGTGTTTCTTATCCTCTTTTGGGAAAAGAAGGCTCTTTTTTAAAATATCAGTGAGAAATGTTTTATGAGTACAGAGTTAACAGTAAACAGCTACTTTAATGATCAAGTGAAATCCATTGCATTAGACAATGCTGAAGGGACATCAACTGTTGGTGTTATGGCGATTGGTGAGTATGAATTTGGTACGAGCCAAAGAGAATACATGACGGTTGTTTCAGGTTCATTGACTGTACTTTTGCCAACAGAGACAGAATGGAAAACCTTTGCGAAAGGCGAGACTTTCATTGTTGAAGCAAACCAGAGCTTTCAAGTAAAAGTGGCTGAAACTACCGCTTATCTTTGCCGTTATGAATAACAGCCAGCCAGTAAGCTGATCATAAAAAAGGGCCTGTCTTAATCAAGACAGGCCCTTTTTTTTGGGAGTGGTAGAACGAGTAACCGTTTGCTTAACCACCTACAACATTGATTAATAAGGTTACTTTGTCACCTGGCTGAACATACTTTTGGCTGGCCACTTTCGGGTTCCAGCTTCTAATATCATTTACAGACACTTTGAATTTGTTGGCAACCAGTGCCAGCGATTCGCCAGAGCGAATGGTATAAACTACTTTCTTCATCACACTGCGAGTGCTGTTGGTGTTTGTAGATTCTTTAGGTTGCAACCAAACGACTAGCTTCTGACCCGGCATAAGTGGATCAGCGAGTCCCATGCTGTTCCAGCGAGCAAGGGTTTTGCTGTCTGTTTCATACTTATTGGCGATGAGCCATAAACTGTCACCAGACTTTACTGTGTAGTTTATTTTGATTCGGTTTCTAGTCGGCGCACGAGATTGCTTCGCCAGCAAACGTTGGTGAGAGCTGAGTGTGTAGCTTTCAATATTGTTACCAGCAACTGGAATCATCAACTCTTGTCCAACGCGAATAAGAGAAGAAGAGATCTTATTTACATTTTGTAGAACGCCAGCGGTTGTGTTGTGCTGTTTTGCAATGAGCAACAAGCTATCGCCGGCTTTTACTGTGTAACGCACCCAAGTAACTCGGTCTTGAGGCGGAATCTCAGCCAATTTTGTTCTAAATTGTTTCGCTTTACCCACTGGCATTAATAGTCTGTGAGGACCATCTGGAGATGTCGCCCATTGGTTAAAACCTGGGTTCAACAAATACACTTCATCAATGCTAACACCAGCCATTTCTGCGGCTTGAGCTAAATCCAACTGACCGCCGATATTCACCACATCAAAGTAAGGCTTATTAGGGATGAAGTAAGTCGAGTAGTTGTACTTCTCTGGGTTTTTAATGATTTTTGCCAAAGCAATTAGCTTGGGAACGTAGGCACGCGTCTCTTTTGGTAAATCAAGCGACCAAAAGTCGGTTGGTTTGCCTGCTTTTCTATTCTTTCTGATGGCGCGCATCACAGTGCCTTCGCCAGAGTTGTAGGAAGCAAGGGCATGATACCAATTGCCATCAAACATTTTGTGTAGACGAGTTAAGTAAGCAATCGCGGCTTGAGTAGAACCAATGATGTCGCGGCGTCCGTCGTACCACCAAGTCTGATCCAAACCATACATCTGACCAGTGGAAGGAATAAATTGCCAAGGGCCGGATGCTCGACCGTGACTGTAGCCAAAAGGGTCAAAGCCACTTTCAACAATTGGTAAAAGCGCTATTTCTGTTGGAATGCCTGCTTTTTCCAACTCATCTACAATGTAATAGAGATAGCGTTCGCCACGCTTTGATACACGATCTAAATAAGATGGGTGAGAGCTGAACCAACGTAATTGAGACGATAAACGAGGGCGATCAATGTCTAAATCTAGCTGATAACCGGCTCTGATTCTGTCCCAAATATCATCAGGAGCTTTTGGCTTGCTAACAGCAACGACAGGCTCTTGATCTGTTGCTTCTTCTGTATTGGCTTCTGGGTCGGTAGACTCTTCGAGCGAGGAATCGATAACGGGAACGCTGTCAATAAAGCCTAAGCGTTCAGGGTCAGCATCGACTATGTCAGCTTCCACTGCATCAACTGTTTCTAATGAGCTAGATGAAGCATCAGTGTCTATTTTGGAGGCCGTTTGACAGGCGCTTAGGGTAAGACTTGTCAAGCAAATCCAAAAAATTCTATAAATCATGAAACTCACTAAATTGAATAAAGTTTGGTCATTTTAAGGGTGTAGCGAAAGAGGTCAACTAAAAGTGTCTTTGGCGCGTCTGACTTGACTAAAGGATTCAACGGAATTTGTCGCGACTTCTTCTTTAAGTTGTTGTGCCGCTTGGGTTTTCAAAGAAGGGTTGTGAGAACGTAAAAAAGGATTAGTTTTTTTCTCTAAATCCAAATTTGAAGGCAAAGTCGGCTTGTTTTGTTCTCTTAGAAGAGTGCTCGCAAGATGGCTTTCAATTAAATCTGTATTATCAGGCTCCAAAGATAATGCAAAACGATAATTGGCTAATGTGTATTCGTGAGTGCAATAAACGAGCGTGTTGTCAGGAAGAGCGGATAGCTTTTCCATGGCTGCGAGCATCTGCTTTGGTGTGCCTTCCATAATTCGCCCACAGCCACCTTTAAACAGAGTGTCACCGCTAAATAGAATGGGTGTTGCTTGATCAGAAAAGTAGCAAAGGTGATCTAAAGTATGTCCTGGTGTTTCTAAAACAGAAAAGACTCTTGTGAAAACAGCGATTTCATCACCTTCTTTGATAGGGTGTGTCACCAGATGTTTTAGATGCTTTGGACCGTATACAAGGCAGTTTGTTTGTTCCTTCAGCTTAGCAACGCCACCAGTGTGATCATTATGATGATGAGTAATGAGAATGCCCACGAGATTTTTTTCATGCTGAGCGCAGTACTCAATAACAACTTTAGCGGAACCTGGGTCTACAGCCCAAATGTCTGAACTATCTTTATCTTCGATTATCCAGATATAATTGTCTTGAAAGGCAGGAAGCGGAAGTAAGTTCATGTGTTGTCTACTTTATATAAGAATGATTAGATTACACATGACGAGCCGATAACCAAAATAAATACATCGCCATGCCGTTTTTATAGAGAATTGATTTTATGTCGGATAATCAATCAAGACAATTTTTTCAGACTTGGTATCAGAGTAACCTCGGCAATAGTGTGCTTCAGCTTGAGTTGAAAGAAATAGAAGCCACGCTAGATTCCACAGTTGGCTACTACTTAGTGACGCAATCACCGCTGAGAAAAATAGCGTTTCATAATCATCGCATCCGAGAAAACATTCTGATCGCGCCAGCGTTAGAGCTTGGTGCTTCGAGTTGTACCATAGTTGCAAAATCGAATGAGTTGCCCTTTGAAACAGATGGCATTGATGTGCATATTTTTCATCACACATTGGATACATCCGCTACGCCTCATGATGATTTACGGGAAGCGGCTAGAACCTTATTGCCAAGTGGGAAATTAATTGTCGTCGGTTTTAACCCTTGGAGCTTATGGGGCTTTTGTCGGTTGTTTTCTAAGCGAGCAAAAGCACCTTGGTGCGGTCGTTTTATTGCTCATCAACGCCTAGAAGATTGGTTGAAGGTAGCGGGTTTAACCTTAGAAACAAAGCGTTTTATTTACTACGAACCGCCTATTCAAAATGGCAATTGGCGATTACGTTTTAAATGGCTAGAAAAAATGCTGCGACCGCTCAAGTTACCTTTTAGTGGCGTGTATGTCATGACAGCCACAAAACAGGTAAAACGTTATACGCCGATAAAACCGCATTGGACAAAAGCGCGTGTTCGCGTACCACCATTAACTAAGCCCACAGCAAAAGAGATGAAAGAGTGAAAGATGTAATTATATATACAGACGGTGCCTGCAAGGGCAATCCAGGAATTGGTGGCTGGGGCGCTTGGCTAACATTTGGTGAACATGAAAAACGATTGTGTGGTGGTGAACACGACACAACCAATAATCGAATGGAGCTTATGGGCGCCATAGAAGGGCTTCGTGCACTAAAAGAAGAATGCAATGTGACACTTTATACAGACTCTTCTTATGTACAAAAAGGGATTACTGAATGGATGGCAGGTTGGAAGCGAAAAGGTTGGGTAACAGCTTCTAAGCAGCCAGTAAAAAACAAAGATTTATGGCAAGCACTAGATGAAGCCTGTCAAAAGCACCAAGTCACTTGGAAATGGGTGAAAGGTCATGCCGGCATAGAAGGCAATGAAATTGCCGACGACTTAGCTAATCAAGGTATTGAAGAGTTGAGGGCATCAGCATGAGACAAGTCGTACTAGACACAGAAACAACCGGTATCGACCCTAAACAAGGGCATCGAATCATAGAAATTGGTTGTGTAGAAATGATCGGGCGTAAGCTGACGAATCGTCATTTTCATGTCTACATAAACCCTGATCGAGAAGTCGAAGAAGAAGCTTTCCAAGTACACGGCATCAGTAATGAGTTCTTGGCAGACAAACCTCGTTTTCATGAAGTCGCCCAAGAGTTTTTTGATTTCATTAAAGGCGCTGAATTAATTATCCATAACGCGCCCTTTGATATTGGCTTCATGGATCATGAATTCGCCCGCATTGGAGGCTACCCAAAAACCGCGGAAGTCTGCAGCGTCTTCGATAGCTTGGTGTATGCGCGTAAAAAGCATCCAGGTCAGAAGAATAACCTTGATGTGTTATGTCGCCGTTATGGAATAGATAACTCGCATCGTGAATTACACGGAGCCCTGTTAGACTCCGAGATTCTGGCCGATGTGTACTTGCTTATGACGGGTGGCCAAACCAGTTTAGGTTTGAGCAACGGCTCTGATGGCGAATCTAAAGAAGATGGTTCTGAAGAAGTGATTCGTAGATTATCAGCAGACCGTCCTCGTCTAAAAGTTATTCGACCAAATGAGCAAGAGTTAAAAATGCACGAAGAGCGTTTGGATTTGATTGATAAAAAATCTGGCCAATCTTTGTGGCGAAAGCCTGAACAGCCTCTTAATTAAGAGGCTTTTTTGTCGGTCTTAGAAAACTCAATGACACTCTGAAATCATAAATTGGTTCATTGTCTTGTTTAGCCAATGAACAGTTTTCTGTGAGAAACATGAAAAAATCGGATAAGAAAATAGAGAAAGCCCTTCGTGAAGCGCTAACTCAAGTATGTGAAAGCGCTTTGGGGGACGTGTCTGGCTTTGTTTGGTTGACACATTTGGTGAATTTCAATCACTTCCCAGGTTCGCTTAAGATTATTTGTGTGTTTGAAAAAGACGAAGACTTAATCTCGGCCCGAGAAGCTAAGCAAGATGAGTATTTTGGTCGATTGATCGTGGACGAATTAAACCGAGCTGGTTTATCGATTAAAAACCTAGGCCAATCAATTCTGTTTGATACAGAAGAAGCCTGTGAACGCTCACACAATGGTAAATGGAATGAGCGCTTACATCGTTTGACTGTCCATTAAAAGCCTTTTGGTAAAAAGCCTTCTATCATTTCAATGTTTCTAAACGACTCAGCAAGTCTGAGTTTTTGCTGCTCAAGTTTGATATTGGGGGCACGTGATTCATCCACTGAACAGTTATGTTCTGTGATGAGTTGCTTACCTTTTTCATCCAGTTTGTTGGATTGAATAAAGCGCGTGTTAATGGAAAACTCACCAATTTGTCGTAAGTCGTGTTCTCGGCTGAAGCGATTAAATCCGTTAAATTTAAAATGCTTCTCCACATAGCGATCACTTAATTGAATCAGAGTGTCCATAAGAGCGTACAGTAGCTCATTAGTGGACGAGGTGTTCAAAACTAAAGTGGTTTCTATGCCGTGAAGTTCAGAGAATTCGATGTTCTTATCTTGCTCTTTGTCGCCAATATTGAACATCACATCAACCAAGACTTTGCCATTTCTGCGATGAACAAGGTCTACACATTGGATTTTAGTTTGATCAAATTTGAGTGTGTCTAACAGCTGCTGTACAGACTCAATCGTGAAGCTTTGTTTGGTTTCAGATAATTGAAATAAGCTCCGGCATTCTGCCATTAAAGGCAGATCATGATGACTGTTAAAAGGTGTGCTCACTTTTTGTCCATCTATAGATGACAAAGTGACCAGTTCTCGTATTTCATGCTCTCGAGCTTTTTTTAATGCAAGGAAAACGGTTTGGATAATCTCGGACGTAGGTAAATTCGGCTCAACACGCCATTTTCGACCGTAGACAATTTTCTTGGATCGGGCTGGATTGTTACGTTGGTAGTTTTCTCGACCAATAATCCCCACTTGAATGAAAAGCCCTTGGTCATCTTCAGCACAAAAAATAGGGTAGTGATTGGAAAACTGGATGTGGTTCAAAATGGATTCAACACTTTCTAAATCATGGTTGTAACCATAAAAATGCTGAGGAACACAGCTTTCGCCATTGGGTAAATTAACGGTTGGCGCAGAGATTAAACAGTATTCACCAAGGGCAATGTAACTGCCCGTATCCTGTTGGGTTTTATGTGTGTTCATTTGAATCTCTAAGTCAAAAATTACGTGGTCTAAAAGTCGAGTTATAACATCACTTTATGAAAGTTTTTAACCAGTTCAGATAACTTACGAAATAATTGACATATTGGATGACACCGAAAAGCAAAAAATAAAATAATTTATTAAAAATGCTCTTATTTTATTGTTTGCAGACCGGTTCACCCAATAAGAGAGGCTAGGGAAGGTACGAACAAGTCCACTGACTAAAGCTCAAAAGCTCAAAAGCTCAAAAGCTCAAAAGCTCAAAAGCTCAGAAACTCAGAAGACTTATTCGCACCTCCCTAGTCAGCGTCAGTTTGATTGAGGATCTTTTGCATCTTTTCTTTTAGTTGAGGGTTCTTCTCTTCTAGGTATTTACGAAGACGTTGAATGAACACCTTATTTTCATGGAAAGGCACACCAGTTTGATGAGCGTCTGCCACATCGACCATTGACTTTTTGTCATGTTGGCTGAAGACCTCGACCATTTTCTCTGCTTTTTCTGTTGAAATGCCCAAGGCTTCAAAGGCTGATCGACCCATGCGTAAGCTGCTGTCAAAGTTCTCACGAATAATGTCTCGACAACCGTAAGCCCAAAGATCGTAAACGTGGTTGTTGTCAAAAGCTCGCGCTATGACGTGCAGATCTGGATAATTTTCTCTGACGTATTTCACCATTTTTATGGTTTGTTCAGGATCATCAATGGCAATAATCAGCAGCGAGGCTTCATCAATACCTGCAGCATGAAGTAGGTCTGGACGAGTGGCGTCTCCAAAGTAGTTTTTCACGCCAAAACGCTCTAGTGCTTCAAGTCGCTTGACGTTGAAATCAATCACGGTGGAATGAAAATTCGCTAGGCGCAGAATGTTATCTATGGTGGCTCCAACACGACCAGAACCTGCGATGATGATTTTATTATCGTCTGGTAAGTCGTCATACTTGCTTGAAGAGTGGTCGTTCGCGTAGCGAGGAGCAATGACTTTATCGTACAAGATAAACAACATAGGAGTGAGCAACATAGACAAGGCTACAACCAAGAGTAAGACGTCGGCTGTGGCCTGAGAAATCACCGCATTACTGACAGTGAAAGAAAGCAAAACAAAGCCAAATTCACCTGCCTGAGCAAGCGCTAGAGCAAATAACCAGCGGTTTGAACCTCGGATATTGAAGATGCGCCCAAGTATGAGAAGTGTGGCGATTTTAACGAGAATAAGGCCAATGGTAAGACCAAGGATGGAGAAAAAGTCGCTAAACAGAAGTGAAAAGTTAATCCCAGCACCCACTGTCATAAAGAACAAGCCAAGCAACAATCCTTTAAAAGGAGCAATGTCGCTTTCCAGTTCATGTCGATAAGGCGAGTTCGCTAAAACGACGCCGGCTAAGAAGGTGCCCAGCGCAGGTGAAAGTCCTACAAGCGTCATGAGCAATGTGGTGCCAATAACAAACATAAGCGCTGTCGCCGTAAACAGTTCTCTTAATTGCGCAACGGCGATAAAACGGAAAATTGGTGTGGTTAAAAAATGGCCGCCTAGCACGACAATAGCGATTGCGCCTATGGTTACCAAAGTTACTTGCCATGTTTTCAAATCGGCTAAGAAGGAGAGTTTATCTGAGTGACCACTGGCGCTTGTCAACTCGGTAGAATGACTTAAAGCGGCAATCAATTCTGGCGTTGCTAAAAGGGGAATGAAGGCCAGAATAGGAATCACCACAATGTCTTGTGCGAGCAAAACAGCGAAAGAAGACTGTCCACCATCGGATTTCATCAAGCCTTTTTCGGTTAAGGTCTGAATCACTATGGCGGTAGAAGATAAGGCCAGCACCAAGCCAATGGCCAAACTCGTGCGCCACTCTTGATCTAAAAGCATACCCAAACCCATGACGAAAAGGGCGGTAAAGGCAACTTGCCCTCCGCCTAATCCTATGAGTTTGGATTTTAATGCCCAGAGCTTTTTTGGGTTTAATTCTAGCCCTACTAAGAAGAGCATAAGAACCACGCCAAGCTCGGCAACATGCTGAATGGATTCGATGTCGACTTCGAATAAAGTAAGCAAAGGACTAATGATAATGCCGGCGAGCAAATAGCCTAAAACGGAACCTAAACCAAGGCGAGCAGCAATGGGGACAGAAACAACCCCAGCAACCAGAAAAATAAAGGCTAATAGTAAAGCGTCGGTCATTTCTTTATTCCTTAAAAAAGGCGGATCCGTAAAAGTATTGTGTTGAGTTATACGTGAGCGATAAGCAAATTATAGCGTGTCGATGGAATGTGCGAAGGTTTGTACGCTTTCCCAATCTGTGAACTCTTTAACCGTCGTTGGATCTGTCGGTCCTTTTGTCATCCACATGATGAAACGGATCATATTACGGTCGATGAAACCGTATTTAGGATAATTTAATTTACCCGCAAAAACGCCTTGTAGGCTTGGTTGCCACTCTAATTGAGCTAAGAGTTTGATGATGTAAGGGTTCGTGTCTGGTTGACACTTTTCAGGCTTACGAGCAACAAGGTTTACCGTATAAAAGGCGCTTGGTTTGCTTTCTAATAAGACCTTGTGCTGAGTAATGAAATCAACCACCTGTTTTTGATGTTTGCCGTAACGTATGCTGGCGCCGATCACAATTTTATCGTGTGTATTTAGCGTCTCTTGGTTGGCTTCTTCAATGGGCAGCAAGCTAACAGAATGACCTAATTGCTCGATTGTTTCCTGTAACTTTTGGCTGATTTTCTTGGTGTGACCGTCTGTAGTAGAGAAAAGAATTAAAATATTAGACATAGTGATTCAGAAAGCCGCCTCTGTGGATTGGAAAGAGCAAGATGCTATTAGTGGCACTTGTTATAAACACTCAAGGACAGAGTGTCAAAGCTCAAATCTATTTTTGAAGGCGGATGACATTTTTATCCAACTTTTAAGAAAGACAGAGGCTTGATCTGTAACTAAAAAAACGGCTCACAACATAGCGAGTAAAGCGTATGTTATGAGCCGTTTTACAGAAAGCCTAGTTCTAGTTTATTCAGCCGAGCTGTGTTTTCTCGCTCGGATATCTGATTGGGCGCTGCGGTAAAATTTTTCCTGTGGTTTGGATTTCTGTTTTACATCGCTGTCATTGTCTTCATTTTTAAGCAATAAAAACTCTGTCACCCGTTGAGCGTCGACTTCTTTGTTATCAAGCGCCTTTTGAATGGCGCAGCCAGGTTCACCTTGGTGGTGGCAATCACTGAATCGGCAATGATCTTCTAGCGAGATAAGGTCAGCAAAGTTTGCGATCGTGCTGCTATCAAACTCTTTCAATTGAAGCTCTCGCATTTCTTGAGTGTCGAGCAGTATCGCGCCTGATGGCATAATTTTTAGCACACCAGAATCACCAATCATTTGAACTGGGTTAGCGTCATCTTCTGTTTTCATCAAGGTATTAATGAGCGCTGATTTGCCAGAGCCAACCGCACCAAGTAAAGCGATGGTTTTGCCTTTTTTAAGGAACGGCGTCAAAACACTCAGACTATCAGAATCAAGAGCATTGACTGTTTCCACAATCAGAAGAGGGTCTAATTTTTCGACTTGAGCACGCTTCTCTGAAGCATCATCACATTGATCCGCTTTTGTTAGCACTACAACTGCATCCGCCTGAGCGTCATGAGTGAGAGTTAGATAGCGCTTTATCAAAGCCAGATTAAAGTCTTGGTTTAATGCACACATGATAAAAACGGTGTCGATATTGGCAGCGATTGAATCAAAGCTTGAGCTGGCGTCGAGTGCGCGTAGCAAAGCATTGTCTGCATCGGTAACGACCCAATCACCTACAAGCATATTAGGCGTGTCTAAAGACTTGTCTAAGGTAAACAAACCAAATTCACTAATCAGCTCATATTGGCTGTCATTATGAGAGCAAATACGTGCAATACGATTAGATTCTAAATCATCCAGTGATAACTGTTGTTGGAAATACGCTTGCCAGCCTAAATCCAATAAAGTGAACGAGGAAGTCATTACTATTACCCCAAGCGAAATACGCTCATCATAAATAAGAAGCAAAAGGCTTCAATGAGTGCCGAGAATGAGAGGCAAAACCGCCATCTTTATATCGACCAAAATATAACAACTCTGACCTTTCTTATGTGGTGATTTCTAGCTTCATTTGAAGTCAAAAACCACCATAAAACCAGTGCGCTATTTTGCGAGATTAGCACAGACTGAGACCACCACAAATAGAAATATGAGCGTCATAATAGAGGTGTAATCTTGATGCTTTTATGTGGTGTTTTTTCTTTTCTTCACACTTTTTTGTGGCGCTTAAAAGAGCGTATTTGAATCGTCATTTTGCTTCTCTTTGGAGGGCATCCTTAGTGTTTTCATCTTTACAATTACTTGGCGGAAATAGTTACCGAGTGTTTTTGTAAAAGTTACTTGAATGCTTGATTGAAACTTAAGGTATTAAGTGTCTAAAATTTAATAAATTTGTTATTTATCAATGTTTTATGTTTGTTTTAAAAAGTTGGCATGGCCTTCGCTATAGGGTAACTGACATCAATGATTAGCGCCTTAAATTGCTGATGATTGAATTAAGTCTTTGGGATGCTGGCGACTTACGCAAAACAGCAGCCAATCTTTTAATTAAATGGAGGTTACCATTATGAATATCAAAAAAACGCTATTAAATACGACTCTTGTTCTTGTAACGGCAGCGACATTAGCCGCATGTGGTCAGGAATCAGAAGAAACCAAAGTAGAAGATACTTTGTCTAGCGCAGGTGAAACAGTTGAGCAGACGTTTAACGATGCAGGTGCTGCGGTAGATCAAACGATCGATGAAGCAGGTGAAGCTTTAAACAATGCAGGAAGTGAACTTGATGACATCATGACAGATGCCGGTAACACTGTTGAAGACACATGTGAAGAAGTGAAAGAAGGTATGGATGCAACAGACACAAACTGCTAATGGTTTGTGGCTAGGGAAGGTGCGAATAAGTCTTCTGAACTTCAGTCTTATCAGAGAAACGGTCTATTAAGGCAAGAGTGAGCAGGAATGTTAATACCTTTCAATCACTCTTAACGCAGAGAGGCCGTTTCTCTGAAAGACCCGAAGGACGTGGGCTAAACGCTTTTTATTCTTTGTTAAGCTTCTTGCCAATATGTTCATATTGGACTGCGAAGCTTGCCTCGAATAATAAAGGTTTATCCACACGCTGAAGTCAGTGGACTTGTTAGTACCTTCCCTAGGTTAGGATGACTTAGTTTGTCCTCGGTGTTGATGAAGTACTTTGCTTGTCATCACCACCGAGGAGCATTTAGGGCATAAGAAGGTAACGAATATTACTCGGCTGCTTTTTGTGCAGATAAATGGCTTTCGTATCTATCTAGCTTGTTGTAGAGGGTTTTGATGCTAATCCCAAGCTGTTGTGCGGTATCGGTTCGGTTGCCATTATTCTCTTTTAGGGTTTTGAGAATGGCAATTTTCTCGATTTCTTCAAGGCGCATACCAGTAGGAATTCCGGCTGATTGATCGCTTGAAGCACTATAGTCGGAATCGTTGGTGATAATGTGCTCAGGTTGGATGATTTGATCCGATAGAATATAAGCTCGCTCGATCGCGTGTTTGAGTTCTCTGACATTACCTGGCCAATGATAATGTTTTATTTTGTCGAGACTTGATTCAGATAATTGCTTTTGCAGACCGTCTTGACTGTTTCGATAAGCTAAAAAGTGCTGAGCCAAGCCGCATGCATCGCCTTCTCTGTCTCTAAGTTTAGGGACATAAATAGGGAATTGAGCTAAACGAAAGTACAAATCTTCACGGAAAATTTCGTAGCGGATTGCTTCACTTGGGATTCGGTTAGTTGCTGCAACAATACGGACATTGGCTATTTTTACATGCTGGGAGCCAACGGGTTTGTATTCACCGCTTTCAAGCACGCGTAGTAGCTTAACTTGGTGTTCATAAGGCATTTCGGTGACTTCATCCAAAAAAAGAGTGCCGCCTTCTGCTTGTTCGAAAACCCCTTGGTGATCTTTGTGAGCACCGGTAAATGCACCTTTTACATGGCCAAATAGTTCGCTGTCGATTAACTCTGGACTAAGCGCGCCACAGTTAATGGCCACAAAAGGGGCTTCTGCTCTTGGGCTAACGACATGCAAGGTGTTTGCAATTAACTCTTTGCCTGTGCCGCTCTCGCCAATAATAAATACATTGGCTTTGGTCGCCGCCACTTTGCGGATGGTTCGATACAAAGAGTGCATGCTAGGTGAGGAACCGACTAAAAGCCCAAATTGGTCAAGGTAACTGGCTTGTACATTGTTGCTTTCTTTTGTGAGATTTAGCTCACGAAAGATCTCTTGAAGTGAAGAGTCAATTAAAGATAAATGGTAGGGCGCACGATAATGAAAACCAGCGCCTTTCTTAATTAAATGGTCGAGTGTTGGATCAGGGCTCCCGGTACTGAAAAAGATGAATTCGGTTTGGCACAGAATGGGGCTATTAATCAGTTCTTTTAATGCTTTGTCGTGACATGAACCCACTTCAATAAGCGCCACATCACACTTCTTTTCAGTCAGTTGATCTAGCCAGTTTTCTGTTTGTCGGCTAACACTCAATTCATATTGGCAAAGACTTTGCAAAGACAATAAGTCCGAAGCTAATGATGGATCTTTAATATGCATAAATAGCTTTGGAGAAGGCATTATCATTTTCCCTAATTAGATCAAAATTTATATTAGGGCTATGAAATCACAGGGTTGTAGAGTGTCATAGGTTTACCAAGGGGACTTTTCAGTAAACCAGATCTTAATCACCCTTATTTGCACAAAGTTCACTGTTTTTTGAAAGGAGATGGAGCATGACGACTTATAAAGAGGCACAAACGGAATTGGCTCAATTGCCTGATACTCATCTTTTATGGGATATGCTTTCCATGTGCCTAGACGGATATTCAGCAAATGCTAAGTCTCATGAGCGAGTGAGCAACACTTTAGATCGACATGTATTTAAAACGGTTTCTGTTTTATATCAGCAGTTGGCTGAAAGGTTGCTAAAAGGAGTTGATGAGTTACCAGAAGACACAGGCACTATGAATCCAGAACCGGGTTACATTGCGATTGCGTATATATCGGCACTGAATGCGTCAGATAGGTTTCTTTCTACTCGTGTGATGTCTGTAAATTGCCAAGTGATAAAACGCGTAGGAAGGTTGGTGAGAAAACTGAATAACCGAGTATTTGCGAATGGCATTATTGATTATTTGGCGCGTATTCAAGTGGTATTGGATAATACTGAAAGTAGACGAAAAGCAGCTAAACTCATTAAATAAATAGAGCTTAGCTGCGTTTCTGAAACGCTATTTATTGCCTTCTATTCGATAGTCCAACTTACCAATAATCTTGCCCAAATTATCTTGTGTTGGCACATTAAAGCTAGCGCTGTTTTTCTCTCTGTTCGGGTTAACTGTGGCGATCACTTGTTGATTCAAAATAAGCTGATAAGTCTCAGAGAAAGTAATGACTAAATCTTCTGACTTTGGATTCTCAAAGAAGATATGGTCTTTTAATCGAATAACCCTGGTTTCTCCTCTTACCCATTGGCCAACAAGTGGCTGAGCCTTAAATTCTTGTTCTGCATGGTTAATCGTCGCTTCAGACAAAAATACGCGAATTAAGTCACCATTGATTGCCATTGTCTGGCGATCCGCCACACGGGCATTCAGTTGCGCAATCTCTGTATTGGTTTTGCTTGTGTAACTGCGAAGCTCTTGGATTGCAGTATCAATATTTTGTTGGCTGGTATTTGTATTAACTAATAGCTTCGGAAGATTGTCTGCTTTGCCTACGCGGCTTTTAAGTTCCTCATAGTTTGCTTCCGCCAGTTCTTTCTGGTCGTTATATCTTGTTAGTAATTCGTCATAAGAAGTGCTGTTGATTGTTTCTACAACTTCTTCTGTTTGGCCTTGAAGGTTTGGAATCAGTAAATCGCTTGATTCTGCATTGGCTTCTGATTGAGCCTTGTCTTTTTCTGACGAAGTGTTTGACGATAAATTGTCTAATATTGGCATCGAGCAGGCGCTAAGTAACAGCGTCGCAAGTAAAAGGCCAGTACGAAATAGAGACATGGTGTTGTCCTGAGGTGAAATACAAAAAAAAACAAGTATGAAGTATGGCGTGATTGATGTCGAGATGAAGCCTTCTTTACTTACTACTGTATTTGTTTAAAGAATAGGTAAAGATGAGCAAAAACCACAAAATGAAGGTGTTTATTCAAAAAGAAGCGAGGGTTCACACCAAACGCTTCTTTTTTGATTGGCTTGAGCTGGCTACTTTTGTGTTTGATTCCACAAAATGCATTCATCTAAAGTGACGCCTTGCCCGCCAAAAATATCCAACGCGCTGCCAATGGTTAAATCCACAAGACCGTTTGATAATTCATGCACACGTTTTAAATCTGCCAACGAACGAGCGCCACCAGCATAGGTAATATCTACAGGACAAGCACTGCTACCTAATAGACGCACTAAATCTTCGTCGATTCCTGACTGTAAACCTTCTACATCAGCAGCGTGGATTAAAAACTCATCACAGTGATCAGCCAGCTCAATTAGATTTTCTTTGTTGATTTTCGTAGAAGTAACCGTTTGCCAACGGTCAGTCGCAATGCTCCAGCCGTCTTCTGTGCGTCGACAACTCAAATCTAATACAAGACGATCTGTTCCTGTTTCACGCTTAATTTTGTCTAAACGATCCCAAGAGAATTCGCCATCTTTAAATAAGTAAGACGTCACAATAACGTGAGAAGCGCCAGCTTCTAAATAACTCGCAGCGTTGCTACTTTTTACACCGCCACCAAATTGTAAACCGTTAGGATAAGCACGCAGGGCGCTTAATGCCTCATCTTGGTTGCCTTTACCTAATGCAATTACGTGGCCGCCCGTAAGGCCATGCTCACGATAAAGCTTCGCGTAATGCTCTGCATTGTAATCGCTGATAAAGTTTTCAGTAGCGCCTTTGTCGTTCAAGCTACCACCTACAATTTGTTTAACCTTGCCTTGATGTAAATCGATACAAGGACGAAACTGAGTCACAAAACGCTCCTATTACTGCTAAAAATGGCTGCTTATGAAAAGCAGCCAAAAATAATACGCAAAAATGAACATGGCTGAAATGCCAAAAAAGCAGTATAGCCGATAAATTCTTGAGAAACGATGCGTCAGAGAAAACATTAAGGAAGCCTGTTATAATCACAGCTTCCTTCTTATCATAGAATTTTCAAAGAAACCCTATGTTGCAAATCTCCGTCGCAGTAGCGATCCCAGACCACGAAATAGAACTTACTGCTATTCGAGCTCAAGGAGCGGGTGGTCAAAATGTTAATAAAGTCTCTTCTGCTATTCATCTTAGATTCAACGTGGCTCAATCCTCCTTGCCTGCGTTTTATAAAGAGCGACTTTTAGAGCTTAAAGATTCTCGCCTCACGAAAGACGGCGATATCGTGATCAAAGCACAGCAACACAGAACTCAAGAGTTGAATAGGGAAGACGCATTAGCGCGCCTAAAAGCCTTAATTCAAGAAGCGGTTCGAGTTCAAAAAGCCCGTCGGCCAACCAAACCGACGCGATCTTCCCAGAAAAAACGAGTTGACCAGAAAAAGCAAAAAGGGCAAATCAAAAGCCTAAGACGCAGTAACTGGGATTAGATTCATCTTACTTTGTCTTCTCTAATAGCGGCTTTTAGCCGCCTTTTCCATGACATATATCTACAAATGAAAGACTTTCCTGTGGCTTTTTAAGCACTCTGTTTTTTGGCTTTCTGACATATTCTTTTCACTCTCTTTATCTTGATCTAACGCAATGTTTTAAAACGCAACACCTCTCATAATCTGGCCTTATAGTAGCCTCAGATGGGTGAGGCTTCGGTGGGCGTTAGATAATAAGAACACTCAATTAAATGAATTTAAGTGTCTACAAGCGTCTTTTTTCTCAATCAAATGAATGGGTTGAAGTTATATGATTAACGAAGCTGTAGTGGAATTATCGCGGTTTCAGTTTGCTTTCACTGCTCTGTACCACTATTTGTTTGTCCCTTTGACATTAGGGATGGCTTTCTTACTCGCAATCATGGAATCAGTCTACGTGATTACCGGTAAGCAAGTTTACAAAGACATGGTTAAGTTCTGGGGTAAATTGTTTGGTATTAACTTTGCGCTTGGCGTAACAACGGGTTTGACTATGGAGTTCCAATTCGGGACTAACTGGTCTTATTACTCTCATTATGTTGGCGATATTTTTGGTGCACCTTTGGCCATCGAAGGTTTGATGGCTTTCTTCCTAGAGTCCACTTTGGTTGGTTTGTTCTTCTTTGGTTGGGATCGTCTCAGCAAGGTAAAACACCTAATGGTGACTTGGGGTGTAGCGTTAGGTTCTAACTTATCAGCTTTATGGATTTTGATTGCCAACGGCTGGATGCAAAACCCTGTTGGTTCTGAGTTCAACTACGAAACCATGAGAATGGAGTTGGTTGATTTCAGTGCTTTGATCTTTAACCCAGTGGCGCAGGTGAAGTTTGTTCATACGGTTTCTGCAGGTTACACAACGGGGGCCATGTTTGTTCTGGTAATTTCAAGCTACTACTTACTAAAAGGTCGTGATCTTGCTTTTGCTCGTCGTTCTTTTGCCATTGCTTCTGCGTTTGGTCTGGCTTCTATTTTGAGTGTGATCTTGCTAGGTGATGAGTCTGGTTACGAGATTGGTGAAGTTCAAAAAGTGAAATTAGCTGCCATTGAAGCGGAATGGGAAACTCAGGAAGCACCTGCGGATTTCACTCTGATTGCTTTTCCAAACCAAGAGCTTGAAGAAAACGAATACGCAATCAAGATTCCGGGCTTAATGGGTTTGATCGCCACACGTTCTCTTGATACGGAAGTAGAGGGTATTCAAGAACTGAAAGAGCATAATCGCCAACGAATCATCAATGGTATTTATGCGAACCAGTTACTTGAGCAATTACGCGAAGGCTCAACAGATCCTCTTGTGAAGTCTAACTTCGAGAAAGTGAAAGACGACCTTGGTTACGGTTTATTGGTGACAGCCTTCAATGAAGACATCAATAAAGTAACGTCAGATGAAATAGATCAAGCGGTGGAATATTCCATTCCTCAGGTTGCGCCTTTGTTCTTCGCCTTCCGAATTATGGTGGGATGTGGCTTCCTAATGTTGATCGTGTTCGCAGCGGCTTTCTATCAAAATGCTCGTCGCCGAATTGGTAATAATCCTACTTTCTTGAAATTCATTGTGCTGTGTTTGCCGTTGCCTTGGATTGCGAACGAAGCCGGTTGGTTTGTTGCAGAATATGGCCGTCAACCGTGGGCAATTGGTGAAATCTTACCTGTTCACGTTGCAGTATCGAGCCTCACAGCAACCGAAATTTGGATTACGATCGCTGGCTTTGCCGTCTTATATACCGCTTTCTTGATTGCCGAAATGTATCTAATGATTCGTTTTGCAAAGCAGGGGCCTTCTAGTTTACACACTGGTCGCTATGCACTTGAACAAGAAACTGCTCAGTTAAAGCAGGAGGTATAAGATGGATTACGAATTATTAAAAGTAATTTGGTGGGTATTGATCGGTGTTTTACTGATTGGTTTCGCCGTAACGGATGGCTTCGACATGGGCGTTGGGAGTCTACTAAACATAATCGGTGGAACGGATTCTGAACGTCGTATCATGATCAACTCGATTGCGCCCCATTGGGACGGCAACCAAGTTTGGTTTATTACCGCTGGTGGTGCTTTATTTGCGGCTTGGCCTGTGGTGTACGCGACGTCTTTCTCTGGTTTCTATTTTGCGATGATGTTGGTGTTGGCGGCGTTATTCTTCCGTCCGATCGGTTTTGACTATCGCTCAAAATTGGAAAATACAAAATGGCGCAACAGTTGGGATTGGGGAATTACCTTTGGTTCAGCTGTGCCACCTATCATCTTCGGTGTGGCGTTTGGCAACTTGTTGCAAGGCGTACCGTTTGAGTTCGACCAGTACCTACGTGTGACTTACACCGGCTCTTTCTTTGCTTTACTGAATCCATTTGCGATTCTGTGTGGTTTGGTTAGCTTGCTGATGCTGATGACACAAGGCGGCGCATGGCTACAAATGAAAACCGATGCTGCATTGCTGAATAAAGCGAGTCGTATTACAGCCATTACAGGCGCATTAGCTTCTGTTTTGTTCATTCTTGCTGGTGTTTGGTTGGCTTACGGCATTGATGGTTATGTTTTAACAAGCGACATTGACGGTAACCAAGTCATGACTCCGTTAATGAAAACAGCAGAAGTGCAAGCAGGCGCATGGTTAGCGAATTACGAGAAAGTGCCAGCGCTTATCTTGGCGCCTATTGTTGGAATCGCAGGTATGTTGTTTGCTGCCATTACTAGCGTGATGAAAAAAGGTGCTTTGGCTTTCTTGAGTTCATCATTAGGTATTGCTGGCATCATAGTGACAGCGGGTGGTTCTATGTTCCCATTCTTAATGCCTTCTTTAAGTTACCCAAGCATGAGTTTGACAATGTGGGACGCCACTTCTAGTCAAAACACCATGATGATTATGTTTGTTGTGGCGTGCATTTTTGTGCCGATTGTTTTGGGTTACACCTTGTGGAACTACTTTGTTATGTACGGTCGTTTGACGAAGAAACACATTGAAGAAAACAACCACTCTTTGTATTAGAAAATCGTACTGAGTTGGTTATGCAAAATGCTAGGGCTCACGAGTCCTAGCCTTAAGCAACAAATGAGAGGAAGAAAATATGTGGTATTTTGCTTGGGTTCTTGGTGTTTTATTAGCTTGTTCTTTCGGCATTATCAACGCTGTGTGGTTGGAATTCAGCGGTTATGAAGGTGAAGAGGAGCAGAAGTAAACTTGATGGCAAAGAGCAAGAGAGCAAAAAAAGAAAGGCGTTGTGCTGGTCGAATTAAGACGCCAGAAGCGCAATTTTTAGGAGAATTAGCCAACCAAGAGTCTGCAAAATATCGGCTTGCTCAAGGCTTTGGTGTTTTGTTTGCCGTGTCTTTGGTTTTACAGGCGTGGGCGTTGGCGAATGTTTTCTCGGATATGGCCTTGTATCAGTCTTTCTCTCTGCCTCTTTTAGCTATTGGTTTGTTTGCTTTGTTATTACGTGCTTTGTCTAACTTTGGACGAGAACGTATTTGTACCAGCGCAAGTCGTCATATTCGTTATGGCTTGCGCAGTAAATTGGTGTTGCATCTGACGAAACTGGGCCCAACTCGGTTACGAATAGAAGAAGATGCGGCGCTGTCTACCCGCGTTTATGAACAAGTAGACGCGTTAGACGATTTCTTTAGTCGCTATAAACCTCAAGTCTTTATGGTGACTCTTATTCCCTGTGTCATTCTGTTGTCTGTTGTTTCTATTTCTTGGATCGCCTTTTTTGTGTTTATGATGACCGCGCCTTTGGTGATCATTTTTATGATTTTTGTTGGTCATAAAGCGGCTCAAGCCAATCGACGCCAGTTTAGTGTTTTGGCCATGTTATCCAATCAGTTTATGGATTTGAGCCAAGGCTTATCCGAATTAAAACGTCTTAATCGTACAGACGAAGCCAGAGCACGTTTATCTGACAGCTCAGGTGCGTATCAAAAAACCACCATGAATGTACTGATACTGGCTTTTTTATCGACTGCTACTTTGGAACTGTTTGCGTCACTTTCCATCGCTATGATCGCCTTATATCTTGGGCTTGGCTTGCTGGAAATACTGCCTTGGCAAGTTGGCTCGTCGCCTGTGACTTTAACACAAGCGATGTTTCTTTTATTACTCGCGCCAGAGTTTTATTTGCCTTTGCGCCAATTAGGTAACGATTACCACGCGAAGCAAAAAGCCGAAGCCGCAGCGACAGATTTGTTAGAAGTGCTAAACACTCGCATTCATGAGTCGATGGCAGACGAAAACGAACAAGCTACACAATCAGCCACAAAAACAAAGGCTGATTTAGGCAGCTTTATTTACTTTGATCATTTGAGTTGGAGCGAATCTGGCCGTTATCGCCTTGCGCCTATTTCAGGTGAGATTGCTCAAGGAGAACGAGTTTGGTTGAGCGGTGAATCTGGCGTAGGTAAATCCAGTTTATTGCATCTTTTACTGGGTTTTGAAGAAGATTACCAAGGTCAGTTATTCGTTAAGGACCAATCGTTTCAGTATATCGACTTAGCTGCTTGGCGAAGCAAACTGGCTTGGTTGCCGCAAACACCAGAATGGGTGAACGGCAGCATTCGTCGTAACTTGCTTTTGGGTTTGGAAAGCCGTGAAGGCTTCCAAGCGCCAAATGAAGAAGATATCCAATTAGCTTTGCAAAAAAGCCAATGTGATGACTTTATCCAAGCTTTACCAGCGGGATTAGAAACTAAGCTAACTGAGCTAGGTTCTGGCTTATCTGGCGGACAAATGCAGCGACTTTCTATCGCACGGGCTTTGTTGTCTCAAGCGGATGTTTGGTTGCTTGACGAGCCTTGCTCAGGGTTAGATGCAGACACAGCACAAGCCGTGCTGTCCACATTAGAGCAGGTTTCCAAAGGCAAAACCTTATTAATCGTGAGTCACGATACACATCCTATTGCTTGGGCTGATAAACACTGGTCACTGACGCAAGGAGGTTTGCATGAGCAAGGTCAAAACAAACAAGCTGTCGCTTAAAGGTCTTTTATTTGCTAACCCTTGGGGTTTTATTATTCCTCTTCTTACCGGCGTTGCTGCAAGCTTGGCAGGTGTTGCGCTGTTGGGGATTTCCGGTTGGTTTATTTCGGCTGCTGGGTTAGCAAGCGCCGTCGGTGCTGCGTTGGTTTTTAACTATTTAACGCCAGGTGCGATTGTTCGTGGTATGGCCATTTTGCGCACAGCGGGGCGTTATGGCGAACAAGTGTCTGCTCATAATCATTTATTAGGCTTGTTACGTGTTTTACGTCTTTGGGTGTGGGATCAGCGTGTTGCCAAAGACGCTGCGAACTTACATGAACAAAGTCGAGGGGATTTATTACAGCGTTTAGTGAGCGATCTTGATCAGATTATTCGTTGGCCTTTGGTGGTATTTTTACCTTGGGTATACGCTTTCTTAAGCTATGCGGCGGTGTCTGTTCTAGCGTATTTCATCTTGCCCATTTTGCTTTGGCCTTTGGCTGTTGCGGCTGTTTTACATACTGTGGTTGTGCCGTATTTTTGTGGTTATGCCGCCAGTCACGCGGTGCATGTTGGGCAGATTTTAGGCGTGCATCGTCGCAGTCGTTTTGTGAGTTTGTTTTCTGCCTTGATTACTTTAACTATTCGCGGTCATTGGCAAGACTATGCCCAACGCCTTGATCAATTAGATGAACGACAACGTAAAACTGAAATCAAGATTCAACAAGCCGTCAGCCTAGGTCGTTTATTGTCTTATGCTGTCACCATTTTGCTGCTGCTTTGTAGCTTTTATTTAGTTAGCGATGTGCAAGCTGAAACAGGTCGTTGGATGCTGGTGGAGGGAGTGCAGGGTACTTGGTTTGTGGGCTTTGTGTTGTCTTTATTGGCCGTGAATGAGCTAGTTTTGCCTTTGGTGCAATCTTTCGTGGCGCAGGGACAATCTCAAGTTGGTTTACGTCGCTTGAATCAATTACATCAAGAGGAAACATCGCAGCCTGTTATGGCAGATAAAGCGATTCAGTCTATAGGATTTAAACGCTGGCGAGGCTTTCATGCGTCCAGCAATATGGGCAATCAACCAATTGATCTGCAAATAAATTCGGGCGATCTCATTTGGATTCGTGGTGCCAGTGGCTCTGGTAAATCGACATTATTGGCTGCGATAGCCGGTGATAGTTTGTCGTCTGGCGATGCTTTGATTAACGGTAAAAAACAAGATTTATACGGCAATCAAGACTACCAAGACAAAATAAGCTATTTGCCTCAGTCGCCTTATATTTTCCAACAAAGTATAGCGGCTAATTTACGACTTGGTAATCCAGATGCAACCGATGAAGAGTTGTGGAGCGTGCTCGACGCGGTTTCATTAGGAGGCTGGGCGCGAAACCTGCCAAATGATTTGGCAACGTTACTAAGTTCTCAAGGACGTAATTTATCCGGTGGACAACGTAAACGTCTTGCTTTGGCGCGTTTACTTCTCAGAAAGTCTCCCGTGTTACTTCTAGACGAACCTTTCGACGGGCTCGATAAAGCCACCATAGAGCGTATTTGTGAGTCTCTGAAAAATGACTACAAACCTGAGATTCTCATTCTAGTCAGCCACGTCGAGAGCAGTCTTGCGGATGATGCGAAAATTGTCGAACTTTAAAAATCTTTCCGGAGAAGTTTTTTGAACTAAAACTCAAGCTGCTGCGTAAAACAGATCAATTCATTATCTATGAGAATTTATAATGGCATTGTCTGAAGAAAATAAATCGCGAATTATTGAGATGGCGTGGGAGGATAGAACGCCATTTGAGGCGATAGAGTCACAATTTGGTCTTAATGAATCGGGTGTGATTCGCCTTATGCGTAGCTGCTTAACACCTCGTAGCTTTAAGTTATGGCGCTCAAGAGTTTATGGGCGTTCGACCAAGCATTTGAAGTTAAGAAATCCAGAGGTTTCAAGAGCCTATTGTCCTACGCAATATAAGCATAAATAGTGCTGTCTCAGCTATTTATGCTCATTTATTTAGATGAAGGGGCTAAAGCAGCTCTCGATTGGTTGCAGCAAACTTTATGAGTGTTTAACCCCTGGTACAAGATGACTACTCGGTTTGAATTGTTATTGCGCTTATAAAGCGTAAAGCCATGCTCTAAAAGTTTTTACGTACACCAATAACAAATTCAGTGTTTGAATCATCTTGATCGTTTGTGCCACCAAATGGTGTGCTGTCGCTAATAAAATCAATCGCTGCGTAAATGTCCACGCCATACAATTCAGGAAAATCTCGTCCCAATTCTGTACGTACGGTAAGGGCTGTATCGTTAGAATCGTCTGGCATCCAGTAGCCTATTGAGGCATCTAAATACAATCGATTACTTAAGAGTGCTTCATAGCTTAGTTCTGGGTACCAGGTTTTCTTTTTGACGCCACGGTAAAGAGCGAGATCTAAATTGTTGCCGAATGAGGTGCCGATTTTGAATTCAGTTTCATCGCCTTTTTCATCGACAAGATAGTTATAGGTGATGACTTCTAGGTCGATATTAAATCCATCAAATTGGTTGTTATAGCCAAAGCGGACGTCCATTTCGACAGGTAAGCCTTCTGCGTCGTCGGATGTATCAATGTTGATCAAGTGAATGCCGCCATAAGCATTACCAACTTGCTCTGTGGCTTTGAAATAGGCAGCCAGGTTGTTATCCGTTTGTGTAATGCCGCGGAACAAATAGTCAGTCATGAGGCCAATTTGTTTAGTGGTTTGAGCATGGGCTCCTGTAGCCGCAAAACTAATCATTGTCAGGGTAATAAGTTTTTTCATTGTTTGTCCTTTCTCGCTGAGTCAAATAACCTCATTTAAATCCGATGATGTAAATAAGGGTATCTGCATTGTCGGCTGAGAGTAGAGGGCTCTGATTATTGGGTCAATTGGCGGTACATAGTTTCTAGACGTTTCTTACACACCTTATGTTCTCTTGTCTTCTTTTCTCCTTTTTCCGTATCTTTCTTTACGCAGTTGTAGTGTTGTTTTTTCTTGTTTTGTTGTGGGTGTTTAGTCAAAAAAGTGAGGAAGAGAAGAGCGATAAGGCTTAGATTGGTTTTCTATTATCTGTTGGGCTGCTTGTATATGTTTACTAATAATGGAGAATTTTGGGAGGAGAAATATTTAAGTCAGAAATTATGTGGAATTTATTCGATATAAATCAAAAAGACTGGATTAACTCACTGAAATTAAAAAGATTTTAACTTTCACCTAGATACTATTTTATGGCCTTTTAGACATTTTTTGAGCCATTCTAGCTATTCAGATGAAAAAATTACATGGATTCGGTGTGTGTCTGACGCCAAAAAGGTGTATATTCTCACGCTCTAGTGAACATATAATAATACAATTGAGTTTTTTTAGGAGTTATATATGACTAAACCAGTTATTGGTTTCATCGGCCTTGGTCTTATGGGCGGCAACATGGTTGAAAACCTACAAACTCGCGGTTTTCAAGTAAACGTAATGGATCTTAACAAAGACGCTGTTGCTGCTGTTCTTGCTCGTGGTAACGCTTCTGAAGCGGCTACAGGTAAAGAATTGGCTGAAAAAAGCGATATCGTAATGCTTTGCCTAACTACTTCTAACGTAGTTGAAGCAGTTGTTTACGGTGAAGAAGGTATCTTGGCTGGTATGTCTGAAGGCAAAACATTAATTGACTTCGGTACTTCTATCCCTGCTTCTACTAAGAAAATCGGTGCTGATCTTGCTGCTAAAGGTGCTGGCATGATTGACGCTCCTCTAGGTCGTACACCAGCTCACGCTAAAGACGGTCTATTGAATATCATGGCCGCTGGTGATGAAGCTACGTTCGCAAAAGTTAAACCAGTTCTTGACGAGCAAGGCGAAAACGTTTTCTACCTAGGTGCACTAGGTGCCGGTCACGTAACTAAGCTAGTTAACAACTTCATGGGTATGACGACTGTTGCAACTATGTCTCAGGCATTTGCTGTTGCAGAGCGTGCTGGTGTTGATGGTCAGCAATTGTTTGACATCATGTCTGCTGGTCCTTCTAACTCTCCATTCATGCAGTTCTGTAAATTCTACGCTGTAGACGGCGAAGAAAAACTAGGTTTCTCTGTTGCTAACGCAAACAAAGATCTTGGTTACTTCCTTGCTCTATGTGAAGAGCTAGGCACTGAATCTTTGATCGCTCAAGGTACTTCTAAGAGCTTGCAAGCTGCTGTTGACGCTGGCTTGGGTCAAAACGATGTTCCAGTTATCTTTGATTACTTCAAAACTCTAAACAAGTAATCTTAATAACCTAAAAAAAACCACGTACTGTTTTTTGGCAGTGCGTGGTTTTTTTTGTTTTTGCGTTTTGTTTGTAAGCTATTTAATTACTTAGCTTTCGTCCAAACAAACTGTTGGAACATTTCATCAACAGGTGTTTTAGCAACATGGTTGACGTAGTTGCTGATCACTTTTTGAGACAGGCCTAGAATAATTTCTAATACCTGCTTTTGAGCATAACCAGCAGCGTAGAAAGCTTCCAATTCTGCATCCGATGCAAAACCACGGTTACGAACAATAGACAAAGTAAGATCTTGCAAAGCTTGTAGCTTAGGTGTTGGCATTGGTTGGCTATTGCGTAATGCTTCTGTCAGTGCTGGATCTACTCCCATCATATTGGCAATCGCTGTGTGTGCAGGAACACAGAAGTGACATTCATGCTCAACATTGATGGTTTGCCATACCACTGTTAATTCTTCCGCGTTAAAAGAAGTATTTGTGAAAGCTTGATGCAATTGCGTGTAAGCCGTCAAAATTTCTGGTGATTCCGCCATAACGGCATAAAGACCTGGGATTTTACCCATTTGCTCAACTGCGCCTTCGAGGATTGCTTTGCTACCTTCAGGTGCTGTTTCAAGAGTGTGGAATGTAAATTCGCTCATAATTCGTATCCTTTATTTCATGATGTTAAATATTTGTTAAAAGGTTTTTCCTTTCAATGAAGAGCAATTTATCTGGATTTGAACGTACGTTCAAGATATATTTGAACAATCGCTCAATTATTTTTTGTCATAAGGTTATGTCATGAGTAAAAAAGCCAAGTTTGATCGCCAGCAAGTGATTGAAAACGCAACGAATCTTTACTGGGAAAAGGGGTATCACGCGACCTCTATGCGTAATTTGCAAGATGCGATAGATTTGCGACCAGGAAGTATTTATGCCGAATTTGGTAGTAAAGATGGTGTTTTCAAAGCGTCATTAGAGCATTATGCTGAGCTGGGTTTAACAGAGTTGGAGAATTTACGCGTACAGTCTTCTTCGCCTGTAGAGGCTCTAAAAGATTTTACTAAACAAGTGGTTATTGACTCTCAAAATGAAGCGCCAAGCTGTATGTGTATGCTTGCCAAGACGGTTGCAGAGCTGACAGATGATCAACCTGAATTGTTAAGTGTCGCGAAAAACGCTTTAAAGTCTGTAGAGAATAAGTTCGCACAACTTATTGTAGAGGCGCAAAAGAAAGAGGAAATGGATACAAGTAAAGACCCACAAGAACTGGCGCGTTTTCTACAAATTCAAATTACCGGTTTACGTGTTTACGCTAAAACCAGTGATGATAATGGTCCGTTAGAAAAGATGATTGATGAGTTGTTTGATCATCATCCTTTCCAATAAGTCCTCTGACTCTCGTCATTTATTTGCCTTGATTTACGAGTAAAATGTTAGGAACTGATTTCTGAAGGGAGTAGAGGAAGATGAAGTTTTTGGTATTTCTAGGTACGGTTCGTAATAGCACGCCACCAAAGCCAGCACGTTTAGGGGAGAGAGTCGCTAAAGCTTGTATGCTTTGTTTGTCTGAGCGATTTTCTGATCATGATATTGAGCTGGTGGATGCGCCTGATTACCCTTTAGAAACGGTTTTTAAGCCTCAGTTTGCTTATGCAAAGGGACGCGCGCCAGACGCTTTGGACTCTTTGGCTGGGAAAATCGCAGAGGCAGATGGGTTTATTATGGTAAGCCCAGAATACAACCATTCTATGAGTCCAGCGCTCGCTAATTTATTGAATCACTTTGGTAGCTCGCTATTTTCCTATAAACCGAGTGCGATTGTGACGTATTCAGCAGGGCAATGGGGTGGCATGCGTGCAGCGGTTGGCATGCGTACTTTTCTTTCTGAGCTGGGGTGTTTATCGGTTTCCGCTATGATTCATGTGCCAAAAGCTCAAGAAGCGTTTGATGAGCAGGGGCAGGTGCAGGAAGGCGAAGACAGAAACGCTTGGTTTGACTATTTTGGTCGTACGTTTCATCAATTGACTTGGTGGGCACAGGCTACCAAACAGCACAAAGAGGAAGTTGATCCCTTTTCGTTGGCTAAAGAGTTTGTAGCCGATCCTTCGCAACGTAACGCGCCTTGATAGAAAACACCTTCATTTATTTCAATCATAAAAAAAGCGGATTAACTGATTAGTTAATCCGCTTTTTTGTAGCCTGTTAACTGACTCGATTAGAAGTCGTAAGAGGCTTTTAAGTAAATACGACGGCGTTCACCGACGATGGCGCCAGACTCAGTGGTAAAACCTGCAATCGCATATTCTTTGTCAAACAAGTTTTTGATGTTGGCTTGGAATTTCCAATCTTGCCATCTTGTTTGCCACGAAAGGTCATAGATTGTGTAAGGCTTGATAGTGTTTTCATCACGATCAGTTTGCTCGCTTACATAATCCATACCAAAGGCGATAGAAGAGTCAATACTAGGGAACTCATAGCGAGTCCAAAGGCCTAGTTGATTGTAAGGAGAGTTTGATAGAACTCTAAGTGCGTCATCATCATCTTTCACCTCTAAATCAGTATAGGTGTAGCTGATGTTAGCAACCCAGCGTGGTGTAATATCAGCAAGGATGTCTAACTCAAAACCTTGGCTGCGAATTTCACCAATGGCTACATTATAATCATCGTCATCAGGGTCTTCCGTTAAAACATTGTTTTTAACAATGTGGAAAAGCGCCATATTTAGATTTAATTTATTGTTTGCTAAATAAGTTCGAGCACCAACCTCAAACTGTTGGTTTTCTTCAGGGTCAAAAAGGCTACCATCTTCAGATGATAGTTGGTCCGATGCGCTTTGTGGTGTTAATCCAGTAGAGAATGATGTGTACGGCTTAAACTGAGAGCTCATGTTGTATGTAGCACCAATTCGAGCGGAATAGCCAATATCATCATAGGAAGCGTTGTCGCTGCCATCATCATTGTCTACAACATCTTCTTGAATATAGTCTAAACGTGCACCTGTAACTAAGTTGATTTTATCTGTGGCACGCCATTGGTCTTGTACGTAAATACCTATTTGATTTAGATCTGTACTTCTATCACGGTTCAGGCTCATATCATAAGCGCTTATATCATCGTCATAGCTCGGATCTGTAAGGCTTAATGCAGAAGGTGTAGAGCTTGTTCCATCCGTTGTTCCAGAATAATAAAAGAGCTCATCTTCACTGGCAAAGTGGTAGTCTGCACCGGTAACGATTGTGTGCTCTCCAAGGTCTGCAACGAAGTAAGACGCTAGATCAAAACCTTTGTAGATACGAGTTTGATCACGGTATTGACGTGTCACTGCATCATTAACCCCATCAGAATCTGTGTCGGTTAAAGCGCGTGATTGATGGTATTTCTGAGTTTCTTCTGTTTCGTAGTAACGAAATGTGAAGTTACTATCCAACCAGTCATTAATAGAGTGCTCTAAGTTGGCCTGGAAAATATCAGATTCAAATTCTTGGTAATCATCCGGTTCGTTACTGTTCCAAGATGAATCAGTTAAGAAATTTCCATCAGAATCAATAGGTACACCACGAACACGCTCGCCCAGCTGATAGAAGTGTGTGTATTGAAGTGTTAGCGTGCTGTCATCACTTAAATCCCAAGCATAGCCCAGATCAATGATTTCATTGTCTTCTTCCACATTGTTACGGTAAGAATCTTCACTACTAGTGTAGACACCTACACGATAACGTTGTGTACCATCCTCATTGGCTGGCCCAGAAGATTCCACACTGCCACTCAAGAAATCTTTATTTCCTGCAGCTAATTCAATCGTGTTTTCTTGCTCGTAAGTAGGCTTCTTAGTGACATAATTGATTACACCACCAGCTTCACCTGCACCATACAGTGCTCCTGTTGGACCTTTCAGGGTCTGCACTTCTTCGATATTAAAGAGTTGAGGGATGGTAAAGGTGCGGAATGGGTCGCCTTTAACGCCATCGTAAAGCACTTGGCTTTCTTGCTCAAAACCACGCATTTTGATGATGCCATAGTTGAAATAAGAAACACCTGACATTGAGCGGAATAGGTCAGTTACTTCATTTGCAGCCTGATCTTCAATTAATTCCTGTGTAATCACTTGAACTGACTGAGGTGTTTCATCAATTGGGGTGTTTGTACGAGTACCTACACTTGCTTCATCTTCTTTGTAAAGTGTAAGAGCACGACCTTCTACTTCAATAGACAGTACATTGTCTGATGACGTTTCTGCTAAAGCGGCAGTGGAAAAAGCAAGCGCTCCGAAAGCTTGCATCATAATGAGGGATTTTTTTAAGCGCATAATAACCAATCACTGTGGGAGAAATGAAAGTGCATATTAATGATTTTGAGAATCACTTTCAATTGAAAGTGCAAGGAAATGGCATAAAATCTACAGTTTTTGTTGTAAAAGTGAGGATGAGGTCGAATAAATTATAAAATAAGCAGAAGTCTAAACAATGAAGAAAGCGTTGAGATGTTGTTAGAAGAGCGTCGCTGAGTATAAACAAGACAAAATGGCCACTAAATTCAGTTAAGTATTTAGTGGCCATTTTTTATATGAGGTGACTACTTGATGTTTCAGTTGTCTGCGTTAAGACAAATTAGTCCGTTTCGTCGTTTCGTATCTGGTTACGTCGGGATGTAGACCAGGTCTGATCTGTGACTTTAAATTTGCTAATTTTCTGCATGATAGTATCGCCAAGCTTGGTGATGTCTTTACCTACGAGCATGGATTCTTCCGTTGACAGTTGGGCTTTCTGGAAGCTTTCCCCCATAACTTCATAGGTGTTGTTAATTTCCATAAAGCTTGATTGCTGGGCGTTTATTGCTTCGGATATATCATGAACTCGTTCAGAGATAGCAGTCATGGCCTTCTTAACATGATCTAGTTCTTGTGTGGCTTGAGCAACATTATCAGAGGAACTTGCGGCATTTTTTTGACTATTATCCATCAGGCTTACAACAGATCTCGTACTTGATTGAATGCTGTTTACCATGTCGGTTACTTCATCTGTTGATTGGCGTGTTTTGGATGCCAGTGTTCTTACTTCGTCTGCAACCACAGCAAAACCTCGTCCAGCTTCACCTGCTCGTGCAGCTTCTATTGCTGCGTTTAAAGCTAATAAATTAGTTTGTTCGGCTATGCCATTGATGACATCAATAATGCCAGATATACGGTCTGTATCTTGCGTAAGCGTGTTAATAGCTGCTACCGCTTCAGATATGTTGTTAGACAAAGCTTTCATGGTCTTATTGATATCTTCCACTGCGCTGGAGCTATTATCAACTACTTGGTTACCGCTAGTGGCTGCGCCATGTATCTGTTCAAGTTTGTCGTTTACAAGTTTGGCTGCTTCATTTGTTTCATTAAGCTGTTTATTGATTTCATCTGAAAAAGATTTCTGTTCTTGAGATGCTTTGGAAATTTTTTCATTCACATTCGCGATGTCTTGAGAAATAGGAATAAGGCGAACAACTGAGTTCAATATGGCGGAAAAAGTCTCGTCAATATTTCCAATAAAGGTGTTGATGCCATTAGCAAGAGCGGCTGTTTCGTCTTTACCTTTAACGTCCAAGCGTTGGGTTAAGTCGCCTTCACCTTCGCCTATTCCGTGTACAGTGGTTATGACTTGGTTGATAGGACGAGTGATAATATAAGCCAATCCCCAGCCTAGCAAACCACCTAAGACTAAAAATCCTGCAACAAAGTATAAAATCTGAGATGAAAGCCTTTTCTCAAGCAGCTTGACCTCTCTGAAGGCCTCCTCTTGTGTGATTTCACTCATGATTGCCCAATCTAACCCTAAGATTTTTAGTGGTTTATAGGCAGAAAGCACCATGTGGTTATGAGCATTATTATAAGAAGCGACCCCTGATTTTCCACCTAGAGCGTTTTGAACGCCTTGCGTATCAACTGTCAGTAAGCCAATGGTGTTGTCTTTAGTATCAAGTGTTTGAATCTTTTGAGCGGATACGCCAGATTTAGTCAGCATGTCCAAGTATTCTTGCTTATCTTCTATGAGCCCTCGCGCATTGCTGCGCATGGTTTTATCTGAACCAACCAAATAAGTTTCACCTGTTTCACCAAGGCCGCTATTTAGCCAATCATTATGGTGATTCATAACATTGTTGATTTTATCTACTGGCATTTGGAAAATCATTACGCCGATTTTTTTGCCTCCATCAAATATAGGGGAGGATATAAAAGAGGCTGAGCCATTATAAGACGGCTGATAAGGTGCGAAGTCAGTTAAAAAGGTTTGGTCTTTATCGGTTGCTGTTAAAGCCTTTTTATATGCTTCTCCAATTCCTGAGTTTGCGTAAGGCCCGTTTTTTAAGGAGGTAGCGAAGTCCAATTCCTTAAACACACTATAGACAATATGACCTGTCTCTGCATCTACAAGGAAAATATCGTAATACCCAAAAAGCTGCTGATATTGCGTTATGGAAGGGTGAAATTTTGCATGTAAGCGAGAATAGTCATTATCTAATTTGGTATCGATTAACTTATGCTTTTCTCCGAGAGGGTTTTGATTGCCACTGATATATAAAGACTGCATGACCCAAGCTGATTTTCCTGCTTCTTGATACAGATTGTCAGGTGATGATGTTTGCCCACCATTCAATGATTGGTACTGCTTATCGAACTGGTTTCGATAGAAGCCCAATAACTCTTGTTTGGTATTGGCTAATTCACTGTCTGGTGTTTGATTTACATATTCATGGAAGGCTGGTGCGAAGCTTTTCATTGCTTCGATAATCATCAGATTACTGGAATAAGTGATGAGTTGGTCATTAATGAAATTTAAATAATCTTGAATGTTAACTGAGGTGACATCTCTTAAGGCAACCAGTTTATTGCGAGCGTCTGCTTCTATTATGGTGGAGGCGTCTTTTATAGCAGCATTTTTGATTAATAGGCTTATTATTAGTGCAGGGATAAACGCGAGAACTGTCCCTAATAATATAAGGCGCATTTTTATGCTGATATTCATCTTTGCGGCTCCTAGAAGATAAATTTACATGTTTTGTAACACTGAATTTTTTTATAAGAAACTGAGTTATATCATTAATTTAGCCGTTATTTGAGATATGTCTAGTATTCCTTTGTTGGCCGACTGTAAAAAAAGCCTTTTAATGCGTTATGTCATAACTTTTTGTTTTATATCCAGATTTAAATTTAGGTGGCACAGATCCTTGACGTTTTATTCGTTTGGTTATGCCATTTGGAATGGATTATTTTAAAAAGGGCAGGGAGCAACAAAGGCTAGCCACGCTTGAGTAAACGGATGACGAAACTCTAACCGATAAGCATGAAGGAAAAGGCGTGATTCATTCGTATATTGATCATCGTAAAACTCATCGCCAATGATGCCATGACCAAGGCTTTGCATGTGGACACGAAGTTGGTGTGATCGTCCTGTGAAAGGGGTGAGACGAACGCGAGTTGTTTGTCCTTCGTAGGCGATTTTCTCCCAGAAAGTGATGGAGTCTTTGCTCCATTCATCGGTACAAACAATCTGTCTTGGTCGATTTGGCCAATCACATCTTAGAGGTTTTCGTACTTGTCCTGTGTTGCCTTTGAGGTGACCGCGCAACAAGGCGCGGTACTCTTTTTTGACTTCTCGTTCACGAAAATGCGCATACATGCGTTTCTGGCATTCATGGGTTTTCGCGACAAGAATCAAGCCGGAAGTAGCTTCATCAAGGCGATGTATTGCGAATGCTTCCCCAAACAAACACTCTGCTCGATGCAAGATAGAATCGAGCTTGTCTGGTCCACGACCGGGTACAGACAAGCAGTTGGCTGGTTTGTTAATAACTGCAAACCAGTCATCTTCGTAGAGTATGTCTAATGTTGCTTGTTTGTTTAGGGTTGCTTGCTCGTCTCGCACGGAGTTTTATTCCGGCTTAGTGGTTAAAATAATACGGATGGCATCGAGGCGAATTTGGTGTTCATCAATTCGTACCAAGCCTTCCTGCATATTGTTTTCCAACAACTCAATGTCTTCATCACGAATCGCGCTGTTAAAGGATTTCAATTCGATCAGACGATCAATTTCATTTTGACAGCGATGTTGATAAGACGTTTTAGCCGCTTGAACGATTGGGCGAGCTTGATCTTGAGCATTTAACTGATGAGCTTGTAATACTTCAATCAAGTTTTTACGCAAAGCAGCGACCCATTGTTCAGCCACTCGGTTTGGCACACCTTTGAGTTTTTCAGCCCATTTATCCGCCGTGAATTGCTGGTGGAGGAATTTGCCGTTGGAGTCAGACAACTGCCACATTGGCGTCATTGGCAGTGATTGAGCCAATTTCAGGCGCGGATGCGCTGTCGCTTCAATAACAAACATACTTTCAACCAGTACTGTCCCTTCTGGGAGCGCTGAAATTGGAAGGATTGCAGAAGTCAGCTTGCCAGAATCAAAGCCTTGAACTTCGTCCATCAGCATGGCGATAAGAGGATGTTCCCAAGTAGCAAAGGCAACGTTCTCACGTTGGCTCGCTTGGCGACGGTCCAGCATTAACATTTTACCTTCTTCTTCGATACCCGGAAGTGCTTCCAACATCATGTCGGTAGAAGGTCGTAAGAACCATGCGGCTTTTTCTGGTGTGTCGTCCATGCATTCTGCATAAATATTGAATGCGTGAGTGACTTGTTCGATGTAATTATGCAAGCCTTTGGTTGCTTGGTGATTAATCTGGTCGATTAAGTCTCGTGCCTGTTCAGGTCGGCACGAACTCATTTCAAGCAATCGATTTCGGCCTTCTTCCATTTGCTTCAACAGGGCTTCATGGTAAACGCGGGCTTCGTTGAGTAAGTCTGCGTCGTCATCTTGTCCATGAAGGTATGCATGTAAGCTGTCACCAAATGCTTCTTCTACTTTATCGCCAGAACCTGTGGTGCGACAAAAAGCATTTAAAGCGTGGTGATACCAGTTGAACAGACGCTCTTGCACGCTTTCTTTAATGAAAGGTACGTGAATTTGTACGTCGTTTAATTGTCCTAGGCGATCCAAGCGTCCAATTCGTTGCTCTAATAAATCTGGGTGCTCAGGTAAATCGTACATAACGATATGATGGCTGAATTGGAAGTTTCGGCCTTCACTGCCAATTTCTGAACAAACCAATACTTGTGCACCGTCTTCATCGGCAAAATAAGCCGCGGCTCTGTCACGGTGAATCAAAGGCATTTGTTCGTGGAAGTCAGCGCTTTGGAAACCAGCAAAAGTTAACTGATCATTTAGCCACTGTGCCATATCGGCGGTATGACAAATTACCAGTACTTTATCTGCTTGGCATTCTAGGAACTCTTTTAACCATGACCAGCGAGGGTCTTTTTCCCATAAGCCATCTGCCACGTCTGTTTCTGGCTGAATATGGTGGCTTGCCGAAGCAAAAAACTCATTGTTTTCTAGAGGGTAAGAATGCAAGTATCGATTAGGGAAACCGCCAACTGCCGCTCGCGTGTTACGGAACATTTCACGGCCTGTACCATGGCGGTCAATCAGCCAACTAATGGCTTCTTGAGCCGCTTGTGCAAGGTCTTTGTTCGAGCTATCAGTTAGAGCAATAAACCAATCTTTGGCTTTTACTTCATCCAAATAGTCAGCGAATAAACTTTGCCAATCAAGCGGTTTAGAAGGGCTTCCTTCTTGCGTGAATGGCAATAGGGCCTCTGCTAGTTCGGCTGCTTGCTTGAATTCTTGCTGTTGAGCTAAGTAGCGATCGAAATCGTGATAATGGTCAGCATCTAAAAGCTGCAAACGAGAAAAGTGTTCTCGTTCACCTGTTTGTTCTGGTGTCGCGCTTAATAGTAAAAGTGATTCTGTTTGCGCTGCAAGACGGGCCACAACTTGGTAGCCAATACTTGGTGTTTCTGGGTGCCATGCTAGGTGATGAGCTTCATCCACAATAACCATGTCCCATTCGGCATCCAGCATGTGCTGAGTAGCTTTCGGGTGTTGGCTTGCCCAATCGATAGGCGCAATTACAAAAGGCTGCTGCTCGAATGGATTATCGTCGCCTTCCATGAAATCTTCGTATACAGATTCATTGATAAGAGAGAAAGGCTGATGGAATCGGCGCAGCATTTCAACCAACCATTGGTGTTGCAAGTTGGTTGGGGTCAAAATCAGAACGCGTTTACACAAGCCGTTCAACAGGCGCTGATGCAAAATCAAACCCGCTTCTAGCGTTTTACCCATACCAACTTCATCACATAAAAGGGCGCGCGCTTTAGGGCGGTTGGCAATTTCATGGGCAAGATAGATTTGATGAGGTAAAAGCTCGGCTTTTAAGCCCATTAAACCACGAACTTGTGAGGCGGCATTTTCAGCTTGGTGCTCTAAAGTGTGACGACGAAGGTCAAACCACATACGGCGTGCTGGGGACAAAGCCAATAGCGAATCTAGCTCGTTTTTGTCGTTACGTGGGAATTGAATTAAAGACTCTTCTAGCCAATCTTCGTCATCGCTAATGCGGTATTCAATAAGGTCATCAACGTCTTCTACTTCTAGGACAGTATAAGTTTCGCCTTGAAAATGGAGTTGGTCGCCAACGGTTAATGTGCGACGAACAAGACTAGTTTGGTCGTATGAATATAAACGATCGGTTTCTGCATCAGGGAAGTGCAAGGTAAAAGATTTGTTTTGTTTGTCTACTATCATGCCTACGCCGAGATCAGGCTCGTTGCGGCTGCTCCATCTTTGTCCAGTTTGATACATGGTTATGCTTTGTCCGATTCAATTAAAGTTAAGCTACCTTGGCACAAGTCTGTCAGTATGACTTTTTGTTCTGGCCAAGTACGTTCAATGACAGCAAGATCAATAATAATGTCGTCACTGTATGTTTTGTTGGTGATTTCTATGTCACTTTGTTCTAGCCAATATTCAACCTTACCTAACAAAGGATAGGTTATTTTTAGTTGAACAGGGCTACGTGGGTAAACACTTTCATAAATTGTTTGCGAAAGGGCTTCTTGCACCGCTTGACTGTAAGCCCTTACTAATCCGCCAGCCCCAAGTTTGATACCACCAAAAAAGCGCGTTACCACAACCGTTGTTTCGCCAAAATCGGAATGTTGTAAAACATTCAACATGGGCTTTCCAGCCGTTCCTTTTGGTTCACCATCATCACTTTGATCCCATAAATGCGCATTGTTTGGTGCACCAGCAATAAATGCCCAACAATTATGATTAGCATCTGGGTATTTGCTTTTCATTTCATCAATAAAGGCTTTAGCCGCAGCACGACCTTTTGTTCGGCTTACCGTTGTAAGGAACTGGCTGTTTTTTATTTCTAGATCAAAGCGTTGCGTGTGTGTTGGGCTTAGGTAGTAATCCATGTAAACTTGCTTAACGGTTGTTTTCTCTATAAAAAATAGCGAGTTTTAATTTATATGGCAGATTGGCTTTCACAATCAGTTTGGGTGTTATCGGGCTTTTGCATCGGCACGATTCTTATTTCTGGCGTTGCTGCCGCTATTGTACAGGCTATGCGTCGTCAGTGGCAGCAGGCAGAAGAAAAAATGCAGCAACAAAATGAGGAATTACTGCGTCTTTTGGAGCAATCGAAAGATCAAATTCATTATTTGGAGAAAGAGTCTCTGACGTTAGAGCAACAATTTGCCGCCGCGCAAAATGTATGGCAGGAAAAAGAAGCTTTTTATCGTGAGCAGAAAAAACAAAATGAGACAGAGTTTAAGCAACTAGCTCATGAAATTATGACCCAACAAGGTCAGCAGTTGGCGAAAGAAAACGAACGTCAACTTGGAACCTTGTTAACTCCTTTGGGTTCACAAATTCAGAAATTCCAAGAAAGCGTTGAAAAGAGTTATCAAGAGGAAGCTCGAGAACGCTTCTCCTTGGTAAAAGAGATTAAAGGCTTACAGCAACTTAACCAGAAAATTAGTGATGATGCGGTGAGTTTAACGCATGCGCTTAAAGGTCAAAACAAGTTACAAGGTGGTTGGGGCGAAGTGATTTTAGAGCGTATTTTAGAGCGCTCAGGATTGGAAAAAGGCCGTGAGTACCAAATTCAAACGTCTTATCAAACAGAAGAGGGTCGTCGTTTACAACCCGATGTTGTGATCCATCTTCCAGAAGGCAAGCAAATTATTGTTGATTCGAAAATGGTCTTAATCAGTTACCTTTCTTACATGGAAGCGGAAACGGATGAAGACAGAAACCGAGCGTTGAAACTGCATTTAGACGCGATACGCCGTCATATGAAAGATTTAAGTTCTAAGTCTTACTATGATTTACCCGGTGTGACCTCATTGGATTTTGTGCTTCTCTTTATTCCAATCGAAGCGGCGTTTGGCCTAGCGTTACAAGCGGATAACGGCTTGTTCAGCGAAGCCTTTGAGCACAATATTATTATTGTTGGACCATCGAATTTATTGGCGACATTGCGAACCATTCAGAATATTTGGCGAAATGAAAAACAGAGCCAAAACGCCATTGAAATCGCTCGCCAAGCAGGTGCCATGTACGACAAGTTTTCAGGCTTTGTTCAAGATATGGATGACATTGGCAATAAACTAGAAGCGGTAAGTCGCAGTCATGATTCGGCGCTGAAAAAGTTGACAGTAGGACGCGGTAATCTTGTGTCGCGAGCTGAGAAGCTCAAGCTGATGGGGGCAAAAACCAGTAAAGCTTTGCCAACAGAATATTTAAATGATGACTCTGCGGAAGAGTAAGGTAGGGTTTTGTTGAAGCGAAAATGAAAAAGCACCTTCTTGAATCATGTTGAATTGATCCATAAAGGTGCTTTTTTGTGGCGACTAACCAGCAACAGCGGCAATGCATTCCACTTCAACACGAGCGCCTAGAGCAAGGCCGCTACCAGCAAAAGCGCTTCGAGCTGGGTAGTTTTCAGAAAAATACTCTTTGTATACAGTATTAAAAACGCCCCATTCTTTTATATCTGCAAGCATTACTGTGCATTTTACGACATCACTCATGCTGTATCCGTGGTTTTCTAGGGACGCTTTAATATTATCCATGGTTTGAATGGATTCTGCTTTAATCCCGCCTGGAGCCAGCTTTCCAGTTTTGGAATCCAAGCCAATTTGCCCAGATAAATAGATGGTATTTCCTACTCTGACGCCTTCTGAAAAAGGGTATCCCTTAGATTTATAAAAGTCGTTGCTTAGAAATTCTATTTCTGAACTGGCAAGTGCTTGAGCGCTTAAAACGGACGAAAGTACGCCAACCGTTAGAATATTTAAAAGTTTCGCTTTCATTTGGATTCCCTCATTGTTGATGTCGTTTTATATAAGCAAGACTTATACCAGACACTTTTGAAGAAGAGCGTTACCAAAAGAGAAAGCCGATTTGTCCAACAATGAAAAGTGATTTAAATAGAAGGTACTTTAACTATTAAATTGCCATAAAACAGTGGCTGTTTGAATGTATTTTGCAGTTTGTAAATCCAACAAAATACCAGCCGTTAGTCGTTTTAAATCGGCTCCTTCGGGAGCTTTCTCAGAGTGAGCAATGATTTCTAGATTTAAATGGTTGTCCAAATAGTGTAATCGGGTGTTTGGAATATCCACATAGCTTGTATGTTGACGTAACAAGAAACCTAAGTCTGCCAATATTTGGTGGCGCGCTGGCAGTTTAAGCAAAGGTGGCTTTTCTGATGTGGATTCTTGGATAAAACTGTCTGTTTGGATTTTTTCATCCGTGTCTATGTGAACCATCACGTCTTCAACTTGAGAATGTGCTTGCTTAATGGTGTAAGCTACTAAATCACCAAGATAGTGGCCTTCACTGACACTGGCATGGCTAGGTACATGAATGTGCATGTCTAAATAAATTTTTCCCGCCATAGATCTGGCTCTCATATCATGAGGTGCCATGACGTGTTTTAAACTGTTAGCTGTCTCCTTGATTTGATCCATCAGTTTTGGGTCTGGTGCCGTATCGACTAATTCTGCGAGGTTTTCCCAAACCATGCTGATAGCCATTTTGCCAATTAATAAAGCCACCACGATGGAAGCAATCATATCAGCCCAAGTGTAGCCAAAATAAACGCCAATTAAGCCAATCAGTACTGCAATGGAAGACAGTGCATCGCTGCGGCTATGCCAAGCATTTGCAACGAGCATTTTGCTGCCAATTTGATCACCCGCTTTTTTCGTGTAATGAAAAATGGCTTCTTTTACTATGATGGTAAGCAATAGAGCGGCTAAGCCATACCAAGTAAATTGCGCTTGTACGCCGTCTGCTTGTGCTCCGATGGATTCATAAGCAATGCCAATGGCCACAATGATTAAAACCATGCCTAAAAAGACAGTAGTAAGCGTTTCAAAGCGAAGGTGGCCGTAAGGGTGATTCTCGTCAGGACCTTGGCGAGAATTAGCTGAAGCAAAGTATACAAATACGTCGGTAACTAAATCAGATAATGAGTGAATACCGTCAGCCATGAGAGCTTGAGACTGGGAAAAATAACCAGCAAAGATTTTAGCGAAGCCTAAAATGGCGTCCCAAATGGCACCAACGAGAGTTACGCGTTTTGCTATGTCTTGTTCTTGCTTAAGTTTTGACATTTATCCACTCAGTAATGCTAAAAAAGCTTAATGGCTCATAGTGTTTGTTGTGTAAGTATTGTGGTACTTAGGAGACATTACCGCTGTTATTGGCTTAGAGAATGTTCTCCCCAAGCTTATCCACGACATCTGTGGAAAAGCTTTCGGTCTCTTCTTAATCAGTCGATTTCAAACCACTGGCAATAAGAAGCAAAGAAATCTCTTATCGTTAGCGACATGATAGAAAAGTTTGCATCCATGTCGGACAAACCGCCGCCTTGAGAATCATTGAAAGCGGCTTCTTTTAGCGCATCATCAAACTTTATTTTACGCAATGTTAAGTCTTCATGAAGCACAAAACTCAGCTTGTCTGTCCAGCGAAGAGCCAGATTTTTAACCGCCATGCCTTGTTCTAGGTGGCGTGTCACGTCTTCTGATAATGGCTCTAATGCTTTAAATCGGATGGTAGCTTTATCTTCAGAAGCGTCTTGAATTTCACATTCAGCGCCTGTTTCTAAACTGGCCGGAACTTCGTTTTTAATGAGCCAGTCTGTCATCACAGAAGCAGGTGAAACTTGTGCTTGCAGTGGTGTCATTGGGAAACTGCCAAGAGTCGTTTGCAGGTGCTTGAAAAGCAGTTCAGTCATTCCAGCATTGGTGCTGTTGAGAACCAATATTTTTGCTTGTAAATCAATGTATGCCCAGATATCGGTGCGTTTTGAAAAAGCTTTTGGACGTAATGTGAAGACCAATTCGTCCTTCATATCTGATTGTTCTTTTCGGCCAACTTTTCGGCCTTCGATTAATTCGATTTCAGCAACTTTGGCTTCTAGTTCTTCTCGAACCACTGAACTTGGTAAGACTTTTTCTTCTTTGCCTGCACGGAATAATAGACAGCGATCACTGGCGAGACTCCATTGTTCGCTATTACGGATAAGAGGCATCCAGCCGAAAGAGAACTCATCTTGTGATCCACATTCTTTCAAAGGAAACTCTGGGATTTTTTTGATCAGTTCGTTTGTATCGAGTGATTCTGTGTCTTTTAATTGGAAGATCTGGGCATTCTTGAACCACATAGTTAGTCTCTCACGGCTTCTTTAAAGTGTTTACGGCAAACAGATAGATAGCGATCATTGCCGCCAATTTCTACTTGTGCGCCTTCCTTAACGGGAATTCCTTGCTCATTCATTCGGATAACCATTGTTGCTTTGCTGCCACAATGACATACGGTTTTTAATTCAATCAATTTATCAGACCAAGCGAGAAGAGCTTGGCTGCCTTCAAATAGTTCGCCTTGGAAATCGGTGCGAATACCAAATGCGAGAACAGGAATATGCAGGTTATCAACAATTTCGGACAAATCGTAAACCTGTTCTTTGCTTAAAAACTGAGCTTCATCGATAAGAATGCAACTGAGTGCATTGCTTTCGTTTCTACTCTTTACTAACTCAGGAATGTTGGTGCTTTTATCAAACAAGCTGGCTTCTGCAGAAATGCCAATTCGTGAGGCAATTTTGCCTGTTTCAAAACGGTCATCAATAGAAGCGGTTAATAATAAAACGTCCATGCCTCGCTCTTGGTAGTTATGAGCGGATTGCAATAACACAGTCGATTTTCCTGCGTTCATTGCAGAATAGTAATAGTACAGTTTAGCCATATTTGGTCTGTTTATTTCGGTTGCTTGATAAATTGGCTGGTTAGTATATCAAATCACTATTCTGCGTGGGATTTTTTCATGTCCAGCGCCTTGTTATTAGCGAAGTGCTGGATGCTCTTGATAGGCAATGTGTTTGCTTAGTCTTTTTTAGTGGATTTCATGGTTTTGTTTATTTGCTGAGTCAGCCATTCTGCGCGTTTGATTCCCTGTTTTTCACATAAGAAATCCAGATGTTCGAGGGTATTTTGATCAATGACTAATTCGAGTCTTTTTAGGCCTTGAGCTTTTTCTTTTTCTCGTTGCGCGCGTTTGTTAATTTTTAATTGCTCTTTTCGGCTTAGCATGTGAGTGCGAGGACGGCCAGGTGTTTTGCCAAATATGTCGATTGTGTTTCGATCTGAGGATGCTTTTGCCATGATTATATGAAATTCGTATAAATGAGAAGGGCGGTAGACTTTGTGGCAAATAGCGAAAAGCCACCTAATAGGGCTTTTCGCTATTGAGCTTACTTCTGTGCTGTTTTGTTTGCCGCTTGTTGTTCAGCCATTTGATTGGTTGCAATGAAATCAAGCAAGATTTCAGACGCTTCTTTTGCGTAAGTGTCTTCTTCAACAGGTTCAATATCATCGACCGATGTTAAGAGCTCTAAACCAAGCGCTTCACGTCGAGCGTTTTCACGGTCAAGTTCTCTTTGGGTGCTTTCTTCTCTTTGCTGAAGGCGAACACTTTCTTTCAACGATAAGTTTTTATAGATTTCGATTTGAGTTTTGAACTCATCAATCTGGTCATTTATCGCAATAAAGTTTGGATCTTCCGCCATTCTCGCTTGATGGCGAGGCTCTAAAATAGGCAAGTAAGCAGGAATATTCCAATAAACAGGGTAGCGTGTTTCATGGATTTTATCCCAAGGAAGAGGATTGTCTAAGGCGCTTTCACCCACTTCTTCCTTATCAATAAGGGAAGGGAATAATATGTCTGGCATGACGCCTTTATGCTGTGTGCTTTCTCCAGATATACGATAAAACTTGGCTTGTGTGGCTTTCAGTTGACCTTTGTCTACTTCCTGTAGAACTTGCACTGTGCCTTTACCAAATGTTTGGTCACCAAGAATCAGGGCGCGACCATAATCTTGCAGCGCACCAGCAACAATTTCGGAAGCAGAAGCACTCATGCGGTTAACTAAGACAGCCATAGGGCCGCTGTAAGTTATGCTTGGATCGGAATCACCTAAAGGCGTTACTCGGCCGCTTTGATCTCGTATTTGCACAACGGGGCCAGACGGTATGAATAACCCTGCAAGAGAGTTAGCTTCTTGTAATGAGCCACCGCCGTTGTTTCTCAGGTCAAGAATCAGCGCAACAATGTCTTCTTTGCGTAATTCTTCGATGAGCTTCTTGGTGTCTCTCGTTGAGCTTTTATAGTCTTTATCACCAGCTTGAATCGCTTCAAAGTCAGAATAAAAAGTTGGCAGACTAATGACGCCTACTTTGTAGGTTTCTCCATCACGCTCTACTTCAACTATTTCTTTCTGTGCGGATTGGTCTTCAAGCTTTACTTTTTTGCGCACAATGCTAATCAGTTTGCTGTTTTGTGTGTCGCCTTTGCTTGGTGTGACTTCAAGGATAACTGTGGTATCTCGTTCTCCTCGAATCATATCGACAACGTCATCAAGGCGCATGCCAACAACGTCAATCATTGGCTCGCCTTCTTGTCCGACAGCTACAATTCGGTCGTTAGGAGAAAGCTCACTTTGAGTTGCTGCTGGGCCACCAGGAACAAGTCTAACAACTTTGGTGTAGTCATCGTCCATTTGTAAAACAGCACCAATGCCCTCAAGTGACAAGCTCATATTAATATTGAACGTTTCTGATGCACGAGGCGCAAAGTAACTAGTGTGAGGATCTAAAGCTGCCGTTACAGAGTTAGCAAAGGTTTGAAAGATATCAACCGCGTTGGTTTGATCAACTTGTTTAAGCTGGTTCTTGTAGCGACGTTCAATGGTTGAGATGATTTTTTCTTCATCTTCTCCATTAAGCTTAAGAACCAAGGCACGGTTTTTAATGCGCTTGCGCCAGTAGTCATCAAGTTGCTCTTCTGTTTTTGCCCATTCTTGAGTTTCTGGGTCGCCATTTAACGTTTCGTCTATTTCATAATCGAAGCTTTTTACCATTTCTGGCAAGTTCTCTTGAAGATCAAGTAGGCGCTTTTCAAGACGTTTTAAGAAAAGATTATAGATGACGTAAGCGACTCTCGTGTCGCCGTTTCTTAGGGCATCATCGAAGCTGTATTTGTAGCGGGACAGAGTTTCTATGTCGTTTTTCAGGAAAAAACTTTTTGTTGGATCGAGTGAATCAATGTAGTAGTCAAAGGCTTTCGCTGAAATAGTATCATCGATCTGCGGTCTGTTATAATGAATGCTTTCTAGCATCTCAACGAGTTCTTTTGAGACTTGGTCATATTCATGAGGTGGTTGTAATTCCTCATAAGCAGACACAGAATTAGAAGCAAAGGCGTAGCCAGTTAAAAGGCAAAGCAAAAAGCGTTTATAATTCATCCAGTATGGGTTCTCTTTGTCTATTTAATACGTCATTAGTAAAATCATATTAGACACTGGGCTGGAAGGCTAGCCAAAGTGTTAAAAAGTCACTTTTTTACAGCATTTCGCTAAATAGGAATTTATGGAACATTTAACTTTTAATGATGAGTTATTGTCATTTTTACAAGCCTCTCCAACGCCGTTTCATGCAACTGACAGTATGCGTAGTGCTTTGTTATCAGAAGGCTTTGTTGAATTATTTGAAGAAGATGACTGGGTGATCGAAGAAGGTGGTCGCTATTTTGTTACTCGAAACGAGTCTTCGTTAGTTGCTTTTACAACACCGCAACTTAATTTCAGCCAAACTGGTTGGCGAATGGTGGGTGCTCACACTGACAGTCCTTGTTTGAAACTTAAGCCAAATGCACAAGTTGATCGCTTTGGTTACCACCAATTAGGTGTTGAAGTTTATGGTGGTGTGTTATTGCACACTTGGCTGGATCGCGATTTATCCATTGCTGGCCGCATTACACTGAAAACAAAATCAGGGGATATTGTGAGTCGTCTGGTTGATTTTAAAGAGCCAATTGCAGTAGTTCCTAACCTTGCTATTCATTTGAATCGAGGTGTGAACGATGGATTTTCAGTGAACCCACAAGAAGAAATTTTGCCTATTCTATGTGGTGCTGAAAACGAATTTGATCTTCATCAACTGCTGAAAAATCAATTGGAAAGTCAGTACCCGGAACTGGCTATTGATACTCTTTTGGATTTTGAATTGAGTCTATATGACACGCAACCTGCCGCTTTAGTTGGGTTACACAAAGAGTATATTTGCTCAGCACGTTTAGATAACTTATTGAGCTGTTTTGTCGGTTTGAAGGCCTTGTTGGCGGCACCAGATGTTCGTCCTAGTTTGCTGATTTGTACTGACCATGAAGAGATTGGTAGCTTGTCTGCATGCGGCGCCAATGGTCCATTTTTAGACGATGTTTTACGACGTTTGTCTCCAAACCCTGAGCAATATGTTCAAGCGATACAGCGCTCTATGTTGGTGTCTGCTGATAATGCCCACGCTTTGCACCCAAATTACGCGAATAAGCATGATAAACATCATGCTCCGGCTATTAATAAAGGTGCGGTAATAAAAGTAAATGCAAATCAGCGTTATGCGACGAACAGTGAAACGGCGAGTATTTATCGTGACGTCGCAGCGGAAGAAAATTATGACGTACAATGCTTTGTTGTGCGTAGCGATATGGCTTGCGGTAGTACGATTGGCCCGATTACTTCTGGTGAAATAGGTGTTCCGACCATTGACATTGGTTTGCCAACATTCGGGATGCATTCGATTCGTGAATTAGCTGGCAGCCATGATGCTTATGGTTTGTATAAAGTATTGGCTCGTTTTAATCAGCGTGACAAGTTGATTACACGTTGATTATTTGAGTTTTAGACATCAAAAAAGCCGCAGTAAAGAATAAGCTGATCATTCTGTACTGCGGCTTTTTTGTAGATAAAAAGTTAATTAGATTTTAACAACTAACCATTTATCCAATTCTTTGATTTTCTCTTCTGTCAGATCGCCTGTTGCTTCTAACAAGCTCAACTTAGTTAAGATAAAGTTATATCTGTATTGCTCATAAGTATTTTGAGCATCGTAAAGGTTTGATTGCGCATCTAGCAATTCGACTAGGTTACGTGTTCCTACATCGTAACCCGCTTTGGTTGCTTCCAAGGCGCTTGTACGAGAGCGAATCAATTGCTGCTGTGCTGAAATTTGAGCCACTGATGTTTGTAAATCCAAGTACAAACTACGGATGTTCAACTCGATTGCTTGTAAAGAGCTGGCTCTTTGTTCAATCGCAGATTCAGCTTCAGCCGATGCTTGACGAACTGATGCATTGATGGAACCACCACTGTAAAGCGGAACGCTAACGCCTAATGCGATAGAAGCCGCATTGGTTACGCCATCAAGGTAAGATGTCGATACAATATCGTAATCATTGTCTGTACGAGACAAAGACCCCGTGATCGCAACAGTTGGTGTGCGGCCGTTGGCTTTTTGGATACTGATATTGTTTTCTGCACTTTCAACAGAAAGGCTCAATATACGCAATTCTTTATTGTCACGACGAGCTTTTGAAATTAGAGAATCAACCGTCATATTTGGATCGACGCTAATCGGATAGTCTTTAGACAATTGTGGAATGCTCGTAAGCTCTTTACCTGTTCTTTGGTAAAGCGCTTTTTGTGCGTAGGAAACATCGGATCGAGCGCTAAGTTCTGTCACGCGTACCGCATCGTATTCTGCTTGAGCATCTTGTAGATCGGTTACAGACGCTAGACCCACCTCGTATTGCTTTTTCACTCTGTCTAACTGGCTTGCTGTACTTTTTACCAGTGCTTCAGTTGTTTGCAGTGAGGATTGTGCGATAAGTAAGTTGAAGTATTCGTTTAACGTGGTTAGAGCCAAATCTTCTTCGGAGTTACTGAAACTCACTCCTGCGCTTTCTGATCCTAACTCGACAGCATCAACAGCATAATCCAACGCAGGTGAGTAAATAGGGTAATCAAGTGATAAAGCCAGAGTATTAGATAGATCACCGTAAGCGACAGATGGGCTATCTACTTCATCGTATCCAAGTTCGGCACTAAAACTGATGCTCGGGTACAGGCTGCCTTTGGCAACTGAAACGCTTTCTCTTTGGGCTTTGTAAGTGGCTGCTGCGGCTCTTAAACCTGGGTCATTTTGTTTAGCAAGTTTGTATACTTCGTAAATGCTTTCTGCATGAAGTGTTGCACTGCTCAACGCAGTTGCTGCTATCAGTGATGGTATAATATGCTTTTTCATAGATCTCTGTGGGCTCGTAGTATGAAATATAGTTATAATAGTACCTCAAGTTTTTTACTTGCGGCAGTGCCGTTCTTGCTATATCTATTATGACTGTTGACCATATCATAACGGAATACTTTAAATAGGCTCTAATGTGGAAAATTAATGCAAGTAAAGCGCCGATTTAACCTATTCCACTTCTAATTGTTCAATTTTATTTTGTAGTGAAGAGTTTTCTCACTATTCGCTTCAATCTTTCCTGAAAGTTTTAAACTGTTTGCTGATGTTTGATTTACTTCATCGCCTTCAATAATTGTTAAAATACCATTGGTGCTTTGTCCAATAGAATAATTCCGCGCTTGATTCGAGTGATTAATGATGGTCGCTTCCCACGTTTGTATGCTGGGGTATTTTTTAGACGAAGCATTTATTAAAGTTAAATGACCTGTTAAATCTTGGCTTTTATTTGTAGTAATGCTTGTCGAGTGACCCGCTCTTACTGTTTCTAATGTCACTGTATTTGCAGGAATCAACAGCTTATCTTTTTTCCAAAATATCTTGTATTGTCCCGGTAAACCGTCTTGCTCAAATGTGAAGTTAATCTGATGCTCAAAGTTTAGCTTAATCTCTCCTGTGCTGTGGTTATGAGTATAAATATTAGCCACTTGTTTTTGGTTGCTTATTTTACTTTTACTGCTTGGTAAAGCGTAAAGCAGATTGGAATAAGGTGGCAATGTTAGGTTATTTGTCTTGAGAGGAAAGAGAATCTCGTTGTCCTGATAAGTGACAGCAGCCGGTGCAGAATCCATTGCTAAGCTCGCTCTCTCAACTTTCAAAAATTGTGGTGATTCTGTACGAGAATAATGCAGAATACTGTCTTCAAGTGTGATTTCTGAGTCAGAGCGATTCTGTAACATAGCTTGCTGAGATACTGAAACAGAGCCATCTTCTAGCACTAGGTTAAGTTGTGGCGACCATGAAAGTTGATTGCTCTGATAGCTGATAGGAAGCGTCGCGCTACTGGTGCCTTCTTTTTCTGAATCTTGCTCATTAGGAATCAAATAGAAATCACTTAAAGGCAAGGTGGTTAATTTGCCATTAATGCTGATAGAAAATGAAAGGGAATTTTGTTCCAGTTTCACCAGCCTTCCGGTGTAACTTAAATCTCTCTGTTTATGTTCAATTCTGACTTTTTTACCTATTTCATTCAGCCAATTTCCATATGCACCGGATTGAGGATAAATAATAGGCGAAAAGTTTTCTTGTAAAGGAAGTAATGTCCCTTCATTTGGCGTTAAGCTGATGGTCTGATTGTTTTCTATAATTTGGCTGTTATCTAATCCAATAACAGCGTTAATAGGAGCAGATAGCAAGGGTGATGCGACCAATAAACCAATAACTCCGAAATAAACTTGAGACTGTTTCATTAAATAGATTCCTTTTGTTTTGCTATCCACAACACTAATCATCGTGCTGAACCTTTCCACATGTTAACCTAATAATTCAACGAGACAATCAGTGAATCAAGAAAAGAAAAGGGTTTGGCGTGGATAAAAAATTACTCATTATTGACGGTATGAATTTGATTCGACGACTTTATGCAGCGTTGGATGCTGAGCCTGATTTGTCTCGTCGAGTTGAGCGAACACAAAGTATTGCGATTGATGCTTTAGCAAAACTGACGACTCAATTTAAGCCGTCATATGTGGTTGTGGTCTTTGACTCCAATGGAAAAACATGGCGACATGAAGTGTACCCAGAATACAAACTGGGGCGAGTGCCAATGGACGATCAATTATTAGAGTCTTTGTCAGAGTTCGCGAAGGTGTTTCGTTTTAACGGTTTACATTGCTTGAGATTAGATGGCTGGGAAGCAGATGACTTAATTGCCACCTTGGCGGTCAAAGCGTCTCAAAATCACATTAAGTCGTACATTGTCTCGACAGATAAAGGTTTTACTCAACTGTTAGGCGATGAGCAGATTTATCAATATGATTACTTTGCAAAGTTAGGTTATGACAAGGCTTGGGTTCCCGGAAAATATGGCGTAGAACCCGATCAGCTTGTTGATTACTGGGCACTGGTCGGTGACACAACCAACCGTATTCCAGGTGTGAAAGGCATTGGGCCAAAAACAGCCATGGGTATCATCGAAGATTTTCCGACAATAGAAGATATTTACGCCAATTTATCTTCTTTCCCAGAGCGAATTCAGAGCATGTTATCAGGCGGCCATGAGCAATGTCTTTTGTCCCGCTCTTTGGTGGCTCTCAAAACAGATGTCAATATTGGCGTTCGCCTCTCACAGCTTCGCTACCTTCTAAAAGCTACTGTATGAAAACTTCCTAAAATAACTTCTTAATGTTATTGATTGTGGTTTTTAAGGTTTCAAACTCAATATGAATCACATCAAAGAGCTGATTAATCACCCTTGTGGCTTCTTGAAAAAGTGTGTCTGGATTTTGTTGGCTTAACTGCGATTGTTTAATATCTCGCTTAATGTTTTGAGTGAAGTCAGTTAGGTGCTTATAAGTATCTGCTGGCAGTGGCCTTGTTAAGTTTTTACAGTGCTCTTCTATTTTTTCAATAGTGAATAAGAGTTGTAGTTTTTTATCTGGCGTCATTTCTTGCTTCGAAGCCACTTGAACAGACAAGGCTCTTATTTGGCCTAGAGATTCTGTAAGCTCTGGTAAGGTTTTAATAAGCTGTTGAGCTGGGCTTCGGACCTCAATATTGTGATTTGAGGTTAGGGAAAATTCGTCAGACATGTCCCATAGAGCGTCCAGTAAGCGAGCAATGATGCCGGAATGAATGCGGAAGCTTTCTGCGCTGTCTATCGCATTGTTATTGAGTAATCGTTGCCATTGTTTAAAAGGGTAGTGCGCGCTCAAATTCTCTGGGTACGAATGGTTTTTTTCGAACTTGAGTAAATCTGTATAACACTGGTCAATATTGGATTCTAGTGTGGTTAGCTTTTCTTTGAATTCCAGTTTTCCATTTAAAAAGCCAGAATGCATTCCTCTATGTTGTTGAGTTAATTTGATCAGCTCTATATAAACCGAAACGCCTAGAATGCCATGAATAGAGCGTTCTTTATCGGCTTTTTGAGACCAAATGAGTCGTCCTAAAGCCAAGGCAATAATGGTCAGGCAAGTAATAACAAACACACTAATTAGCATCATAATTCCATTTCCTTTTGCTCTAGGCGAGAAGATAACCACTCCATGTATTTCACCATGTCTTTTGTGTCTTTACTTGCTTGATTGTGCTGCTCGCTTACCATAACGATATTTTGTAAACGCTCGCACATCTTTGTGTTTTCACGACCAAACTCAGTAATAATTTGGGTTGAATGATCTATTTCTTCTTTCGTGGATTGTGCCGCCTTGTGAATGGAAACAAGCGACTCTGTCGCTGTATCAGACCCAGAGCTTGCACTGGTTGCGAGCTCAATTAGCTTTAAGCTGGTTTGCTCGGATGTTTTCACTTGTGAGGCAATAGAAGCGACTAAACGGCCAATATCTTGAGCGGCGTTATCTGTATTTTCTGCAAGCGATCTTACTTCATTGGCAACAACAGCAAAGCCTCGGCCTGCATCGCCGGCTCTGGCTGCTTCTATTGCCGCATTGAGTGACAGTAAGTTGATTTGTGAAGTTATCTGCTCAATTGTGCTAACAAAATCGCTGATGTCTTGTGCGGTTTGAATTAATTGAGTCATTTGTGTTTGGTTATGGGAAACACTGGTTTGTATGGCGTGTACTTGTTCTTTTAAATCTTCTAATGCGGTTTGTCCTTCTTCAGACTGTTGGCTTGTTAAATTTGCCATTTCCGATGTTAATTCAATTCTTGAAAGGATGTTCTTGATGGTTTCGCTCATCTCTTGGCTTGTTAAAACCAGTGCATCTAATGCTAGGTGTTCTTTTTGTGCACCTTCAGCAACAACATTTGACGAGTTTTGTAGCTCGGTTGCTGTGTAGCGAGTTTCTTGAGCGCAGCTTTGCAATAAATGTTCTTTCCTGTTCAGCGTTCTCAGTAGCGTATTTATATGATTAGCGAGTTTATTAAACTCTTGATCGTTGTAAGTTAAGTTTACAACATCGGTATTCTCGAAGTTTTTTAAATGTTGGGTGAGCTCATTTATACGGCGTCTGGTGAGTTCGCTGGATGACATAGCAAAATAGACGAGTAAAGCGGTTGCTAGTGAGATAGCTACTTCTGAGCGAACAAAGAAATCAGAAATAAAAACGGCTGAGATAGTCAGTGCACCTAAAAGTACGACAATGATTAGGCGTGCATAATAGGGCAGCGAGGCTATTAATATGGTTCCTGGCGTTAGTAGCATAGCGATTCCTTTAAATTATTAATTAGCACTCTTGCAGAGTTTAGTAAGGCTATTCGTGCTTAATATCTTTTTATATGTAACAACAGGGTTCAATAAAAATTAAATTAAGAGAGTCTTAGAAAAGGAAGTTATATGAACAGGCAATAGCTCCCTTTAGGCTCTTTAATTACAAAGAATCCTAATTTGGTACTACTGTAAAATCACAGCAGTGGGCGACGTTGCCTTGAATGAAGTTAACCGACGTTGGTGAACTCTTTATTACTATACAAAAAAAGTGCCAAGAACCGCTTTAGTTAACCGCATGAATTTCAAGTAAAAAAATGTAAAACACAGTTTTTTAATGCACCAAAATGACCTTTTCTTTCAATTGATTCCAAAATGGTGCGTATTAAAGGTGGTGCACAGTCCTTACTATTCTGTATTGATTTGACGATCTATCTCAAAATATTTCTAGAGACTCTTACCCATGAGCCGCGAGAGGCTTATAATGTCGCTATTTTAAGACAACAGACAAATGAGAGTGTTATGTCAGAAGTAAGAACACGTATTGCGCCGTCACCAACAGGCGATCCACATGTTGGAACCGCTTACATTGCCTTGTTTAATATGGCATTTGCCCGAAAAATGGGCGGTAAGTTTATTTTGCGTATCGAAGATACGGATCAAACTCGTAGTACACCAGAATCTGAAAAAATGATTCTAGATGCTTTGCGTTGGTTAGGGCTTGATTGGGCTGAAGGCCCAGACGTAGGTGGTGAATACGGGCCATATCGTCAAAGTGAGCGAGGCGATATTTACGCACAATATGCTCTTGAATTGATTGAAAAAGGTCATGCTTTTTATGCGTTTGAGACGCCAGAAGAGCTTGATAAAATGCGTATTGAACAGAAAGAACAAGGTCTGCCACAAAAGTACGACGGACGAGCATTAAAGCTAACACCAGAAGAAGTTCAGGCTAAGCTAGATGCTGGTACACCGTATGTTGTACGTATGAAAATCCCAGAAGAAGGAACGTGTGTCGTAGAAGATATGCTACGTGGCACGATTGAGATCGACTGGGCTCAAGTAGATATGCAAGTTTTACTGAAAGCGGATGGCATGCCGACTTATCACTTGGCAAATGTGGTTGATGATCATTTAATGAAAATTACCCATGTTATTCGTGGTGAAGAATGGATCAACTCTGCGCCTAAACACATCTTGCTTTATCAGTACTTTGGTTGGGACATGCCTACTTTATGTCATATGCCATTGCTGCGTAACCCAGATAAATCCAAACTGTCTAAGCGTAAAAACCCAACCAGTATTCTTTACTATCAGCGTATGGGTTACATGGCAGAAGCGGTTATTAACTACCTTGGCCGTATGGGCTGGTCTATGCCAGATGAGCGCGAGAAGTTCTCTTTAGATGAAATGGTTGAGAATTTTGATATTCAGCGTGTGTCATTGGGTGGGCCGATTTTCGATGTAGAAAAACTGAGCTGGCTAAATGGCACTTGGATTCGAGAAAATCTGACTCCGGAAGCGTTTGCTCAAAAATACGTTGAATGGGCATTGAATCCTGAATACTTGATGAAGATTCTGCCTCTTGTTATTCCGCGTGTTGAGACCTTTTCTGATGTTGCGGATGTTGCAGGATTCTTCTTGAAAGGTATGCTGCCAATCACAAAAGAAGACTTCGCCTCTGTGAAAATGGAAGAAGAAACACTTCGTAAGGCGATGCAATTTGCGTTGTGGCGCTTGGAAGCGTTAAGTAAGTGGGAAAAAGACGAAATTTTCAACGAAATGAAAACGCTTGCGCAAACGTTAGAGATTAAACCAAAAGATTTCTTTGCTCCTTTGTTTGTTGCGATTTCAGGAACGACAGCGTCTGTTTCTGTATTCGATTCTATGGCTATTCTTGGTTCTGATATTTCTCGCGCGCGTATGCGTACTGCGGTAAATGTTTTAGGTGGACCTTCTAAGAAAGAAGCAAAACGTTGGGAAAAAGAGTTCGCAGCTCTTTAAACTCATGGTGTTTTGAAAACAAAAAATCGGCCTATTGGCCGATTTTTTTGTTTCTAGGACTTTGCTATCCACTATTGATGAGTAATGATTACTTTGTAGTGAATAGGCTGGTTTTCTTATCTAAGTTTGCTACCTGACTGTGAATATCGCTGGTATTTCCTTCGATACTGTTGATGTAGTTATTATCTCGCTGAAGTTGTTGAGCTATCTTGTCCATTTCCTCACTCATATGAATAGCCGTTTTAGCCACTTCTTGAATAGAGCGAGCCATATCAATAGAAGAGGATGAGCTTGTTTGAGCATTTAATTCAATTTCACGAATAGCAGATTCCGCTTTTTCGCTGAACTCTTCAATCGCATGCAAACTTTCTTGGCCGTTGTGCATGGTTTCAATTGCCGCTTGGGTTGATGATTGAATCGTGCTGACGATGTCCGTGATCTTCGCGGTCGCATCGACAGTTTTCTCTGCTAAAGATCGAACTTCATCCGCTACGACTGAGAAACCTCGGCCGGCTTCGCCTGCTCTTGCGGCTTCAATCGCAGCATTTAGAGCAAGGAGGTTGGTTTGATTAGCCAAGTCGTTAATCATGCTGATGACACTATCAATGTCTTTTGATAGCTGCCCCAATTCATTTAACTGCTTGCTGGTGGTGTTCACAACATCAATTGTACTGGAAAGATTAGACAAAGCGCCTTTAATGGTCTCTGAACCAACTTTGGCAGATTCATAAGTGTTTTGCGATTGCTTGCTTAAGTCTTCCGTTGTGTTAGATATGCTGGAAATAGTAGTTGATATTTCTTCCGTTGCCGTCGCTAGGGAGTTGGTTTGTTCGCTAACTGAACGGTTGCTGTGTGCTATGTTGGTCACAGATGTATTGAGTTCAGTAACCATGTTGTTGACCCCTTGAGTGGTGTCGACAACTTCTCCAATGACCGAACGAAGGCCAGTGGTCATTTCATTGACTGAACGGCATAGGGAATCGAATTCATCATTACGTTTGTGATTAACATGCAGGCGAGCAGTTAAGTCGCCATCTTTTACTTTAATGAGGTCTGTAATAATTTGAGAAAGAGTGTTTTTAACATTGCGCCCAATCCCAACAACCATTAAAGCGGACAAAATAGCCACAATAGCACTGACAACGATAAGTCCAAATCTGGCTTGTGTTGCACTTGCTTTAGCTTCTTCACGAGCTTGTTTAACCACATTCTGCATGTAGTCAACGGTGTCTTTACGAGTCGCATTGAATGCTGCCCTGACACTTAAAAAGGATGATTGTAGGTCGTTAAGCTTCTGGCTTTCTTTATCAAAGTTAGTGATGGACGAAAAGTACGTGTCTAAGTCCGCGCCAAATTGCTCTAATAACCCAAAAGTGCTTACTCTTTCATGGAATTTTTCATACCTTTCCATGAAGATTTGTTTGTTCTCAGCAGAAGGTTCAAATATAAAAATGTTCTCCGCTTCACGTACTGGTAAGAATTCTTGTTTGATTAAGCTAAGGAAGGACACGAGAGAAAGTGTGCTTTCTCCGAGTGTCGTTACCTCAGCTTTTAAACCAGAAGAAGAACTGAAGCCTACTTTTTGTCTTTGATTGATAACGAGTGTGAGTGCATCGTGATATTGGTTTAAAGCTTCAGTGATGTTTTGCAGGTTCTTTTGTGTTTCCGTGTCGTCGATTAGTTGAATATCAGACGAGAGTGTATTTACTGACTTTTGGTAGTTTGTGTGCATTTGCTCCATAAAACCGGAATAGGTTTGGTCGTTTATGGCCGACAGCGATTCGTATTCATCCATGAGTGCAAGAACAAGAGAGGATAGATTTTTATCTACACTGGTAAGTTGTTCGAATTTTTCGGAGGAGGATTCTTGTGTTTTTAAGCCTTGTAATGACACTGTTGTCACTATTAGGCAACCAAGAATACTGGTTAAAAGTAGGTATAGGAGTTTTGTGCGAAAACTGATATTAGCTAACATATTGTTATCCCTATAGTAGAGCTTTATTTTTGTTATAATTTATTAAAGCATCTAAATATAGAGATAAGCAATCTGTTCTGATTTATTTTAGAGGGTATTTGTATTCCAATGTTTTCTTTAATTTATCGAATAACAAAGACGCTGGTTTTCTTATCCAAGTTGTCTGTTTGGTTGTAAATGTCTCTAGTGTTTCCTTCAATGCTATTAATGTAGCCATTATCACGTTGAAGTTGTTGAGCAATCTTGTCCATTTCCTCACTCATATGGATGGCTGTTTTAGCTACCTCTTGAATAGAGCGAGCCATATCAATAGAAGAGGATGAGCTGGTTTGGGCGTTCAGCTCAATTTCACGAATGGCAGCCTCTGCTTTCTCACTAAATTCTTCAATGGCGTGTAAGCTTTCTTGTCCATTATGCATGGTTTCGATCGCAGCCTGAGTTGATGATTGAATCGTACCAACGATATCTGTGATTTTTGCGGTCGCATCCACTGTTTTCTCTGCCAAAGAGCGCACTTCGTCTGCTACAACCGAAAAGCCTCGACCAGCTTCACCTGCTCGTGCGGCTTCTATTGCGGCGTTAAGCGCGAGTAGGTTAGTTTGATTGGCTAAGTCATTGATCATGCTGATGACGCTATCAATGTCTTTCGATAATTGCCCCAGCTCATTGAGCTGTTTGCTGGTTGTGTTTACCACATCAATCGTACTTGAAAGGTTAGATAAAGCACCTTTAATCGTGTTTGAACCAACTTTTGCAGATTCATAAGTGTTTTGAGACTGCTTGCTTAGGTCTTCTGTTGTATCGGAGATACTTGAAATTGTTGTAGATATCTCTTCTGTTGCTGTGGCCAAGGAGTTCGTTTGTTCACTGACCGAGCGATTGCTTTGCGCTATGTTGGTCACCGACGTATTTAGCTCGGTGACCATATTATTAACGCCTTGAGTGGTATCGACCACTTCGCCAATAACTGAGCCTAGTCCTTTTGTCATTTCGTTGACTGAGCTACAAAGGGAGTCGAATTCATCGTTACGTTTATTGTTTACATAGAGTTGAGCGGTTAGGTCGCCGTCTTTAATTTTGTTTAAGTCTTTGATGATTTGGTTAAGTGTTTTCTTAACGCTGTTGCCAATACTGACCATGATCAAAGAAGCTAAAATTGCCACAATAATGCTGACAATAATCAGGCTAGCGCTGGCTTGCTGAGAACTGCTTAAAGCTTGTTGGCGCGCCTCAATAACGGCTGTTTGCATATGTTCTACAGCAATGGCACGAGTTTCATTGAAGTGAGCCTTCTTTTCATCAAAGGAAGATTGTAGGGCAATGAGCTGCTGGTACTCCTCATCAAATTGCTCTACTGAAGCAAGGTATGTTTGGATAACATCGCCAAAGCGCTCAGCCAGTCCAAAACTTTCCACTGTATTGTAAAAAGCCTCATAGGCAGATAGGAAGATTTGTTTGTTTTCTGGTGTTGTTTCAAAAGTGAAATTATTTGCCGCTTCACGTGCAGGTACGAATTCGTCTTTTACTAAGCTGAGGAATGAAATTTCACTAAGAACTTTTTCCCCTAACTCTGAAATATTTGCTTTCAGACCTGATGCGGCATTAAAACCGATTTTTTGTCTTTGATTCACTAACAAAATGAAGGCTTCATTGTATTGATTTACGGAAGCGATAATGTCGTTTAAATTTTTCTGAATAGTCTGGTCTGTCACTAAGCCCAAATCAGATTGAAGTATCTCAATGGATTCTTTGTGAGTAGTGTCTAACCTTTCTAGGAAATCGTTGTAATTTGAATCGTCTAATCCTGATAATGACTCATATTCCTCCATCATAGTTATAACAAGAGAGGCTAGATTTTTATCAACAGTAGTTAAACGTTCATATTTGGAAGAGGAGGTTTCTTGAACTTTTAGGCCTTGTAACGCGACAAGTGTCACGAGAATAAAGCCAAGAATAGCAGCTATAAGTAGAGATAGAAGTTTGGTACGAAAACTCAGATTAGCTAACATTTTTCACCCTTTCTTAATGATACGCAGAATATCAATTTGCTTACTAGGTAAGCTTTTGTGGCGTATTTTTTGTGTTCCCTAACAACGACTATTCATAAATATTATGAAATAGTCGTTTTCATTCTATTTCTACTAGAACCTATTTTGCAATTTATTGATAGAAAAATAAGATGATAAAAATTCAAGAATTTTATTTAGGTGCTTTTAATGAAAGGTTAAAAGTCGTGAGGACTCAACCAAATGTCTTGCTGTCTATTACCAAGATAATGGATTTCTCCGGAATAGCGGGCAATACCACTTGAGCTAAATTCGAACTTATAACTTCGTTTGATCTTGATTTGACCTTGATGCCATACAGGCTTCCATTTTATGCCAGCAACGCTGCCATCTAAAAGTTGAAGATTGAGAGATTGGCAATGCTTTTTAGCTCTGAGGAGAGCTTGCTCTCTAATTGAAATGTTACGCCACCATGCATACACGCATAGTCCAAAAAAGAGAAAAATAACGATATCGGAGAGTTGAATGTTCATGCTGCCAATTATCTATAGTGGAATTAATGACATCATAACGAATAGTGACTGAGAAAAGAAATACGTGACTACCTCCAAGCAGGAGAGAAAGGAGAGGTAGTCACGTTCTTCACGCATTGCAGAGCAACTTACATATATTATCTCATTGAAAGAAAGCTAAATTTGGCATTCGGGGCAGCGAATGTATGGGTCCAAATTTGAGTCGTTTGCTTAAATTCTATGGCCAGTCAGGGTGATAATTTATGCAGCTTCTACAGCTCTCTCTGCGTAAAGTTGGATAACCCACTGTTCGATACGTTCGTCAGTGAGTTCAAACTGTTGATCTTCGTCTATGGCTAAACCAATGAAGTGGCTCTTGTCATGGACACATGCTCTTGATGCTTCAAACTCATACCCTTCAGTTGACCATTGGCCAATAAAAGTGGCATTTGTTGGTAATAGTTTCTCGTATAACCAACCAACTGCATCAACGAAGTAATCACCGTATCCGAATTGATCTCCTAATCCGTAAAGGGCAATTGTTGTATTTTCCAAAGCTAGTTCGCCTAAGCTGTCGCCGATGTCTTCCCAATCAGATTGGATTCCACCAAAGTCCCAAGTAGGGATACCCAAAATGAGAGTAGAGTATTGCTCTAATGTGCTAAGTTCGATGTCTTTGATATTGAAAATATCAACACTTTCCCCTAACTCTTCCCATTGTTTTGCGATCTTATGACCAACTTCTTCGGTATTGTTTGTATCAGTGCCGTAAATAAGGGCTATAGATGATTGAGCCATGTTGTACGTGTATTCCTGTAATCTAATGAATTTGTCCGTATTGGTGACTGCTGACACCAAAATGCTGAATAAAAGCGGCTTCGAACTGTGCTTCTGAGAAACCACTTTGAGCGACAATATTACCTTTTTCTGTTGGGTTTTGCCTCAGTTTTGCTGCAGCAAACTTGATTCGACTACTTTGCCAGTAACTATCTAGTGGTTGTCCGACAATAAGATAGAAGCCAATCGCAAGTGCTTCAGTGTTTAATCCAACACGTTGTGCTAAGTGTTTTAGGTCCAATGCTTCATGCTCTAGCGCTTCAATTAAGTTCTGCGCTTGAAAAAGTTTTCTTTGGCAGCTTTCGCATTCGGATAAGTGATTTAGCATTTGTAGCTGCTCAATCAAGTTAAAAATAACAGCATAAACCTGACCCGCTAAACTAATAGAGTGTCCGTTATGAGAAAAAATAGGTTGGCTGATATTGGCCATTTTTTCTGTAAAAGGAAGTTGAATGACACCGTTATCGTTTCCTAACTTTTCTTTCATCAAAGAGAAATGCTGAATAACGTGATCTTCTGTTTCTCCAAGAACCGAAGCCAGATGACTCGGAGTAATACGTATTTGTAGCAAACTCAACTGATCATCTTTCTTCATGGCCAAACTTCCATGAAGGTTTTTTGGTTGATACGAAATCTGAACCGATTGAATGTCTTGTATGCTGTTTATAGGGCCTGTTCCTAGAAATGAGAAATAAAGGCCTGCTTGAGCTTCTTCTTCAATGACGATGTCGGTGCTGCTATGCAAATGCTGATTGAGTAATTGTAGGTTAGGTAAAAGGGCGCTCAGGTACTTATGGCCAGTTAAGCTAGCTGCCATTTCCGCTTTCACCTTTCCTTTACTGTCATACAAATCATGCATGTTTAACTGCATTGCATGTCACCTCTAATCTGATAATGGTTATCATTAAAAACATTTTTTAAGAGTAATGCAAGTGATTCTCATTAGAAAAACAAAAAACTTACTTTTATCAAACATAGAGCAAGTAATGAGGAGCTAACCGCAGGTGGTTAGCTGCGGTCTCTAAATAGATGTTGGGTGTTTAAATAGAAAAAGAGTTGAGAGGAAGACCCGAAGGGCGTGGGTTAAACACTTTTTATTCTTTGTTAAGCTTCTTGCCAATATGTTCATATTGGACTTGTTCGTACTTTCCCTAGATTAGGTTGAAGCTTCTTAACAGTGTGACACCAATGCTGGTTGTGATCAGAGAGGCGATTGTTGTGATAACAATGATGTTGGCAGCCAGTGCAGAGTTTCCATTCATAGCACGAACCATGATGTAACTTGCTGATGCAGTAGGAGCAGAAGACATAAGGAAGAGGACACCTAGCTCCATTCCACGATAGCCTAATAAATATCCCCCAAAAGTTAAAATAATAGGGATAAAAATCAGCTTGCCGACAGACGCAAGTAAAGAGCCAAACAGTCCATTTTTTAATGAGCTAAAACTCAATGACGCACCTGCGCACAGCAGAGCTAAAGGCAATGTCATTTGCGCAAAGTAATCCCCCGCTTTATAAACAGTAGCGGGTAGTTTTAAGCCTGTTATAGAAGTGACGAACGCTGCGAGAATGGCCAATATTAGAGGGTTTTTAGCAATACCTTTTAGTATGCCAAAAGCATTGATATTGCCGCCTAAGCCACGGCTCAAACCAATGACAGACAATATGTTGAACAAAACAGTAACACCGCCTAAGTAGACAGATGCCACAGCATAAACATCATTGCCGTATGCATTCACGCAATAGGCTAGACCAATAATGCCCATGTTGGAGCGAAAAGCCCCTTGAATTAACACCGCTCTTTCTGCTTTATCCTCCACCCAAAATTTCATTAACACTTCAAGTATTAGATAGGTGGCTACAACGGCAGCCATAGCATAAATAACTAATGAAAAATCAGTTTCACTTGAGACATTAGTTCGAGAAATACTTATGAAAAGTAATGCTGGAAGGGTGACGTTAAACACCAATTTAGAAGCTGTATCAATGAAGTTGTCATTGATGAGTTTCACCTTGTACAAAACAATCCCTAACCCCAATATGAGAAAAATTGGCATGGTTATAGAAAAGGAAAATGCGAGTACATTTAAAAAATTGTTCACGTCAGCCCTTATAGCAGAAGCTCTAATTACTCATTGTTTTCGAAGCGGTAACCGGCACCATAAACAGAATGAATAACATTAAGCTCTGGCGCAACAGCAGAAATTTTCTTGCGCAATTTTTTGATGTGGCTGTCGATAGTGCGGTCACTTACTACGCGGCTGTCAGCATAAATGCTTTTCATAATAAGGTCACGACCAAAAACGCGGCCTGGCTCTTTTATCAATAATTGAAGTAGTTGGAATTCGACTGTTGTTAAATCGATCAATTCACCTTTGTAAGTGGCACGTAGGCGATCTACATCTAAGTCAAAACCATCTGTTCTTGGTGATTCGGTTTGGTCTAACTCAACTCGACGTAAGTTAGCTTTAACGCGAGCCACGATCTCACGAGGACTAAATGGTTTACATACGTAATCATCAGCACCCATTTCTAAACCGATAAGGCGATCAATTTCTTCTGCCTTAGCTGTCACCATGATAATAGGAACGCCGCTAAATTGGCGAACTTGCTTACACACTTCTACACCATCTAAACCAGGTAGCATAAGGTCTAATAGAACAAGGTCTACTTGGTTGTTTTTGATGTAGTTCACGGCAAGGTCACCACGGTCAAGATGGTGATAGTCATAACCTGCTTGTGTTAAGTAAGCAGCCATCAATTCAGCCAATTTTGGTTCGTCTTCGATAATCAGTACTTTACTCATAATATGATTTGTTCCGTATTAATTTAAAGGGAATTCTATTTGTATACCTAAGCCACCATCCTGAGAGTGGTAAGCACTGATCGTGCCTTGGTGTCCTTCCACGATATTAGAGCAAATAGTAAGGCCTAGACCTCGACCGCCGGTTGCTCTGTTTCTTGAGTTTTCAACTCGGTAAAACTGTTCAAAAATTCTGTTCTTATCTTCTTCACTGACACCAGGGGCTGAGTCTTCAAAAAGAATAACCGCTTTCTTATTGGTCGATGATGCTTTGACGCTTAACTTCCCTGGAGCATTTGTGTATTTTAGCGAGTTATTCATCAAATTTGAGAATAACTGATACAAACGATCAGAATCGCCTTTTATTACAATAGGCTTTTTCTGAGTGTATTCATATATTAATTCTAGTCCAGCTTCTTGAAATGGAAGAGTCATGGATTGAGTGGCTTGCTCAAGAATCTCATCTAATGACACTTCTTCCATGTTGTAATTCAAACTACCTGTGTCATGCATAGATAACTGGTTTAAGTCATCAATCAAGCGAGCCAAGTGCAAGGTTTCTTGCTGTAAAGAGGATAGACTATCTGGCGTTACCTTGATAATACCGTCCTGCATGGCTTCAATTTCGCCGCGTAAAATAGCAACAGGCGTTCTTAATTCATGGGCTGTGTCTGCTACCCAGCGTTTACGAGCTTCTCGAGTGTTTTCCAGTGTGCTCGCAAGGTGATTAAAATTACAGCTCAAGTCTGCTAACTCATCAGAGCCTTTTACAGCGATTCTTGTCTCGAACTTCCCAGCGGCAAGTTTTTTAGTCGCCACCTGCATAGAGCAAAGAGGGCGACTTAACCACTGAGCCAGAGGCCATGTTAGTAATGCGGCAATGGCGAGCATAAACGCTGAAATTAAAAGGAAAGCTTCCCCTTGTTGTCGCACAAAGCGCAGAGTTTGGTCTTGCACCAATTCTCGGATGGAGCGTAAGCCAACAAAGCCAACAATCTTTTTATTGACGGTGACAGGGTGAACTTCTGCATCTGTAAAACGAACCTTGCCTATAATTGGGCGCTGTTGCGCATCAAAAAGAAGGAAGCGTTGGCGATAATATTGAGACGGATAAATCAAATCCAAATTAGGTGTGCTTGGAGGTGGAACAAGGTCACGCAAATTTTCTAGTTTTGCTTGATACCACTCTCTTTCCATACGACTCTCTTGTACGAGAAAGTACCAATCATCGTAATAGATGTAGAGATTAGCGGTTCTATTCGCCATCTGCTCTAAAAAGTCTCGGTCACGTTCTGTTGCGTATGATACAAAGCCTCGGTCAAAGCTCCATTGGAATACTTGCCACATAGAAACAATTAGCAGAATGTTACTTAAAACAAAAACCGCAAAGAGTTTGTGGCGAATTTTTAACCCTTTTGGGATGGTCATGGTTGGAGATGAGATCCTGTTTTATGTCCTGTTTATATAAATATGACAGGCTGTAGTTATCAATGTAGGCATAAAAATGCAAATCTTATCTTTACTATATAGTTTTTACAGGAAACTTGGCTACTTGGCTGTGGTGCAAATAATGAGGATTTCCCATATTTGGATCTCTTTAGGGAAGATACGAATAAGTCTTCTGAGCTTCAGTCTTATCAGAGAAACGGTCTATCAAGGCAAGAGTGAGCAGGAATGTTAATACCTTTCAATCACTCTTAACGCAGAGAGGCCGTTTCTATGAAAGACCCGAAGGGCGTGAGCTAAACACTTTTTATTCTTTGTTAAGCTTCTTGCCAATATGTTCATATTGGACTGCGAAGCTTGCCTCGAATAATAAAGGTTTATCCACACGCTGAAGCCAGTGGACTTGTTCGTACCTTCCCTAGTACTATGCATTAAATTTATATCTTTTGGTTTTAGTTATGCGTTTCATTTCTCTATTCAAAGGTTTGTTTTCTTTTTTCTTAATCGCCTTAAATACCACGCTTTGTTTTATTCCTGTTATGGTTTTGGCGTTATGCAAAATTGTATTGCCGTTCCCTAATGTCCGTGCTGTTTTAAATGTCATACTGGATAATATTGCGACAATTTGGATCGCGATAAACAATGTTAATCAAAAGTGCATTGGGCGATCCAAAATTCATTCCTCGGGCGACCAAGAATTATCGGCTAAAGATTGGTACATGATTGTGTCTAATCATCAATCTTGGGTGGATATTTTAATCTTGCAGCGCATGTTTAACCGAAAAATTCCTTTTATTAAATTCTTCTTAAAACGCGAACTGATTTGGGTGCCGTTTATTGGTTTAGCTTGGTGGGCTTTAGAGTTTCCTTTTATGAAGCGTTACAGTCCTGCGTTATTGAAAAAGCGACCAGAGCTTAAAGGCAAAGATATTGAAGTTACGAAAAAAGCCTGTGAGAAGTTTCAGTATTTTCCAGTTTCAATCATGAACTTTTTGGAAGGAACACGTTTTACGTCGCAAAAGCATGAACAGCAGGTGAGTCATTTCAAGCACCTTTTACCCCCTAAGGCTGGCGGTTTGTCTTTTGCCTTAAATGCAATGGATGGAAAACTGCATTATTTAATTGATGTGACCATTGTTTATCCTGAAGGCATTCCAAGCTTTTTTGATTATCTGTGTGGCAAAGTCTCTGAAGTAAAAGTGCATACTCGTATGTTGCCAATAGAAGATTCATTACTTGGTGACTATCAAAATGATGCGGAGTATCGCGCTTCTTTCCAAGAATGGGTGAACGAGCTTTGGCGAGAAAAAGATCAGCAAATCGATCGCCTTCTGAAGTAAGGGAGTGTTTAAAAAGGGTTTTATGCGATTTATCAGAGGCTAGCAGTTCCTTCTTTTTGAGTGACACGTTAGAATCTGATTTTTAAGATTTTATAGAATAGGAATATGTAATGGGCAGAGCCTTTCAAAACCGCAAAGAGTCCATGGCAAAAACGTCTGATCAAAAAGCCAAGGTTTATAGTAAGTACGGCCGTGAAATTTATGTTTGCGCAAAATCCGGTGGTATCGATCCTAATGGTAATTTGGCGTTACGTTCAATGATCGAGCGCGCGAAAAAAGATCAGGTGCCAACGCACGTTATCGATAAAGCAATTGATAAAGCGAAAGGCGGTGGCGGAGAAGATTTTGATACTGCTCGTTATGAAGGCTTTGGTCCTGGTAATACTATGGTGATTGTTGACTGTTTGTCAGACAATCCAAACCGTACTTTTGGTGATGTTCGTACTTGCTTTAACAAAGTTAAGTGTAAAATTGGTGGTCAAGGCAGTGTTAGTCACATGTTTGATCACAGTGCGATTTTTGTTTTTGCTGGTGATGATGAAGAAGCTGTTTTAGATGCTCTTATGATGGCTGATGTTGATGTAACAGACATTGAGCTAGAAGACGGTAAAGTGACTGTTTTTGCACCAAACACAGATTACGGTAAAGCAAAATCAGCATTAGTAGAAGCGCTTGGTGATATTGAATTCGAAGTTGATGAAATTCAATTTGTGCCACAAAACATGACTGAAATCAGCGGTGAAGAAGTTGAACAGTTTGATCGTTTTCTTGATCTTTTGAATGATCTAGATGATGTCCAGCGTGTTTACCATAACGCTGAATACTAAAATTTAAAAAAGGCGCAGTGGTATAAAACCACTGCGCCTTTTTTATTGAAGTGTAATTAAACAAAAGTAGGGAGTGATTTGTGGGAAAAGCCAAGCCTCAAGTGAAGTCTCCCTGTATTCATATTTGCTCTTTGAACGAAGAAAATGTTTGTACCGGGTGTTACCGGACGGGCGAGGAAATTAGTTTGTGGGGAAGTATGGATGAAGCTTCTCAGCTTGCAGTTATGAAAAAAGTTCGAGAACGCGAAGCGAAAAGTCCATTCGTCAGTAATTAATCTGCCCCATCTTTTTCAATAGGCCAGTCCTTGGCTATTTTAATATTATTTTTCCGTCAGTTTGTTTTTTAATTCAATCCATTGGGACATGTATTGCGTGCTTTTCAAGCTGTGGTGTCTGAGCATTAATCCCAAAAAATGTTTTTTTCGTAAGCTGCTTTTGAGTTGGTTTTGTACGATCAGCCGTTTTGTTAAAACAGACTCCCACTGCGCTGCTTGATAACGGTATTCTAGGATTCGATTGCCGTTTTGTTGCATCAATTCCCAGCTTCTTTTGTCTTCATAAAGAGAAACAGCTGCATCGACAAAAGTGTCATTGTTGTCTGCGACCACACCGTTCCAAGGTAAATTGCCATGCATGGATTCTGACCCGATAGGCGTTGTAATGCTTGGTGTGCCCATTTGCATGGCTTCAACCAGTTTACCTTTTATGCCGGCGCCAAAGCGTAAAGGAGCTAAACAAATTCGCGCGTTTTGCATGACTGCTTTTGCGTCCTCTGCCCAACCTTTCACTAAGAAGCCTTCCTTTGCATTATGTAATTGTGTGGCTTTGGGAGGTGGATAGGCGCCATAAATATGGAGTTCAGTGTTTGGTAAACGTTTGCGAATTTTTGGCCAGATTTCAGTTTTCAATTGCAGCACAGCATCCCAATTCGGGGCGTGACGAAAATTACCAATGCTGATGAAATGTTCCCGTTCTTCAAAAGTTGGCAATGTGCTCATGTCGTTTGGTGCGTCGAGCATAAAAGGCAGATGCAGTAGATGTGTTTCCGGAATTTGAAATTCATCCATTAAAAGCTGGGTTTCAGTCTCGGAGATCATCAGAGTAAGGTCGCAACGGTGAATAGCGGCAATCTCTCGAATGCCATGGTCGCTGTAAAGGTCTTCTAATTGAAACTCTCGATTCTGCTTTAAGGCTAAGTGTCTAGCTTGTCGTAATGAATGAAGGTCCTCAGTGTTTAAAACCCGTAAAGAATCTGGGCTGAATTTTTCTACTCGCCAACCAAATTGCTCTTCCATCATGAAGCGATCAAAGATCACTATGCCTGGCTTTTTATCGGCAATATATTCGTCGAATGAGGCGTCATTCAAATCAATATGATCTGAAGTAATGCCTAACAAAGATAAGTCCGACATGTGCTCCGTTTGTTGAGCCGGGCTTGCAAAAGAAATTTGCCACTGGTTCTTATGGAAGCAGTTGAGTAGTTGCATCATGCGGCTGCCAGCGGCAGAAGAGTTTGGTTCTGGCCAGACATAGCCAATGATTAGTAAGTGCACAGTGCTCTCTATTTAAGAAAAGAATTAAAGAAAAAAGGCTTTTTAGATTCAGGATTTAAACGAGAATCAGGACATATTCGTTTGGCTATTGTATCATGGCGAACAGATTTGTGTTGCCTGCCTCGTTTGTAGGGATTGTTAGGCAAGACGTAAGCAAAACATGACGTTGAGAATATAATTATGATCATCAAACCAAAGATTCGTGGATTTATTTGTACAACAACACACCCAGTGGGTTGTGAGCAGAATGTAAGAAATCAAATTGCTTTTACTAAGGCTAAAGGCAAAGTTGAAAATGGCCCTAAAAAAGTACTTGTGATCGGTGCGTCTAGTGGTTATGGATTGTCTTCTCGAATTGCAGCTGCGTTTGGTTCTGGTGCGGCGACGATTGGCGTTTTCTTTGAAAAACCAGGTACTGAGAAAAAAACAGGTACAGCCGGTTGGTACAACTCTGCCGCTTTTGACAAAGTTGCGAAAGAAGAAGGTTTGTACTCTAAGAGTATTAACGGCGACGCTTTCTCAAACGAAGCTCGTGATAAAGTAATCGAGTTGATTAAAGAAGATCTTGGTCAAGTTGATATGGTGGTTTATTCATTGGCTTCCCCAGTGCGTAAAATGCCAGAAACAGGTGAAGTTATTCGTTCTGTTCTTAAGCCAATTGGCGAACCGTACAAATCTACTGCGATTGACACAAACAAAGACGTGATCATCGAAGCGGAAATCGAACCTGCGACAGAAGAAGAAGTAGCTGCAACGACAACGGTTATGGGCGGCCAAGATTGGGAGCTTTGGATGTCTGCTTTGCAAGAAGCGGGTGTTTTGGCGGATGGCGTTCGTACAGTAGCGTATTCTTATATTGGCTCTGACATCACTTGGCCAATTTACTGGCACGGCGCACTAGGCAAAGCAAAAGAAGATTTAGATCGTGCTTCTGCAGCGATTGATAGCAAGCTTGCTGCATTGAATGGCGGTGCAAATGTTGCTGTATTGAAATCTGTTGTGACACAGGCTTCTTCTGCTATTCCTGTTATGCCTTTGTACCTTGCGATGGTTTTCAAAGTGATGCGTGAAAAAAATATCCATGAAGGTTGTATGGATCAGATTTATCGCATGTTCTCTGAGCGTTTGTACAATAATCACAACATCTCTGAACTAACGGATGATATGAATCGTCTGCGTTTGGATGATTGGGAATTGCGTGAAGATGTTCAGCAGGCTTGTCGTGACCTTTGGCCACAAATTACAGACGCTAATTTGTTTGCTGAAACAGATTACCAACTTTATAAAGATGAGTTTTTGAAGTTGTTCGGTTTCGGGATAGATGGTGTTGATTACGAAGCGGATGCTGATCCAGTAGCAGACTTTGAAGTTATTACTCTTTAATTTCTATTAAGGGTAATGAAAGAAAGGAGTTTGGCTTAGGCTGAACTCCTTTTTTAATGTCTGTTTATCTCTTATAGTATATGAATTCGTACTTGGGGTGATTATGAAGCGATTTTGTTGGTTACTTGGTGTTATGTCTTTTTTGGTGAGTGCTCAAACCATTGAGCGTAAATCTGTGGACATTATTTATGGTAATCAATTAATACGCTCTGAACATCAGGTGGTTTTAAGTTCCCCTGATGCGGTTTCCGTTATTCCTGTTGAGCAGGTAGAACAGACTTTAGGTCCAAATGTTGTGATTGCTGCTGATGGCAGCGAGCTGTCTTATTTGGAAGAGAATGATATCGCAAAGCGTGAGCAAGAAATTTACGACGAGGTAAATCGCCGTACGGAAGAGGCGCCATTTACTGTGTTGTTTACAGGTAATATCCCCGAAAAAATCCAAGAAAGACGCTTGAGGATGATGCCTGAAATCGGTGTTGTTAACGAGAGTGTTCCTGGCCCATCAAGCAATCCTCTTGATGTTGGTGCTTTTTCCCCTGTTGGTCAGGGTGTGAATTCATCAAAAAACTCAAATGCATCCGCAAAAGAGTTAGAAAAGCTTGATGCGCTAATTGGCGGTTGAGCTTTCTTCTATTCTCGTTGTTTCATCATGTTGTGGCTTTGATTCACTGTGAGAATCTAGAGTCTCTGCTAACTGCCACTCGGTAAGTTCAGGTGGAAACGCTTTGTTGTGAATAACAATTCTAGTGCTGTCTACAGAGTCTAATTTCTTTTTCATGAATTGAATGAAATCTTCCTTTTGTATCGACTCTACTGCTTTTATCCATTCTTCATCAAAATTAAAGTTAGGTTCTTTTTGCGCGATTTGTCGCCACTCGCTGAGCGCATTGTCACTCAGGTTTTTCGCTTGGATCTTGAGTTGATTTAAAAGTGTGCTTTTGGCTGCGTCGAAATCTTCTTCTGCTAGTGTGCTGAGTCGACTTCTTTGCTCTGAAAGGAAGGTGTCGATTGCATTGACGAGCGTTAAAGTATCTTTGTTAGGTGACTGTATTACTAAGCCTAATATTGGGGTGTTGCGTGTGCTCAGATCTTGCGTGCCCACAATGTAGCCAAGTTGCTGGTTGGTTCTTAGGTCTTGATAAAAAGGGCTGTTTATTATTTTTCTCATGATCGAGAAATAAGCCTTTTGCGTTATTGTGTCATCGTCTTCAAGATCTTGGGTGCTTGTGTCTATGAGCGCATATAAAATAGAGCTGTCATCGCTACTTGAGTCAAATTGATGGTGTAGTTTTTGTTGTGTTGGTAGGGCTTTTGTTTGTATTGAGATGCCTTCTCTGTCTGCTAATCTTCCATCAAATCTTTCATACAGTGTATTTGCTAGTTTCTCTGTTTGTTCTTTGGTTAAGTTGCCTGTGCTGTAGCCAACCACACTAAAGTTGTTACGTGCATTCTTGGTAAATTCCTGCAAATCGCTAAGTGAAATGGCCGTAAGCGCTTCTTCAAGTTGTTTGGTGGTGAAGCTGTTCTTTGTAATAAGAGTATTTAATGCGGAATTAGCGCCTTGATAAGCTTGTTTGCTCGTTTGGTTTGATAGGTCTTTTTGTAGTTGCTGCTTGGCAAGTTCAAATCGATCAAATGTGGGGCGAAATAGAAACAGTTGATCAATCAGCCAGATGAGGTAGTTGTTTTGTTTATCTGAATAGCCGTTTGTTCGTAGGGTTACACCATTTACATGAGGATAAAAGTTAAAGCCTAAACCTGCGAGATAAGGGGAGTATGTGTATTCGCTTACGCTCTCATTAAATAGTCGGCTCCAAAGTCGATTGAGTAGTGTGTTTTTGGCTGTGTCAGCGGCATTATCAAAGCGCAAAGCCAAAAAGTTCATCGCAGTAGGTTTGTGGAAGCTGGAGTCTGATTTATGCCAGTAAGAAAAGCCCTCTTTTTGGAAGACGAGAGATGGCGCTTCATCTTGTTCGTTAATCATGGTTAATGATTCAGGGATGAAGTTGTTTCTTTCCGGTAGAGTGACGAGTGTACTTTTCACGGCTAAGTTCATTAGGTCGAGAAAGGGTTGGCTGAAAAAATTGTTGCTGTATTCACTTTGATACCAAGGTTCGATTTGCCATTCTGGTATGTCTTTCGCCCAGTGATTCGGCATTTCTTTATTGGATGTGACTTGGATGAGCAGGTTTTCAGTATTAAGTTGTTGGAGAAGGTGGCTTATATCTTCTTTGCTGGCCATCTTGTCTATTCTGAAGCTACTCAATAAGTCTTCCGTTGGTACTTTAAGTGCTTTTGCTGACAAGGCGCGAGCCAGGTTTTGTGGATGTACATAACTTTGATGATTAAACATCATTTGGCTTAACTTGAGACCTTCCTCTAAATAAATGGGGTTAATGGGGGAGGATCTCAGTAGATTTATTGTGGCAAAAAAACGTTGTGCCACTGTGTCGATTTTTTCCATTCCCGCTTCGGTCAATCTCATTTTGACGGTAAAGAAAGCATTGCTTCCATAATCTGAGCTAGTGCTGGCCGAGATGCTATTAATAAGTCCTTCAGATTTTAACGAGGCATAGAGCGAGCCTTTATTTTCATTCCCTAAAATATAAGACAGATATCTTGTGGGCTGTGTTTTGTAGTTGAGTAACTGGGCGTCTATTTGGTAGTAAAAATAGAGTGTGTCTTTATCGATAAGAGGGCGAATAAATTGCAGGCGAGGTTTGTTAATTGGGATGAGTGTCGGTGGCAGCGCCTGAGTAGGTTCTGTTTGCTCTAGTTGGGTTTGTTCTGGTTGAGCTTGTTCAGACTGTAATGATGTCTCATCTGGAGTCTTTTGAGTGGGTGCAGGTTGGTTTTTTATATCAGAAAAGTATTCAGTGGCAAGTCTCGCCATTTCTTCATAAGAAAGGTTGGCAACCATAACCAGTGCCATGTTTTCTGCATAATAGTTTGTTTTATACAAAGACAGTAATTGTTCTCTTAGAGGATTATTTGGTCGGTCTTTAAGAGTGTCTAAATTACCGACAGTGAATCTATTGTATGGGTGGTCTTGGTTGATAAGTGTTTTGAAAGCTTGGTTGTTGCGTCGACTCTCGTTTTTAAATTTTGCTTTATATTCTGCGTCGACTGCATTTTTTTCCCTTTGAGTGAGTGATTCACTGAATAAAGGCGAGATGAAAAATTGTGCGAAGCGATCGATGGCGCCTTCATAGCCAGAAGGTTTTATGTCAAAGAAGAAGTTTGTTGTGTCTGTGCTTGTATAGGCGTTATGCGTGCCACCATGAGTACTGATATAAGATTGATAATTGCCTGATTCTGGGTATTTTTCTGTGCCTAGAAAAAGCATGTGTTCCAAGAAGTGAGCAAGCCCTTGTTGGTCTTTAGGGTCATTAAAGCTACCTACATTTACAGATAAAGAAGCAGAGAATCGCTCGGCTTGAGGGTCGTTTATCAGTATTACTTTCAGCTGGTTTGGTAATGTGATTGTGTAGTAGCTATTTTGATCCGTTAGGCTTTTATTTGGAATAATGGTAGCGGTAGGAATTGGAGGTGTGTGATCTGTGTCGTTTTGGCTCATTGATTCATCTGTCTCTGAATTTGTAGAAACTTTGACTTCATCCGCTAGGATGGGAAATGACGCGAGTGCAGTAAGCAAAGCGAAAAAGGGAATGAACTTCTTAATAATCTGAATCATTGATTCAGATTAACTGAAGCTTATGAATAGACGCAATGGATGCTTTTACTTTCCATTGCGTCAAAGTAAAGAATTTATTGAGCATTAATGGATTGGCCGTTGATTGTAAGGCTGTCTTTACCGATTAAATACAAGTAGAGCGGCATGATCTCTTCTGGCGTTGGGAGTGTTTGTGGGTCTTCTTCTGGGAATGCAGCGGCTCTCATGCTGGTTCTCGTTCCGCCAGGGTTGATCGCATTTGCGCGTATGTTTGGAGACGAGGTTGCAAGCTCGCCCGCAAACAGTTGCATCATGGCTTCGGTAGCGAACTTGGAAACGGCATAAGCACCCCAGTTTGGCCTTGCAGTGCGGCCGACTCCGGAAGACGTAAAGATAATGGAAGCCTCTTTGGATTTTTGTAAAAGTGGCATGAGAGCCTGTGAGAGCAGTAATTGGCTGGTGACGTTCACTCGCATGACTTGTTCGAATAAAGTTGGGTCGTAGCTCGCTAAAGGTGCTCTGCTGCCAAGTAAGCTGGCATTGTGAAGGACACCATCCAAATGGCCGAATTCATTTTCAATAGTGTTGGCTATTTCTAGGTAATCGTGTTCCGCAGCGCCATCCAGATTGAGAGGGATGATTGCTGCTTGCGGATAGCCGAGATCTTCAATTTGGTCGTAAACGGCTTCGAGTTTTTTTGTAGTTCTACCTAACAAAATTACAGTTGCGCCGTATTTTGCGTAGGTGATGGCTGCGGTTTTTCCAATGCCATCACCTGCGCCAGTTACAAGGATGATCTTGTCTTTGAGTAGTTGATCTGGAGCTTGATAAGTAAACATATCTCCTCCTTTTGCCTAATTAAGGCTTAGGGTTTTTGAGTGTGCATTAGGTAGTTTACAGACACGTCTTTGTCGTTCAGTTTGTAGACCTTAGTGAGTGGATTATAGGTCATGCCTGTCATGTGTTTTACTTCTAGTCCTGCCTGTCTTGTGTAGTTGTTTAGTTCGGCAGGTTGAATGAATTTAGCATAATCGTGAGTGCCTTTTGGAAGCATGTTTAAAATGTATTCTGCTCCAATAATGGCAAATAAGTAGGCTTTAGGATTGCGGTTTATAGTAGAGAAGAAAACATGGCCACCGGGTTTCACAAGAGTCATGCAGGCCTTAATTACGGAAGATGGGTCTGGAACATGCTCAAGCATTTCTAAACAAGTAACCACATCGTATTGACCTGCTTCTCGTTGGGCGATTTCTTCTGCTGTGATTTTTTCGTAGTCGATATCAAGCTTAGATTCTTCTAGGTGCAGTTTGGCGACAGCAAGAGGAGCTTCGCCCATATCGATGCCTTTTACATTGGCGCCAAGTTTTGCCATGGCTTCAGATAGGATGCCGCCGCCACAACCTACGTCGATCACTTTTTTGCCGGAAAGTCCGCCTGTGTTTTCGTCTACATAATTTGTGCGCAGCGGGTTGATGTCATGTAAGGGTTTAAATTCATTTTCTTTGTCCCACCAACGACTTGCAAGCGCTTCAAACTTTGCAACTTCATTTAAATCTACATTGTTTTGTTGTGGGTTGGTCATATGTATTTTTCCGTTTTTGTTTGTCGCTAGAGAATTGAGAGCTTACTCGATGTGCTGAGTTAGTGAGTGTGTTTTCTAGTATAACGCCAACCATGAGGGTGACCAATAGCTAACTCATATATTAGGTACGAGCAGATTTCTTATTTGGTTTTCTTTGATATTCGACAAGAAGGCAAGAAACTGAGAATCAAATGCAATTATGAGCAACAAAACATACAGCTTGAAGGAGTGTTATTTATTTCCTTATGTTACAATGCAGCGCTTATAAAAAGAGATGATGAAGTCTGTCAGGCTTCCGAGGCATAAGGATCGATTGTATCTATGGGTGAATTAGCCAAAGAAATTATTCCCGTCAGTATCGAAGATGAACTTAAGGGATCTTATCTAGATTACGCAATGAGCGTAATTGTAGGTCGAGCATTACCTGATGTACGTGATGGGTTAAAACCTGTTCACCGTCGCGTTCTATTTGCGATGAATGAACTTAAAAATGATTGGAATAAACCATACAAAAAGTCGGCACGTATTGTCGGTGATGTAATCGGTAAGTATCACCCTCATGGTGACTCTGCTGTATACGATACGATTGTTCGTATGGCTCAACCTTTCTCAATGCGTTACACGCTGGTGGATGGTCAAGGTAACTTCGGTTCTGTCGATGGCGACAGTGCGGCAGCAATGCGTTATACCGAAATCCGCATGGCAAAAATTTCTCATCATTTATTGATGGATCTTGAGAAAGAAACAGTTGATTTTGTGCCTAACTACGATGGTACAGAGTTTATGCCAGAAGTATTGCCTGCACGTGTTCCTGGTTTGCTTGTAAATGGTTCTGCTGGTATCGCCGTTGGTATGGCGACCAATATTCCACCACATAATTTAGGTGAAATTATCGATGGCTGTCTTGCGGTAATTGATAACGCAGACGTCACTATTGATGAGCTGATCGAACACATTCCAGGGCCAGATTTCCCAACAGGGGCCTTTATTAATGGTCGTGCTGGTATTGTTGAAGCCTACAAAACAGGGCGCGGTCGTATTTACATGCGCGCTCGTCATCATTTTGAAGACATGGAAAAAGGCAACCGCCAAGCCATAGTCTTTACTGAAATTCCTTACCAGTTAAACAAAGCGAAAGTCATTGAGAAAATTGCCGAGCTTGTGAAAGAGAAAAAGCTGGAAGGCATCAGTGAACTTCGTGATGAGTCTGACAAAGACGGCATGCGTATTGTGATTGAGCTGCGTCGCGGCGAGAATCCAGACGTTGTTGTTAACAATATCTTTGCTCAAACTCAATTGCAGTCTGTGTTTGGTATCAATATGGTGGCCTTGGTTGATGGCCGTCCACAACTACTAAACTTGAAACAGATTCTTGAGTGCTTCGTGAAACACCGCCGTGAAGTGGTGACTCGCCGTACGATTTTTGAACTTCGTAAGGCGCGTGAGCGTGGTCACATCCTTGAAGGTTTGGCTGTAGCTCTAGCAAATATAGATCGCATTATCGAATTGATTCGTACTTCTCCAACGTCTGCAGAGGCAAAAGAGAAGATCGTTGCTGAATCTTGGCAGCCAGGAAATGTTGTTGCCATGCTTGAACGTGCTGGTGCTGACGCTTGTCGCCCAGATGATCTTGATGCAGGTTACGGTTTCGTTGATGGTGCTTATCACTTGTCACCAGATCAAGCGCAAGCGATTCTAGATTTGCGTTTGCATCGTTTGACTGGCTTAGAGCATGAGAAATTGCTTGGCGAGTACAAGGCTCTAATCGAGTTGATCGCTGAATTGCTGAACATTCTTTCTAATCCAAATCGCTTGATGGAAGTGATTCGTGAAGAGCTTGAAGAAGTTCGTGATAGCTTTGGTGATGCACGTAGAACGGAAATTATCACTTCTCGTCAAGATCTAACCATTGCGGACTTGATCGATGAAGCGCCAATGGTTGTGACCATTTCGAATACAGGTTATGCGAAATCTCAGCCACTAGAAGAGTATCAAGCTCAACGTCGTGGTGGTCGTGGTAAGTCTTCGGCTAGCATGAAAGATGAAGACCATATTGAGCATCTTCTTGTAACGAGCAGTCACGATACCATCATGCTTTTCAGTAACTTGGGTAAAGTTTATTGGTTGCGTGTTTTCGAGATTCCAGTTGCGAGTCGTGGCGCCAAAGGTCGTCCAATCGTTAACTTATTGCCTTTGAGTGAGGGTGAATCTATTTCTGCTTTGTTGCCTTTGCCTGTTGTTGAAGACACAGATAAAGAAGAAGGTGATGAAGACGTTGCTGATGAAGCAAATGTAGAGTCAAACAGTTACATCTTTATGGCGACTGCGAAAGGTACCGTTAAGAAAACAGCGATGCAAAACTTCGCTCGACCTCGTTCTACTGGCTTGATCGCATTGAGCCTAGACGAAACAGATGAACTGGTTGGCGTATCTGTTACTACAGGCGAAAACGACATCATGTTGGTGTCTTCTTCTGGTAAAACGATTCGCTTTAAAGAGTCAGATGTTCGTCCAATGGGTCGTACAGCGGCAGGTGTTCGAGGCATTCGATTGAGTGAGGGCGCGAAAGTGGTTTCTCTGATCGTTCCTGAAGAGGGTTCTGCTGTATTGATGGCTTGTGAAAACGGCTTTGGTAAGCGTACGGCAGTGGAAGACTTCCCAGTTTATGGTCGTGGTGGTCAAGGTGTTATCGGTATCCAAGTGTCTGATCGTAACGGCCCAGTTATTGGTGCGGCTCAGGTTGAGGAAACGGATGAAATTATCTTGATTACTGATCAGGGTACCTTGGTTCGTACTCGAGTGACGGAAGTGTCTTGTCAAGGTCGAAATACGCAAGGTGTCACCTTGATTCGTCTGACTAATGACGAGCACCTAGTTGGCATTGAGCGTGTCGTGGAAAACGATGAAGGTGATATCGAGATTGATGAAGCAGATGATGCGGTTGTCGATCAAGCGCCAAATGATGGCGACGAATCTCCTGATATCACAGAAGCTGATACGGAATAGTAAATAAGCGGCGCACCTAGGTGCGTCGCTTTTATTGTAGATAGGTCCTGAATACTAGAGGTAATAAGCAGGATGAGCCGAGTATATAATTTTTGTTCTGGTCCAGCAGCGCTTCCAGAGGCTGTTTTGAAAAAAGCACAAGCTGAACTATTAGACTGGCATGGTGCTGGCGTTTCCGTTATGGAAATGAGCCATAGAAGTACTGAGTTTATGTCTATTTTGGCTTCGGCTAAAGCGCGTTTAGCTCGTTTGCTTGATGTTAATGATGATTATGAAATTTTGTTTGTTCAGGGTGGTGCATCGACTTTATTTTCCCAGATCCCTGCCAACTTAGTGAATGGTTTTGATTCTGCTTGCTACTTAGATACAGGTGCTTGGTCTTCTAAAGCGATTAAAGAAGCAAAACGCTACACCAAAGTAAATGTTGTTGGCTCTTCTAAAGAACAAAGCTATTCCACGGTTCCTGATTTTTCTAATCTTGAGTTGGATGAAACTGCTGCCTACTTACACCTTTGCCCTAATGAAACAATTGGCGGTGTAGAGTTTTCTGATTTGCCTGAAACGAATTTGCCGATTGTGGCAGATTTGTCTTCGACTATTTTGTCGAGAAAAATTGATGTTAGTAAGTACGGCATGATCTACGCAGGCGCGCAAAAAAATGTTGGCCCTGCAGGTGTGGTTATTTGTATTGTGCGTAAAGATTTATTAGCTCGCTCTAGCGATGAACTCCCTTCCATTTGGAGTTTTGCGAATCTAGCTGCGAACGACTCCATGATAAATACGCCTCCTACGTTTGCTATTTATTTGGCCGATCTTGTTTTTGAGTGGCTTGAAGAGCAAGGCGGTGTCGAAGCGATTGAGGAAATAAATATTCGTAAAGCGCAAGCTTTGTATGATTTTATCGATTCTAGTTCGTTCTATTCAAATCCTGTTGATCCAGCGTTTAGATCTCGTATGAATGTGCCTTTCATTTTGGCAGATCAATCTTTGGATGCTTTATTTATTGAAGAATCAGAAGCGGCTGGTTTGCGCACGTTAGCAGGTCATCGTTCTGTCGGTGGGATGCGAGCAAGTATTTATAACGCCATGCCGATGGAAGGTGTGCTTGCCTTAATTGATTTTATGCGCGGTTTTGAAGAGCGTCACGGGTAATAATATGTCTAACTCTAAAGAAATAGTGCCTGATACATTGCCATTGTTGCGAGATCGTATTGATTCGATTGATTCACAGATCCAGGTGCTTATTAATGAACGTGCTCGCTGCGCTCAAAAAGTAGCCGAGGTGAAGCTTGCTGAACAATCTGATGATGTTGTTTTTTATCGCCCAGAGCGTGAAGCACAGGTTTTAAGACGTGTAATGGAGCGCAATGAAGGGCCTCTTGGTAACGAAGAAATGGCGAAGATTTTCCGTCAAGTGATGTCTTCTTGTCTTGCCTTAGAGAAACCCATGCGCATTGCATTTTTGGGGCCGGAAGGTACCTTTACTCAACAAGCGGCATTGAAGCACTTTGGTAAATCTATCATCAGTGCGCCAATGGCAGCTATTGATGAAGTCTTCCGTGAAGTGGAATCGGGTGCGGCGAATTATGGTGTTGTTCCTGTTGAGAATTCAACAGAAGGCGTTGTAAATCACACTTTAGACAGTTTTCGCGACTCGCGTTTGAAAATTTGCGGGGAAGTGGAAGAGCGTATTCATCATCATTTGTTAGTTAGTCCGAATATCAATTCGGAAGATGTGACGCATATTTATTCCCATCAACAATCATTGGCACAATGTCGAGCTTGGTTAGACCGTTATTGGCCGCACGCTGAGCGTGTTGCTGTTAGTTCTAATGCGGAAGCAGCTCGTCTTGCTGCTGATGCTGGTCGAAGTGGTCGTGCTGTGGCTGCGATTGCCGGTGAAGTGGCGTGTGAATTGTATGGCTTGATTAAAGTGTCGGCGAACATTGAAGATCGCCCAGACAACACGACACGATTTTTGATTGTGGGTAATCAGGATGTGCCACCTAGTGGTAAAGATAAAACGTCTTTGTTGATTAGTGCTAAAAACGAACCTGGCGCCTTATATCATCTGCTTGAGGCATTTGAGCGTCACGGTGTCGACATGACGCGATTAGAAACTCGTCCATCATTAATGAGTCGTTGGGGATACATTTTTTACATCGATTTTGTTGGCCATTATTTGGATGATGCATGTTGTGCTGTGATTGATGAATTACGTGAAAAAGCATCTGAAGTGAAAGTGTTAGGTTCTTATCCTGTTGCTGTTTTGTAGCTTTTTTGGATATATGGCTCGTTTTTGCGTTTTGATAGATAAGAGTAAGTTTTAGATGACTCTGGGTAGTATGCCTCAAGAAAAGAAAAAATTTGGCAATGTCATGATTATTGGTCTTGGCATGATAGGTGGCTCTTTCGCGAAAGCCCTGAAAGACAGAGGGTTGGCGACATTATATGGTGCTGATCGTCGAGAAGGTGAATTGGCGCTAGGTGTGTCTACTGGAGTGATCGATTATCCAGCTCAACTTACTGAAGAATATATCGCTAAGATGGATGTTATCGTTTTAGCAACGCCTGTCCGAGCCATGGAATCTGTTCTACAAGAGATTAAACCTTTTCTTTCTGTTGATACTTTGGTGACAGATGTTGGATCAACAAAAGGGAGTGTGGTTGAGTCTGCGCGTCGAGCTTTTGGCGGTTTACCGTCTAACTTTATTCCCAGTCATCCAATTGCGGGAGCAGAAAAGAGCGGTGTTTTAGCGGCTAATCCTTTGTTGTTTGAAAAGCACATGGCGATCGTGACGCCTTTACCGGACAGCAATCCTGTTTTGCTTGATCGTTTGCATCGTATTTGGCGAGCCATTGGTGCAGACGTTGTGAGTATGGATGTCGAGCATCATGATCATGTTTTAGCGTCTTCTAGTCATTTGCCTCATTTGCTGGCCTATACCTTGGTTGATGCGCTTGCAAATAGTGACCTCAGTCAGGACGTATTCAAGTTTGCCGCTGGCGGTTTTAGAGATTTTACTCGTATTGCTTCTAGTGACCCTGTCATGTGGCGCGATGTTTTTCTGGCTAATAAAGACGCCACATTGGCGACGCTTGATCATTTTACTGATCGTCTTGCGGACATGCGTGCTGCGATAGAGCAAGGTGACGGTGCAAGTATGTTTGGTGTGTTTACCCGAGCTAAGTCTGCGCGAGATCATTTTCTTCGTTTGTTAGAGCAGCGTACAATGGGCTCGACAAAAGAAGTGCGACCAACTTCGGTTTCAGTTTTACCTGCTTCAGTTATTAAAGGTGATATTTCTTTGGTGGGTGACAAATCTTTGTCACATAAAGCCATTACCATAGCTGCGCTTTCGGACGGGGTGAGTGATTTACAGAATATTGATCTTAGTGTTGATGTTCGAATTACTATGCAAGCCTTTCGAGATATGGGTGTTGTCATTGAAGAGGTCGCATTAGATCGTTTGCGTGTTCATGGTGTTGGGCTTCGTGGTCTTAAAGCACCAATAGCGCCCATTAATATTCATGAATCTCGGGAGAGTTTGTATCTCTTGTTGCCAGTGTTGGCGGGACAATCATTCGTGACCACTGTTGTTGGTGAAGGTGAGCTGTTAAAACAACCTATGAGCGATTTATTGTCGGTGATTCGTGAAATGGGCGGGAAAATTGCTTCTGATGTGGAGGATTGTTTGCCTATCGTCTTGACGCCAGAGCAAGCAACAGATGTTTCTATCAGCTTAACTAGTGGATCTGAGCGTCTTAAAATGTCGGCTTTTTTGGCTGCTTTATATTCACCAACAATAGGGCATGTAAGACCACTTATTACTGAACTGTCTCATTGTGAAGTCTTATTGCGTCAATTTGGGGCGGTTATTTCTGAGTGCGATGGCGGTTTTCAAATAGCGCCATCATCACTGTCTGGTGTAGATATCGTGCTTTCCGGTGATGTGCATGAAGCTATGTGGTGGGCATTACTGGCAAGTTTGCTTCCAGGTTCTGAACTTAATGTGAAGAATGTGGGTCTAGACTCTGTTTCGTTTGATTATTTGTCGTTTTTGCAATCTATTGGGTTGGATGTGTCTGTGCCGCCGGAAAGTGTATTGGGGACAGGGTTGCGAGAAGGGGAAATGCATGTTGTATTTTCTGAATTGCAGTCTTTCACATTAAGTGCAGCACAAAGTTATCGATTTAGAGAAATGTTGCCGCTTTTGTGTGTTGTAGCTGCATATGCTAACGGTGTCACGCATATAAATGGTGTTAACGCATTGCCTTATTACCATGAGGATAGAGTATTGGCTCTAGTTGACGCGCTTGAAAAAGTGAAAGTGCGTTGTACTTATGAAAATGGTGAATTAATTATTTATGGCTCTGTCCCGCAAGGTGGTGAGCTAGATTGTGCTGGTGATGATCGTTTGGCGTTGGCCATGCTGGCACTTGGTGCGAGAAGTAAATCGACCACAGTCGTCAATGACTGTCAAAAATTATTAGAAGAATTTAATGAGTTGGAGAGCATTGCTGGGCAATTAGGTTTTCATTGTTCGGTAGTGCAGTAGTTTTTTAAGAGGAATAGTTATGATTAACCAAGGCCCAGTTATTACAATTGATGGTCCAAGTGGTGCTGGTAAAGGCACTGTCAGTCAATTAATTGCAGAAAAACTGGGATGGCATATATTAGACAGCGGTGCTTTGTATCGACTTCTTGCCCTTGCTGTTTCGCATCACGGAATGTCTGTTGAAGATGTGGAGACGCTAAAAGTATTGGCGGAGCATTTGGATATACAATTTCAGCAGGTGGAGCTAGGTAAAGTTGAAATTATCTTAGAAGGTGAGACTGTTACTCAGGCAATTCGTACTGAAGAAGTGGGAAACAATGCTTCTAAATTGGCTGCGATTCCTGAAGTCCGTGAAGGTCTATTGCTGCGTCAAAGAGCATTTTCACAGCTGCCAGGCTTAGTTGCTGATGGCCGCGATATGGGTACAGTTGTTTTCCCTTCAGCGCAAGTTAAGGTGTTTTTAACTGCTTCTGCAGAAGAGCGTGCACAACGTCGCATACAACAATTGCAGCAAAAAGGCGAAACTGTTAATCTTGACGAATTAGTAAAAACGATTAAAGAGAGGGATGAGCGAGATGCTAATAGAGCGATCGCTCCTCTTGTGCCTGCAGCAGGCGCCTTAGTAATCGATAGTACAGATTTAAGTATTGAACAGGTTGTCGAGATGATTTTTACTGAAACAGTAAAAGCAGGTCTTGCGTAGCCTGTTCTTTTTCGTGTCTGAAATGTGCTAGAATAGATCAAATTTTATCAAAGTCGATAAAGGTGCCAGCAAGCCTTTATCGCATCATTCAAAAAATTGACCCACATTTGCTGGCAATGTGGATAGGGTTTAGTTTACTAAACCAAACATATAGGAAATACAATGACTCAAAGCTTCGCAGAACTGTTTGAAGAAAGCCTTTTAACCGTCGAAATGGCGCCGGGCTCAATTGTTACTGGTATTGTTGTTGATATCGACAGCGAATGGGTAACTGTTCATGCAGGTCTTAAATCTGAAGGCGTAATTCCTCGTTCTCAGTTTCTAACGGAAAGTGGTGAATTCAACTTAAACATCGGTGACGAAGTTAAGGTTGCACTTGACGCTGTAGAAGATGGCTTCGGTGAGACTAAATTGTCTCGTGAAAAAGCGAAACGTGCAGAGACTTGGTCTGTGCTTGAAAAAGCTTACGAAGAAAATGCCATTATCCACGGTGTAATTAACGGTAAAGTTAAAGGTGGCTTCACTGTTGATATCGCTAACATCCGTGCCTTCTTGCCAGGTTCTTTGGTAGATGTTCGCCCAATCCGCGACACATCACATTTGGAAGGTGTTGATCTAGAGTTCAAACTTATTAAGCTTGATCAAAAACGTAACAACGTTGTTGTTTCTCGTCGTGCCGTTATGGAAGCGACTAACAGCGCTGAACGTGAAACACTTCTTGCTTCTCTTGAAGAAGGTCAAGAAGTTAAAGGTATCGTTAAGAACCTTACTGATTACGGTGCGTTTGTTGACCTTGGTGGTGTTGATGGTCTTCTTCACATCACTGATATGGCTTGGAAACGCATTAAACACCCAAGTGAAATCATTGCTGTTGGCGATGAAATCGACGTTAAAGTGCTTAAGTTTGACCGCGAGCGTAACCGTGTGTCTCTAGGTCTTAAGCAGTTGGGTGAAGATCCATGGGTAGCAATCAAAGCTCGTTACCCAGAGAATACTAAAGTAACGGCTAAAGTTACTAACTTGACTGACTACGGTTGCTTCGCTGAACTTGAAGAAGGCGTTGAAGGTCTAGTTCACGTATCTGAAATGGATTGGACTAACAAAAACATCCACCCATCTAAAGTTGTTCAGATCGGTGATGATGTAGAAGTTATGGTTCTTGATATTGACGAAGAGCGTCGTCGTATCTCTTTGGGTATCAAACAGTGCACTATGAACCCATGGGAAGAGTTTGCTACTTCTTTCAACAAAGGCGACAAAATCTCTGGCGCAATCAAGTCTATCACTGACTTTGGTGTGTTCATTGGTCTTGACGGTGGTATTGATGGTTTGGTTCACCTATCTGACCTATCTTGGGAAGAAGCTGGTGAAGAAGCCGTTCGTCAATACAAGAAAGGCGATATGCTAGAAACTGTTGTATTGTCTATCGATGCTGAGCGTGAGCGTATTTCTTTAGGTGTTAAACAACTTGAAGAAGATCCGTTCCTTGCTTTCGTAGCTGAAAACGACAAAGGCGCTATCGTTAACGGTACCGTTTCTGAAGTTGATGCGAAAGGTGCAGTAGTTGTTCTTGCGGAAGGCGTTGAAGCTACTTTGAAAGTATCTGAAATCAGCCGTGACCGTGTTGAAGATGCAACATCTGTATTGAAAGAAGGCGACAAAGTAGAAGCAGCGATCATCAATGTTGATCGTAAAGCTCGTACTATTGCTCTTTCTATCAAGCAGAAAGATGCTTCTGAAGAGAAGACAGCGTTGAAAGCTCACTCTGAGAAACAACAAGCTGAAGCGAATGGTCCTACTACTATCGGTGATTTGATCAAAGCGCAACTAGAAAACCAAAACTAAGTTTTGATTTTCTGAAAGCTATAAAAAGCGGACTTCGGTCCGCTTTTTTTTGCGTCTATTTTTCTTGAATTTATTGACAAGAAAACTATACACAGAACATGTGGATAACTATGGGTATAGAGTTTGTGTATGTTTTTAGCCTAATGAATTGAGAAAGGTTTGAATATCTTCATCATCCCAATTTTCTTTTTCTAATAAGCTTTTGAAAGCATCGCTTTGCTGGACCTTGTTGAAGTTTTTTTGGAATTTTGCGTAATGGAGGTCTTTTATTAGACGCTCATCGTGCTCTGATCGATAAAGTGATGCTTGCTCAGTTTTTTTGGTCTTATCTTCGTCCAGTGAATCGATTTTTTTATATGTGTTCAAAAAGTGTTTTTTGTTCATATTTCGATCTCTGTTGCATGTTCTATTTCTAGTATCTCAAAATGATCACTTCTTGCACACCATTTAACATTTATGTCCCAGAGTCTAATTCCATGCTCTCTATCTATTTGATCTGATAAGTAGGAGGGTCTTGGGTCTTGAGCAATAACCTGTTCAATCAAACTTATAATTGATTTTTTGTTTTCGGTTTCGTATTTCTCACATTGTAGTTTAGCTTTCGCTGAGAATTGCACTTCATAGGTTGAAGATTTTGTGTGTGCGAATCCGCCTTTTGCTTCCGAGATATTATCCGCATAAGGTAGGTAGGGTTTGATATCTAATACTGGTGTGCCATCGAGTAAATCTGCGCCGTGCAGATCAATAAATACTCTTGTATCTTCTTTATAAATGCGTCCCATTTTAACCACAGATAAGCCAATAGGGTTGGGTCTATGAGTTGCTCTTGTGGCAAATACGCCCATTTTTTTCTGCCCGCCTAAGCGTGGAGGGCGAACCTTTGCTTTCCAGCCTTCTTGCTGATTTGCATGAAAAATGAATTGAATCCAGATGTGTGAGAAATCACTCAAGCCATCTAATGTGTCGAGTCTATTGTAGGGAGCAATAAGTTCTAAGCGGGCTGTTGCTTCTGTGACTAATCCAGGTTGCCTAGGAATACCAAACTTTTCTTTATAGCAGGAATGTATTATGCCAATGGGGGAAAGGGTGTATGAATGAGAACTGGGCACCAAGTCTTCCTTCTTCGTATAAATCTGCACTAAATGAATGAAAATATTATGTTAGTATACTGGCTTAGTTGAATTGGTCGTGATTTATTTTGCCGCCTTCTGTTTATGCTTTTTACTTTTATTAGAGATTAAAAATGTCTTTAGAATCTTATATGAATCAAATAGGTCAGCAAGCTAGAGCTTCTTCTCGTTTACTTGCTAAAGCTTCCACTCAGCAAAAAAACATGGCGTTGTTCGCTATGGCAGACGCTTTAGAAGATGCACGACCTCGATTGATAGAAGCAAACTCGAAAGACATGGAAGAAGGCCGAGCAAAAGGTTTGGATGCGGCTTTATTAGACAGATTACTGCTTAATGACGCCCGAATCGATGGCATGATTGAAGGCTTGAAACAGGTTGCTTCTTTGCCTGACCCAATTGGTGAAGTGTCAGGAATGGTGTATTTGCCTTCTGGTATTCAGCGTGGACAAATGCGAGTGCCTCTTGGTGTTGTAGGTATTATTTACGAGTCTCGTCCTAATGTAACTATTGACGCTGCGAGTTTATGTTTGAAGTCAGGTAATGCAACTATTTTGCGTGGTGGCTCAGAAGCGTTTCATTCAAACCAAGCTATTGCTGAAGCAGTATGTAAAGGGCTTGAAGTGGCTGGCTTGCCTGCAGATGCCGTGCAAGTGTTAAACACGACTGATAGAGAAGCGGTTGGTAAATTAATTACTATGCCTGAGTATGTTGATGTCATTGTGCCTCGTGGCGGTAAAGGCTTAATTGAGCGTATTAGCAAAGATGCCCGAGTGCCTGTTATCAAGCATTTGGATGGTAATTGTCATGTGTATATTGACGATGAAGCCGACTTTGATAAAGCCTTCAAAATTGTAATTAATGCAAAAACACGTCGCTATGGTGTGTGTAATGCAATGGAATCCATGCTCGTTCATAAATCGGTTGCAGACGACATGCTTCCAAAGCTGGTTGCGGCCTTTGAAGAGAAGGGCGTTGAACTCGTTGGTTGTGAATTGTCTCAATCTATATCCTCTTCTATTGGTGTAGCAACAGAAGAAGATTGGTATACGGAATATCATGCCCCTAAACTTTCGATCAAAATTGTGGTCGATATGGATGAAGCAATTGCTCATATCAATAAATATGGCTCGCATCATACCGATGCCATTGTTTCTCAGAACTACAGTAAAACTCGTGCCTTTATGACAGAGGTCGATTCTTCATCTGTTATGGTGAATGCTTCAACATCCTTTGCGGATGGTTTTGAATATGGGTTTGGTGCAGAAATTGGTATTTCTACAGATAAGATTCATGCTCGTGGTCCGGTTGGGCTGTTAGGGCTTACCAGTCAGAAATACATAGTGCTGGGTGATGGCCATACACGTGACAATTAAGCAGCAGAATGAAATAAAGCGATCTGGTTTGGCGATTATGGGAGGGACATTCGACCCGGTTCATAATGGCCACCTTAGAACGGCGGTAGAGGTGCTTGATAAGTATCAATATTCAGCTCTGAAGTTGATACCTTGCTTTCAGCCTGTTCATAAAGGTCAACCAGGTGTTACTGCTCGTCAGCGTTTGGAAATGGCACAGTTGGCTGTTTCTAGTCACCCAAGGTTAAGTGTGGATTCTCGTGAAGTAGAGCGAGAAGGGCCAAGCTATAGTGTAGACACCTTGCGAGATATACGTGCTGAAATAGGTCCAGATGAACCACTGATCATGGTGTTGGGTATGGATAGCTTTTTGTCGCTTCCTACTTGGCATGAGTGGCGAGCGCTAACTCAGTACGCTCACCTTTTGGTGGTTTCTCGTCCCGGTTGGGAGCCAGATTTGATTTCGGAGCTAAATGCATTTTGCGAAAACTATCGTGCCTCTGCATCGCATGAGTTACAATGCGCGCCCTCGGGATTAGTCTGGTTTGAGACATTAACCCCACTGGGAATATCTTCTAGCATGATTAGATCGCTGGCTCGAAAGAATGAGTCAATTGCCTATTTATTGCCAGAGCCCGTTCAAAAGTACATAGAGCAACATCAATTATATCGATAGGATAACGTAATTATATGAGTCAGATTAACCTCACAGCAGATCAAATTTTAGCCTTTGCGGTCGAAGCATTAGAAGATGTAAAAGGTGATAAGATCACTGTGTTGAACGTTGGGAGTCATACAGACATGATGGATTACATGGTGATCTGTACTGGTACTTCTAAACGCCATGTTAATGCTTTAGGGCAAAATGTTTTTGAGCATCTTAAGCAACAAGGTTTACAGCCGCTAGGTTCTGAAGGACGTGGAATGGGAAGTGACTGGGTGCTTGTTGACCTACATGATGTTGTTGTTCATGTGATGACAGAAGAAGCTCGAGCATTTTATGACCTTGAGAAGTTGTGGGATATAAAACCAGAAACGTTATAAGGTCTTTATAATGCGAGTTCGTTTGATTGCTGTTGGTAACAAAATGCCCAAGTGGGTGACTCAAGGTTATGATGATTACGCTAAGCGTCTGCCAAAGGATTTTGCGCTAGAGCTTGTTGAAATTCCGATGTCGCCTCGTGGTAAAAATACGGATATACCAAAAGCCATTCGTAAGGAGGGAGACGCTATGCTTGAAGCGATTCCTTCTGGAGATAAAGTCATTGCTATGGAGGTGCTTGGTAAGGAGTGGTCTACTGAGCAGCTTGCAGATCAAACGGAAAATTGGCGCATGGATGGTTATAACGTGAGTTTACTGGTAGGTGGGCCAGACGGATTAGACCCAAGATGCACGGCTCGCGCAGATCAAGTTTGGTCTCTATCTCGTTTAACGCTTCCACATCCTATGGTGAGAATTATTTTAGCTGAGCAAATTTATCGTGCTTGGACTTTAATGAATAATCACCCATATCATAGATAAGGTGTGGTGAGTGAACAGCAAACATCAGGCATTTCGTAATTATCGAGAAGAAAAGAAATTAACTCAGCGACGAGTTATTGCTGCAGCGATTTTTGTTTTGTTTTTGGCGATTGTTTTGATGGCTCGTTTGTTTTATCTGCAAGTGATGAACTATGAGCTTTATCAAACCAAGGCAGATGAAAACCGAGTTATGCTGGTAACAGACCCACCACCTAGAGGGTTAATTTACGATCGTAATGGCGTTGTGTTAGCAGATAATCGTCCTATTCACAGTTTGACAGTTATTCCCGAACGCGTTGCTAATTTCCCTGAATTGAAACGAGAGCTTTCCGGTATTCTTGATATAAGTGATAGTGAGTGGGAAGACTTTGACAGCCGCCTTAAAGAATACCGCCGACCTTATCAATCCCTTACTTTAAAGTCTCAGCTAACAGATGAAGAATGGGCTAAGGTTTCTGTTGATTTATATAAGTTAGATGGTGTTCAGGTTGAAGCTCAACTAACTCGATACTATCCATATGGTGAGGCATTTGCTCATGCAATTGGCTATGTTGGGCGAATCACATCAAGGGACTTAGAAAGAGTGGATAGACTTGCTTATCAGGGCGCTTTATTTATAGGGAAGACAGGAATAGAGGGCTTTTATGAAAATACTTTGTTTGGAAAAACAGGGCTTAGTAAGGTAGAAGTAAACGCTCGTGGGCGAATTATGTCCGAGCTGGAAAAACAACCTCCAACACCTGGTAAAGATCTGCATTTATACTTGGATGCCCGATTACAACAATATGCTTACGATTTATTAGGTGATTATAAAGGCTCCGTAGTTGCTATCGATCCGGATACAGGGGGCATACTGGCGCTAGTGTCTAAACCCGGCTTCGATCCTAATTTATTTGTCCGTGGTATTTCTGTTCAAGATTATTCGTCTTTACGTAGTTCGAAAAAGCTTCCTCTTTTTAACCGAGCTTTACGTGGCGGTTACCCCCCTGCATCAACCATTAAGCCATTCATGGGGCTTGCTGGATTAGAATATGGGTTTTCATCTTGGACGGAACGTTACTTCGCAAAAGGCTATTACCAAATAAACCCTGATGGTCGACGGTATCGAGACTGGAAACGAACCGGTCATGGCTGGATAGATTTAGAACGTTCGATTATTGAGTCGGTTGATACTTATTATTATCAACTCTCAAACAAGATGGGAATAACGCCTATTCATAACTTCTTATCAAGGTTTGGCTTCGGTCAAAATAATTTGCTTGATTTACACGGTGGTAGTGTTGGTTTGTTGCCTTCCAATGAGTGGAAGAAAGCCAAATATAATGAACCTTGGTACCCTGGTGATTCAGTTAACGTAGGTATTGGGCAAGGGTTTATGGTGGCGACACCGGTACAAATTGCTGCAGCTACTTCTGCGTTAGCAGGCAGAGGGCATTATTATTATCCTCGTATGGCGCAAAGTGTCGGTGACGAGCCTGTAGAGTTTCCTGATGGGCGCGGCGGTGATCATCATATCGTTCTCAAAGATCAGCGTAATTGGGAGCGTATGGTCGTTGCAATGCGCAAAGTAATCACTGATTCAAAAGGAACGGCAAGACGTTTACAAGGAACGGATTATCTTATTGCAGGTAAGACGGGTACGGGGCAAGTATTTAGTTTGCAAGAAGACGAAGAGTACGACTCCGAAAAGTTAGACCAGCGTCTGCATGACCATGCATTGTTTATTGGCTTTGCACCTGCTGAAAAGCCTAAAATTTCAGTTTTTGCTATTTTTGAAAACGGTGGAAGCAGTTCTAAACCTGCTGATTTAAGCAAAAAACTATTTGATGCCTACCTTTATAATGATTACCCAGCCGAATACGACAACTTAAAAGGGAACAGTGATGACTGAGAGCTTTTATCGTAGAGCATTGTCTTTTACCAATGCTCGTTTATGGAAGTTGGTACACATTGATATTCTATTAATCGGCTCTCTATTGTTGTTGATCGGTGGCGGTTTATTTGTTCTGTACTCCGCTTCTGGTCAGAATGTTGCAATGGTTGATCGACAAATATTTCGCCTAATTGTTGGTATGTGTGTGTGTTTGTCTCTTGCTCAGCTGCCACCAAAGTACATGCGTCGAGCTTCTCCTGCTTTATTTCTCTTCTTGGTCATTTTGCTTGTTTGTGTCTTGCTGTTTGGTGTGGGCGCCAAAGGGGCTCAGCGTTGGTTGTCATTACCCGGAGGGCTGCGTTTCCAACCTTCCGAAATTATGAAAATAGTCATGCCTATGATGGTGGCTTGGTATTTTTCTAATCGACCATTGCCTCCGACGTTTAAAGAAATTGTTACCGTCCTCGGCATCATAATATTGCCTGTTTTAATGATAGCGAAGCAGCCTGATTTGGGAACTTCCTTGCTTGTTGCTGTCTCAGGTATTTTTGTTCTATTTTTGGCGGGTTTAGGTTGGCGCTATATTTTAAGTGCCGCAGCGCTTGCTCCTATCGCTGGTTATGTTTTGTGGCAAGTAATGCATGATTATCAACGTCAGCGAGTGTTAACTTTTTTAAACCCTGAAAGTGATCCTTTAGGGTCAGGTTGGAACATTATTCAATCTAAGACTGCGATTGGGTCTGGTGGTGTTTATGGCAAAGGCTGGTTAGAGGGAACTCAAGCTCAATTGGATTTTCTGCCTGAGAGCCATACTGATTTTATCATTGCTGTTCTCGCAGAAGAATTTGGAATGTTAGGTTGTGGCCTGCTTATTTTGGCGTATTTGCTGGTTATTGCCCGAGGTTTATACATTGCCGCTAATGCAGCAGATAACTATGCACGCTTATTGGCAGGTAGTTTGACGTTAACTTTCTTTGTGTACATGTTTGTAAATATTGGCATGGTGTCTGGGATTCTTCCTGTTGTGGGGGTTCCCTTGCCACTTATAAGTTATGGTGGTACTTCTATTATTACCATCATGGCAACATTTGGTATTTTGATGTCGATACAAACTCATAAAAGGGCAATATGATGATTAAACAGATAGCAGTCGTTTTTTGGATGCTCGGTCTAATCGCTTGTAGCAATGTAGATCATTCCAATTCAGGTGTAAGTGGCTCCTTATTAGAAAATGAACTGGAAGATCTATCAGGTTCCTATGCCGCTAACCCTGAAGTTCAGTCGTTTATAGATAAACTAGTGAAAGAGCATGACTATGATAGAGGTACTCTTGAATTGGCTTTTTCTCATATAAAAGTGCGACCTAACGTTATTGAGAAGTCTGATAACCAACCAGAAGTGCTGGTTCCATATTACGAATACAAGAAGCGCTTTGTTACAAAAGCAAGAGCGGAGTCTGGTCGTGAATTTGCAGAGCGTAATCAATATTGGTTACAAAAAGCAGAGCAGGAGTTTGGTGTGGAGCCAAACATCATAGTGGCACTTATTGGCGTCGAAACCTATTACGGCCGTATTACGGGCTCTAAAGATGTGTTCACATCGCTCACCACTTTGGCGTTTGATTACCCAAGACGTAAAGAATATTTTCAAAGCGAATTAGAGGCTTATTTATTACTTGCCCGTGAAGAAAAATGGAACATTGGTGCTACAAAAGGGTCTTACAGTGGGGCGATGGGAATGGTTCAATTCATGCCCAGCAATTACCGTACGCTTGCTCTAGACTATGATAAGAATGGCCATATTGATTTATGGAAATCTGAAGCAGATGCAATAGGCAGTGCTGCTAACTATTTAAAACACCATGGTTGGCAAAACAATCAACCTTGGTTTGTTACTGCTCAGGTGGCTGATCCTGTAAAAGTAGAGAAAGAGATTAATCGTGGCCGAAAAGCAGACACTGAAATGAATGTCTGGTCTTCCTATGATGTCTTGCCGACACAGTCTTTTTCGCCTGAAAAAACGGGGCTGGTAGCATTGCGCACAGGACCTGAAGAAGTTACCTATTGGTTAGCTTACGAGAATTTTTTTACCATTATGGATTATAACCCTAGCCGAAGATATGCAATGTCTGTATTAGAATTGGCGCAGAGTATAGGTAAATATGAGAGTTATTAAGGTACTGTTTTTTGTTGTTTTGTCCTCTTTATTGCTAAGTGGTTGCATGAGTACGCGCCATGTTTTAGGACAGGATGACATTGATTATGACAAAGCGTCCGGTGGCGGCCGCTATTCGATTTTGCAAGATCATGCGCCAACAGGAGATATCAAGGTTGATCACCTTCCTGATTTGGTTCCGAAGTGGGAGCCAAAAAGTCGAGGTGGCAATAAAAGCTCCTATGAAGTTTGGGGAAAAACCTACCGAGTAATGGATTCTGCAGAAGGGTATGTGGCAGAAGGAACAGCATCTTGGTATGGCAATAAATTTCATGGCCATAAAACCTCAAATGGGGAAATATATGACATGTATAGCTTTTCTGCCGCACATAAATCCTTACCTTTGCCAACGTATTTAAAAGTAACAAACTTGGAAAATCAGCGTTCTGTTATTGTGCGAGTCAATGACCGAGGTCCATTCCATGGTGATCGACTGATTGATCTTTCTTATGCTGCTGCAGCTCGTTTGGACTACCATAAGAAAGGTTTGGCCAGAGTTCGAATTGAAGCCATTACTCCAGCGCAAGGACAAACTTATAATCCAAATGCTACGGTAGTTAGTAGTACCGCTAATGTCGTTCAGACTCCGGTAGCTAAGGCTTCAGCGCCTTCTAGTATAAATGTTGCAACTTCCTCTGACTTAAACTTTACTCATTTACAATTAGGAGCTTTTAGCTCAGAAGAGTCAGCAGAGCGCTTGAAGCAAAAGCTATTTGAAGCCTTTGATACGAGTATTAAAATAACGGCAAATAAACAGGATGACGGCCTCTATAAAGTGTTGGTTGGGCCTTATGATGACGCCAATGAGTTATCAAATTGGCAGAAAAAATTGCAGCAGGAGGGATTTGGAAATCCAGTCAGAGTTATTTTACTACCTTAGTTATTTATTTGTTGGGCTAGAGATTCATAGAGTGCTCTAGTATTATTCATCCACATTTTTAAGAAGACGATATTTTTGAGCATGAAAACACTCCTAGTTTCTTTATTTTTCGCACTAAATATTTTTGTCGGCTCTGTATTTGCCGCTTCTCCGCTGATTCCTGCACCTCCACAATTATCTGCAAGCAGTTATATCTTAATGGATGCTTATACTGGAGATGTTCTGGTAGAACATAACTCCGATGAAGCTTTACCACCAGCTAGTCTGACAAAGCTTATGACGGCTTATATCATTGAGTATGAACTTGCCCGCGGAAATATGACTTTGGAAGATCAAATTAGAGTCAGTGAAAAGGCGTGGCGCATGGAAGGTTCCAGAATGTTTATTCGTGAAGGAACTTATGTATCACTAGAAGATTTAATGCGTGGGATTATCATTCAATCTGGTAATGATGCGAGTGTTGCTGCAGCAGAACATGTTGCTGGCAGCGAATCAGCGTTTGCTGATTTGATGAATCAGCATGCACAGCTTTTGGGAATGACGAACACAAACTTTGTGAACTCAACAGGTTTTCCTGCAGAAAATCATTACTCCACTGCTAGCGATCTTGCTAAGTTGTCTCGTGCAACTATTTTACAATTTCCAGAAAACTACAAAATGTATTCGGAGAAGTACTTTACTTACAACGATATACGTCAGCCAAACCGCAATAAATTATTATGGCGAGACAAAACGGTAGATGGGTTGAAAACAGGTCATACTAATGCCGCAGGTTACTGTTTGGCTGCTTCAGCTGTACGAAATGGCACGCGCTTGATTACAGTTGTAATGGGGACGAAATCCGATGAAGCTCGTGCTGCAGAAGCTCAAAAATTACTTGATTACGGTTTCCGTTATTACGAAACACGCAAACTTTATAGCCGTGGCCAAGTTTTGAATAACGCTCACGTATGGCGCGGTAGCCAATCAACTGTAAAAGTAGGTTTTGCTGAAGACGTGCTTGTGACCATTCCTCGTCAGCAAGATGCTTCTATTCCAGCGACATTAGAAATGCAGGAAGAGATTACTGCTCCTATCGCAGTTGGAGATATTTTAGGAACCATCGTTGTTGGTATTGAAGGAAATATTTTATTGGAGCGACCAGTTGTTGCTTTGGAAGCGGTTGAAGAGGGCGGTTTCTTTAAACGCCTATTCGATAGTATTAAGCTTTTCTTTATGAAGCTGTTTTAAGCTGAATAAATAGGTAAATTAATGGCATTAATTACAAAAGATGGTGATCAGGCTGAGAATGCAGTAGATGCACCTAAAATAGAATTTCCATGTGAAAACTATGTTATAAAAGTTGTTTCCCTTGAAGTGGAAGGCATTCATGAAACGCTTGCTGAATGCTTCAAGGTGCATGCACCAGAAATGGATGCTAATGCAGTGAAAGTAAACCGATCCAGTAAAGGGCGTTTTGTCAGCTACAGTTTCCGTATTTTGGCTCAAAATGAAGGGCAGTTATCTGCTCTTCACAGTGATTTAATGGCAATAGACGCTGTTAAAATGGTCATGTAAATGGGGCTTGATTTAATTTGTCGTGATTTGGGCGTCGTGGAGTATTCCGATACTTGGGATCGAATGAAAGACTTTACTCAGGCGCGCACCAAAGAAGACGCTGATGAAATTTGGCTTTTGGAACATCCGCCTTTATTTACACAAGGGCAAGCGGGTAAACAAGAGCATCTTCTTGCTCCTGGTGACATTCCGGTGATTCAGGTCGACCGTGGTGGTCAGGTCACGTATCATGGCCCAGGGCAGTTAGTGGCTTATGTGTTAATTGATCTAAAACGTTTAGGAATAGGCGTTCGTGATTTGGTTAATGTATTGGAAAACTCCGTTGTTCAAGTGTTGGCGAAAAACACAATAGAAGCCTACCCAAAACCAGATGCACCAGGTGTTTATGTTGATGGGCAAAAGATTGCATCACTCGGGTTGCGAGTGCGCAGAGGTTGCTCATTTCATGGACTTGCATTGAATGTAGATATGGATCTCACACCTTTTGATCGTATCAATCCATGTGGCTATCAAGGCCTGAAAATGGTTGATATGAAGCACCTAAATAGCAATGTAGTTTTATCAAATATCAAAGTTCAGTTGGCGAACCAACTAGCTGAGCTGCTCGGGTATAGTTATCCGACTATCCAACAAGGGTGGAAATAAAATGACAGCAGAACGCAAACGCGTTGTCCAAGGGGAGAAGTTACGTGGCGCTGATAAAATGGCACGTATCCCAATTAAAATTGTTCCAACAGAAGAAATTCCAAGAAAGCCAGATTGGTTGCGTGTTCGCATGCCTGCATCGCCTGAGATTGCCCGTATTAAGAGCACTTTGCGAGAACATAAATTGGCATCTGTCTGTGAAGAGGCAAATTGCCCGAACTTAGGCGAATGTTTTAGTAACGGTACAGCTACCTTCATGATTATGGGCGAAATTTGTACTCGTCGTTGCCCTTTCTGTGATGTGGCTCATGGTCGTCCAAACCCTTTGAAAGAAGACGAACCAAAAGAGCTAGCTGCTGCTATTCGTGATATGAAACTGAAGTATGTGGTTATCACTTCTGTAGACCGTGATGATCTACGTGATGGCGGTGCGCAGCATTTTGTTAACTGTATTAATGAAACGCGTGCAGCAAGTCCTAATATTGAGATTGAAACTTTGGTGCCAGACTTCCGTGGTCGTATGGAAGTGGCTGTTGATACCCTTTCTTTAGCACCACCAGATGTGTTTAATCATAACTTGGAATCTATTCCACGTTTGTATCGCCAAGTAAGGCCAGGTTCTGATTATCAGTGGTCATTGGATTTGCTTAAAAACTTTAAAGATCGTTGTCCAGATGTGCCAACTAAATCAGGCTTGATGGTTGGTATGGGCGAAACGTTCGAAGAGATTGTTGAAGTCTTAAAAGATTTGAGAGCACACAAGGTAGATATGTTGACGATCGGTCAGTATTTACAGCCTTCTAAGCATCACTTCCCTATGGCGAGATTTGTACCGCCAGAAGAATTTGCTCGTTACGAAGAAGTCGCAAAAGAATTAGGCTTTAAGCATGCCGCTTGTGGACCTTTGGTTCGCTCGTCTTACCATGCAGATAAACAAGCTCATGGTGAGCATGTTTCTTAATTGCTTATAAATTGAAGTAAAAAGCGGAGTTGAGATTTTTCTTAGCCCCGCTTTTTTTTACTCTTGAGAATAGACTAGTGCCAGTATATTGTGCGGCATAAGTATTTATTGGCTGTTGTAAAAACAGTCGTTTAGTTTTGGAGATGATATGAAGCCTTGGTCCATTAAAGATTCAATGGAACTATATAATGTGAGTCATTGGAGTAGTGGTTTTTTTTCCATTAATGACAAAGGCCGTGTTGTTGCCTTACCTGATAGAGAAAACAAGATAGATCTTACTGAGCTGTCTAGCGCACTTAAGGAGCAAGGGATTCCTTATCCATGCTTGGTTCGCTTTCCTAATATTTTGCATTCACGTATTGAGAAAATAACAAACTCCTTTCAGCAAGCGATAGCACATTATGACTATCAAGCAAAATACGCCATTGTTTACCCAATTAAGGTAAACCAACAGCGCCGTGTGGTAGAAGAAATAGCAGGCTGCCAACCTGACAACCTATCGACTGTTGGCCTAGAAGCGGGCAGTAAACCAGAGTTAATGGCTGTGCTCGCGATGCATAAAAATACCGACGGTATTATTGTGTGCAATGGATACAAAGACAGAGAGTTTATTCATCTTGCTTTGATGGCTGAAAAAATGGGGCATCAGGTTTTTCTCGTCGTTGAGAAGATGCATGAACTGGATTGGATTTTGGAGGAGGCCGAGAAAATCGGTGTCCAGCCTCGTATTGGTATACGTATTCGATTGGCTTCCACATGTACCACTCACTGGGGAAACAGTGGTGGTGAAAAGTCTAAATTTGGACTAACTACTTCCCAGTTATTACGTGCTGTTGATCGATTGCGCGAATTAGGTTTGTTGCATTGTTTGGAATTGATTCACTTTCATTTAGGCTCGCAAATTACACGCATTCGAGACATTCAAAACAGTTTGAAAGAATGTGCTCGTTATTACGCTGAACTGCATCAAATGGGTGTAGAAGTGAAATGGGTTGATGTTGGTGGTGGTTTGGGCGTCGATTACGAAGGTACGCGTTGTCAGAACGATTTTTCCGCGAACTACAGTATTGGTGAATATGCGAATAATGTGGTTTTTGCTTTCCACAATGTTTGTGAACAATACGACCTTCCTCACCCTCACTTGATTTCAGAATCAGGCCGAGCGGTGACGGCGCATCATGCCATGATGATTGCGGATGTGTTTTCTCATGGTGCAGAGCTTTTACCAATAGAAGAGCCTAGTGAAACGAGCGAACTTGAGTTGCAGCGTTTGTGGGCTTCTTACCAAAGTTTGAAAAGTGAAAGTGATGATGAAAGCCGTTCATTGGTGGAAATCTATCATGATTTATTGGACGATTTTAATGACAGCTTAACTTTGTATAATCATGGTCAGCTCAACCTTTCTCAAAGAGCTCAAGCTGAGAATTTATTTTTATCCGCTTGCCGTAATTTATTGCCTAAACTGGATAATCGTAATCGTGGTCATCGAGCGGTCATTGATGAGCTAAATGAGCGGTTGGCTGAAAAGTTGTTTGTTAATTTATCGGTTTTCCAATCTATGCCAGATGCATGGGGAATCAATCAGCTTTTCCCTGTTTTGCCATTACAAGGTTTGGAGCAAGCACCATCTTTTAGAGGTAAGATTCAAGATGTTACTTGTGATTCAGATGGTTGCTTATACAGCTATGTGGATGGTCAAGGTATCGAATCGTCTTTGCCTTTGCCTCCGCCGCCCGCAAAAGGGGAAGACTATTTAATGGGCTTTTTCTTGGTGGGGGCTTATCAAGAGACGTTAGGAGATTTGCATAACTTATTCGGCGATACTTGCTCTGTTGACGTCTATTTAACCGAAACGGGTTTCATGATTGATCATGTTTTAAAAGGTGATAGCGTCCAAGATGTTCTGAAATATGTTAGCTATGATGAGCAGGTGTTGCTAAATCGCTATCAGGAAAAAATTGCTTTGAGTCCATTAAGTGAAGATGAAAAAGTAGATTTATTTGCCCTATATAAGAAAGTTTTGAGTGGTACAACATACTTGGCGTAAGCTGATTTAATAACCATTTTGGAAGGATTGATTGATGAGAAATGTGAAAGTAGCCTGCGTTCAAATGTCAGTTGGTACTGATTTTCAGGCAAATTTAGATAATGCTGTTGCGCAAGTGAAAGAAGCAGCGGCGAATCAGGCCAATATTGTACTTTTACAAGAGCTTTTCATGGGGCCGTATTTTTGCATTGATCAAAAGCCAGAATACTTTGACTGGGCGCAACCTGTGAATGACTGTTTGGCGATTCAAACCATGAGCGCACTTGCGAAAGAGTTGGGTGTGGTTTTGCCTATTAGCTTCTTTGAGCGAGATGGAAATGTATTTTACAACTCTCTTGTGGTGATTGATGCTGACGGTGAAGTGCTTGATCTATATCGTAAGACTCACATTCCAGATGGCCCAGGTTATCAAGAAAAGTACTATTTCACGCCTGGCAATACGGGCATTAAAGTTTGGGATACAAAATTTGGACGTATCGGTTGTGGTATTTGTTGGGATCAGTGGTTTCCTGAGCTAGCACGAGAACTGGCTTTAAAAGGTGCAGAACTTATTTTTTACCCAACCGCGATTGGGTCTGAGCCACCTTACCCAGAATGGGATTCTAAGGATCATTGGCAGAGAACGATGCAAGGGCATGCAGCAGCAAACATGGTGCCTGTGATCGCGGCGAATCGAGTAGGGCGTGAAAACGGAGAGAATAGCTTTATACAGTTTTATGGTTCATCTTTTATGACAGATGAAATGGGCGCAATGAAATGCGTTGCTGATAGAGATGAGAGTACCATTCTGTATTCTGAATACGATTTAGACTTTATTCGTAAGGCGCGCCAGTCCTTCGGTTTGTTTCGAGATCGACGTCCTGATCAGTATAAAGCGATCACTTCTGGAGCAGGTTCTACTTGGGAGAAGTAAAGCCCTGTTTGCTTTAGCTCTAAAAGCAACGAGACAAAAAAATGCCCGTTCAAGAAACAAAACGGGCATAAAGCTTTCCATATCCTTATTGATTAGGGGGAGTCTCAATAAGGGCGATCTATTCGTACGGGATAAATCATTTAATTTCGTAGGGCCTGTACGAGAGTTTGGCGGACATATAAGGCGAATGTTGGGCTCTTATATGTTGGATCTTCTGGTTAAATGTGTTCGCCATGTTAGATCGGTCCGTAGAGGTTAATTAACTATAGTCTTAAATTTCGATAGGGGCCGATATAATTTATACCCTTAACATTTATTTAATATTCATATTTTTATAGAGTCTGAATGAGCGTATTTAGTTCCCCAAAAAAATTGCCCTATTTTGCAATCACTCTATCGAGTCGTTTAATTCTTGATGATCTTATTCATCGAATAATGATTGATAAGATGATTGCTTTAGCAGCAGAGCAACCTGGTTGCCTCGGTGGAGAAGTTGGCGGTGGAGAAATTGGCTTTGTAGTGACTTATTGGCAAACTAAAGAAAGTGCCGAAGCCTGGCTTCAGCACGATATGCACCGCAGAGTCTTGTCTTTGGGGGAAAGTTTTTGGTATGAAGAATATTCGTTGAAGTTGTCTGAAGTGTTAAGTGATATGCCTTTCAAAGCGACAGATCAAAATTTGTATAATACGCGTTTTCCAAGGATCGAGACCCCACATGGTGTGTTAAAAATTCTTGATGAGTCACAAGTTGCTCTTCTGCATCAATACATTATTGATGAAAAGGACTTTCATGAGCCATGGGAGCCTGCTCGGAGTGAAAGCTATTACTCGTTGGAAACCTGCTTGCTACGTGTGCGAGAAATGAGAAGAGATTTCTTGGAAGACAAAGGCGTTGCGCTTTGTTTGCTTTCACCCAATGAAGATAAAATGCTGGCTTATACAAATTACTCGAATATTGTTCGTGGCGTTTTTCAAGGCTGTAATTTAGGTTATAGCTTGCGGCAAGGTGAGCAAGGTAAGGGGGTTATGCATGAGACCCTGAAGGCTGGAATAGACTATTTGCAGAAAGAGTTAAATATTGAGCGTATACAAGCCAGCTATATGCCTAGAAATAATAGAAGTGCTGCCGTTTTAAAGAAAATGGGGTTTGAAAAAGAGGGTGTTGCACGAGATTATTTGAAGATTAATGACGTTTGGGAAGACCATATTTTGACGGCTTTAGTCTTGCGTTGAGTTTTTTGCCTTTTTGGTAAGGAGTAAAACGCGCCCTTTAGTGTGTGACGTGGTTACTAATAGAACAATGATGCTATCAGTGTTCGGGTTTGATATGGCTCTTGGTTCTTTTTTCAGTAAGACCTTTCCTAAGCTATCGCATGCTTGGTGCTCTTTTGTGTTATTTGCTATATAAGCCGTTCCACTAAGCGGCAGAATATATTGTGTTGCGATTTTTTGATAATAAAGTGTTTCATGGTAATGAGCAGGGTAAAGCTCAAGGGAAATACTGCCTGATTCTCCTTGCCATAATGGCCAAACCTTAATGTGATTTCGTCCTGATTCTGATTCCACCGTACCTGAAGACACTTTTTCTAATGGCTTAGCTTCTTTGTTTTTGGCTTTATTGAAGTGGATAAAACAAAGCTCAACTTTTGGTGTTAGTAGCGTTACTGTACTCAGATTGTGAGCGTCTAGCCAAATCCCCTGATGCTTTTTTACGCTCGTTTCTTGTTTGCCTTTCTGTAAAAAAACTTCGCCTTGAATGATGAAGCAAAATGTATCCACTTGGTTTTGATAGAAGCGAGTTGGAGTGCCATCTTGAAAAAGGTGTTCATGAGTAATACATAAGTCATCTTGTTGGTGAATAATGATTCGCTGACTCGATGATTTGTCTAGGCTGTAATGTATTGGGTAAAACATATTTTGATTAGTCATATTTGATAGTATGGCTCTTTTTCATCATCTAGCCTATTGAAGCATGAGAATAAGGGACTTTCCATGCTAATCTTGTGCAGAGTATTGCGGAGCATTGATGAGTTTCTTTATAGTTGAGCCCATCATCATAGTTTGTGGAATATTCATGTGTGATAATAGGCACATGTAAACGTTTGTAGAAGGAAAGGTTCCTTGAGTGAGTTGTCAAATTTCGAGTCAAATGAAACCCTTTCATTAAAAGACTATACAGAAAAAGCGTACTTGAATTATTCCATGTACGTTATTTTAGACCGAGCCTTACCTCATATCGGTGACGGCTTAAAACCAGTGCAGAGACGTATTGTCTACGCGATGAGCGAGCTGGGGTTAAAATCCAGTGCCAAGTATAAAAAGTCGGCTCGTACAGTCGGTGATGTACTGGGTAAGTTTCACCCGCATGGCGACAGTGCTTGTTATGAAGCCATGGTTTTAATGGCGCAGCCTTTTTCATACCGCTATCCATTAGTGGATGGTCAAGGTAACTGGGGCGCACCAGATGACCCTAAATCCTTCGCTGCTATGCGTTACACCGAATCCCGCCTTTCTAAATATGCAGATGTACTGCTTAAAGAAGTAAGCCAAGGGACAGTGGATTGGGTGCCAAACTTTGATGGCACTCTACAAGAGCCTTCTGTATTGCCTTCTCGACTTCCTAATTTATTGCTTAACGGCACGACAGGTATTGCTGTTGGTATGGCGACAGATATTCCGCCACATAACTTACGTGAGGTTGGTGGCGCTTGTATTCACCTTTTGAATAATCCTAATGCGGATTTAGACGAGTTATTGAACTATGTTCAAGGGCCGGATTTCCCAACTGGTGGTGAAATTATTACTCCTAAAGCGGATATCGTGAAGCTTTATGAGACAGGCAAAGGTCAGATCAAAGCGCGTGCTCGTTTCACCTTGGAAGAGGGTGAAATTGTTGTTAATGAACTGCCACATCAGGTTTCGGGTAGCAAAATCCTAGAGCAAATTGCCGCGCAAATGCAGGCGAAAAAGCTTCCTATGGTCGTGGATCTACGAGATGAATCAGACCATGAAAACCCAACACGTTTAGTTATTGTACCTAAATCCAATCGTGTTGATGTTGACTCGGTGATGACTCATTTATTTGCGACAACTGATTTGGAGAAATCCTACCGCGTCAATATGAATGTCATTGGTTTGGATGGTCTACCTCAGGTTAAACCGCTAAAGAACTTCTTGTCAGAGTGGCTGCGTTTCCGTATTGATGTGGTTCGTCGTCGACTTCAGTTCCGTTTGGATAAAGTATTAAATCGTTTGCATATTTTGGAGGGCTTGTTAATTGCCTATCTGAATATCGATGAAGTGATTGAAATCATCCGAACAGAAGAAAAGCCGAAAGTTGAGTTGATGAACCGGTTCGGGTTAAGTGACCTTCAAGCTGAATCCATTCTTGAGTTGAAACTTCGTCATCTTGCCAAACTTGAAGAGATGAGAATCAAAGGCGAGCAAGATGAATTGGAAAAAGAGCGTAAGCAATTAGAGGGCTTATTATCTTCTGATCGTAAATTGAAAAAGCTTATTTCTGATGAAATCCAAGAAGCCATTGATGCGTTTGGTGATGAGCGTCGAACGCCTATTGTGGCGAGAAAAGAAGCCCAAGCCTTCAGCGAAGAAGATCTTCTATCGAATGACCCAATTACCGTTGTAATTTCAAAACAAGGTTGGATACGTGCTGCGAAAGGTCATGATATTGATGTGCAGGGCTTAAGTTACAAGTCTGGTGATGAGTTCTTAATCAGTACGAAAGGTCGCTCAAATCAGACGCTAGTCTTGCTTGCTTCCAACGGTCGAACCTACTCGATTAAGGCGCATACTTTACCTTCTGCCAGAGGTCAAGGTGAGCCGATTACAGGACGGATTTCATTAGAGAAAGACGCGACGATTGTGTCAGCTGTTCTGGATCATGAAGATGCGCACTACTTGATTGCAAGTGATGCTGGTTATGGCTTTGTCGCTCAATTAAAAGATCTTTTTGCTAAAAACAAAGCCGGCAAAGCAACGTTAAGTTTGCCAAATTCTGCGCAAGTTATGACGCCAGTACTTGTTCAAGACCCTGAGCAAGGTCGAGTGGTTGCGGTAACAAACGAAGGTCGTATGCTGGCTTTTGATATCGCGTCTTTACCGAAGATGGCAAAAGGTAAAGGGAATAAAATGATTAGTATTCCTACTGCCCGTGCTGCTGACAGAGAAGAACTCATGGTTGCTATGGCGTGTATTCAGCCTAATGACCTTTTGACGGCTTATGCTGGCAAACGCTTTATGTCCTTCGTTCAAAAAGACTTAGAAGAATATATTGGAGAACGTGGACGAAGAGGTTTGAAACTTCCTAGAGGTTTCCAGCGTATAGATAGCCTTGAGGTGAAGGCCGGAGAAGGTAAATTAGCTAAGTCTGATGATGCTCCAGCGCAAGATTTATTTTAAATAATGGCTAAATCATCGTTGTGGTCATAAACTTACCCGTTAGGTCGCAATGATGATTTGAGAGAATGCTGACTAGAGATGTATGTGTTCTAGATAAAGCAGGTTTGTGAGCAAGTAAGTAGAGGAAATGAAAATGAAAGGTAGTCAAAAAGTAATCGACAGCTTAAACGCATTGTTGGCCAATGAGTTAGCTGCGATCGACCAATATTTTATTCATTCGCGTATGTATGATGATTGGGGTCTAAACAAATTATATGAGCGTCTGAACCATGAGATGGAAGAAGAAACTCAACACTCTGACTGGCTAATTAAGCGTATATTGTTTTTGGAAGGCGTGCCTTGCATGACAAAGCGTCGTGATTTGCTAATTGGTACAGACGTTAAGTCTATGATGAGTAATGATCTGACTCTTGAGTTAGAAGTAGTTAGCAGCGTGCGTAGTGCTATTGCTATTTGTGAGTCTGAAGGGGATTACCAAACTCGTGAAACGCTTGAAAAACTACTGTTTGATACTGAAGAAGATCATGTTTATTGGTTAGAGCAACAGCTTGGTCTAATGGAAAAAATCGGCATGCAAAACTACTATCAATCACAAATGGGTAACTAAGGGGATTCTTTATGAAAGGAGATCGCGAGGTTATCGCCAGTCTTAATAAAGTATTGGCTAATGAATTGGTTGGAATTAACCAATATTTTCTTCATGCACGCATGTTTAAAGACTTTGGTTTTAGTGCGCTTGATAAAGCGGATTATAAAACCTCTATCCAGAAGATGAAAAATGCCGATCGCTTGATCGAGCGTGTTTTGTTTTTAGAGGGTTTGCCAAACCTTCAAGATCTTGGTCGTCTTCGTATTGGTGAGAATTGTGAAGAAATGATTTCCGCGAATATGGATTTTGAGCAGGACACACTGCCAGCATTGAAAGACGCTATTGATCTATGTGAGAAAAAACTCGATTTCATGAGCCGAGATGCATTGGAAAAAATTCTAGAAGAGCAGGAAGAACAGATTGATTGGTTAGAAACTCAGCAGCACTTGATTGAAGTGTCTGGGATTGAAAACTACTTACAATCACAAATGTAAGCAGCTGTTCGCTTATTGCTAAGCGACCTGGTATTGACTGTCAGCGATTTTTATCAATTCACTATTGAGGACTTGTTTCGCGCATTGGCAGCACTTTCCGCATTGACTACCTATGTTGTGCTCTTTATACAGGGCACGCATAGTAGTCGCCCCTTCTTGTATAGAGGCTTTAATGTCTTTGTCTGATACTTTGTTGCATATACAAACGTACATAAATGAAAATCACTCGCACTAATATTTCTATAATTTAATTCTATTTTTAATGTGAATGATTATCAACAGATATAAATTTATCTATTTTGGGTATTTAATAGTTTTTATAAAGAGAGTTGATAGGAGAAAGTAAAAAGACTTAATCCTATCCATTGAGAGACAAAGAGAAGGGGGTTATTTATTGCTACTTTTGGGCAATGTCCGTAAGCACTTTTAAGAATGATTCTGGATCATGGGCGCCATGAATCATGTATTTATCATTAATGACATATGTTGGAGCTGAATTGATTTCTAAGCCACGTAAATGTGTGAGCTTCTTTTCTGTAATGGTTTTGGCTTTTTCGCTTAAAGCGTATTCAACATCTACTTCTTGCATACCGACACTCAGTGCTGTGTCTTTAAGCACGCTTTGTAATCCTATGTCTTTGCCGTCGGTAAAATAAGCGTGAAATAAAGCAAGAACAAAAGGTGTTGCTAAATTTGCTTTTGTGGCCGCAAGTACAAATTGATGTGCTAGTTTGGTGTTTGGCACTCGATCTTTTTCTGAAAAGTTAAATTGAATGCCTGCCTCAATGCCAACTTGTTGCAGGGCATGAGTCGCTTCATTAAGCTTTTCTGGGCTGCCAAATTTTTCCCCAAGGTAAGTATCACGATCTGCGCCTTCTATCGGCATATCTGGGTGTAATTCAAAAGGCTGCCAGCGGATGTCGATACGATAATCATCACCTAATTGCTCGATGGCTTGTTTGAGGCGTGAATAGCCTAAGTAACACCAAGGGCATATTACATCTGAAATTATGTCGATGCGTAGATCGGCCATGTCTTCTCCTGCATGATTTCTAATAAATAATAAGTTGTTAGTTAACGCTTAAAGCGATGCACTGGCTGATTTCTGTATAAGAACGACCACTTTCTTTGTGCCAATGATTAAACGCTTCTTGAGTGGCTTTTAAGGCGGATTGAGTATCCCTTCCAGTGCTAACGATTTCATTCAAGCGCAGATAGCCTTCAACATCTTTAGTGAGTAAGAACGAATCCTTACCCATTGCTCGCAATGTATAAGGGCCAGTATTTCCGCCTAGGCGAGCGCCATGTTTCTTTAGATAAGCCCACAAGCCAATAATATTGTCACTAGGCCAATCTGCAATAAAGCGAGCAAAAGAACCATGTTTTACTTGGCAGTCACTGATCATTAAAGCGTTTTCTCTAATGGTCATAACTTTGCCAAGGTGTCTTATGATTCGAGTGTCTTTGGCTTTTTCTTCCCACATCTCATCATGAATTAGAAGCATTTTTTCAATGTCGAATTGAAAGAACACCTCTTCAAAGCCTGGCCATTTATTTCGTACCACTTGCCAACTGATGCCAGATTGGAAAACTTTTTGTGAAAAAGCCGCTAGCCATCTGTCGTCTGTATGTTGCTCTAATTCTGCTGAACTTAATGGACGAGCAAGCCTTTGTTCAAGGTGTTTTGGTCCACCATGTCGCAGCGCTGCACGGTCATAAATCGATTGAAAGAGTTCGTATTGCATCTTGGACTCCTATTTTGTTAGGCGCAGTTTAACATAAGCCTTCCTTTATAGGATGGATGAAGGGATTATCTTGTTTGGTATTTTAGTGATTGAAATGGTTGATTTGTCTTATAATGCTCGCAAATGACCTAACCGAGATAAGTGGAATGACACATTTAAGCGTAAATCTGAATAAAATTGGCTTGCTCCGTAATTCTCGAGGAAGAGATTACCCAAATATGGTGGATATGGCGGAGCGTACTCTTAAGTTAGGCGCATTCGGTATTACGATTCACCCAAGACCGGACCAGCGCCATGCAACTTATCAAGATGCGTATGACATAAAAGAACTACTCAAGCGTTTTCCTGGTGCAGAGCTAAATATTGAAGGCTTCCCTGATGCGAAGTTTTTAGAAGTGGTTTTGGAAGTTGAGCCAGACCAATGTACGCTGGTTCCTGATGATCCAAACCAACTGACATCCGATCACGGATGGAATATTGCTCGTGATCAAGATGCTTTGCGCCCAGTGATTGCTAAGCTAAAAGCAAAAGGGATTCGAGTTGTTTTGTTTATGGATCCTGACCCTGAGAACATGGCGTTAGCAAAAGAAATTGGTGCAGACCGCGTTGAGTTATATACCGAAGAATATGCCAATGCATTTGGTACAACGGGTTTTGAAGAGATTCTTGAAAATTACCAAAACACAGCGCAAGCTGCTTTAGACGTTGGTTTAGCCGTTAATGCAGGGCATGATTTGGATTTAAATAATGTTCAGGCGTTATGTGAACCTGGTCGAATTATGGAAGTTTCAATTGGGCATGCGTTAACCGTCGAAGCATTGGATCTTGGTTGGGACAATGTGGTTAAAGCGTATCTTGAAAAACTCGTCTAACCTATATGAATTAGGTTGCTCTGGGTCATGAAGGTAGATAAGCGAGCTCGTTGTCATGGTTGCCTTTTTTTAGTTGAGCAGTGTGTTTGCCGATGGATTCCTAAACTGGAAACTACATTAAAAGTGTTGGTTATGCAGGACCCTAAAGAAGCTAAACATGCTAAGAATACGGTTGCATTACTGCGATTGGGATTGTCATCAGTAGAATGTATTTCTATCGATGATCGGAACCTCCTAGAAGCTAGTTTGTCTGAATTAGAAGCAAGTAAGTGGCGATTGGTATTTCCTTGTGACGACGCTGTCGCTGTTGAATCTATGAGTCGAGATGACTTGGCGCAAATTGAAGGCGTGATTTTACTGGATGCAACATGGCGAAAAGCCAAGAAGATGTATCTCACCGAGCCATTGTTAAATAGCTTTAGAGCGATATCATTTTCACAGCCGCCAGAAGGAAAATATGCTATTCGTAAGTCGCCTAATGACGTATCAGTTTCTACTTTAGAAGCCTGTGCTTATATCGTTGAGCAAATCACGGAAGCGAATATGCAGCCTTTACGTGACTTCATGGTTGTTTCGCAAGATTGGCAGTGGCGAAAGCAGCCTGCGGAACATCGCCATAACAATGGGCATTAATGATTTTAAATAAAGAGATTGAATGCATGAATAATCAAACAGAAATTGAAGCCGCTGTACTTCGTCGTCTTTTGAAGCATTTAGATGATAATAAATCTGTTCAGAATATTGATTTAATGAATTTAGCAGGCTTCTGCCGTAACTGTTTAAGTAAATGGTACATGGCGGAAGCAGAGCAGCGAGGCGTATCTATAGATTATGATGCAGCTCGTGAATATGTTTATGGTGAGCCTTATGACGACTGGAAAGCAAAGTATCAGCCAAAAGCAACACCTGAACAGTTAGCCGCATTTGATGCAAAGTTTCAGTCTAAAAAGTAATGATAAAGTGAGAAAACGATTGGGTTCGTTTTTTGGCTTTTTTAGAGGTGCAAATCGTTTTGTTTTGGTACTTCTGATCGTCTTTCTTGTACCGCAGTGGTGGTTGTACGCTGACGTTTCAAGCAAATACCAAAAATTAGCCAAACAAGCTGGGCTCGTATATGGCCCTAATGCAGAGAAACGCGTTCTAGCTTGGCGTCGGCTTATTGAAGAGAGTCGATCTCTTTCTGTTGTTGAGAAGTTAACTAAGGTAAATAACTTCTTCAATCAGATGGAATTTGTTGATGATGATATTTTATGGGCAAAAGAAGATTATTGGGCAACACCGATTGAGTTTCTAGGTATGCAGGCTGGCGACTGTGAAGACTTCACAATTGCAAAATACTTTACTCTTCGTGAGTTGGGCGTGCCTGACGAGCAGTTGCGTTTGGTTTATGTTAAAGCTTTAACCTTGAATCAGCATCATATGGTACTTGCTTATTATCATAAACCGACTTCCATTCCTGTCTTGTTAGATAATATCGATAAAGAATTGAAACCTGCGTCCAGACGTAATGATTTATTACCTATCTATTCCTTTAATGCTGAAAACTTATGGTTATCTAAAGAAAAAGGGCGTGGTGTGCTAGTAGGGGGCTCATCACGATTGAGCTTGTGGACAGATTTAAATGATCGACTTAATACGATTACCAATTAGGAGAACCTAGATGACGCTGTTCCGCCAGTTAATGATGACGATTATAGCCATCTTTTCATTAATGCTTGTGGTTGTTATGGGCATTAACTTCAATACAACAAAGGGCTATTTGATCGGGCAGCTGGAATCGACAACACAAGATTCAGCCACGTCATTGAGTATGTCTGTTTCTGATTTTATGGCTTTTGAAGACTACGCCTCAGTGGAAAGTAGTATCAATGCTGTGTTTGATAGCGGCTACTTTTCTGAAGTACGGATACATGTTTACGATGGTGACAGAAATATTGCTCGTTCAAATTCGGTCACTGTTGATGGTGTTCCTACTTGGTTTGTGAAGCTGATTGATTTCAGAGTGCCTGTTGCGAAAGCAGTTATTTCAAACGGCTGGAGTGAATTAGGTCAGGTTTATATTACAGGCAGTGCTGGTTATGGATACCATCAGCTTTGGCTAGCCACTCGAGATTTGCTGATTTCTTTCTTTATCATAGGTTCCATAACGCTTGTGTTGGGAAGTATTGCTCTACGCTATTTATTTAAGCCTTTGGTTGAGCTAGAAAAACAAGCCGAAGCGATACAGCAAAGGCGTTTTGTAAAAATGCTTAATGTGCCCAAAACCCGTGAGCTTAGGTCTGTCGTTCTTTCTATGAACAGAATGGCTGAAAAGTTAGAAAAAGAGTTTGCTGCTGAAGTGGAAACGGCCCAGTGGTTGCAATCTAAAGCCTTTAAAGATCCTGTGAGTGGGTTAGGTAACAGGCACTTTTTTGAGAGCCAAATGAAATCGCACTTTTCTGAACGGGAACGCGGGTTTGATGCGTTAGCACTGATTAGTCTTGCTGATTTGGCAAAACTTAATAATGAACAAGGGTATGAGTCAGCAGACCTTTTCATTCAATCTGCGGCTGAGATATTGTCTAAAAAGGTATCGACAGTATCTAGCTTTGCCACTTTGGCTCGCTTATCTGGTGCAGATTTTGTCTTGCTAATCCCTAATTTTGGGCGTAGTCAGCTTGAGCTGATCGTGTCTGAAATCATGGGCGAGTTGATGGAGCTTCATACCGCAGAGATCAGTTATTCTGAGTCTGTTGCTAATATTGGTGCGGTTATTATCGATGGGAGTGTGGATCGATCTAATGCTATGTCTCAGGCGGATGAGGCGTTACGTGAAGCCAAGCGACAAGGGATTAACACTGCCAAAGTCTTAGGGCTTCAGGGGGCTCAAAGTGTGGCCATCAATAGGACGAAATGGAAGGGAATTATTGAGAATACAATACTTCATCGTTCTTTTAGTCTTAAAAAGCAAAAAGTAGCTTCAATCAATCAATCAACCCCTGAGGTACTTCATGAAGAAGTCTTTATTGGGTTGGAATATGAAGGAAAGAATTATCACGCTGGGTATTTTATTGGCTTGGCGAATCAGTTTGATCTATGTGATCAGCTAGACCGAGTTATTATTGAGCGGGTGATTGACTTTATTAAATCTAGAAATCTAGAGAAGCCTTTGGCCATTAATTTGTCTGCTTCATCCTATGCTAAACCAGAATTTATTTCGTGGTTGGATAAAGTGCTAAGTCAGACAGAAGAGGGTGTTAAGAACAAATTGATCTTTGAAATATCGGAGCAAAGTGTTTTGGCTGAAGAGTCGCAGACCCAAGTGTTAGCCGATCTATTGAAAAAGCATAATGTTGTGTTTGGTATTGATAATGTTGGAAAGCAAATTTCTGCGTTCCAATATTTGCAAATGTTGATGCCAGATTATGTGAAAATTGATTCTTCTTATACACGTATGGCAGCGGGTAAAGAGTCTGAATCCTTCTTCATGCACACTTTATGTAAGGTGTTTAGTAGCTTGAATATTGATGTCATTGCAACAGGTGTAGAGCATGACAAGCAATTGAAAGCATTGGCTCGTTTTGATGTTGCTGGAGCTCAAGGCTATTGCGTCGGCCGAACTCAAGAAATGTAACCGCTAATCTGTTGTCTTGGAGGCTCTTTTTATATCAAAGAGTCTCCGTCAGTATTTTGAGTTTCAATCATTAGGTCATCATCACCATTGTGAACACGGCGAACCCATTTTCTACCCAATATTTTTTTCTGGGCAGCCAGAGGAAGTTCGGTAAATTGGATAAGGCGCTTTTCCGTTAAGAGGTCAATTAAATCCTCGATGATACGCATCATATCGTTATCAGAATTGGCTAATATTTGTTGGGTGCTGGTGTTTTCTGAGGTGAATTTCTTTTCTAATATCGCCGCAACGGTTGGCTCATTTGGAGCGACCAGTAGGTGATATTCATCCGTTTGAGATGCTGAAACGTCAATGATAACGCCTTCATCGTTCACTTTTGCGTATAGCATTATTGTGTCCTCAGTGTGTAAATTTGTATTTCATGCCTTGGTGAGCTTTCTATATTACTTAATAAACACTATTCTAGACAGATACATTATAGATTGGTTTGTAAATAAGACTTTCGGTAGTTTAGGAGAATATAGAGTATGTCTGACTCTGATCAACCAGAACAGAACTCTTCGTCACCTGTAGGAAATGATTCTTATGAAAAAGATAAAGTCATGAATGAGCAAGGCGAAACGCAAAAGACGACGCCAGATCAAGAAGAGTTAGCAAAAGCTGCAGATCAATGGGATATGCAGAGTGCTTCTTTGGAATACCCAAACCCGCTTTTGGATTGTTTGGTTTTACTAAGTAAATATTTCCATAACCCTTATACGGCAGACAGTATTGCCGCTGGATTACCTATTACTGATAACGCAATGACGCCTGAACTGTTTCAGCGTGCGGCAAAGCGTATCGGCATCAGTACTCGTTTTGTTAAACGACCTTTAAACAAAATCCCAGACATGGTTTTGCCAGCTGTCCTGCTTTTAAAAGATAAGCAGGCTTGTGTTTTATTGGAAATTGATCGAGCTAAGAAAACGGCAAAAATTTTTCGTCCAGAATCTGGTGAAGGTGAGGTGACCCTTTCTTTAGAGGAACTGGAGTCTTCTTTTACTGGTTATAGCTTTTTTGTTCGTCCTTTGTATCAATTCGACAAGCGTTCGACAAAAGCTGATGAAACTGAGCGTAAAAAAGGACATTGGTTCTGGGGAACTATTGCAGGCTCTTGGCGCATATATCGAGATGTGTTTATTGCCTCTCTGCTCATTAATATTTTTGCTGTGGCTAGCCCGCTGTTCGTCATGAACGTTTATGATCGAGTTGTACCAAATAATGCGTTTGACACTCTTTGGGTTTTGGCAATTGGTGCTTCCGTAGTTTATCTATTTGACTTCTTGTTGCGTAGTTTGCGATCCTACTTTATTGATATTGCAGGAAAAAAATCAGATATTCTTATATCGGCTTCTATCTTTTCTCGGGTGAGTAATATCACGATGGCCTCGCGGCCTAAGTCTGTTGGTGCTTTTGCAAAGAACCTCCAAGAATTTGAAAGCATTCGTGACTTTATCACATCGGCGTCCATTACTACTTTGGTTGATATTCCTTTTATGTTTTTGATCATTGGTGTGATTTGGTTGATCGGTGGCCCTGTGGGCTACATTCCAATCATCACCATTGCTCTGATTATCTTGTATAGCTTGATTGTTCAAATTCCACTACGTCGCTCAATAGAAGAAAGTCAGAAAACGGCATCACAAAAGAATGCGGTTCTTATTGAAAGTCTTTATAACGCAGAGAGTGTAAAGCTGAATAATGCCGAGGGGGTTTTCCAGACTCAATGGGAAAACGCTGTCGGTAACATTGCTGATTGGGGAGTGAAAACTCGTCAGTTGTCTCAGTCTTGCTCCGCATTTGCCATGGTTGCCCAGCAATTGACCACAGTCATTATTGTTATTGTTGGGGTTTACCAGATTTCAGAAGGCCTAATGAGTATGGGGGCGCTAGTTGCTTCCGTTATGTTAACTGGACGGGCGCTTGGCCCTATGGCGCAAGTGGCGAGCTTGGCAACGCGTTACAATCAGGCGAAATCTGCTTTCAGTTCATTGAATGAAATTATGTCTTCACCGGTAGAAAACCCAGATGATGTTAAGTTTGTCCATCGTCCAGTATTTAAGGGTGACTTCCAGTTTGAAGCCATTAATTTTTCTTACCCTGACCAAGAGCAAGCTGCGGTTACGGACGTTAATATTAATATCCGACAAGGTGAAAAGGTCGCGATTATTGGGCGTATTGGTTCGGGTAAATCCACATTAGGTAAGTTGATGACTGGCTTGTATACACCAAGCAGTGGAGCAATACGTATTGATGGTGTAGATATTCGACAAGTAAACCCAACAGATTTGCGTCGCAACATTGGCTCTGTTTCTCAAGACGTCAATCTATTCTATGGCTCAATTAAAGACAATATTGTGATGGGTGTTCCATATATGGAAGACGATGCCATCATTCGAGCGTCCGATTTATCAGGTGTTTCCGAGTTCGCTAACCGTAAGCCAAGCGGACTAGACAGCATCGTTGGTGAGCGTGGTGCATTGCTTTCTGGGGGCCAAAGGCAAAGTATTGCGATTGCTCGAGCACTTTTGTTTGATCCGCCGATTTTGATTTTAGATGAGCCAACTGCCTCAATGGATAATACGACAGAGTCACGAATGAAGCGTCGTTTAATGGAAACGGTAAAGGACAAGACTCTTATTTTGATTACACACAAAGCCTCTATGCTGGATATGGTTGATCGCATTATTGTTATGGACAATGGTCGACTCATTGCGGATGGTCCAAAAGCACAAGTGCATGAAGCGCTCCGTCAAGGCAAGTTGAAGGTTAGTTAATAATGAGTAACAAAAATCAAATATCTCAAAATGACTTAGAGTATTTAACAGACCGTAATGCGGCTCTTATGCTTAGAACCCCTAGAGGTGGGCGCATTATTCTCTGGGTTATCTTTATCTTTATCGCAGTTGCGCTTGTTTGGGCGAATTACACCTCATTGGATGAAGTGACGGTAGGGGAGGGTACGGTTATTCCTTCGAGCCAAGTACAGCAAATCCAAAACCTTGAAGGTGGTATTCTAAAAGAGATTAATGCACAAGTTGGCCAAGTGGTGGAAAAAGGCCAAATCTTGATGACAATTGAGAATACAGAAGCACTCTCCACTTTGCGTGAACGACAAGCCGAATATATTAACTTGCAGGTTAGAGCAACTCGACTTCAAGCTGAATCTTATGGTGTTGAGCCAGAATTTGACCAAGATGCGTTAGAACAATATCCCTTAGTTGTCACGCGAGAACTGGATTTATATAAGAACAAAATAGAGTCGTTGCGAACGAATCAGGTGAGTTTTCAGCAGCAAATAGAGCAAAAGAAACAAGAAATAGTTGAATTGCAAGCGAAGCTAGACAACTTAAGACAAAGTTATGCCTTTTCAAAGGAAGAGTTAGATTTGACTCGCCCTGCGTTTGAGCAAGGTGCCGTTTCTAGAGTGGAATTGCTTCAACTTGAAAGGGAAGTGAATCAGCTTAAAGGGGATTTAGAAGCAACGGAGTTGGCTATTCCTCGAGCGGGTTCTGCACTTAAAGAAGCACAAAGTAAATTAGCGGAAAGTGATGCACAGTTTAGAACGGAAGCACAAGAAGAGTTAACTAGTGTACGAAGCAAGTTGGATCAATTAAGAGAAAACACTGTATCACTTGAGGATAAGGTATCGAGAACTCAGGTACGATCACCAGTTAAAGGGATTGTAAAACAAATCCAAACCAATACGGTTGGTGGTGTTATTAAGCCGGGCGTCAATATGATGGAGATTGTTCCAATTGAAGATTCTCTATTGATTGAGGCGAAGGTTCGACCAGAAAATATTGGTTTCATTCAACCTGGATTTAATGCGGTTGTTAAGCTTTCTGCTTATGACTTCGCTATTTTTGGTGGCTTAAATGGTGTGGTTGAAAACATCAGTGCGGATACAATTTTGGATGAAGAAGGAAACAGTTTTTACCTTGTTCGCGTGAGAACAGATAAAAACTATTTAGGAAGCGATGATTCAAAACTCTCTATTATTCCAGGTATGCAATCTACCGTAGACATTATTACGGGTAAGAAGACCTTACTTGATTACCTATTGAAACCAATATTGAAAGCCAAGAATAACGCCCTTAGAGAAAGATAATTACAAAAATAGAATTTGTAATTCTTAAGCTGTAACAAATGTTAACAATGGCAATGCTTTCTACTGGTTAGAATCATTTTAGTTGGAACTGATAACACAACGAGATCTGCTTTGAAAATATTATGTTGGAATACAGATGACGCCGTATGGACACATTGGAATCAAATAGTTAATACCAATGTAGATTTATTTCGAGTTAAAAGCGGAGAAGAAGTTCGTCGATCATTACAAAGCCTATCCACAGATTTTCATTATTGCTTTATTTACTTAGCAGATGATGGGTTTGCGAAAAATGTAGAGGATGTTGTTGCTTTGCGTGCAGAGTTTCCACATCAGAAAGTCATTGTTTTTCCTAATCAATCGAGCCAAGCGGCCGCATTAAGGCTTTTTTCTGTTGGTGTTAGTGGTCAGTGCGCTCCTTATATTGGTGAAGAACAATTGTCTCTGGTTTTGTCGGTTGTTGATTCAGGAGAAATTTGGGGTGGAAAAGCTTTCATTCAACAATTGATTTCACAGTCTGCTGTCAATGCTGTTTATGAAAGTGAGCTTGAGGGGCTATCTGATAGAGAGTTAAGTGTGACGCAATTAGTTGCTCAAGGATTGTCAAATAGAGATATAGCAAATGAGATGGGGATTACAGAACGAACAGTAAAAGCTCATTTGACATCTATCTTCAAAAAAACCAATACAAAAGACAGATTAGCCTTGGCTTTACTGGCTCAAAACCAATAACAGTGCACCCCAATTTGGAACTTTAGCTTAATCTCTCTGCACCAAATTGGGTCTTTTATTTTCTTTAGATTTCTATTTCTCCCTTTATTTTTTATATATCCCTGTTAATACAGGGATTTTATGAAATATTGTCTTTCTTTTCAGGCTTTAAAATGGCGCATATCTTGCAGTATATAAAAGTATATTTTTATATTTTTTAAGAGAGTGCACTATGTCTGCGCCCCCAGAGAAAGAGTTAACTGTCATGCTTGTTGATAATGAGCCTGCCCGAGCAGCCATTGTAGAGCAAGCAATGACAGACAGTGGCTATCGTGTCATTAGGCGTCTTGAAAATGCCAAAAACCTAACGGAAGCCGTTAATCAATATCAACCTGATATGGTTATTATTGATATTGAATCTCCTGATCGAGATATATTGGAAAATATGTCTCGCCTTACTCAAGATAATCCTCGCCCAATTGTTATGTTTGCCGAAGAAGATGACTCTCGACATGTTGAGGCAGCCATCAGAGCTGGTGTCAGTGCATATGTAGTTGATGGTGTTAATAGCGGAAGTGTCAAAGCACTGTTGCAAGTTGCTATTGCGAGGTTTCGTGAATTTCACGCCTTAAGGTCGGAATTGGAAACAGTCAAAAGCCAATTAGAAGACAGAAAACTTATTGATAAAGCGAAAGGTTTAATTATGAAACATCAGCAATGTGATGAACCCGCCGCCTACAAAGCATTAAGAAAGTTAGCCATGGACCGCAGCCAACGTATGACAGATGTCGCACGTAACATTATATCGGTAATGGAACTCATGGGAGGTGCAAAGTGAGTCAAAAACAAGAGAATACGACACCTTTGCATAACGGGACTGTTCGTATTGGATTTATTCCATTAATAGATTGCGCTCCTTTTGTTATCGCAAAAGAGAAGGGCTTTTTCGCTTCGGAGAGTGTCGATGTGGAGCTCTCTAAAGAGGCATCTTGGGCGAGTATTCGTGACAAAGTAGCGTTTAATGTACTTGATGGTGCTCATATGTTGGCTTCTATGCCGATAGCAGCCACGTTAGGAATAGGTACCATCAAAAAAGCGATGCAAACCAGCTTTACTGTAAGCCATAACGGAAATGGTATCACCATTGGTAATGCTCTTTATGATCAGCTTCAGCATTATTCTGGGTCAGCTGCAGATATTCGTACGGGGGCGGCGCTCAAAAAACTGATCGATAATCGAGATAGGCAAGATGCGCCTCTGCGTTTTGCGATTGTGTACCCTTATTCATCACATAATTATCAATTACGAGATTGGTTGAGCCGTGTGGGCATTAATCCAGATGAAGATGTACAAATTACTGTTGTGCCGCCAGTAAAAATGCTCGACGCACTTAAGTCTGGTGAGATAGATGGTTATTGTGTGGGTGAGCCTTGGAATAGCCTTGCTGTTGAACAGGGCGTAGGCCATATGTTGGTTACAGGCTATGAAATTTGGGGAAGTACGCCGGAAAAAGTGTTTGGTGTAAATTCCTTGTGGGCGGAGCAGAATGAATCAGCCCATTTAGCCATTATTAGAGCGTTAGAAAAGGCATGTGCTTGGGTGGATCAAGCGGAAAATCAAACCGAGCTATTAGAGATATTAAGTCATCCGGATTATTTAAACAGTACTGTTGAACAATTGGTTTACGGCTTTAGTGCGATTAAGCCCAAAGGTCAGTTCGATTGGCCGATGGAGGCTTATCAGCGCTTTTCTGGAAGTGAGATTAATAAGCCATTACCAAATTACGCGTTGTGGGTGATGGCGCAAATGCACCGTTGGCAGCAACTAGAAGAGGTTCCTTCATTGAATGAAGTGGCTGAGCAGGTGTATCGCAAAGACCTTTATTATAAAGCGTTAAGACTTGATGTAGAGAAAGATGATTCTTGGCGTTTAAGCTCTTCAGCAGAGTCCAATTGGTTAGAAGCTGTATCGACAGGAAATGTTTCTTTGCACCCGGAAGGTATTTTGAAAGGCTTTAGTGAATAACGTGTCTTTTTATGGTGCGTAGTGCGTAAGAAATGAGCACGGTTTAGTGATTTTTTTATTAAAAGCTGCATGTTTTTCGCTTTAATTCTTTAAAAAGCATTGTGTATCAATAGTTTGTGTTTTTTGGCATATAAAGTGCTTTCTATTTATATATCAAGTTTTAATAAAATTTTGGTGAAGTTGGCAACGATGCCTAACTGTCACCCACATTATTAGCAGTTCAATGTAGAGCTGTTTATGAATGGCAAAGGCGCCTGTGGACACATTAATTGTGATTCGCATGCGCCTTTTTTGTTTTTTTTACGTTTCTCAAGTGGAGCATAGTTATGAGTATGAGATCTTTGAAAACGGTTTTATCTTTGCCGGAATTAGTACGTTCAACTAAGAAAGCCAGTGTTTCTTTATTGGTTGGATCTGCACTTTTGTCTGGGGTTGCTCATGCTGAGCTTGGTTACCCAGAAAAAGAAGAGCTGAAGTTTGGTTTTATTAAATTAACCGATATGGCTCCATTAGCAATTGCATATGAAAAAGGCTATTTCGAAGATGAAGGTTTGTATGTCACGTTAGAAGCACAAGCAAACTGGAAAGTACTATTAGACCGAGTGATTGATGGTCAGTTGGATGGTGCTCATATGTTGGCGGGTCAGCCTTTGGGCGCGACGATTGGTTACGGAACCGAAGCTCACATCGTGACGGCTTTCAGTATGGATTTGAATGGTAACGGCATCACAGTTTCCAATGATGTTTGGGCTGAGATGAAAAAGAACATTCCAAATGGCCCTGATGGAAAGCCTGTTCACCCAATTAGTGCCAGTGCTCTAAAACCTGTTATCGATGGTTATAAAGCAGAAGGCAAACCTTTCAAAATGGGAATGGTGTTTCCTGTCTCTACTCACAACTATGAATTACGTTATTGGCTAGCAGCTGGTGGTATTCACCCTGGTTACTATGCGCCAGCGAAAGGCGATACAAGTGGTCAGATTGATGCAGATGCCTTGTTGTCAGTAACACCGCCACCGCAGATGCCAGCAACAATGGAAGCTGGAACCATTCACGGTTACTGCGTGGGTGAACCTTGGAACCAGCAAGCAGTATTTAAAGGTATTGGTGTTCCAGTTATTACCGATTACGAAATCTGGAAAAACAACCCAGAGAAAGTATTTGGTGTGAGTGGTGATTGGGCAGAAGAGTATCCAAATACACACATTCGTGTTGTAAAAGCCATGATCCGTGCAGCGAAATGGTTGGATGAAAATAACAATGCTAACCGTCCTGAAGCAGTAGAAATCTTGTCTCGTAGTGATTATGTCGGTGCCGATTACGACGTTATTGCTAACAGTATGACAGGGACGTTTGAGTATGAAAAAGGCGACAAGCGCGAAGTGCCTGACTTCAACGTATTCTTCCGTCATAACGCAACTTACCCTTACTACAGTGATGCGATCTGGTACCTGACTCAAATGCGTCGTTGGGGACAAATTGCAGAGCCTAAATCAGATGAATGGTTCATGAACGTAGCGAAAGAAGTGTACCGTCCAGACATTTATGCTCAAGCGGCGAATGCTTTGATCGAAGATGGTTTGATGGTGGCATCTGAGTTTCCAGATTTTGAAACAGAAGATGGTTTCAAAGCGCCACAAAGTGACTTTATCGATGGTGTTACATATGACGGTAAAAAACCAAATGATTACTTGAAAAGCTTTGAAATTGGTTTGAAAGGCGACGACCAAATATAAGTAAAGCGAATAATAAGACAGTCAGTCAGGCTGTCTTATTTTGTTAAACAGAGTGAGAGAGAAATATGAATATACCGAGCTTATCCATAGCGTCATTGAAAGACAAAGTAGAAAGCATTTCATTGAAAAGCTTGTTGCTTCCTCTTTTTGGGATTTTGGTTTTTATTTCGTTGTGGCAGGTTGGTGCAAGCCGAGTTCATACTTCTTTAGGGGAGTTTCCTGGGCCATCTGTTGTATACGAGCAATGGAATAGCCTTGTGGCTGAACATCAAAACGAACGAGTTAAGGAAGAAGCGTTTTACGAGCGCCAAGAAAAACGTATAGAAGCGCGCCAAGCGAAAGATCCTAGCTATGTGGGTAAGTTAAGAGATTACACAGGTAAGCCAACCTTTTTTGATCAAATATTTACAAGCCTTTATACCGTATTGGCAGGTTTTGGGTTGGCGAGTCTTATTGCCATTCCACTTGGTATTTTAATTGGTCTTAATAGTTCAGTTTACAGTGCTCTTAATCCGGTTATTCAAGTATTCAAACCGGTTTCGCCGCTTGCCTGGTTACCTTTGGTCACCATGGTTGTGAGTGCGACCTATGTTACAGACGACCCAATGTTTTCGAAATCTTTCCTAACCTCTATGTTTACGGTGACGTTATGTTGCATGTGGCCGACTTTGATTAACACGGCCGTTGGTGTGGCAGCGGTAGAGAAAGACTTGTTAAACGTGTCAAAAGTATTGCGCCTGAATTGGATGACTCATGTCATCAAGATTGTTATCCCTTCTGCTATCCCATTGATGTTTACCGGACTTCGTTTGTCTTTAGGTATTGCTTGGATGGTTCTTATCGCAGCAGAGATGCTGGCTCAAAACCCAGGTTTAGGTAAGTTTGTTTGGGATGAATTCCAAAACGGTAGTTCAAACTCGCTAGGGCGAATTATGGTGGCGGTGTTGATGATTGGCTTTATCGGATTTTTATTAGACCGAGCCATGCTTGTAGTTCAGCGTTTTGTCTCTTGGGATAAAACACAAGTATTACGTTAACGGTTAACTAGATAAGGCTAAGTAGGAGAGAAATATGTCAACCCATTTGGATATCAGTAAAGTTTCTATCGAGTTTCCAACCCCAAAAGGTTCGTTCAAAGCGCTTGATAATGTCAGTTTAAAAATTAATAAAGGGGAATTTGTTTCCCTGATTGGTCACTCTGGTTGTGGTAAATCTACTGTTCTGAATATTGTTGCCGGTCTTTATGATGCAACGGAAGGCGGTATTTTACTCGATGGAAAAGAGGTAAAAGGCCCAGGCCCAGAGCGTGCGGTTGTTTTCCAGAACCACTCATTGTTGCCTTGGTTGACGTCATACCAAAATGTTGAATTGGCGGTTAAGCAGGTTTTCAAGAAGACAAAATCTAAAAAAGAAATGCATGAATGGATTATGCACAACCTAGAGCTTGTGCATATGACTCATGCAGCAGACAAACGCCCTGATGAAATTTCAGGCGGTATGAAGCAGCGTGTAGGTATTGCGCGTGCGTTGGCAATGGAGCCAAGTGTTCTATTAATGGATGAACCTTTTGGTGCACTGGATGCTTTAACGCGAGCACATCTTCAAGACTCTTTGATGGAAATTCAAAAAGACCTAAATAACACCGTCATTATGATTACTCATGATGTTGATGAAGCTGTCTTACTGTCTGATCGTATAGTCATGATGACTAATGGTCCAGAGGCGACCATAGGCGAAATTCTTCATGTGGATTTAGAGCGTCCACGAGACAGATTGGCATTGGCTAATGACCCTAAATATGTCGATTACCGTGCACAAGTGCTGACTTTCCTATATGAAAAACAGCGCAAAGTTGAGCCTATTTCTGCTGCGAAAGCGAAAAAAACAGCAGACACAAATGCAGCGGCGAGCGCTTAATAATATGCGTCAGGCAGGCTGCGTTCGCATTGTTATTGTTGGTGCTGGAATGGCAGGCAGCAAGCTGGCGTTTGATTTGATGCAGCAAAAAAATGCGAATTATTCTATTACCTTGATTGGTGAAGAAGCTCAGGTTGGATACAACCGAATCATGTTGTCTTCCTTGTTAGCCAAAGACATCTCGGATCATGAAATGTCTTTGGTGGACACGGCAAAAATGCAGCAAGAAGGTGTGTCTATTATTGCTGGTGATGGGGTTGAGAGCATTGACCTTGAGGCGAAAGTGGTTTGTTTGGCCAGCGCTAAAGCCATTGGCTATGACAAATTGATTATGGCAACAGGTTCACGAGCAAGAATCTTACCTATCGATGGGGCGAAGGCGTCAAATGTGATGGGCTTTCGTACCTGGAGCGATGTCAACGTTATGGCGAGCCTTCAAGACAATCAGTCTGTTTGCGTGATTGGTGGCGGCTTGCTGGGATTAGAAGCGGCTGTTGGACTGGTTAAGCGAGGTCATAAAGTGACTGTTTTTCATCGCTCAAAATGGTTATTGAACCGACAGCTAGACGCTGAATCTGCTGCTTTGTTACGTAGCCGGTTAGAGCAGATGGGAATTGAGTTTCGTCTGGGGGAATCGCCATCTTCTTTTATTCAATCAGAAAACGGTCTCGTTAATCAGGTTGTGCGCGCGGATGGTGAGCGAATGGCGGCTGACTTAGTTGTTATGGCAGCAGGAATTTCACCAGAAATAGCTTTGGCAAAGTCGGCAGGTTTAAAAACTAATCAAGCGATTGTAGTGGATGAAAAAATGCAGACGTCCTATCGAGATGTTTTTGCATTAGGCGAATGCTGTGAATTTGACCAGCAAACTTTTGGTCTGGTAGCTCCTATTTGGGATCAGATAAAAGTGCTAATCAGTGTGCTGAATGACAAAGACGCCAGCTTTTCAATTGAGCCAACGCCAACCAAATTAAAAGTATCTGGTGTGAATCTTTTTTCAGTCGGGAAGATTCAAGCCGATCCGGAAGACTCGTGCATCTTCTTTAAAGATGTAGGAGCCAATCATTACCGCAAACTGATCGTCAACGATGGCGTATTAGTTGGGGCAATTCTTTATGGCAACGTTGCCGATGGGAGCTGGTATTTCCAGCTAATTCAAAACAAAACTAATGTCTCTGACATGCTTGAACTACTGGTGTTTGGGGAAGCATATTGCTGCCCAAAAGTTGCCTAATTAAGCGGTTTTAGACGTTGCTAGTTAAAAGCAAGGGGAACACGATGACATCTAATATACCTCTATCGGCCAATAAACCACGTCTTGTTGTAGTGGGGAATGGCATGGTCGGCCACCATTTTGTTGAACAAATTATTGCCCAAGGTGGTCACGAAACTTTTCATATTACGGTATTTGGTGAAGAGCCACATTTAGCCTATGACCGTGTGCATCTCAGTGAGTATTTTACCGGTAAAGGCGCAGCTGATTTGGCTATGACGGACGGTACGCTATATGACGACAATGGCGTTCGTTATTTTACAAACAGTCTTGTCACCGAGATTGATCGTGAAGCCAAAACACTACTCTTGCAAAATGGTGATTCATTACCGTATGACAAGCTTGTTTTGGCCACGGGCTCTTATCCTTTTGTTCCGCCAATTCCGGGTCACAAACGTGATAACACCTTTGTTTATCGTACATTAGAAGACTTGGATGCCATTAGAGATTGTGCCAAGAAAGTGACTCGTGGCACGGTTGTTGGTGGTGGCTTGTTAGGTTTGGAAGCTGCGAACGCCTTAAAAAATCTAGGGTTAGAAACCAGCGTTGTGGAGTTTGCTCCTCGACTTATGCCTGTTCAGTTGGATGAAAAGGGCGGTAGTGTTCTGAAAGGAATGATCGAAGCCTTAGGTGTGAAGGTTTATACCGACACAGCGACACAAGAAATTGTCGATGGAGAAGCGGCTTTCCATCGCATGAATTTTGCCGATGGCACACACCTTGAAACAGATTTGATTTTGTTCTCTGCAGGTATTCGACCTCAAGACGCATTGGCGAAACAGTCTGGTCTAGAAATGGGCGAGCGTGGCGGTATCACTATTAATAACCAATGCCAAACCAGCGATGCAGATATTTACTCGATTGGTGAGTGTGCGCTTTGGAATAACCGAATCTTTGGTTTAGTTGCACCAGGTTATACCATGGCGAAAGCGGCGGCAGGCCATTTGATGGGCGATGCTGGCTTGTCATTTACTGGCGCAGATATGAGTACCAAGTTGAAGCTGCTTGGTTGTGATGTGGGATCGGTAGGTGATGCTCACGGCACTTCACAAGGCTGCAAAGTTTTTGTTTATCAAGATGAGTTGAGTCAGAGCTACCGTAAAATGGTTGTCTCAGAAGACGGTAAAAAACTGTTAGGCGCAGTGCTAGTCGGTGACAACAGCTATTACGATACCTTGTTGCAATACTATTTGAATGCGATTGATCTGCCTGAACAAGCGCAGTCTTTGATCTTACCAGCAATGGATGGCGCACCTGCTGCATTGGGTGTTGATGCTTTGCCAGCGACAGCGTCAATTTGTAGTTGTCACAACGTATCGAAACAAGATATCAGCGATGCTGTCTGTGGCGGTGCTTTGTCTGTTGGTGATGTGAAAGGAGTGACAAAAGCTGGAACGGGTTGTGGTGGCTGTGCAGCTTTGCTGAAAAAGGTAGTCGACAATGAACTGCTTGCGCTGGGGGTTGAAGTCAGTACAGACATCTGTGAGCACTTTGCTTATACGCGTCAGGACTTATATAACATCATCAAAATTGGCAAGATCAAAAGTTTTGATGAGTTATTAGAAAAGCATGGCAAAGGCCATGGTTGTGAAATCTGTAAGCCTGCGGTTGGCTCTATCTTAGCCAGTGTTTGGAACGAATATGTTCTGAAAAAAGAACACATTATCCTGCAAGACACCAATGACCGCTTCCTAGGTAACATGCAGAAAGACGGTACTTACTCTATTGTTCCTCGTATTCCAGGCGGTGAAATCACACCAGAAAAATTGATTGTGCTTGGTGAAGTAGCAAAAGAATATAAGTTGTACACCAAGATTACAGGCGGTCAGCGTATTGATTTATTCGGTGCGACTTTACCTCAATTGCCAGAAATCTGGGGTAAGTTAGTCGCTGCGGGGTTTGAGACGGGTCAAGCCTATGGTAAGTCATTACGAACTGTTAAGTCTTGTGTTGGTAGTACTTGGTGTCGTTATGGTGTGAATGACAGTATGACCATGGCGGTTGATTTAGAGAACCGTTACAAAGGTTTGCGCTCTCCTCATAAGATTAAATTTGCTGTGTCTGGTTGTACTCGTGAATGTGCAGAAGCGCAAAGTAAAGACATTGGTGTTATTGCAACAGAAGGCGGTTGGAACCTTTATGTCTGTGGTAATGGTGGTATGAAGCCTCGTCACGGTGACTTATTTGCTACTGATTTAGATGACGAAACACTCATTAAATACATTGACCGCGTACTAATGTTCTACACAAAAACTGCGGATCGGCTACAGCGAACTTCCGTTTGGATGGATGGCCTTGAAGGCGGTCTAGAGTATCTGAAAGAAGTGGTTATAGAAGATAAATTAGGTATGTGTGACGAGCTGGATGCGGCGATGAATTATGTTGTTGATACCTTCCAGTGTGAGTGGAAAACAACATTAGAAGATCCAGAAGCACTAAAAACATTCCGTCAGTTTGTTAACTATGATGGCGTGGATGACAATGTTGTTTTCGTTGAAGAGCGTGATCAAATTCGCCCGGCGACAGAAAAAGAAAAGTTAGAATTGATTGCGAAGGTGGGTTAATAAGATGGCATCACAGTGGAAATTAGTTTGTAAGCAAGGTGATCTTATTAGAGGTGCTGGAGTAGCGGCTATGGTCGATGGTCAGCAAGTGGCACTTTTTTATATTCCTGAGTCTGATGATAAGGTGTTTGCTATCGGTAATTGGGATCCATTCGGCAAGGCGAACGTTTTGTCTCGCGGTTTGGTTGCTCACCTCCAAGGCAATTGGACGGTTGCTAGCCCTTTGTATAAACAACACTTTGTGTTGTCTTCTGGAGAATGTCTGGAAGACGACGCGGTTCGAATTCCTTACTGGAAAGCAAAACTAGAAGGAGATGAGGTGTACATTTCTGAGCCTTAGCTTGCATATTTTGCATTGTTTTGGTGCGATATTTTTGAAGCCTTATGGTGTTAGTAAAAGGTAACTTGTCCATTTATAGGGAATTGATAACGAATACATGGATTTAATGACTTTTATCAAAATTGGCTTGGTTATTGCTTTATACAAAGTAACTGATGCACCGTAAGTCGACGAAGGTTTACACATAAAGCAATCAGATATTACAAAAGGCAACGAGGCCCAACCGCTTTTCTAGGAAAGCGGTTGGGCCTTTTTTTGTTTTTGGATAATGGGTTTGAGGAATGATCATGACAGCACGAATTGAGAAAACGACTTGTCCATATTGTGGCGTAGGGTGCGGGGTGAATTTTACTGTACCAAATTCCGCAACTGACCCTGTTGAGCCTGTGTCTGGAGATCGTGATCATCCTGCTAACTTTGGTCGTCTGTGCGTGAAAGGCAGTAGTCTTGCGCAAACCATTCAATCTGACGATAGATTATTGACTCCTATGGTGAACGGTGAGTCTGTTGCTTGGCAAACAGCGGTTGAGACTGTCAGTGAAAAAATTGCTCAAGTGGTGAAGGATCATGGCCCTGATGCTTTTGGCTTTTACCTTTCTGGGCAGATTTTGACAGAAGATTATTATGTGGCGAATAAGTTAGCCAAAGGTTTCATTGGAACGGCTAATGTCGATACCAACTCTCGATTGTGTATGGCGTCAGCGGTTGTTGGCTATAAGCGTGCTTTTGGCTCTGATACTGTTCCCTGTAATTATGAAGACTTAGAGTTATGTGATTTGTTAATCATGGTGGGCTCTAATGCGGCTTGGACGCATCCAATTTTATTCCAGCGTATTGCAGAAGCTAAAAAGCAACGCCCTAACATGAAAGTGGTGGTGATTGATCCAAGAGAGACGGCCACTTGTGATATTGCAGATTTGCACTTGGGAATTAAGCCTGGCAGCGATGCGGCGATCTTCTCTTATTTGTTACAGCACTCTGTTCAGGCGAATGTGCTTGATCAAGGTTTTATTTCTCGTCATACCAATGGTTTTAAAGAGGCTCTAAATCAGGCGAATGAGTCAACACCGACTTTGGCTTCAGCGGCGGAATTCTCTGGAGTAAGTGAAAAAGATTTAAGTTTATTGGCAAGCTGGTGGACAGAAACGGCAAAAACGGTGACTTTTTATTCTCAAGGTGTGAATCAGTCTTCATCGGGTGTCGATAAATGTAATGCGATAATTAATTGTCATTTAGCAACTGGGCGAATTGGAAAGGAAGGTGCTGGACCGTTTTCGATTACAGGTCAACCGAATGCGATGGGCGGACGAGAAGTGGGCGGATTAGCGAATCAGTTAGCTGCACACATGGACTTCGCTACACCAGGTGCTCAGTCCTTGGTTCAGCGTTTTTGGCAAGCACCAAATATGGCGACAGAAAACGGTTTAAAAGCAGTCGACTTATTTCAAGCCATGGAAGAAGGTAAGGTAAAAGTGGTTTGGATTATGTCCACTAATCCTATGGTAAGTCTGCCTGATACGGCTCAGGTGAGAAGAGCATTAGAAAAGTGTGAGTTGGTTATTGTCAGTGATTGCAAAGCGCATACCGATACCACTGCGATGGCAGATGTCTTATTTCCGGCAACAGGTTGGAGTGAGAAAAATGGCACAGTGACAAATTCAGAAAGAAGAATTTCACGCCAACGTGGTCTTTTGCCAGCGCCAGGTGAAGCCAAACATGATTGGTGGGCGATTTGTGAAGTGGCGAAAAGCTTGGGATATCAGTCAGCGTTTTCTTATCGCAATGTTCATGAAATCTTTGTTGAGCACGCGGCGTTATCGGCTTTTGAAAATAATGGCAAACGCGATTTTGATATTGGTCACTTTAGTCAAATGACAAAAGAAGAATACGATGCTTTAGTTCCTGTGCAATGGCCTGTGCCAAAAGGGCGACCAGAAGGAACGGCTCGTATGTTTGAAGATGGTCGATTCTTTACGCCAGATAATCGAGCTAAATTTGTTCCTATTGTGCCACAATTACCTGTTAATCAGTTTTCTCAGGAATGGCCATTCACGCTTAATACGGGGCGTGTTCGTGACCAATGGCACACTATGACACGAACAGGCGATGCGGCTTTATTAACCAAACACACTGACCAGCCTTATGTAGAAATTCATCCTAGAGACGCAAGAGTGCTTGGTATTGAAGACAAAACGCTTGTGCGCCTTACTTCTTCGCATGGGGAAGCTTTGTTGAAGGCAAAAGTAAGCCGAGGCGTGGCTCCGGGGAATGTTTTTGCGCCAATCCATTGGACGCAACAATTTTCCAATGCATCTGTTGTGTCAAACCTTATTCCTCAAGTAGTTGATCCTCTGTCAGGGCAGCCGGAGTCGAAACATGCGCAAGTTAAACTTGAAGCTGTAAAAGATATTTCTTATGGTGTGGTTGTATCTTCAGAGCCGCTTGAAGAACTGGATTTCACTTATTGGTGTTATGTGCCATCTGAGCATGGCTATCATTACGAAGTGGTGTGGCCAATTGGCGAAAATGTGTCTTCGATTCAGGCTTTGTTAAATCAGAATGGTGCGTCAACAGGCGAGTGGCTGGAATATACTAACCCTGTTACAGAGCAAATTAGGCTGGCGTATATTCAGGATAAAAAGCTTTCTCTTGTTGCGTATTTGCATCCGACACCTGAATCCATTTCGTGTGATTGGTTAGAATCAAAATTAGCAGAGCAAGAACCTTTGTCTGAGTTGGATCGTATGGCGATATTAGTCGGATTGCCAGCGAATGTTGAAGATAAAGGCGCTATAATATGTACTTGTTTTCAAGTCGGTAAAAAGCAAATAGAACAAGCAATTACTGATGGTGTTTGTTCAGTCGAAGAGCTCGGTTCATTATTAAAATGCGGAACAAATTGTGGCTCCTGTATTCCTGAACTCAAACACTTTATCCCTACCATAACGGAGCTTTCTGCATGAGTAATGCGTTTACACAGTATGTGAAAATTTTAGGGCGCGGTAAAAAAGGCTCTCGTAGCTTGACTACTGAAGAGGCAGATCATGCAATGTCTCTTATTTTAAATGGCAAAGTTGAACCAGAGCAGCTAGGTGCTTTTTGGATGCTGATTCGTATACGTGAAGAAACAGTGGAAGAAACGGTTGGGTTTACTGAGGCCACACGTCAGTTTTTATCAGAAAAAGATCCGTTAGAATTTCACGTAGATCTTGATTGGCCTGCATATGCTGGTAAGCGTAATGAGTTACCTTGGTTTTTGCTTGCTGCGCTTGCTTTGGCAAATTATGGAAAGAAGGTAGTGATGCATGGTCATGCATTTGAAGGTGAAGAAAGAATATTTGTAAATGAAGCCATTAAGCGTTTAGGCTTGTCTATCTCCCATACTCGTCAGGAAGTAAAGGAGAAGGTTGATGAAACTGGTTTTGCGTATATCTCTCTTGAAAGTATCGATTTTACCTTAAGTGACATGATGGACTTGAAATACACATTGGGGTTGCGATCGCCAGTTAATACAGTGGTGCGCATGATGAATCCATTTCAAGCTGATCATAGTGTACATGGTGTCTTCCATCGTGGTTATGATGTGTTGCATATTTCAGCTTGTGAGCAATTAAATGATCCCTCTGTCTTGGTATTTCGAGGTGGTAATGGTGAAGCCGAGGTGAACCCAGAAAGGGAAGTAACCTTATGGAAATGGCAGAAAGGGGTTGCTAGTTGGACGAGTTGGTCTAAGGCTGAGAAGGAACATAAGCGTCTTAAGCATAATTTAGATCTAACTCGTCTGACGGATCACTGGAGTGGGTTGCAGGTGGATCAGTTTGGAGAGCAAGCAGTTCGTCAAACACTTGCTTCTGTTGCTGGACTTATGTTCGGAATTGCCTCTCACGAAGAGTGTTTAAGCTTAGCCGATGATATCTGGTCTAAACGCGACAAAAGTTGGGTTTCTAAACTAATTTAAACGAGCTTTTATGGCACTTACATCTCTATCTAGCGCCGTATTGGCCGGTGGAAAAGGCATTCGAATGGGAGGTCAAGATAAAGGACTTCTGCTTTTTCAGAATGAACCTATGATCATGCCGATTGCTCGTGCATTAAAGTCCATTTCTGGCTCTGTCTTTGTGAATGCCAATCGGCATGTAGAAGAATATTTAGCATTAGGTTTCGAGGTTGTTTCGGATCATCAAGCTTATTCCGAGAAAGGGCCTCTTTCTGGTTTATTGGCTTGTTTGATGCGTGCCGACTCTTCTCACTTACTTGTCTCACCGTGTGATACACCTTGTATTACGGAGCGCGCTTTTATGGCGCTTATAGAGGCAAGTCGCATATCTCCAGATAAGATTCATTATTTAGCAGGAGAGTCTGGTAATCAGCCATTGCATGCAATTTTGCCTGTTCAATCTGCCCTAGATAAATTAAAAGGCTTTTTTGATGAGGCAGAGAAGTACAATGTGATGGCTTTTTATGAGATGTTTGGCTGTAAGAGTGTATTTTGGGATAAAGAGAACGACTTTTTGAATGTAAACACACAAGATTCTTTACTCTAAATCTGGTGATATTTTATTGGTGAAAGCGTTATTTAACAGATTCTATGTTTAGGCGATAAGACTCACCATCTTCCTTGTGTTCTAGCTTAACAAGTAAGTAGTCAAATTTTGGAGCAAACCAAAATGAAGTTTGTTTACCTTTCGCTAAGTTGTCCGTTCGAATAACTTTAATTGTCGATACTTTGCCAAGTTTGGTGTCTATGGTTTCTAAGCTACTGCGCTCGAAGATCCAGTTTTTAATACGGCCGCCATCGGCTACTTGGTAATCAAACTCGCTTTTGCCTATCTTCAGATCTTGTCGGATTTGCAGTTGTATGGAAAGTTTGTCTAAGGTATCTGGGTTGATTGCAAGATTCCAAGGTTTACCTTTTATGTCGTTTCGAACCAGCATTTTTTCCCAATCAAACGTCAGCGTTGCTGTTCGCTTTTTACCAAGTGCGACACTTTTGTATTGATATTTTGTTGGGATTATTTGGTGGTTTTCGACGTAAAAATTGGAAACTTCATTCAGTGAGGCAAACATATTGTCGGCTGAAAACACAAACTGCCAAAGGTTATTGGATTTTTTTGATAAGGTTTGTGTCCCTTCTACTTTGAGGCTGATGCCTTTTTTCCAAATGGTGCTGTAGGTAGCAGAATAAGGTAAAAGAAAGGCATCGTTGGCTGCCTCAGAAGAGAAGATAGTGGTAGAAAGAACACTCATAAAAAGGCCAATTATATAGATTGAAATTTTACGAGTGATCATTCTTTCTCCCTGTTTATATCAATTCTTGATGATAACGAATACCGCATTCTGGAATGACCTTGCCATCTAAAATAGCTTGGCCGTTATCATAGCTTAGCCTGTTCTCACTGAACCATTTTACCGCTAGTGGGTAGATGATGTGTTCTAGTGAATGAACCTTGGTTGCCAGAGTGTCTGCTGTTTCGTCGTTTTCTATTTTGGTACTAGCTTGGAGTATTACCGCGCCAGCATCAAGCTCTGAGCTAACAAAATGCACAGAAACTCCATGTTCTGCTTCTTTTGCGTCAATGGCTCTTTGGTGCGTATTCAATCCTTTATATTTAGGCAACAATGATGGATGAATGTTTAACATTCTACCTTCAAAATGTTTCGTAAAAGTTTCAGTGAGAATACGCATGAATCCAGCGAGTACAACAAGCTTTGGTTGATACTGATCGATGATTTTTTGTAATTCTGCATCGAATTCTTCGCGGCTATCAAAAGACTTATGGCTCAGGGCGTGAGTGGCAATGCCTGCTGATTTAGCGCGCTCTAATCCATAAGCATCTGCTTTGTTACTGATAACAGCACAGATATTGATATTTAATTTACCTTGCAAGCTTTGATCAATCAAAGCTTGCAAGTTGCTGCCGCTGCCAGAAATCAAGACAACGATAGGGTAGCTCATGCTTCAGTCTCTAGATCAGAGATAAGCACGTCCTTTCCATTATCACGTGGGCAAATTTCACCAATGATCCAAGCTTCTTCACCTTCTGCTTTTAAGATAGAAAGTGCTTGTTCTGCTTTATCTGCATCAATAGCGAGAACCATGCCGACGCCACAGTTTAGTACGCGATACATTTCTTCTTGCTCAACATTACCTTGCTCTTGCAACCAATCAAATACAGCAGGGCGTTTCCAGCTAGTTGCATCGATTTTAGCTGCAGCGTCTTCTGGAAGTACGCGAGGAATGTTTTCTAATAAGCCGCCACCTGTGATGTGGGCTAGAGCATTAACAGAAATGCTTTCCATAAGTTTCAGGATAGATTTCACATAGATGCGAGTTGGTGCCATCAAGGCATCTTTTAATACTACGCCATCAATGGTTTGTGTTAGATCAGCGTTGTTCACTTCTAAAATTTTACGGATAAGAGAGTAACCGTTGGAATGGGGGCCAGATGAACCTAGCGCGATTAATGTGTCGCCAGACTTTACTTTGCTGCCATCGATGATGCTGTCTTCTTCAACAACGCCAACACAGAACCCTGCTAAATCGTAATCGCCATCATGATACATGCCTGGCATTTCAGCTGTTTCGCCGCCAACTAATGCACAGCCAGCTTGTAAACAACCTTCACCTATGCCTGTAACAACATTTGCAGCAACATCAATGTCTAGTTTGCCTGTTGCATAGTAATCAAGGAAAAGTAATGGCTCTGCGCCCGCAACCACAAGATCGTTAACACACATGGCAACCAAGTCGATACCAATAGTATCGTGTTGATTTAAATCCATCGCTAGACGAAGCTTGGTGCCTACGCCGTCTGTGCCAGAAACAAGAATTGGATTTTTATATTTTGTTGGAAGACGTGTTAAAGCGCCAAAACCGCCTAAACCGCCCATAACTTCAGGTCGACGAGTTTTTTTGCTTACGCCTTTGATGCGTTCAACAAGTTGGTTACCTGCGTTGATATCTACGCCAGCGTCTTTGTAACTAATTGATGGTTTATCTGACTTGGTCATTGCCTATGCCTTATCATGGTACGAGGAAAAAATGCATTTTAGCATAGTGACGCATTAGGGCTATGGTTCTTTATCATTATGGCAGTAGAATAGACAAATAAACGAAGGAAGGGCTATGAATTTTCGTATTTTATTATTACTTATTAGTGTTTTTTCAGTTTCATTTGTTCAAGCGGTTACTGTGAAGGGGCTTTATGACGCTGAAATCAATTTACCTGTTACTCAATCTGAGTCGAGAATGTTAAATGAAGCATTTGGTTTGGCTGCAGAAAGAGTATTAATTAAAGTCTCTGGCGATAGAGCTGCAATTACTGGCGATGTGTTGGCGCAGGCTAAGAAAAATGCTTCGATTTGGGTGGCTCAACATTCGGTGGCATCTTTGAGCGAACTGCTTCCGTCTGATAATGGCTTGGTTCCGGGCAAGCAAGTTAAGGTGACGTTTTATCAAGCATCTATTGATAGCTTTTTATCGCAAAACAATTTACCGGTTTGGGGAGATAATCGTCCTTCCGTTTTGGTTTGGGTAGCAAACGATAATAATGGTGTTCGAGCGTTATCAGGTTCGAAATCACCTTCTAGTGTCCTTAATCAGTTTGCGTATTTTTCCAATATGGTTGGTGTGCCTATTTATGCTCCTTTGTTGGATGACACGGACAGAAGTAATATTAGTGCGGCAGATATTTGGGGCTTTTTTGAAGATACGATTACGAGTGCTAGTAAGCGATACCAGACTGATGCAGTCGCCGCTTTGAGAGTGAGTAGTTACGTAGGGCATGTGGGCGGAAGCTTATTGGTACTGTTTAAAAATGGAGAAACAGAGCGTTTTGTTTTAAGTGGTGAGACGCCTGATGATGTTGTTGAGCAAGCAAGTACTCAGCTGGCAAAAGTGTTTTCTTCTCGGTATGCCTCTGTTCGCAATAGCAATTCAGTTAATAAGCTAAACATCCAAGTAACGGGCGTAACAAGTTACAATGTTATGAAGAGAACTCAATCCTATTTAGAAACAATCGGTGTGGTAAGAAACGTGGATTTAGTGCAGGTTGATGGTGAAAAAGTTGAGTTTTCAGTTGAAATCGATGGGGATAAGCAAAAACTTTTTAATTCTATTTCATTGAGTCACTTGCTAGTAAGTGTGCCATTAAACGCATTAGACCCTGATGCAAATCGCGTGGTTTCTTATCAATACAGTGGAGCGAAATAATGACAGATTTATCAAATGATCAAGCCGTAGAGCGAGATTTTTACGCACGATCAGCAGAAGAGCAAAAAGACTTTTTGTCTCAGACTTGGTGTAATGCTTGTGGTGAAGTGGATTTAGGCATGATTAACCCTAAAGAGTTCGAAACACTAGAGCGGGTTTGGATAGAAGGTGACTGCGTAAAATGCGGTCAAAAGACGATTACAGAAATAGTGGAAGAAGATGAATGATCTTCTGATCTTCTTCTGACTTTAGATTTAAGCAAAAAAAATCGCGCTATAAGCGCGATTTTTGTATCTATCAAAGATTACTACTTGTCAGTAGGGTAATCTCTTTGTGGTTGACCCACATATAATTGACGTGGACGGCCAATCTTGTAAGGTCCAGAAATCATTTCATTCCAGTGTGAAATCCAACCAATTGTACGAGACATAGCAAAAATTACTGTGAACATACTTGTTGGGATTCCGATCGCTTTCATGATGATGCCTGAGTAGAAGTCCACGTTTGGATAAAGCTTACGCTCTACAAAGTATGGATCTTCAAGAGCGATTTGCTCTAGGCGTTTTGCGATTTTCAATAATGGATCGTCAGACATGCCAAGTTCAGCTAATACTTCGTCACACGTTTCACGCATTACTTTAGCGCGAGGGTCGAAGTTTTTGTAAACACGGTGTCCGAAGCCCATTAGGCGGAATGGATCGTTTTTGTCTTTTGCTTTGGCGATAAATTCGTCAATGTTCTCAACATCACCAATTTCTTCAAGCATTGTCAATACGGCTTCGTTAGCACCGCCGTGAGCTGGTCCCCAAAGTGTTGCAATACCTGCGGCAATACAAGCAAATGGGTTGGCGCCAGATGAGCCTGCTAGGCGAACAGTGGATGTAGATGCATTTTGCTCGTGATCAGCATGTAAGATGAAGATACGGTCCATTGCTTTAGCGAATACAGGGTTAACTTTGTAGTCTTCGCAAGGTGTAGCAAACATCATGTACAAGAAGTTCTCAGCGTAAGATAGGTCGTTACGTGGGTACATAACTGGCTGATCTTTTGAGTACTTGTAGCAAATAGAAGCCAATGTTGGCATTTTTGAAATTAAGCGAAATGCTGCAATTTCACGGTGCTTAGGATCGTTGATATCCATGTTGTCTTGGTAGAAAGCAGATAACGCACCTACAAGACCACACATGATTGCCATTGGGTGAGCGTCATTTCTGAAGCCATCAATGAATTTGTGCATGGATTGGTTAACCATGGTGTGTTTGTTGACCATGGCATCAAATTCTTCTTTTTGCTTCTTATCCGGTAGTTCTCCGTAAAGAAGTAGGTAACAAGTTTCTAAGTAATCTGAATGTTCAGCAAGCTGGGCAATTGGATAGCCGCGATGCAAAAGAATTCCCGCTTCACCGTCTATGTAAGTAATAGATGATTCGCAAGAGCCAGTAGACATAAAGCCTGGATCATAGGTGAATACACCGTTAGCACCTAAGCCACGAACATCAATAACGTCTGTGCCTAAAGTACCTGAAAGAACAGGAAGTTCGATAGTTTTATCGATCCCATCCACTTTGAGTGTTGCTTTTTTATCAGCCATTTATGGTCTCCTTCGTATTCTGGTCCGGGGCTAAGGGGTCTTAATTTGACTCTCCTGGCCCAGAAGGTGCGCAAAAAATACTGTTTCTACACTATAAAAGTCAATCTTGTTCACTTACACAGTATTTACATTGTAGAGACATATTTCGTAATTATATGACAAAATTGCGATAAGGTCTTTTTCTATTTCTATATGGATTTGACTTTATCTTATTGATTACAAAGAAAATTAAAGTGATATATATTTGTTTATTTTATGTAATTTTATACCATTATTGTTTCGGCTTATGCCTACATTCATTTGATGAATGGTGATCATTGAAAACCTCTTGTTCAGTCTATTTGTCTTAGTATTTTTCACTGGTCTATAATTGCCGTCCCGATGATTTCATTGATTTGCTGACGTAAACTAATAAAAGAGAGTCGCTTTTAGAAAGTCGTTTGCAAATCGATGAGATTTTCAAAGCAGGCCTATGATGTGCTTTGGTGCTCTCTGCATATTTGTAGTGAGTGCAGTACATATAGATATTGGGTCGTGATTGACCATTCAATCGTTAAGATGGTGTAAATGTCGTGAATAAAAAAAGACCAGTCAACCTTGATATTTCTACAATATCAATGCCAGTCACAGCAGTCGTTTCTATTCTTCACCGCATAACAGGAATCATTCTTTTTGTGGGTTTGGTTTTCTTGTTTTATGCGTTTGACCTTTCTTTGCAGTCACAGGAAGGTTTTGACCAAGTGGTGAATGTTTTTCAGACAAGTTTTCTTGCGAAATTCATTATTTGGGGTGTTGTCTCTGCATTAATGTATCACCTTGTGGCAGGAGTGAAACATTTGTTTATGGATTTGGGGCATTTTGAAGAGTTGGAGAGTGGACGCAATGCTGCTGTCGCTAATTTAGCAATTGCCGCGATTTTGATCGTGCTAGCAGGAGTGTGGATATGGTAACTCAGATTACAAGTTTTGGCCGTTCTGGACTTTATGATTGGATGATGCAGAGAATCTCTGCCGTTGTCTTATCTCTATATACAGTATTCATTATTGGTTATTTATTGCTGAACCCAGATCTTACATACGACCAGTGGAGTGCTTTGTATGAAGCAACATGGATGCGTATTTTTAGTTTGATGGTTCTTTTGTCGATTGGTGTTCACTCATGGATTGGTTTGTGGTCTATTTCTACGGACTATATTAAAGCCACTGGTGCACGTTTTTTCTTTCAATCTATATGTGGCCTTGCGATGTTCGTCTATATCGTATGGGGCGTTCAGGTTATTTGGGGACTATAAGTAATGGCGAATATTCGTACTATTTCTTTTGATGCCATTGTTATTGGCGGTGGTGGTGCAGGCATGCGTGCTGCACTTCAGCTTACTGAGTCTGGTTTAAATACAGCTTGTGTTACTAAAGTATTTCCAACTCGTTCACACACAGTTTCTGCGCAGGGCGGTATTACTTGTGCAATTGCAAGTGACGATCCAAATGATGATTGGCGCTGGCACATGTATGACACCGTAAAGGGGTCAGACTATATTGGTGATCAGGATGCAATTGAATATATGTGTTCAGTTGGTCCACAGGCAGTTTTTGAATTGGAGCATATGGGGCTTCCGTTCTCTCGTACAGAACAAGGTCGTATTTATCAGCGTCCATTTGGTGGTCAGTCTAAAGATTTTGGTAAAGGTGGTCAGGCGGCTCGTACTTGTGCTGCTGCTGACCGTACAGGTCATGCTTTATTGCATACTCTTTATCAAGGTAACTTAAAAGGCGGCACAACATTCTTTAACGAGTGGTATGCAACCGATCTTGTTAAAAACAAAGAAGATGCAGTAGTTGGTGTTATTGCGATTTGCATCGAGACAGGTGAAACCGTTTACCTAAAAGCGAAAGCAACAGTTATCGCAACCGGTGGTGCAGGTCGTATCTTCCAGTCTACAACCAATGCGCACATCAATACAGGTGACGGTGTTGGTATGGCATTGCGTGCTGGTTTCCCAATGCAAGATATGGAAATGTGGCAGTTCCACCCAACTGGTATTTATGGTGCTGGTACATTGGTAACAGAAGGTTGTCGTGGTGAAGGTGGTTACCTGATCAATAAAGACGGCGAACGCTTCATGGAGCGTTATGCTCCAAACGCAAAAGACCTTGCTGGCCGTGATGTTGTAGCGCGTTCTATGGTTCTTGAGATTCTAGAAGGTCGCGGTTGTGGCCCAGATGGTGATCACGTTCTATTGAAACTAGATCACTTGGGTGAAGAGACTCTTAATAAGCGTCTTCCAGGTATCCTAGAGTTGTCTCGTACTTTCGCACACGTTGACCCAGTGAAAGAGCCAATTCCAGTTATTCCTACTTGTCACTATATGATGGGTGGTATTCCAACAAATGTTGGTGGTCAAGCGATTAAACAGAATGAAGCTGGCGAAGACGTTATTATCGACGGTCTTTATGCTTGTGGTGAAGCGGCTTGTGTATCTGTGCATGGTGCTAACCGTCTTGGTGGTAACTCATTGCTTGACTTGGTTGTATTTGGTCGCGCTGTTGGTCTTCACGTTAAGAAATCTTTGGATGAAGGTTTTGATTCTTTGGATGCGAGTGAGACAGACATTGAAACAGCAATGGCTCGTTTGAATCGCCTAAATACGACAACTGGCGGTGAGAGTGTTGCTAAAGTTCGTGAAGATCTTCAACGCGTTATGCAGCTTTATTTCGGTGTATTCCGTGATGGCGATGCAATGCAAAAAGGTCTTGCTCAACTGCAAGAGATTCGTCAGCGTGTTGAAAATTTACACCTTGAAGATAAGAGTCAAGCTTTCAACACAGCTCGTATTGAAGCTCTTGAACTTGAAAACTTGTTAGAAGTTGCAGAAGCTACCGCTGTTCCTGCTGAATTCCGTAAAGAAAGTCGTGGTGCCCATGCGCGTAATGACTTTACAGAACGTGACGATGAGAATTGGCTGAAGCACTCTTTATTCCATCCAGTAGATAAGAAAGTGACTAAGCGTGATGTAAACTTTGCGCCTAAAACAATGGAAGCTTTCCCACCTAAAGTTCGTTCGTACTAAGGAGTTATGTCAATGTTAGTTAGTATTTATCGCTACAATCCTGAGAAAGACGACGCTCCTTACATGCAGGATTACGAGGTTGCTTTGCCTGAAGGTAAAGACCTTATGGTGCTTGATGTTTTAAACTTGTTGAAAGCACAAGACCCTAGTATTTCTTACCGTCGTTCATGCCGTGAAGGTGTGTGTGGTTCAGATGGTATGAACATGTCTGGTAAGAATGGTCTTGCTTGTATTACACCGGTTTCTGAAGCTGTAAAAAATGGTAAGTTGGTTCTTCGTCCGCTTCCAGGTTTGCCAGTTGTGCGTGACTTGGTTATCGATATGGCGCAATTCTACAAGCAATATGAGAAAATTCGTCCATATTTGATCAATGATGCGCCGGCTCCTGCGATTGAACGCTTGCAAAGCCCGGAAGAGCGTGAAAAACTTGATGGCCTTTATGAATGTATCTTATGTGCATGTTGTTCAACAGCTTGTCCGTCTTTCTGGTGGAACCCAGATAAGTTTGTTGGTCCATCTGGTTTATTGCAGGCATATCGCTTTTTGGCAGATAGCCGAGATACAGCAACACAAGAACGCCTTGGTGATCTAGATGATCCGTTTAGCGTTTTCCGTTGCCACGGTATTATGAATTGTGTCAATGTTTGCCCGAAAGGTCTGAACCCGACTAAAGCAATTGGTAATATTCGTACCATGCTTTTACAGAGAGCAACTTAATAATGCTCTGTGTGGTCTTTTCTTCAACTTTATGTGACCACTAAAAAGTAGGCGGCTTGGATAAATGTTCAATGCCGCCATTTTTGCATGCTCTAGCAATAGAAAATGTAATAAAAAGAATTTAAAATTTGACCTTTGCGCACACGGATGTACAAAGAAAAACGATTAACTTTGTGATGATGGATTCAGAGTTTTCTTTATTGAACTACTCTTAATCGTTTAGTATTGATCGTGAAGGGCAAAAGTAGCTGTAAATAAACAAAAAAATCGAGGCTTTATAGCCTTACGGGCCTGATTAATTGATTGATCTTAATAATAGGTTGATGCCGGGACCCCGGTGGCTGGCTCGAACATAAGGGTGATCGAGAATGCACGAAAGTTTAATGGAGTTGCTGTGGAGTACTTCTCATTTCTCAGGTGGAAACCTGGAATATGTCGAAGGGCTTTTTGAAAGCTACCTCGTCGATCCGAACTCGGTATCGGAAGAATGGCGCAAATGTTTTGATCAATTGCCTCGTATAAGCGAAGCGCAATCAACTGATCTTCCTCACTCCGTGATTCAAGAGCAGTTTTTACAAATTGGTAAGAATAAATTTCGCTCTATGCCTGTTTCTTCAGGTACGGTTGCGACATCTGACCATGAGCAAAAACAAATTAATGTTTTGCAATTGATTAATGCTTATCGAGTACGTGGGCATCAACACGCAACACTTGATCCACTTGGATTACAGAAACGTGAGAAAGTTGCAGATCTAGATCTGGGTTACCATCAATTAACAGGTGCCGATTTAGACACTGAATTTAATGTTGGCTCTTTGTTTTTCAACAAAGAATCAATGAAGTTAGGTGACATAATATCTGACCTCGAAAAAACCTACTGCAATAGTATTGGTTATGAGTTTATGCACATTGTTGATACGCAAGAGAAAGCGTGGTTACAACAACGTGTTGAATCTGTTAGATCCCGTCCTGAGTATTCCCAAGAAACTCGTGAAAGCCTACTAGAGCGTTTAACCGCAGCGGAAGGCTTAGAGAAATATCTTGCTAGTCGTTACCCTGGTGCAAAGCGCTTTGGACTTGAGGGTGGCGAAAGCTTAATCCCAATGGTTAATGAATTGATACAGCGTTCTGGCTCACTTGGAGCGAAAGAAGTTGTTATCGGCATGGCTCACCGTGGTCGTCTTAACGTCTTGGTGAATACTTTAGGTAAAAACCCGAAAGATTTGTTTGACGAGTTTGAAGGTAAGAAGCTTGTTAATACATCTGGTGACGTTAAATACCACCAAGGTTTTTCATCTAATGTAATGACGTCTGGTGGTGAAGTTCATATCGCTTTGTCATTCAACCCATCTCACCTTGAAATCGTTTCTCCTGTTGTTGAAGGGTCTGTACGTGCCCGTCAAGACCGTCGTAAAGACACATCAGGTAAAACAGTGGTGCCTATCTCTATCCACGGTGATGCCGCTTTTGCAGGGCAAGGTGTTGTGATGGAGACATTCCAGATGTCTCAAACTCGCGCTTATCGTACTGGTGGTACGGTTCATATTGTTATCAATAACCAAGTTGGTTTCACAACAAACCGTCAAGAAGACTCGCGTTCTACTGAATATGCAACGGATGTTGCTAAGATTATTCAAGCGCCAATCTTCCATGTAAACGGTGATGATCCAGAAGCGGTGTTGTTTGTTACTCAGTTGGCACTTGATTACCGTTATGAGTTTGGTCGAGACGTCGTTATCGATATGGTTTGTTACCGTCGTCGTGGACATAACGAGACCGATGAGCCTTCTGGTACACAGCCATTAATGTACAGCGTAATTAGTAAGCTAAAAACGACTCGTACTTTATATGCTGAGCGTTTGATTAATGAATCTGTTGTTTCAAAAGAAAAAGCAGACCAATTAGTAAGCGAAAACAGAGAAGATTTGGATAACGGTCGCCATGTAGCGAAAAGCCTTGTTTTAGAATCTCAAACAGGTTCTTTCGTAGATTGGAAGCCTTACCTTGGTGTTGAATGGACAGATGCTGGTGATACGACTTATCCATTAGCAAAACTTCAGGAAGTGGCTAAGAAATTAACCGTTATTCCTGATGGTGTAGTGGTTCAGCGTCAGGTTCAGAAAATCTACCAAGACCGCGATAAAATGACAGCTGGTGCATTGCCTCTAAACTGGGGTTATGCAGAGACCTTGGCTTTCGCAACTTTGCTTGAGCAGGATTACCCAATCCGTATCACAGGTCAGGATTCTGGTCGTGGTACTTTCTCTCACCGTCATGCAGTTATTCATAGTCAAAAAGACGGCAGCACTTACATTCCTTTAAAACATTTGTCTGATGATCAACCTACGTTAGATCTTTATGATTCTTACCTGTCAGAAGAAGCAGTATTAGCATTCGAATATGGTTATGCGAGCACTTCTCCAAAAGGTTTGGTTATTTGGGAAGCGCAATTTGGTGACTTTGCCAATGGCGCGCAAGTTGTTATCGACCAATTTATTACAAGTGGTGAACATAAATGGGGCCGCTTATGTGGTCTGACTATGTTGTTACCGCACGGTTATGAAGGTCAAGGCCCAGAGCATTCGTCAGCACGACTAGAGCGTTTTCTGCAGCTTTGTGCAGAATACAATATTCAAGTTTGTGTTCCGACTACGCCGTCACAAATCTTCCATATCATCCGTCGTCAAGCGATTCGACCTATGCGTCGTCCGCTTATCATTATGTCGCCTAAGAGTTTGTTGCGTCACAAGCAAGCAATTTCGACATTAGAAGAATTGGCGGAAGGAAGTTTCAAAACGGTATTACCTGAATCTTCTGAAACTGTTACTGCGGATAAAGTAAAACGCATTGTCCTTTGTAGCGGTAAAGTTTATTACGACTTGATCAACCGTCGTGAAGAGCTACAAAAAGAGGATGTTGCCGTGGTTCGCTTGGAGCAATTGTATCCGTTCCCATACGCTGACCTTGAGTCTGTGTTGGAACAATACAAAAATGTTGAGAGCTTGGTTTGGTGTCAAGAAGAGCCGAAAAACCAAGGTGCTTGGCATGCCAATCGTCACCGCATGAATCGAGTATTGGAAAAACTGTATCCTGAATTGAAAATCCGTTTTGCGGGTCGAATTTCTTCTGCTGCTCCTGCAGCGGGTTACATGTCTATCCATGTTGAAGAACAAGAAGCACTGGTCAACGACGCACTAGTTGGTTAGTACCATAGCCTGTCAGAGAGATAAGGGTATAAAATGAGCATTGAAATTAAAGCACCTACTTTTCCAGAATCTGTAGCCGACGGAACCGTTGCTACTTGGTACAAGCAGCCAGGCGAAGCCTGTGCACGTGATGAGCACATCGTAGACATCGAGACAGATAAAGTTGTCTTGGAAGTCGTTGCACCTGCTGATGGTGTATTAAAGGAAGTTTTGAAAGCAGAAGGTGACGTTGTCCTTAGTGATGAAGTCTTAGCTGTATTTGAATCTGGCGCAGCAGCTTCTGCTGCACCAGCGGAAAAAGCGGCGGCACCTGCTGCTGCGGCTCCAGCAGCAGTGCAAGAGTCTGTACAAATTAAAGCACCAACTTTCCCAGAATCTGTTGCAGAAGGTTCTGTTGCTGCTTGGCACAAACAGCCAGGTGAAGCATGTACTCGTGATGAACATATTGTTGATATCGAGACAGATAAAGTTGTACTTGAAGTCGTTGCACCTGCAGATGGTGTGATTGGCGATATTTTGAAAGCGGAAGGCGACACTGTCTTAAGTGATGAAGTGTTAGCAAACTTCCTAGTAGGCGCATCTGGCTCGGCGGCAGCACCAGAAGCTGCAGCACCAGCTAGCGCTACAGAAGAAAGTGATGAAGATGGCGTTGCTGGTCCTGCTGCTCGTAAAGCCTTGGCAGAAGCTGGTTTAACAGCAGCCCAAGTAAAAGGCACTGGTAAAGGCGGTCGCATCACGAAAGAAGATGTTGATGCTGCAGTAAAAGCGAAACCAGCTGCTGCTCCAGCAGCAAAAGCAGCTGCACCAGCAGCGGCGATGCCAGCCTTGGGTGCAGATGGTCGTGTTGAAAAACGCGTACCAATGACTCGTCTACGTGCGACGATTGCGAAGCGTCTTGTTGAAGCGCAACAAACAGCAGCTATGTTAACAACGTACAACGAAGTTAACATGGGACCAATCATGGAGATCCGTAAGAAATACAAAGATCAATTCATGAAGACTCACAATGGCACTAAGCTTGGTTTCATGTCTTTCTTTGTAAAAGCGGCAACAGAAGCTCTTAAACGCTTCCCAGCAGTTAACGCTTCAATCGATGGTAATGACATGGTTTACCATGGCTACCAAGATATTGGTGTTGCTGTTTCTACTGACCGTGGTTTGATGGTTCCAGTATTGCGTAACACAGAAGCAATGGGCTTGGCTGATATTGAATCAACTATCATGGACTTCGCACTTCGTGGTCGTGATGGCAAATTGGGTATGGATGACATGCAAGGCGGTACTTTCACTATTACTAATGGTGGTACTTTTGGTTCTTTGATGTCGACTCCTATCATCAACCCGCCTCAAACAGCAATCTTGGGTATGCATAAAATCCAAGAACGTCCAATGGCTGTAAATGGTCAGGTTGTTATCCAGCCTATGATGTACTTAGCACTTTCTTATGACCACCGTATGATCGATGGTAAAGAAGCTGTGCAGTTCTTGGTAACAATTAAAGACTTGCTAGAAGATCCAGCGCGTCTGTTGCTTGAGATCTAAGTGCTTGAAATTTGAGTATTCGTACCAATAGTTAGGTATGAATTGATCCTGTAGCGATGTTTAAACAAAACATCGCTCAGTTTGACTGAAAAATATGGAACTTCTTATGTCTGATAAATTTGATGTTGTTGTAATTGGTGGTGGCCCTGGTGGTTATGTCGCTGCAATTCGTGCTGCTCAGCTAGGTTTGAAAACAGCATGTATTGAAAAATGGTTAGACAAAGATAACAAGCCTCGTTTAGGTGGTACTTGTTTGAATGTTGGCTGTATCCCATCTAAAGCTTTGTTGGATTCTTCTCACAAATATCATGATGCTAAAGAAGCTTACGGCGTACATGGTATTTCTGTAGGCGACGTTGCGATGAACGTTGACACAATGGTTGATCGTAAAGATAAAATCGTTGACCAACTAACAAGTGGGATCACTGGCCTTTTCAAAGCGAATGGTGTTACTAGCCTTGAAGGTTTTGGTAAAGTTCTAGCCAACAAAAAAGTTGAATTCACAGCGCATGATGGAACAGTTACTGTTATCGACGCTGAAAACGTTATTTTGGCAACAGGTTCTGTTCCTGTGAACATTCCACCTGCACCACGTACTGGTGACATCATCGTTGATAACGAAGGTGCATTGGATTTCCGTGAAGTACCTAAGCGTCTTGGTGTAATCGGTGCTGGTGTTATCGGTCTAGAACTTGGTTCTGTATGGTCGCGTCTTGGTTCAGAAGTTGTTGTACTTGAAGCACAAGATTCTTTCCTAAGTGTTTGTGATCAAGACATTGCTAAAGAAGCAGCGAAAATCTTCAAGAAGCAGCACCTAGATGTACGTTTGGGCGCTCGTGTAACAGGTAGCCAAATTAACGGCGAAGAAGTTGAAGTGACTTACCTTGATGCAAAAGGTGAAGAACAGAAGCAAACTTTCGACAAGCTTATTGTTGCAGTTGGCCGTAAACCATTCACTCAAGGTTGTTTCTCTGACGATTCAGGCGTTAAGCTTGACGAACGTGGCTTCGTATTCGTTGACGAGCAATGCCGTACTTCTGTACCAGGTGTTTACGCGATCGGTGATATCGTTCGTGGTCCAATGTTGGCTCACAAAGCATCTGAAGAAGGTGTGATGGTTGCAGATATCATTGCTGGCCATAAAGCACAAATGAACTACGACTGCATTCCTTCTGTTATCTACACTCACCCAGAACTTGCTTGGGTTGGTAAGAGCGAGCAGGAACTGAAAGCGGAAGGCGTTAAATACAAAGTGGGTAAATTCCCATTTGCTGCGTCTGGTCGTGCTATGGCTGCTAACGATACAGATGGTTTTGTTAAAATCATCGCGTGTGAAGAAACAGATCGTATTTTAGGTTGCCATATCATTGGTGGTCATGCGGCTGACTTGATCGCACAAGCGGTTATTGCTATGGAATTCGGTTCTACAGCAGAAGACATTGCTTTGACAGTATTTGCTCACCCAACAGTAAGTGAAGCAGTACACGAAGCAGCGTTAGCAGTAGATGGCCACGCTATCCATATTGCTAACCGTAAAAAGCGTTAATAGAAATTTAGATTTGCCGGCTTAAAGCCGGCAATTTCTGTCTTAACAGGCAGAGCTTATGTCAATCATTCAGATGAGCGGAAGAATCAAATGAACCTACATGAATATCAGGCTAAACAGCTTTTTGCTGAATACGGCCTGCCAGTATCTACAGGGTACGCAGTAGACACGCCTGAAGCGGCGGTGGAAGCAGCGAAAAAAATTGGTGGTGACAAGTGGGTTGTTAAAGCTCAGGTTCACGCAGGTGGTCGCGGTAAAGCGGGCGGTGTGAAACTTGTTGATTCTTATGAAGAAGTAGCAGCATTTACAGAAAACTGGTTAGGTAAGAACTTGGTTACTTACCAAACAGACGAAAATGGTCAGCCAGTTGCTAAGATTCTTGTTGAATCTTGCACTGACATCGCGAACGAATTGTACTTAGGTGCCGTTGTTGACCGTTCAACTCGCAAAGTTGTTTTCATGGCGTCTACTGAAGGCGGTGTTGAAATCGAGAAAGTTGCTGAAGAAACTCCAGAGTTAATTCACAAAGCGATCATCGATCCTTTGGTTGGTGCTCAGCCTTACCAAGCTCGTGAAATGGCATTTAAAATGGGTCTTAACCCAGCTCAAATCAAGCAGTTCACTAAGATCTTCCTTGGTTTGTCTCAAATGTTCCACGACTACGATTTCGCACTTCTAGAAATCAACCCATTGGTTATCACTGATGAAGGTAACCTTCACTGTCTAGACGGCAAGATCAACATCGACAGCAACGCTGTATACCGTCAGAAGAAAATGCAAGAGTTCCACGATCCATCTCAAGAAGATGAGCGTGAAGCACATGCTGCACAGTGGGAACTTAACTACGTAGCTCTTGATGGTAACGTAGGTTGCATGGTAAACGGTGCCGGCCTAGCAATGGGTACAATGGACATCGTAAACATTCACGGTGGCAAGCCAGCTAACTTCCTAGACGTTGGTGGTGGTGCGACTAAAGAACGTGTTGCTGAAGCATTTAAAATCATCCTATCTGATGACAATGTTAAAGCCGTATTGGTTAACATTTTCGGTGGTATCGTTCGTTGTGACATGATCGCTGAAGGTATCATCGGTGCCGTTGAGCAAGTAGGTGTTAACGTACCTGTTGTTGTTCGTCTTGAAGGTACAAATGCTGAACTAGGTCGTGAAGTTCTTGCAAAATCTGACCTAGATATTATTGCTGCAGCAAGCTTGAAAGACGCCGCTGAGCAAGTTGTTAAAGCTGCGGAGGGCAAATAATAATGTCTGTCTTAATTAACAAAGATACTAAAGTAATCTGTCAGGGTTTCACTGGTGGCCAAGGTACTTTCCATTCTGAGCAAGCGATTGCATACGGAACAAAAATGGTTGGTGGTGTTACTCCTGGTAAAGGTGGTCAAACTCACCTAGGTCTTCCTGTATTCAACACAGTGAAAGAAGCAGTAGAAGAGACAGGCGCTGAAGCATCTGTTATCTACGTTCCAGCACCTTTCGTTAAAGACTCTATCCTAGAAGCAGCGAACGCTGGTATCAAACTTATTGTTTGTATCACTGAAGGTGTTCCAACGCTAGACATGCTTGACTGTAAAGTTGCATGTGACGCTCTTGACGTTCGTCTAATTGGTCCTAACTGCCCAGGTGTTATCACACCAGGTGAATGTAAGATTGGTATCATGCCAGGTCACATCCATTTACCAGGTAAAGTAGGCATTGTATCTCGTTCAGGTACTTTGACTTATGAAGCTGTTAAGCAAACGACTGATGCTGGCTTTGGTCAATCTACTTGTGTAGGTATTGGTGGTGATCCAATCCCAGGCACTAACTTCATCGACGTATTGGAAATGTTCCAAAACGATCCTCAGACTGAAGCGATTGTTATGATCGGTGAAATCGGTGGTACTGCGGAAGAAGAAGCGGCTGCTTACATCAAAGCAAACGTGACTAAGCCTGTTGTTTCTTACATTGCGGGTGTTACGGCTCCTGCTGGTAAGCGTATGGGTCACGCTGGTGCAATCATCTCTGGTGGTAAAGGTACAGCTGATGAGAAATTTGCAGCTCTAGAAGATGCGGGCGTGAAAACGGTTCGTTCTTTGGCTGACATCGGTGCTGGTCTTAAAGAAATTACTGGCTGGTAAGTCGTTTTAAATAAACGCTTATTTATAGCCAATAAAATCCCTGCCTCGGCAGGGATTTTTTTTGCATGAAAGATACAGTCCTCTAAGTGAGTAAATATGAATTGCCCGTTTTGCCATATAGATAATCGTTGTTCTGTCAGTGAAGAGGGGCCTTGTTGGTGTTTTACAATGACAATTCCAGATGGCATGCTTGAACTCTTGTCAGATCAAGATAAAGGAAAAAACTGTGTCTGCCAGGCTTGCATCAAGCGTTACAATGATGATGCTGACAAGTTTACTCGCCTTTATCGCGTATACCTGAATTCAATGATAAACAACGACAATTAAGGAAGGAAAATAAAGGTGGCGAGCGTATCAAAAAATAACTCTAAGTATGATATTGCTGTAATTGGAGCGGGTATTGTTGGCTTATCGACTGCTTGGCAATTATTACAATGTTACCCAGACTACCGTATTGTAGTGATTGAGAAAGAAGACGATGTTGGCTTACATCAGACTGGTCATAATTCTGGTGTTATACATGCGGGTGTTTATTATGCGCCAGGTAGTTTAAAAGCTGACTTTTGCCAAAGAGGAGCAACAGCCACTAAAGCTTTTTGCCAAGAACATGATATCGATTTTAATGAGTGTGGTAAGTTGTTGGTCGCAACAAATGATGTTGAATATGAGCGTATGAATGCTTTGTTCGAGCGGTGCCAAGAAAATAATTTAGAAGTACATAAACTGGATCAAACACAATTAAAAGAAAGAGAGCCTAACGTAGAAGGTCTAGGAGCTTTATTTGTTCCATCTACAGGCATTGTTAATTATCGTGAGATTTGCCAGAAGTTAGCCGAAATTTTCATTCAAAAAGGCGGAGAAATTCGACTTAGTAGCCAAGTGGTAGGGCTTGTGGAAACTCATGAACAAGTGATTATTACATTGAGCAGTGATGTCATTAGCTCATCCTATCTTGTTAGTTGTGGTGGGCTAATGGCTGATAGGTTAACCAAGATGTTAAATATCCCAACAGACTTTCAAATCATTCCCTTTCGTGGCGAATATTATCGGTTGCCTACCAAACATAATAAAATTGTAAACCATCTGATTTATCCAATTCCAGATCCAGATTTACCTTTTTTAGGTGTTCATCTTACTCGTATGATTGATGGCTCTGTCACTGTTGGCCCAAATGCGGTGCAGGGATGGAAACGAGAAGGCTATGGCTCAATAAATATTAGTCTACAAGACATAGTTGAAATGATGCGCTTCTCAGGTTTTTGGAAGCTACTTAAAAAATATTGGCGAACAGGGATAATGGAAACAAAAAACTCTTGGTATAAACCAGGCTATCTGGCTCAAGTTAGAAAGTATTGTGACCAAATTAATTTGGATGACTTGCAGGCTTATCCTGCTGGAATAAGGGCTCAAGCAGTTCTCCATGATGGAACTTTAGTACACGATTTTCTATTTGCTCAAAGCTCAAGAAGCTTGCACGTTTGTAATGCACCTTCACCGGCGGCGACCAGTGCTTTTCCTATTGGTGAACATATCGTGCAAAAATTAGAGCAACAGGTAACATTGAAATAAAAAGAAAGAATATTCTAAAAAAGAAAAAGGAGCCGTTTTAGGCTCCTTTTGAGTTAACACATACTAAATATAAAGGGGATTAAATTTAGAAGGTGTAAGTAGCATTGGCCATAAAGTTGCGAGATGGCCCGTAGAAGTTAAAGGTACTTGTTGCACCAACACGTGCATAGTACTTTCTATCAAACAGATTGTTTACATTTAATGAGACTTTAAAGTTGTCGTTGATTTGTTTAGAAACAGCTGCATCTATTGTTGCATAGCCCGCACCTTTCACAGTTCCGTCAGATGTTTCGAAATCGCTCATTGCAGTTAAGCCTGCACCAACTGTCATGTTGTTAAGCAAAGAATCTTCTGGTGCTTCAAAGCGATATTTAGACCAAGCTGAGAAGTTGTGTTCTGGCATAAGCGAGAAGTAACGGCTTGTGCTTCCAGATAGTACTTCCGTTTGCATGTAGGTATAGCCCAAGATCGTATCCCACTGGCCAAATTGACCTGCGAGTTCAGCTTCGAAACCACGTACTTGGTATTCACCCGTCGTTTCATAGTAGGTTTCACCGTCGACTTGCTCTGCACGGTTCTTATCCGTTAATTGGAAAGCTGTTAGGCGGCTGTTAAGTAGGCCGTTTAGGTAGCTTCCTTTAATACCAAATTCAACCTGTTCGCCTTCACGAGGATCGATAAAGTCTCCGTTCACATCAACAGAATCTTGTGGTTTGAATACTTCTGAATAGCTGGCGTAAAACGCCTGAGAGTCAGTTAAGTCGTATACAAGGCCAGCGTATGGCGTGATGTGAGAGCCAGTAGCCGTATCGGTTCCTGTATCTAGGTCGTAGTTACTGACGCGTGCACCCGTGATCAAGGCTAGGTTTTCAATAGGGCGGAAAGTAAGCTTGCCGTATACAGCTTGTTCTTGTTCAGAGGTATCAGAATCTGTTGTACGTGTAACGCTAAACAAATCTTTCGTTAAGGTAGAAGAGTCAAACGAATAAATATTCCATGTGCCACTCGCTGCAGAAATGATAGAGCTCTGGGTTGACTCTTCTTGCTTGTAGTCAAATCCTACAACAAATTCACTAACATTACCCATCGCTTCAAAAGGCTGACTGTAGCTGGCGTCAAAAGCTAATGCCTGCTGATCAATGTCACTAGCATATTCTGAAAATCTGGTGATGTTGTCATCCGAATCAACAGAACTGCCTGTATAGGCGTAGTCAAAGTCTGAAGTTCGATCTGATACTCTAGCCGCGATACGACCACGACCACCATTGTCGAATCGATGTGTTAAGTCAGCAAAGACATCTGTACTTTCTGCATTAAACTCATTCCAATCAGCCCCGAAAAACGTAGATGTGTCTAGGTCTAACAAAGTGCCGTCAGCGTAGCTTGGTAAGCCATTACTTGTATCGATATCTTTAGTTTGGTGTAGTAAGCCAACGGATAATTCAGTGTCATCATCCAAGTCGATTTCAACAGTGGCATAAACACTCTGGCTAATATTTTCATTGTCTTCTATTTGGTTCGCAGCATTAGATTGATCTAATACCAAGCGTCCGCGAACACTACCATCTTCATTAAGGGAGCCGGATACATCAGTGCCCAACTGATATCTACCCCAGCTACCAGCACCAATGTTGACGGATGCTTGAGTGTCTTCAGTACCACGTTTACGTACTAAGTTCATGATACCACCCATTTCACTGGTACTGCTAAACAGACCAGATGGACCGCGCATAATTTCTATACGGTCAAAAGCACTTAGCGAAGGAAGTGTGCCTGACTGGCTACCAACAGGGGCAGATAGACCATCGATTAAAAGATCATCGTATTCGTAACCACGGGCAAAGATAGATGAACGGCCACTTTCATTTGATAGGGTCGTTAGGCCTGGTGTCGTTTTAGTTATATCATCAAGGTATACCGCACCACGATCTTCAATGTAGTCATTGGTGATGACGGTGATAGACTGAGGAATGTCTTTTAGTGCTGCAGGGGTTTTTGTACCAACGGTTGCTGCTTCAACATTGTAGCCAGTCAATTCTTCACTAGACGCCGCATCATATAGAGCGTTACCTTCAACGGTAAGCGTTTCCAAAGACGTTGCATTTGATACTTCTTCCGCTAGCAGAGTCTTAGGGAAAGGAGCCAATATAAGTGCAATGGATGCAATTTTTAGTGACTTTACTAGGATATCTTTCGTGCCTTGTTGAGCTGGCATTGTTTGACAATCTTGCATTTTTAGCCTCAATCATGTTTCAACGAAGAAATTCTCATTTATATATCGAAATACAAATGAGAATGAATTGTATTTAATGTATCTGAAGCGTATTATTCCACAAACTTTATGTAAAGTTCTTATGCACTTTAATCAATCTTTTATGAGAACCGCTCAAATGTGGGCGAAAATGTGTTTTTTCGTCAAACATGCAAATATTAGTTTCATTATTAGGGGTCGCTATCATTTATGGAAAATTTAGACTTAGAACATAACGCCAGATTTCTAAAGCGTTACAAACTAAACGTTACTAAAGAAGAGCTTGAAAACGCTTCTAAGTCAGCCTGTCACCCTTCTGCTTTAATGGATGGGATGATGATGACTGAAAAGCTAAAGTCTGGGATGACGTTTCATATGGTAGATGCGAAGGCTCTGCATGAGTTTGGATTTGAGGCAGAGTTTGCTCCCAATTTTAAAATTGCCTTGTTATTTTCCGGTGATATGCGTTTTCAATTTGGGCAAAAAAAGAAGTACATGGAAGAGAGCAAAAAAGTCGCTAAAGTAATGAATTTCAGTGAAGTAGAGACTTGTGCATTAAGCGCAAGAGCAGAAGAGCACAGATCCGCCCTTTATCTTTCTGTTGAGCCGGATTGGTTTGAGCAAAATGGTATTGAATCTCCTGAAATGAAGCAGAAGTTAAGCCAGCATCTTGCACTAAAAGATTGGGCTTTACCTAATGTCCTATGGTTGCAGGGACAGCAACTACTTAATCAGCATGATCAAAGCTATGTCAGTCGTATGGCGAGAGAAGGTTTTTCTTTGTCATTAATGTCTTCTTGGCTTGAGACATTAGATCAAAAAGAATCAGCTCATTTAAAACCTGAAAGTCGTCGTATGAATCAATTTAAGGAGCTTATGAACAGTGATGAAGTGCTAACCATGAGCTTAGGTGAAATTAGCAATCACCTTGGTATGAGCTCTGCCACTTTACAACGCTATGCTCATGAGCACTTGAGCATGAGCCTGACACAATACCTAAGAAAGCGTCGATTGGACTTAGCAAAGTGCGCTTTACATCAAGATGGTGTGTCTATTATCGAAGCGGCTTTATTGGCGGGATACAATCATTCAAGCAACTTCACGACGGCTTTTAAACGCCAATTTGGTGTTTCGCCTGCAGAATCTCATCGATTAATCGTATAAGTAGTCTGTTTTTCTTTAGTCTTGTGAAAGCATTATGAAAAAGGAATGCTTTCATCTATTTTACCTGTGGGTTTCAATATAGAGTAAATACACTTTATAACCTGCGAGGAAAATACGATGGCACATGCGAACGCTTTTCTTGGGACTCGCTCGATACTGAAACTGCCAATGTTGAAGCGCAGCCTCGTGGTTGCTTTAATCTCGACTCAAATCACAGCTTGCGGGACTTTGCTTTATCCTGAGCGAAGAGGGCAAACGACTGGTCAAATAGATGTTGGTGTTGCCGCTTTAAACGCTGTGGGGTTGTTGTTCTTTTTCGTACCTGGTGTTGTTGCATTTGGGGTCGATTTTATAACGGGAGCCATTTATCTACCCAGTGGCGGTGTGGCCAAGCTAACTCAAGATGAGCTTGAAGCTGTTCGAAAAAGCTCAAATGAGATCGATATAAATAAATTAAAAACCGTCATAGCACAAAGAACGGATATATCACTTCCTAAAAGAGCTTATACGGAAAAATGGCAAACTTCTTCCATGAATTCCCCTCGTGATCTACAAACGGCATTGTATTTATCTAAAAAGCAAATTGCTCTTAAATAAAGTGAAATACGAGTCTTAGTTATAAATGATATCCTGACAATCAAATTAGGGAATAACTGCATTTTCTTTTTATGATGAAAAACATATAAATATTGTTTTCATCATTTAATCTCTTATCTCTCGTTCGACTCTTGTATATAATTATCTAGTATCTATAAAAATTTAAAGCGTTTAATAAATTAAACCGTTTAAATGATTCAATGCCTTAAAATAGATGGAATAACCATGAATTATAAAAATAAAATTATTCGTTTTACTTCAAATCGTGTTTGGCGTACTTATACTGGTGGTAAAATTTTAGATCAACTAGAGCAGAAAGCAGATCCTCAAGATTCGCATTTCCCTGAAGATTGGATAGGCTCCACCACGCAAGCTGTGAACTCTGGCAGAGAAGAGGTTGTTGAGGGAATTTCTCACGCGATTGTTGGTGAGGAAAATGTTCGTTTCGATGAGTTATTAGCGTTAGATCCTAGCTACTTTTTAGGTGAACAACATACCAAAGCATTCGATGTAAATCCGATGTTACTGGTTAAGTTTTTAGACTCTTCGGTGCGGTTACATTTTCAAGCCCATCCTACGGCTGAGTTTGCTCGAGAACATCTTAATAGTAATCATGGTAAAGCAGAAGGTTATTATATTTTGGATGTTCGTGACGGAACAGAGCCTTATGTTTATGTTGGATTTCAGCATCCACCTTCCCGTGATGCTTTCAAAGAAATGATAGAGACTCAGAATATAAGCGCCATGGAAGAGTGCTTTGAGAAGGTCGCTGTGAAGCCTGGCGATTGCTTATTTATTCCTGGTGGTTCTCCTCATGCGATTGGTGAAGGTATTTTGATGGTTGAAATCATGGAACCTTCAGATTGGGCGGTTCGTTTTGAATTTACTAAAGCGGGTTATACCATGCCTGAGGAAGCACGTTTCATGAAGCGTGATCTTGAATTCTGCATGGATGTTTTTGATTTCACTCAGCTTTCCGTTGAAGAGGCGATTGATAAGTTCTATCAAAAGCCAAAAGTCGAGCGTCATTATTCAGAAAGCTCTTTTCAAGAAAGTCTCATTGATGGAAAAGTGACGGATAAATTCAGAGTGAAAAAATCCACTATTACAGGAAGTGTAGATAAATCCGAGGACGACTTTTACATAGGTATTGTGGTATCTGGTGAATGTCAGCTTAAAATTGGTGACGAGGTGACTCATCTTAAAAAGCTTGACCGATTCTTCTGCCCAGCTGGTGTTGAAGTAGTTAATATCACAGCCGAATCTACAGTAGAAATTTTAGAGTGCTATCCTCCGCAAGTTTGATGAAATAAATGGCAGAGCTCTTACTTAGAGCTTTGCCATTATTGAGCAGTAAGTTTGGATTAACATGATGAGTTTTCTGAAATAAAGGCGTGATGAACATATTCATCACGCCTTTATTTGTCTATGGGGTTTGCTTATTTGTGTTAGTTAAACGAATTTGGCATCAGTTTACCAGGAAGCCATAACGCTATTTCTGGGAAGATGATGACCAGCAACAATATAAGCAACATAGGAAGCAGGATGATAGCTACTTGCTTCAATACGCTGATGACATTCATTCCACCAATGGACGCTGAGATCAGAAGGCAGAGGCCATAGGGCGGCGTAACCAGTCCAAAAGCTAATGAAATAATACCTATAATTGCAAAAACAATCGGAGAGATATCTGCTTGTAATGCCACTGGTAATAAAACTGTTCCTAAAATAATGATTGTAGGAATGGCATCAATGAATAAACCAAAGAATAGAAATAAGAAGGCAATCACCAAAGCGGTTCCAAAACTGCTCAGATTCATATCTGTGATTAATTCAATGATCAGACGTGGCACATTGTAATAAGCCAACAACCAACCAAAGATAGAAGCAGTACCAATTGCAAAAAGCGAAATGGATGCGAAGCGGCCCGTGTCATATAAAATCACACCGACTTCCCGAGGAGTTACGGTTCTATAGACAACCATACCTAAAAACAAAGAGTAAGCTGCGGCAATAATGGCACTTTCTGTTGGTGTTACGATACCAGCAACAATACCGAAAATAACAAAAACAGGTGTGAGCATAGCCAGTGCGGCACCTTTAAAAGCTTTTATTGCTGAAGAGAAAGTCGGCTTCATTGCAATAGGGTAGTTATACACTTTGGCGAAACCATATACTGTCGCCATTAATGCACAACCAATCATTAACCCAGGCACTGCGCCCGCTAGAAATAGAGCGCCTACTGATACTTGCATGACGCCACCCCAAACAATCATCAAGATGCTTGGTGGAATAATAACGCCCATAACGGAAGAGCAAGCTGTGATGGCTATGGCAAAGCGTCGATCGTAGCCTTCCTTTATCATAGCTGGGATTAGAATCTTGCCACAGCCAGCAGCATCAGCAGTAGATGAGCCAGAAATACCAGCGAATAGCATTGAAACTGCCACGTTAACATGACCTAAACCACCAGGCATCCAGCCAGTTAATACTCTTGCTAGATCAATCAGTTTGTCGGTTATCTTCCCTGAATTCATCAAGTTGGCAGCCAATAAAAAGAAGGGCACAGCAAGTAAAATAAAGGAATTATATGACTGAAACATACGGTCGATAATGATAAATGGCGTTAATCGAATATCGAGTGCCACAACTGGGATAGTTGCCAAACCCAATGCAAATGCAACAGGAACACGCAATATAACCAAAAGAATAAAGCCGCCTACTAATAAAGAGCAAGCGAGTCCAGTAGTAAGGATCATAGTGTAGCCCTTTTAGTAGAGAGGTATTGAGTAAACGCTTCGTATAGACGGTATAAACAGAACACAGCCCATAATAATCCCGCGATTGGAATGGTGATGTGGGTCACAATCAAGTTGGCGTTCATCATTACTGAATGCTGGATTAAGCCAAATTTCGCATATTCAATACCGTACCAAGCGAATAGGGCGCCAAAGAGACCCACAAGGAGTAGAACCAATGCTTTTTGGAAGAATAAAAGGAGCGGATTCGCACTTTCGGGAATGACTTGAACATCAAAATGCGCACCATCCCAAACGGCAACCACAGAACCTATCATGACAATCCATACAAAGATGAATGTAGCGAGTTCTTCAGTCCAAAGATAAACAGGAATAATACCCGTGTAACGAGCAATAACTTGCATGGCGACAGGGATAATCAAGGCACCGACTAAGATCGCTAACAGTACCCGCAAAAGGTTACATAGCGATTCTAAACTGCGTTTAATCATAAAAAAGCCTTTAAGATAAATTATGTCTAACTATAAAACATCCCTAAGGCCAACCTCGGCCTCAGGGCTGTTAAACCAGAAAGTAACGCGATTGATTACTTGCTACGAATCGCTTCAAGTAATTCTGTTGCGCCAATGCTTGCTGCAAATTTATCTTGAACAGGTTTAACCATGACTAGCAGTTTCTCACGGTTGGCAAATTCAGATACTTTGATCTGACCTGCATCTGCCATTTGCTTAAGTTTGATTGCGTCTTCACGGGACTCAAGTTCACGACCGTATGCACCGGCTTCTTTGCCTGCTTTTTTGATAGCAGCTTGAAGGTCAGCAGGTAATTTACGGAAGCTTTTACCACTAAATACGATAGGACGTACCGTGATAGTATGAGCTGTTTTTGTTACATGTGGTGCCACTTCATAGAACTTAAGGTTTTGGATACTTGCGGCTTCATTTTCAAGACCGCTCACTACGCCAGTTTGAATCGCGTTATAAACTTCGTTATAAGCAATTGCAGAAGGTGCTGCGCCGATCGCATTAAAGATCTGGGCCTGAATCGGAGCACCCATTACACGCATTTTGTGACCAGAAAGCTCTTCAAAGTTGCTGACTTTTTTACTAGAAATTAGGTTGCGAGTACCACCGCCAGCATAACCAACAATTACTATATCGGCTTTATCAGACAGTTCCTTTTCAAGAGGAGCAAGGATGTTGCTAGACAAGACCGCATTCCAATGATCGAGATCACGGAACAAGAATGGCATATCCATAAGAGGAATAGAGGGTGCGAAGCGAGCCATATTGGATGGGGCTAAGATGGTGTAGTCGATAGCAACACCTTGATTCAAGAAAGTCACATAATCTTTTTCAACACCAAACTCACCGTTCAAACGCAAATCAAAGTCAACGTCACCTTTGTAATACTGGTTTACAAGGTCACCGAATTTAACCATGGTTTTTGTGAAGGTGTGATTGTCATCGAACATGCTGGCACCACGAAGTGTTACCGCATTTACAGGAGCGATTAGTGCTGCGAATGTAGCACCAACCAAAGTAGCTTTCATGATTTTTTTAACATTAAATTTCATCATTTTCTTATCCTTATTATTATGATTGTGTTTTAAAGTAACAATTGTCATGCAATAGCACTTAAACACTCAAATTTACTATATTGAAAACGAATCATACTGTTTATGTATGACTTTATATGTTTGTCTAATATATTTTCCTCTTATTTTATATGTTTTTAATGGTTATCTATTTACTTGAAAATAATTAACATACTGAAAATTCTTTCATTTTTGTTAATTATAATTTTCAAACAGTATGATCGACTATTTGAAACTAAATATAATTCTTTTACATTTTTATCTGAACAGGATTAGAGCTAAATAAATAACCATCAAAATTTGGTGATTGGTGCTCAGATAATAGTAATAAGGTATCTTTTACATTTTCTAAATGTCGCCACATGGCATTGCGTGCCGCTTCAGGTTTCTTTTGTTGAATGGCTAATAAAATATCTTCGTGATCCACAAGCCATTGTTTTCTGTATGTTTGGTCTATTATGTGGCGGTGTAATTGTTTCCACATTGGGCTTTTTTCACGTCTCTCCCAGAGGCTTTCCACCAAATCGACCAACACACTGTTTTGAGTCGCTTCGGCAATCGCGAGGTGGAAAAGCTTATCGGCATCATGATTATTATCTGGTACTTCGATACTTTGTTTTTCTAGCTCTAATGCGTCACGCATTTTTATAATGTCTTTCTTGGTTGCTTGTGTTGCTGCAAATTCAGCCACATGGCTCTCAAGTAGCTGCCTTGCTTGCATCATTTCAAAAGGCCCAACATCATCTTTATCTACAGAAGATTCAAACTCTTTTTCTGGCAAATTTTCTGTTGGTTGTTTGATTAAATAGATACCACTGCCTTTTTTAACTTCAACAAGCCCCATTAGTTCTAGCATGATTAAAGCTTCTCGCACGACTGCGCGACTTACACCTAAGCTTTCTGCAATATCTCGTTCAGGAGGCAGCCTGTCGCCAACACTAAAACGGCTGTCGCTTAGTTCTTCGTATAGTTTCAATCCAATTTCTTGGTATAGACGTTTTGGCTTAGTAAATGTCTCTATCATTAATCTAAATCTGCTTATTGGCTCATCTGAGCATTTGGTATGAGTGTTAATCTAAAGGCATAACAAAAACTGGTCAACCAATTTTTTATTTGGTTGACCATAAAAAATCTTTGGTTCAATATGTTGCTCACATTTTAAGTTGTTTGTTCGATTGGCATGTTGAATTTAATGAAGGTGGCAGTGTGAAAAGTTTTATGACAGAAGATTTTTTACTTACAACGGAAACCGCTAGGCGCTTGTACCATGAGTATGCCGTTGAGCAGCCGATTTACGACTACCATTGCCATCTGAATCCTCAAGAAATTGCTGAAAATCGCTGCTTTAATGATCTTGGTGAAATTTGGTTAGAAGGCGATCACTACAAATGGCGAGCAATGCGTGCTGCTGGTGTAGAAGAGCGCTTGATCACAGGCGATGCAAGTTTTAAAGACAAGTATCAGGCTTGGTCACACACGGTTCCACAATGTATTGGTAACCCGATTTATCACTGGACGCATTTGGAATTACGTCGTCCTTTTGGATTGTCTGATGTGATTTTTTCGCCCGATACTGCTCCTGAGATTTGGGATCAATGTAATGAAATACTGAAACAGCCGGCGTTTTCAGCGCGCGGTATTATGCAACAAATGAATGTAAAAATGGTGGGTACCACGGACGATCCTGCGGATGATTTAGCACATCATAAATTTATCGCCAATGACGAGACGTTTGATATTGAAGTCACACCAAGCTGGCGACCGGATCGTGCCTTTAAGGTGGATCATATTGGTTTCACTGATTACCTGAGCAAGCTTGGTCAAGCGGCAAATATAAACATTTTGCGCTTTAGTGATTTGATTGATGCTTTGGCGAAACGCCTTGAGGTGTTTGACGCTCATGGTTGCCGCAGCGCTGATCATGGCATTGAAATCATGCGTTATGCCAATGAGCCAAAGGAAATGGATCTGGACGCTATTTTATCCAAACGGATGAATGAACAACCATTAACCGAGCTTGAAATTGCACAATTTTCGAGTGCAGTTCAAGTGTGGTTGGGCAAACAATACGCCAAAAAAGGTTGGGTGATGCAACTGCATATTGGTGCACGTCGCAATAATGCCTCACGAATGTTTAAGTTGTTAGGTGGTGATTCAGGGTTCGATTCAATGGATGACCGTGCTTTTGCTGAGCCTTTATCTGGTTTTTTAAATGCACTTGACGCAACGGATGAGCTGCCTAAAACCATCTTGTATTGCTTAAACCCGATGCATAACGAAATGTTAGCAACCATGGCGGGTAACTTCCAAGGGGGTGGTGTTGCAGGTAAGGTGCAGTTTGGTTCTGGCTGGTGGTTCAATGATCAATTGGATGGCATGCAAAGGCAGCTTACCAGTGTGGCGCAAATGGGATTGCTCAGTCAATTTGTTGGCATGCTAACGGACTCTCGTAGCTTTTTGTCCTATACGCGCCATGAGTATTTTCGCAGATTGCTGTGTGAAATGATCGGTGGTTGGGTAGAGCGAGGTGAAGCGCCTGCGGACCTAGCGTTATTAGGAAACATGGTGACAAATATTTGCGCAGGCAATGCTAAAAAATATTTCAACCTATAGGGCTGATTATTCCCTTTATTTAAGTAATTGCTGAATACAACGCGTCATCAAGGATTATTATGAATATAAAAACAATAAACACGTTATATGCGCCAGAAGATATTGCTATTGGCATCGTACATATTGGCTTGGGTGCTTTTCATCGTGCACATCAAGCGGTTTATGTCGAAAAAAACCTAAACCGTAACCTTGGTGGTGATTGGGGGATATGTGCTGTTAATATTCGCTCCAATAGACAGTTGGTTGACCAATTAAAAGCACAAAGCTGCCGCTACCATATCGCAGAGTATACAGACAATCAGCACGCTGAATTGAGAGAAATTAACGCCATCAGAGACGCTTTATTTGCGGGGGAAGACAAAGAGGCTTTATTTGAAAAGCTGCTATCGCCTCATACCAAAATAGTGACTCTAACGGTCACTGAAAAAGGCTATTACGTCACGCCATCAGATAAAAAACTACGTCGCGATGACCCAAGCATTCAGCATGATATGCAATCGCCAACCACACCGAAAACAGCACCAGGTATTTTGGTGGAAGCCTTATTTCGTCGTAAAGCATTAGGCTTAGCGCCGTTTACTATTTTGTCTTGTGACAATATGCCAAATAACGGCGAAATAACACGTCAAGCCGTGTGCGAATTAGCGTCACTTCGATCTGAAGAATTTGCCAAATGGATTAAAGAAAGCGTGGCGTTTCCTTGCTCTATGGTGGATAGAATTGTGCCCGCCATGACAGATGAATCACGAGCGCGATTACAAGCTGAATTAGATTGTAATGATCCAAATGCAGTGATGTGTGAAGCCTTTAGCCAATGGGTTGTGGAAGATAACTTTCCATTAGGTCGACCAGATTGGGAATTGGATGGTGTTCAAATGGTAAAAGATGTTCACCCATTTGAAACCATGAAGCTGCGTTTGTTAAATGGCAGTCATTCTTTGCTGGCCTATGTTGGCTCCGCAGCAAAACTAAACACAGTTGCAGACGCCGCAGCAGACCCAAAATTGGTTGCCTTGATTCGTCACTATATGACTCTAGAGGCTGCACCTACTTTGGATATGCCAGAAAGCGTTGATGTTCAAGCTTACATAGAGAATCTCATTCGACGTTTTTCAAACGACAGCTTGCAGCACAAGTTGGCGCAGATCGGTATGGATGGATCACAAAAAATTCCTCAGCGCTGGTTGCCGGTAGCTGAAAATAGATTGGCTTTAAATCAAGAAATACCAGCGATTGCATTAGGGGTTGCCGCTTGGCTTTTTTATGTTCGTGGAGAATCTGTAACAGGCCAAACACACATTGTTGATGACCCAATGTCGCAAACATTTAGCGAGATTCATGCTCGTAACTCAGATCCAGAAAGCCTTATTCGAGAGATGCTGACATCAGAAAGCGTTTTCCCAGAAAGCCTCAGACAAGACGAAGGCTTCTTTCAATCCGTTTTGAAATCTTATTTAACATTGACAACAAAGGGTGTGGTTGACTGCTTGCAGTTCGATCAACCTGATACAACACGTTTCGGAGAATAGAATGGAACATACTTGGCGTTGGTTCGGACCAAATGATGACACAACCTTAATAGACATTCGTCAATGTGGTGCAACAGGCGTTGTTACTGCGTTACATGAAATTCCTAATGGCGATGTTTGGCCTATTGAAGCCATACAAGCGCGTAAAACTATGATCGAAAGTCATGGCTTGCGTTGGTCTGTGGTGGAGAGCGTCCCTGTACATGAAGACATTAAAAAGCGCACAGGGAAGTATCTTGAATACATAGAGAACTACAAGCAAACACTTGCGAATTTATCCGCCTGTGGCATAGACACTGTGTGTTACAACTTTATGCCTGTTTTGGATTGGACGCGTACCGATTTGGCCTATGAATTGCCGGATGGTTCCCGCGCACTTCGATTTGATCAAACTGCATTTGCGGCGTTTGAACTCTATATTTTAGAACGCAAAGGCGCAGAGCTGGAATACAGTGATGCAGAAAAAGCCGAAGCAAAAACCTTCCTTGAAAACTTAAAAGAGGAAGATAAAAATCGCTTAGTTGCCAACATCATTGCAGGCTTACCCGGTGCGGAGGAAAGCTACACGCTAGAGCAATTCCGTGACAAATTAGCGGAATACGACCATATCGACCGAGACGGACTTCGTCAGAGCCTCAAATTCTTTTTGGAAGCGATTGTGCCTGTTGCAGAGCAGGGTGGATTGAAGCTAGCGATTCACCCAGATGATCCGCCGCGTCCTATTCTAGGCTTGCCGCGCGTTGTATCAGTCAAAGACGATGTGCAATGGTTGTTGGACGCAGTACCAAGCGCTTCAAACGGCATTACCTTGTGTACAGGTTCTTACGGTGTGCGTGCAGATAATGACTTGGTCGACATGATTGAGCGCTTTGGATCAAATATCTTTTTCACTCATTTGAGATCTACAAAGCGAGAAGAAGTGGCTGGTAGCTTCCATGAAGCCTCTCACCTTGGCGGTGATGTAGACATGGTTGGTGTAGTGAGTGCCTTAATTAAAGAAGAGCAAAAGCGTGAAGGTAGCGATGCTTTTCACCTGATTCCAATGAGACCGGATCATGGTCATCAAATCCTGAATGACTTGGCGAAAGACGCAAAACCTGGCTATTCGACATTAGGAAGAATGAAAGGGCTTGCTGAAGTTCGTGGTTTAGAAATGGGCTTAAAAAGCATGCTTAAAGCATCTAAATAAAAATGCTTTAGAATAGGGTGAATAAAAAATGCCTTCTGTCTCGTTGGGACAGAAGGCATTTTTGTATGAGTTAGCTAGGCGTATTGCTGCGCTTTAACTGCATACGGCGTAAGAATTCCGACATGATGTGCATATAAAGTTCATCACCCAGATATTTGTCTTCCACGCCACGGTCAATACTTGGGTTATCATTCACTTCAATGACGTAACCACGGCCATTAATTTCTTTTACATCTACACCATATAAACCGTCGCCAATGGGTTTGGTGGCGGCAATAGCAGCTTGTAACACCCGTCTTGGTACTTCAAACGTTGGCAAGGTATCAAAACCACCACTTTGGCTTTTGGTTCCGCTGTGTTGATAAATCTGCCAATGGTTTTTCACCATATAATAACGACAAGCAAAGATAGGCTTGTTGTTTAACACGCCAATACGCCAGTCAAATTCAGTGTACAAATATTCTTGCACCAATAATAAAGACGACTTTTTGAATAAAGTATTCAAGCTTTCCGTCAATGCTTCACGGTTTTCCGCTTTTATCACACCTTTTGAAAATGCGCCGTCCGGGATTTTCACTACCATTGGGTAGTTGATAACCGCCTCCAACGCCTCTTCTACGTCTTTTTCCCCTTTATGCACAATACGTGTTTTTGGGCATGGCACTTTGTGGGTGTTAAACAAATCGGCCAAATAGACTTTATTGGTGCAACGCATAATGGATTGCGGATCGTCCATGACAACCAAACCAGCGGCTTCAGCTTTTTTCGCAAAACGATAAGTATGATGATCAATGTTTGTTGTTTCACGAATGAATAAACCATCGTATTCTGACAAGCGCATGATGTCTTTCGGGCCAATCATGTCGACCTGAATGCCCAGTTGCTTGCCTGCTTGCACAAACTTCTTCAGAGCCTGAGCATCACTTGGCGGCATGGCTTCTTCTGGGTTGACCAACATAGCCAAGTCAAACTTCGCAGTCCGCAAAGCACGACTCTTATTCCATACCTTGGTACTAAAGGCTTCCAAGGATTCTGCAAACAAGGTTTCTTCTTCGTCATTTAAGTTCTTGTGCGAAGTGACCTGCAAATCACTCACTTGCCAGGTTTTACGAAACTTTAATTTCACTTCTAATACAGGGCAAGCAAAGGCTTCGAACATCTTTCGAGCGAATTCTTTCATTTCTGGTTGCGTGCTTTTGCCAAACACACAATGAAAGCTCAATTCCGTTGGCGCTTCTGGCGTACCCAGTTTTTGGGCAAGCGCAGGCAGTAATTGTGCGACTTGCATCTCATACAGGGCTTTTTTACTGATGTCATTTAAGACACGAACAGAAGGCATAACGTGATGACCACGGCTTTCTGCCAACAGAGAACAGTAATATCCGTCAGACAAATATTTACTGCTTTTACAAAGGTTGATGATGCGCGTTCGTCCTTGGCTTTTGGTTGCCAAGTTCAAATATTGCGTAAAAGTGATGACTCGATCACTGGGTAAAAACGCAGACCAATCTTTGGCCTGATCAACAACAATGTACGTCTGTGACATTGGCTTTGTATTTCCTTCTAAATAGACTCTATTGAGTTTGCTTGTAATGCCTTTCTGAAGGGCGTTTCAGCGTTGTTTATACGCCTTTAATTTGAGCGGATAATGCGCCTGTTTTGATCATTTAACAATCGTTTTTTATCGTAAAAAATAAATATTTTTTGATTAATTATTAAGCTATCTTTTTAAAACTTTTCGTCCTAGAATGCGCGAAATTTTCGTCGTTCTGTTTAATCTATCGCAAGAGTTAAAGGATCGACTTTGGTAACTTTTTGCCCTTTCCTGAGGCGACCTAATGTCTTCAAACCGCTCCATAACAACTACTGATCCTGCATCAGATTTAGCTTCTTTAAATATCGATATTCGTCCCGCGACAATGGACGATTTAAAAGCCTTACTCGCACTCGAAGAAAGCGCATTTTCTGGTGACCGCTTAAACCGACGAAGCTTTCGCCGAGCAATCAGCAGCACAGGCTCGTCTTTATTAGTCGCCGTTGGAAACGAACAGAATTTACTAGGTTATGCGCTGTTGCATCTTCGACAAGGAACAAGGTTGGCACGCTTATATTCCCTTGCAGTGTCGCCAAAGGCTCGTGGATTAGGAATTGGAAAACAGTTAATACAAGCCTGCGAGCACAAAGCCATTAAAAAAGGTAAAAACTTACTGCGTTTAGAAGTCAGTGACGTGAACAAAAGTGCCATCGCCTTATATCAAGCCATGGGATATCGTGAGTTTGGCCATTACGACGCCTACTACGAAGACCAAACAGACGCCATTCGCATGCAAAAAACATTGCGTTATCTAAGCAGCGAACAAACATCTCGCCCTTTACCATGGTTAGCGCAAGGCACCCCATTTACCTGTGGCCCGGCTTCACTGCAAATGGTGTTGTCTGCTTTAAGCCCTGACTATCAAGCCACACCAAACGACGAATTAGAAATTTGGCGAGAAGCAACCACCATCTTCATGACATCCGGTCATGGTGGTTGTCATCCAATGGGCTTAGCTCTAGCAGCACAGAAACGAGGTTTAACCGCTGAAATATGGCTAAGCGAACAAGCGCCTTTATTTGTCGCTGGGGTGCGAGATGAATTGAAAAAAGAAGTGATAACGCGAGTACATGAAAGCTTTAGCGAGCAATGTGCCACAGCAAAGTTAGCAGTGCACTATTCTGTTATGCCATTAGAACAATTAATTCGTGCTTTTGAATCTGGCGCTTTACCAATCATCTTGATCAGTACTTATCGAATGGATGGAAAAAAAGCCCCTCATTGGGTTGTCATGTCAGGCTACGACGAACATTGTATTCTGGTGCATGACCCAGACTATGAAGCCAAAGACGATACACAAAACCCATTGGATTGCCAATTTGTCCCCATTGCTCGTAATGAGTTTGAGAAAATGTCTCGCTTTGGTCAGAGCCGTTTGCAAGCGACTGTTGTGTTGAGTTTTTAAAGTTCTTTCTTATTGCACAAAAATACAAGCGGAGCGCTTTCAGTCCTGACACAATAAGGAAAATCAATAAATGGAGGATGTTAGATGAAAGTGGCTTTTACCAGTGACAACATCGCGGGTGCGTCAGATTCTGTCATGGCAGCGATAATGGCTGCGAATCAGGGCGATACAATGCCTTATGGAAATGATGATTACACAGCACAAGTGACGCGCATGTTTACTGAGCTTTTTGAATGTGATGTGGATGTCTTTTTGGTTTCCACAGGAACAGCGGCAAATGTATTAAGTTTAAGTGTGATGACACCACCGTGGGGAAGTGTGCTTTGTCACTCAGAAAGCCATATTTTGAATGATGAATGCTCAGCTCCTGAATTTTATACAGGTGGCGCCCGTTTGGTTGGGATTGGCGGTAAAGACGCGAAAATCGATCCTGTTAAATTAAAAGCGCTAGCTCACCAAAAAAAAGGCGATGTACATTCTTGTCAGCCTTCCTCTGTGAGCGTGTCGCAAGTGACAGAAGTCGGTAGTGTTTACACTTTAGAAGAATTGAAAGCCATTACAGCGATTGCAAAAGAAACAGGCTTGCCTGTTCATATGGATGGAGCGCGTTTTGCCAATGCTTTGGTTGCTTTAGGTTGTACGCCTGCTGAGATGACTTGGAAAGCGGGCGTGGATATTTTGTCTTTTGGGGCAACGAAAAATGGTGCCATGACAGCGGAAGCCATTGTGGTATTCAAAAAGTCTTTGGCGAAAGACTTGGGGCACCTTCGCAAACGTGGCGGACATTTGCATTCTAAGATGCGTTTATTAGCGTCACAAATGATTGCTTATTTGACGGACGAGCTGTGGCGAATCAATGCTGAGCATGCGAACGCTATGATGTCGCTTTTACAGGATGGTTTGAAAGATATTCCAGGTGTGAAAATTAATACGCCAGCTCAAGCAAACATGCTCTTTTGCACTATGCCAACACCTATGATTGAGCACTTATTAGCTGAAGGTTATGCTTTTTACACAGGGCGTTGGGCCGAAGGCGTTGTTCGTCTAGTGACGTCTTTTCGTACGCCAAAAGAAGGCGTAGAAGCTTTTGTCGAGAGTGCGAAGCGTTTTGCAGAACAGGGCGTTTAACCTCGTTTAAGCTAAGTGCTTAAAAATTAGCTTCATCTAAATAAAAGAGCCAGTGAATATTGGATATTCACTGGCTCTTTTGGTTTTCAATCGCTTTATTTAGAGGTTTATTTCTCAAGCAATAGATTTGGTAGTGTCATTGAAATTGATGGAATGAAAGTCACTAAAATCAATGCAGCTAACATGGCGATATAGAATGGCCAGATGGTTTTAACGGCTTTTTGAATCGTTACCTTACCGACAACGCAGCCGACAAATAAGCAGGCACCTACTGGAGGAGTACAAAGTCCTAGCCCCAAGTTCATCATCATCATAATGCCAAAGTGGACAGGATCCATACCAAAGCCCGCTGCAATAGGCAGGAATATTGGTGTACAGATAAGAATAAGTGCCGCCATATCCATGATCATTCCTAAGCATAAAAGCAAAAGATTGAGCATGATTAGAATCATGATTGGATTATCAGAGATCGACGTGATGAAAGCTGACATAACAGCAGGCACTTGATAAAACGCCAACATGTAGCCAAAAGCAGAAGCACTACCGATGAGGATCATCACCATGCCTGTAGTTCTGATGGATCCTGTAACGGCCAACACAAACCCTTTGAAGTCCATTGTTCGATATACAAGAAAAGATACCAACATTGCATAGACGGCACCAATAGCACCAGATTCTGTAACAGTGAAAATGCCAGACAAGGTGCCGCCCACAACGATAATGGCAGTAATCAAACCAGGTACTGACGCAAGGAAGGAGAGAGCTAATATTTTTAAGCCAACAAAAGGTTCCGTTGGGAATTTTTTCTTGATAGCAATCCAGCGAGCGACACAGGCAAGTAAGACACACATTAATATGCCAGGAACGATACCTGCCATAAATAGACTTGAGATGGATATACCGCCACCGGCAGCAACAACATATAAAATCATGTTATGGCTAGGAGGAATTACAATACCGGCAATAGAGGAGGTGACTGTTACGTTTACGGCGAAATCGTCGTCATAACCTTTTTCCTTCATGACAGGAATAAGCAAAGAGCCTAATGCTGAAATATCTGCGACGGCGGAACCTGAAATACCACCGAAAAGCATACTAGAGAAGATGTTTACTTGCGCAAGGCCGCCACGCATCCAGCCAACAGACGCTGCTGCAAAACGAATTAACCTAGCTGCGATGCCGCCGTGTAGCATCAACTCACCAGCAAAAATGAAAAAAGGAACAGCAAGTAAGGCAAATGTAGACATACCAGCGACTATGCGTTGGAAACCTACCATAAGTGGTAGACCTTCAAACATAAAAGCAGAAATAGCTGCGATAGCCAAAGCAAAGGCCACAGGAACGCCCATAACCATAACAAGAGCAAAAACACCAAGTAAAATAGCTAAGCCCATTTTATTTATTCTCCTGGTTAATGGTTGTAGGACGTATTAATTGATTCAAGGTTCTGACAACTCGATCAAGTGAAAAAATAAATATTAACGCCCCCGATATAATCACTGGGTAGTATCGAAAAGCGGCACTAATATCTAGAAGAGGAATTCTTTTTGCTGCAGAAAACTGAGCTAAATCAATTGCGCTAGATGCCATGAGAAATCCAAAGATTCCCATAATAATATCGGCTAGAAGCCCAATAAATATTTGTCCGGACACAGGTAAAAATTGAGTGAAAATATCGACACTTAAATGTGTTCTTTCATGAATACCAACAGAAGCGGTTAAAAACCCAATAGTGATGACAAGTAATAAAGAAAGTTGCTCAACCCATGTAGGCGTGTCATTTAGAACATAGCGTCCATAAACTAGCCAAGCGAAAGTAAAAACTAAAACGAGCATGCCAAGACCGGAAATCAAGTTGACGAGTCGTTTAACATAAACAAGTAATGTGTCGTATACCTGAAGGATATTGATTTTATTCATAATGAGCCTCAAAAAGCGGGAACTCAAAAAAACGGAAAACAGATTAAAAGCGGGAACAGATCAAATCATGTTCCCGCTTGTTATCACCTAATCGACTTTTTTAATGTCTTCAATGTACGACGCTAAGATAGGCGTTGCTTTGATGGCTTTTTCATACACAGGCCCCATTAAGTCAGAAAATGCTTTAGGGTCGTCTACTTCGTTGAACTTCACGCCAGCTTTCTCAGCAAGCTCACGACTTGCTTTAACTCGTTTGGCCCAAAGTTCACGCTGCATAGCAACACTTTTATCTGCTTCACGTTGCACAATTACTTTGTCTTCTTCAGACAGACTATTCCAAGCTTTTGTACTTACGCAAAGGCATTCAGGAATAATAAGGTGGTTTGACATAGAGTAGTATTTAGCCACTTCATAGTGGTTGGAAGATTCGAATGATGGTGGATTGTTTTCAGCACCATCTACGACACCCGTTTTTAGTGATTGGTACACTTCACTGTAGGCCATAGGCGTTGCGTTACCGCCAAGTTCAGCAACCATGTCTACATACAGTTCGTTGTTCATTACACGGAACTTCATTCCGTTTACGTCACTAGGCTTTGAGATAGGCTTAGTATTGTTGTAGAAAGAACGTGAACCTGCATCATACCAACCGATCGCCATGATGCCTGAAGGTGCCATATCATTACTTAGGCGTTTACCAAAAGGGCCATCCATTACACGATACATGTGATCGACATCTTTAAAGATGAAAGGTAGGGATACGATATTGGTTTCAGGAATTTCGGTACCCATTGGCCCTAAACTAAAACCAGCAAAATGAATAGAGCCGATTTGCATCATTTGGATCGCATCACCTTGGCTGCCTAAAACACCACCATGGTAAAGGTTTCCAGAGACACGACCATCGGTCGCTTCTTCAACATTTTCAATGAAAGAGTCAAGAGCGTCACTGATAGGGTAGTTTTGAGTATGGATATTCCAGCCAGTCCATGCGGAAAGTGCGGAACCAGAGAAGGCAAGGCCAGCAGCAAGTGCAGCAGATGCGATAAGAGTTTTTTTCATTGTTTTTATCCTCTTTTTTATTTTTTGTGTGCTTTTAAAAAAGCGTTTTTTATTATGAGCTTTAATTTCTAACGCATCTTAATAAGAATGACAATAGTGCTATTGTATTATTTTCTCCATTTGGAATTTAAATCATTGAAAATTAAAGAATGATTGGTATGTATTAATATGTAATGTAGCGATTTATTAAATGTATTTTTTAAAAACGGTTAAGAGATTTTTAAAAAACCTAAATTAGCTGTTTTGGTTTAAGCTGTATGAAGTCGATACTGAGAAGGGGAAATTTGATAAGCCATTTTGAACATGCGATTAAAGTGGCTCTGGTCATAAAAGCCATTGGCTGTGGCAATGTCTGCGATCATCGCTTTTGAATGAGCAAGGCCAATACAGGCTCTTTCGAGTCTGAGGCGCATCAACCAAGCATGTGGTGCAAGGCCGATTTGTTTTTGGAAGCGTCGAATGAATTGAAAACGGGTGAGATCCGTTAAGTTGGCCAATTCATTTAAGGTGATTTTGTTGTGTAAATTGGATTCGCAATAGTCTCTAATTTTTATAAATGCTTGTTTTCCAATCAGATAGTCTTCTTTTAGTTCAGACTTTTTATCCGCTAAATATAAAAGCTCCGCTAAACTGCTTATTAAAAGACTGTCTTTTTGTAAAGCGGCTTGTTCAGACTGCAAAGAGGCTTTTAATTGCAGTAAATTACTGACTAGCTCTGGATGATGAATCACGTTAGGGGCTAATTGCTGATGAACGTCATGGTATTGGCTATCAAAAAAGAAGGTATTTAATCGATCGGGTGAAATCCGGAAAGTGGTTAAGTGATATGTCTCTTCACCTTGTTCATTCCCGTTGTGCACGACATCCGGTGGCATAATACAAATATCACCAAGTTTGAGATGATGCTTTTGACCTTCCCATGTTTGGTGCAAAGTGCCTTGGGTAACCAAGCCGATGTGATAATCCAAATGAAAGTGCGGCTGAAATGAGAATTGAGCAGAAGTTGCTTCACCAATGGTGAACCCTGGTAACGCATCAAGATGCTGATAATGAAAAGTATCCTTTATCGTCATGTTGTCATTCTCTGCTTTTAGACTCTAAATAAACATTTACTCTATTAACCTAATGTAACAGTTATTACAAATCATCACGACTGTCTGTACCAAGGTACAATGTTTCTGATGTTCAAGACTCTAACGGTAAATACCTCTATACCGTCAATGTGTTAGGTTCTGATCTTGCGAATACAACTCAAACGAATCCGAATATTACGGTGATCGTTTCAGGAGAAGATGACGCAGGAAACCCTTTCTCAACTCAAACGACAGAAGTCTATTTTATTGAAGAAACGACGTACGCTGATGCTTATGTTTTTCTTGCGGATACCAATTACGATGGTGTAATTACGGAAGGTGAAGCGGAAAACCTGCTGGTTGCAGGCTGGATTCAAACGGCTCACTCTGTTTCTTCTATTGTGATTACGGACAGCGAAGGTGAAACGCTTACGGTTTCCACAGGTGTTACGAGTGATGACGATGGGAGTTGGGTGTATTTTGAAAACTCAATTGATGTCTCTGGGTTATCGAATGGCGCATTAAGCGTGGTTGTTAACGTTGCTGACTCTAGTGGTGTTGTTGCGCCTTCAGAAGCTGAGGTGATTACAAAGGATACTGACGAAGACACAGGTGTTATGTATTTGAGTGACACGGTATCGATCAATGCCAGAATTGCTGAGATTGATGATGCTCAAACTGGATCTGTGGCTGATAGCTCTATTGAAGGAGCAGCATCGGATGATGATTTGAGAGGCGCAAGTGGAAACTCTCAAGACACTATTAACGGTAATGGTGGCGATGATGTTCTGATTGGTGGAAATGGCGCTGATACGCTCATGGGAGCAGAAGGAAATGACATTCTAGTGGGTGGAACGCTTGGTGCTGATGATGACAGCATTGATACATTAACTGGCGGTGCGGGAGAAGATACTTTTGTGCTTTCTCAAAGCCATTCACTCGATGTGATTACAGACTTTAATGCAAAAGATGATCGACTAGATTTAACCGCATTACTTTCTGGTTTGTCTGATAATCCTGGTAGCGGTGCCGATACGGATGCGATCGCTGAATTTCTATCTGCCAATGTGAAAATTCAAGACCAGAGTGTGGAGGTCAATGGCGCTGCTGTTGCTTCCTTTGGAGCAGATTCAAACTTTGATTCAGATAATAGCAGTGCTGTGACTTCTGTTGATGCCATTAAAGTGATTTTTAATGACCAAGAATACAGCATTAACATTGATGGCTAGTTCATGCTTATGTCATCTCTGGAAGTGACAGATGATAAATACAGAAAAACCGAACTGGATATGAAAATTCAGTTCGGTTTTTTTGTGTCTTATGATCTTTAACTCTACAAATTAAAGACTGGCTTGCTCTTGATTTCGCTTCGGCAGTAAAAGTGAAATGAGGCTGGCGAAAAGTAGGAAAGCGCATGACACCCATAAACAGCTGATTAGACCGTATTCTTGGTAAATCCACCCGGAAAATAATGTTCCAATTAAACGTCCCATGGCATTGGCCATATAATAAAAGCCAACATCCATTGATACGCCATCTTTACTGGCGAACTGAACAATCAAGTAGCTGTGGAGCGAGGAATTTACAGCAAAAACAGCACCGAACACAATCAGCCCGCCTAGTAATATGGCTTGTGGGTAGAATGACGACTGCAAACCAATCGCAATACCTGCCGGTAAAATCGTCAATGCCAGTGCCCATAAAGTAACCACTTTGGCGCCAGGGACTTGCTTGCTGCGTTTTCCTGTTATGTGAGGTGCGAGACTCTGAACGATTCCGTAACCAATAACCCAAAGAGCAAGAAAACCGCCGACAGTCCAATGATCCCAGCCAAACTGGCTGCTTAAGTAAACCGGTAGCGCGACCACAAACCAGACGTCTCTTGCGCCAAAAAGGAACATGCGTGCTGCAGAGAGAATATTGATTTCTTTGCTTTTAGAGAAAATTTCAGAAAACTTAGGCTTGCTTGTCGATTTACCAAGGTCTTCTTTTAATTGCCAGATACTGAATGCCCAGATTAAACCAAGGGCCAGCGTCATGATAAGAATAGCTTGATGGAAACCTACTGTGGTTAGTAGTAATCCACCGATAAAAAAACCAATGCCTTTTAAAGCGTTTTTGGAACCGGTTAATACCGCAACCCATTGATAAAGTTGGCCACTTTCACCTTTTGGTACCAATACTTTAATGGAACTTTTAGCACTCATCTTATTTAAGTCTTTGGCGATGCCAGATAAAGCCTGAGCTGCCATAACCCAAATAACTGTTAGCCATGAATCAGGCACCAAGAGCATAGAAAGAGCGAGAATTTGCATGCCAAGGCCTATGTTCATGGTGCGGTTTAATCCCCATTTAGCGCCAAGCCATCCGCCTAATAAATTGGTCACGACACCAAAGGCTTCATAAAAAACAAAGAGTAGGGCGATTTCTAATGCGCCATAGCCTAACCCATAAAAATACAAAACAACCAGCATGCGCAATGCGCCATCGGTTAGGGTAAAGCACCAATAGTTACCAGTTACGATAAGGTACTGGCGAACACTTTGAGAAAGTTGTGAAAGCATAGTTTCGTCTTCAGCTTTTGGTCATAGGATAAAACGGCCTTTCGGCCGTTTAAATGTTTTTTTAGATGGCTTACTTGTCCAAGCGTCCTACTTTTCGCATTAACTCAGCAGTACGATTTGCATAGCCCCACTCATTGTCATACCACACATACAGTTTTACTTGTGTGCCATTGATAACCATGGTGCTTGGTGCATCGATAATGCTAGAGCGAGGGTCGGTTTTGTAATCAATAGAAACCAACGGACGTTCTTCATAACCAAGAATGTCTTTTAACTCGCCTTCGCTGGCGTCTTGAAGCAGTTTGTTGATTTCAGCTTCTGTTGTGGTGCGATCCATTTCAAAAACACAGTCTGTCAGAGAGGCGTTGGTTAATGGAATGCGAACAGCGTGTCCATTCAGCTTGCCTTTAAGTTCTGGGAAAATGTGTGTGATAGCGGTTGCAGAACCCGTTGTCGTTGGAATTAAACTACTACCACAAGCACGTGCACGACGTAGATCTTTATGTGGCGCATCGATGATAGTTTGTGTGTTTGTAATGTCATGAATTGTGGTCATGGAACCGTGTTTGATGCCGATGGATTCATGCAGAACTTTAACCACAGGTGCTAGGCAGTTAGTTGTACAAGACGCTGCTGTCACGATTGGGTGTTGCTGTGGGTCGTAGTCTTTGTCGTTGACGCCCATTACGACGTTCAAAACGCCATCTTCTTTCACAGGAGCGGTAACAACAACGCGTTTTACGCCTTGGTCAAGGTAGGCTTGTAACAGTGCCTTTGTCTTCATGACACCTGTTGCTTCAATAACAACATCACATTCTGACCAATCTGTTGCAGCAATATCTCGATTGCTTGTGCATTTGATTTCTTTACCATTGATTAGAATGCTATCGCCTTCGCTGGTGGCATTGTGGTGCCAACGGCCATGAACGGAGTCGAAATTAACAAGGTGAGCCAATGTTGCAGCGTTACCTGCAAGGTCGTTGATTTGGACAAACTCGACATCGTCCCAATCAAAAGCGGCGCGAAAAGAAAGTCGGCCCATGCGGCCAAATCCGTTGATTCCTACTTTAATGGTCATTTTTTAATCCTGATTGTGTTGAGTGTTGAAAGGTTAGGTTGCAGTTCATTAACAGCATTCGTTTAAACGTTCTGGGCGGTTTCCCATGTTTTTAAGCTGCTCTATGTTCGTTTTTAGCCATTCTGTTTGACTGTTTAGTGTTGTTTGCAAAATTTTTGGAGCCCATTCTGGAAGATCTGGATGTAACTTATAGAACACCCATTGCCCTTGGCGTCTGTCGCTTAATAACCCGCTCTTACGCAACTGAGCAAGATGACGAGAAATCTTTGGTTGTGTTTCATTGAGTGCTTCCATAAGTTCACAGACACACAATTCAGTTGATTGTGTAATTAATAAAAGACATCGGAGTCTTGTGTCGTCAGCTAATGCTTTAAAAAATAAACTTGGGTCCATCTCGATTGCTTTTCTCTTTCGTGTGTTCTTAGGAAGAGAGTATATGGATTTTTGTATATATGTAAAACCATATATTTATATTTGATCGATATTTAATGTAATTGTCATAATTGCTTGCCGTGTAACCAGAACGAAAAAGGTGACTCATTCAATGGTCACCTTTTGATAGCATCACTTGATAACAGTTTTATGAAAAATAGAAATTAGCGCAGAATTAATAGTGGAATATTGCTTTCTATGATCATTTTGCTTGTATTACTACCAACAAAAAACTGCCTTACTTTGGAGTGAGCATAAGCTCCCATCACCATTAATTCGATGTTGTGCTCATTGCGGTATTGGGTAAGAACAGGATAGATTTTTCCTGGCTGAATGCTTGAGGTTACTTGGAAACCTTCTTCTTCAAGAATGTTCTGAGCTTCTTCTAGTTTTGCGCGCCTTTCTTTTGTGTCATCTCCTGCCATGACTAAGTGACAAGGTAAGCCTAATAAAAGAGGGCTTTGCGCAATTCTAGCAATGGCGTTGTCTGCGGCTTCTCGGCCATCATAGGCAATCATAAAGTTTTTAGGCGCTTCGAATTTGCCTACACTAATCAGAATAGGTTTGTGAGAGGTGCGAGCGACTCGCTCTATGTGTGAGCCGATAGTATGAGCGTCCATGGCATGATTCGCACCAAGGCGGCCGAGCACAATAAGACGAGTTTCTTCTTCCAGATCGGAAAGTGTTTCGACGAGGTCGCCGTGACGTTGTAGTAACTCTATTTGTTTTGCGCCAGCTTTTAAGGCGAATGCCTTGGCGTTTTCTAGAATGAGTTTGCCGTGTTCAAGAGCAAGTTTCGCCCGTTGAGCATCTAATGTAATAAGTTCGTCCAAGAGATGCTCTCGGCTCCCAAAACCTATCGTACCAGATAGGTCTTCATCAGTTCTGGGAGATTCCTTCTCTAAGGAGTGCAACAATGTCAGTGGGCAAGCCATTTGTTTTGCAGCCCACACAGAGGCTGTTGTGATGTTTTCTGATAAAGCAGAACCATCGATACAAGCTATTATATTTGTCATTGCTGTACTCCTTATCTCATGATTGCAAAAGAAGAAGGAGAGTGTGATTTTCAGCGGTTAGTTTTTTAGTGACCGCCCATCACTTTTTCTACTTCTTCTGGATTGTTATGAACACCAAATTTATCAACGACTGTTGCGCTGGCTTCATTTAATCCTACGACTTCCACCTCGGCACCTTCGCGGCGGAATTTGATCACAACCTTATCGAGAGCAGATACGGATGTAATATCCCAGAAGTGTGCATCGGATAAATCGATCGTAACCTTTTCAATCGCTTCTTTAAAATCAAAAGAGCCATTAAATTGATCTGACGACGCAAAAAAGACTTGTCCGACCACTTTATAAGTACGGTGATTCGTATTTTCATTTTTGTCGCTTTTAACCACCATGAAGCGGCCAATTTTATTGGCAAAAAACAGAGAAGCTAACAGCACGCCAACAAAAACGCCCAGTGCAAGGTTGTGTGTGGCGACAACAATAGAAACAGTAGCCAACATAACTATATTAGTCGACAGTGGGTGTTTCTTCAGGTTAATAATGGATTCCCAAGAAAAAGTACCAATCGATACCATGATCATGACTGCAACAAGTGCCGCCATTGGGATTTGACCAATAAGTTCGTCAAGGAACACCACCATGATCAACAACAAGAAGCCGGCGATGAAGGTTGATAATCGTCCGCGACCACCGGATTTTACGTTAATGACAGATTGACCAATCATGGCACAACCTGCCATTCCGCCGAACAAACTAGAACCAATGTTTGCAATACCTTGGCCTTTGCATTCGCGGTTTTTGTCACTTGTTGTGTCAGTGAATTCATCCACTATCGTGGCTGTCATCATGGATTCCAGTAAGCCAACAATCGCAAGGCCGATAGAATAAGGCAGGATAATCATCAATGTTTCCAGTGTTAATGGAACATCTGGCCATAGGAAAATAGGCAGAGTATCAGGAAGTTCCCCCATATCCGATACAGTTCGGATATCTAAGCCATAAGCCATAGCGAATGCTGTTAAAACAACAATACACACTAATGGAGAAGGAAGCGCTTTACCGATTACAGGCAGTAAAGGGAAAAGGTAAATGATGCCAAGACCGGCAGCCGTCATTGCGTAAACATGCCAAGTAACGTCGGTTAACTCAGGAAGCTGGGCCATGAATATAAGAATGGCTAAGGCATTTACAAAGCCTGTTACGACAGACCGAGAGACAAACCGCATTAAAGAGCCTAACTTTAAGTATCCTGCAAATATCTGGATGACCCCAGTTAATAAACTAGCCGCAAGCAAATACTCTAAACCATGTTCTTTTACCAATGTCACCATCAATAGTGCCATTGCACCTGTGGCTGCGGAAATCATTCCAGGACGGCCGCCAACAAAAGAGATGATGACAGCAATACAAAATGATGCATATAAGCCAACTTTTGGGTCCACGCCCGCAATAATAGAAAAGGCGATTGCTTCTGGTATGAGGGCAAGAGCAACAACAGTACCAGCGAGGGAATCGCCTTTTATGTTCGAGAACCAATCTCGTTTTATTGAGTCGATCATTTATTACCTTCTATTTTGTAAAAGTATGTAACTTCTTTGTCGAGAGAAGCTTTGAATTAGTATTGAAGTTAATGCGGTGCCAGCTACACGACATACAAGGATAAAGGTATCACTGTACAAAGCAGGCAGAACAAAGGGTAGAGCGCTAATTGATTTATTAGCAAAATATTGAAAAACCCTGAGTTTGAGGAGCATTGAAAACGCGGCGATTATAAAGATTTGGGATATTGATAGCAACGACAATGGTTTTTGAATTATCGGGTTTACGAACTGAAACAAATTAGAGGTATTACTGTACCAAGGTACAATAGCGACTTGTATTTGATTCAACTATTCTGCAATTAATTAAAAATTTATTACGTCTTATCAAGAGTCTAGGAGATTCACCATGAGCGACAATCAAAATACATTTGCAACATTAGGCGACCCTGTTGGTATCGTGACTAAATTAAGTGGGTCAGTCACTGTTCAATCTATTGATGGTCAAACACGAGAGCTCCAGATTGGTGACCAAATTTACTTCGCTGAAACTATTATTACTGGGACAAACTCCAGCGTTACGATTGCTTTTGTTGATGGTACAGAAGTTGTTATCGGCGGCGATTCAATCGTTGAAATTAACGAAGAAGTATATAACCCGGGTACTAGTGAGGAATTAGTTGAAGATGCTACGGCTGAGGCTGAAGCCCTACAGGCTGCGATCTTAGCGGGTGATGACCCGACTCTAGTACAAGAGGCTCCTGCTGCAGGTGAAGAAGTAGAAGAACAAAATCGTGTTGATGTTTCTGTAGAACGAAATGGCAATATCGATTCGTTACCTGCTTATGGTTATGATACCGACGGTGTTGAAAGTGCAAGTGTAGTTGCTTCATTTGATGATACCGATACTGATACTGATACTGATACTGATACTGATACTGATACTGATACTGATACTGATACTGATACTGATACTGATACTGATACAGATAACGAAAGCGCGCCAGTGGTGAGCATCGAGGCGGATGCGGCGAGCGTGACCGAAGGTGACGAAGCAGGCTTCACCGTGAGCATCGACCAGGTGGCGGATGAAGACGTTGTGGTGAGCTTCACCTACAGCGGTGTTGCGGAGAACGGTGACGACTTCACAGGTGTTGCGAGCGTGACGATCCCAGCGGGCTCAACGTCAGCAGACCTAGACATCACGACCCTAGATGACGGCATCTACGAAGGCGCAGAAACCTTCACAGTTAGCATCGACAGCGTGAGCGGAGCGGATGCGACCGTGTCTGAGACAGCAGGCAGCGCGGACGTGAGCATCACAGATAACGAAAGCGCGCCAGTGGTGAGCATCGAGGCGGATGCGGCGAGCGTGACCGAAGGTGACGAAGCAGGCTTCACCGTGAGCATCGACCAGGTGGCGGATGAAGACGTTGTGGTGAGC
>NZ_JBLIXK010000001.1:0-36152 GCF_047525555.1 Marinomonas algae | reverse complement strand
ACGAAGGCGCAGAAACCTTCACAGTTAGCATCGACAGCGTGAGCGGAGCGGATGCGACCGTGTCTGAGACAGCAGGCAGCGCGGACGTGAGCATCACAGATAACGAAAGCGCGCCAGTGGTGACTACGGTTTCTCAAAATGTTATAGCATCCGAAGGTGATGATTTAGAATTTGATGTAATACTTAGTACTATTGCAGCTGAACCACAAACATTCGCGTTCAGCTTGACGGACGGCACGACCGATAGCAGTGACTACGGCGATGTGACGTTCAGCGATGGTGTCACTTACGATGCAGAGACAGGCCAAATTACAGTGCCTGCGGGTGTGGCGGGCTTCACTGTGACGGTGGCGGGTGCAGAAGATACGGTTCTAGAAAGTGATGAAACGTTCACTTTGAGTGTGGGCGGCGTAGAGAGCATCGGTACAATTAGTAATGATGATGATAATCCAGTTGATGCCACTAATGATTCTCTTAGTCTTGATGAAGATAACAGTATTACTCTGAATTTATTGGACAATGATAGCGGTTTAGATGGTGGTCTAGAAGTGACAGAGATTGCTGGTATTGAGTTAACAGGTGAGGCTCAATCTATTGCTGTTAATAATGGTAATGTCGAAATTAATGCCGATGGCGTTATGACGTTTGTTCCTACCACGGATTACAGCGGTACGGTTTCTTTTGATTATTCTGTGAAGGATATAAATGGTTCTGTTGATACAGCAACGGTTACTGTCACAGTTGATGCAGTGGCTGATGCTCCATCTTTAACTGTTACTGAAACGGTAACGATTGATGTTGATAGCTTAGATACGTCAGGTAATAGCGGTTACACAATTACAGGTTACAGTAATTTTGATGGGTTAAACTCAGAAAATAATGTAGTTGGTGAGCTTACTAGTATTACTGGCACTGATCATGATGGTATCGGTGTAAATGCCGAGACTACTAATGGTTCTGATACGATTTCTGAAATAGGTGCTGATGCAGATCAGAGTGAAGCTCTCGTGGTTACTTTCGACAATGCAGTCACGTCAATCGATGTTTCTCTTGGTTGGTTAAGTAATGTTGAGACTGCGACTTATACACTCTATGCGGACGGACAAGAGGTTTCTACTAACACCTTCTCTTCGGGCAATAATAATGTAAACGATATAGGCTCAATTTCATTTACAGATGACAATGGAAACCCTGTTGCTTTTGATACCATAGTGTTCAGTGCGGAATACGATCCGGATGCGACTGGTTCTTCTGATAATGATTATCTTCTTAATTCGTTAACTTTTGAGAATGTAGTTACTGACACTTCATCTAGTTTAGAAACAGTTGAAGGTGGAGATGTTTCTTTTAGTATCAATGCCGCCTCTACTGATGTTGATGGTTCTGAAACTTTAACGGTTGAAGTTCAAGACATTCCAGTTGGCTTTACATTAACTGATGGTACGAATACTTTTACAGCAACAGACGGCTTAACAGTTGCGGATGTGAGCGATTGGTCTCTATCTTCATTGACTCTTGAAACGGCTTATATTGATGAAACGACTACCTATGATTTAAATGTTGTTGCAACAGCTTCCGAAGGTGACTCTACAAGTACTAGTACTCAAGTTATCAGTATTGATGTTGTTAACGATGGCGCTATTGCTACCCCTGAAATTAACTTTGAAAACCCTGGTGATGATGGTGTATATAGTGACGAAGAGGTAGGTGATCACGGTACTGTTACCGCTACAATATCTGTTCAGGGCTCTGAGATTGGCGATAAATTAACTTATCAAATTGGTGATAATGAAGAAATTACGGTTACCTTGACAGAAGATGACCTTATTAATGGAATTAATGTTGAAGTTGAGCCTGGTGACAAGCTAATTGCTACTTTATCCGATGAGTTTGGTAACTCTTCTAGTTCTACCGATACAGCTCCCGAGAGAAATAATGCCCCTGTTGCCGTTGATGATTCCATCATTAGCTATGACACAGGTATACGCCTTGATGAAGCACCTGAATATGGCGTAATGGAAGTTCAAGACGAAAACGGTGAATGGGTTGAAATGACAGTAGGTGTCACATATGACCCAGACACTGAAGTGCGTTTTGTTTCTGATGCTGATGCAATTGATGAGGCTGTTGAGTTTAGTGTTGGCTCGTTTGATGAAGATCCGGATACAACTGAATTTGATGGTACGGCAGCGGTAAGTGATTGGGGGGATGTCAGCGATGACGATAAATCAGTGGTTAAATCATTCGATACAGATAGCGGTGGTAACATCACGATCACAACTTCTGTTACCTCAGAAACTGATAGTACTGCATCCCTAATAGCAAGGAATGGTGATGATGTAGTAGGAAATGGTATTGGTAGTAGTAGCTCAGGTGGGCTTAGGGCTGGTGAATCGCTCATTGTTGATATTGATACAGATGACGTTGCTATAAATAAAGTTTCATTTACTTTAAGTGGTCTAGGCGGTGCTTTTGATGAAGATAGCGGTGCTGCAACAGAAGTGCATATAACGGCTTATTTTGCGGATGGCACTTCAGAAGTGATGTCTGGATACAGGGAAGGGGATAATGCTTATGAAGCGACTTACACCTTTATCACTGATACGGGGAAAGCAGTTGAATCCTTTGAACTAACGACGTCTGGTGGTAATGGTAAGTATGTTGTTCAGAACATGACGGTTTCTCAAGTCATATCTGATGAAGTTACTTTAACCACTCTACAAGGTGATGGCAGTGAGTCGACAACAAGCTTGATCTTCGATCCTAGCGAAACGGTTGATGGTGTTATCAGTATGACTGATGAGTTTATCGATGTAGATGGAGATTTGACAGGAGGTGCTATTGCGACGGATGAAGACACAGCAATAACTATCGATGTGTTAGCTAACGATTACGATATTGATGATGATTCGTTAAGTATCACAAATGCGACAGTAGTAGATGAAAGTCAAGGAACGGTCGAAATCGCAGATGGTAAACTTGTGTTTACGCCTGCTGATGATTTCAGTGGCGAGGTTACCATTAACTATATTATCTCTGATGGTGAATTATTTTCAGAAGAAGCTCATGTAACTCTGATTGTTGATGCTGTAGCGGATGCACCTACTTTAGATGTTGAGCTGTCGGAGGCTGTTTTCCAAGGGGGTGTTACTTTAAATGGAGATAATGTTGATGACCTTGGTTCGTCGGGAGATAACATCATAAATAGTGCTGGTGTATTGACTGACTCAGTGTCCCGTGAATTTGATTTTGGTGATGAGTATGCAGGTCAAGAGGTTACTATAAGCTTTGATTCAGTGATTACTGGTGGCTGGGAAGACGGAGAGAGAAATAACAGAAGATCTTATGAAGAAATAGCTGATACGTACACTATTTCAATAAATGGTGTACAGCAAGGTCAATTTATTTATGAGCAAAATACAGGTACACAGACCCATAATCAGACTAACTCTTACACTGTGACACTGGATGATGAGGGTAAGGCTACAGTTCAATTTGATGTTGCGTCTACGGCTAATATTGAGGTAGTGAATATTACAAATATTCAGGCCAGTGTTGATTCTCTGGATTCCATTAGTCAGTTAAATATTGTAGGTGCTCAAACGGATATTGATGGTAGTGAGGTATTAAGTTACACCATTTCTGAATTGCCAGATGGTGCAGAGTTGCTAGATGCTAATGGTGAAGTGATTGATGCGAGCAGCGATGGTAATTATAGCTTAACGGCAGATGAAGTTGCAGGCTTACAAGTCAAGGTTGGTGCCGCTACTGATGACTTTGATATTGAAGTTACAGTAACGTCGACTGATGGTGATTCCACAGCTCAAACATCTCAAACCATCAGAATTGGTGACACTGACACTGACACTGACACGAGTGAAAATACGGCTCCTGTTGCTGTAGGTGATAGTGTGAGTACGTTGGATTCTGGCTTTGCAGGCCTTGTTGGAAGCTACTACGGTACAGATACTCAAATTAATAGTTTGTCTGAGTTCTTATCAATAGCTGAAAATAATGATCCTACAGCAACATTTAATGCAACTAATATTGATTATTCCTCTAGTGATTCGATTACTCAGGAAACAAGTGTTGCGACTGGAACAAATTTGCAGGCATTCCTAGGTGATGATGCTGCGTCATTAAGTTCTGATCCGGGTGATAATACTGATGGCGGTATTCATCTTCAGGGTTATATTTACTTGGCAGCTGGCACTTATAACTTTCAGGTAAATGCGGATGACGGTTATCAGGTTCTAATAGATGGTAATGATGTGGCTTCTATTAGTAGCATTCAGTCTGAAACATTAACAACCCATGATGAATTCACTATTTCAGAAGATGGGTACTATGCCATTGATATGGTTTGGTGGGATCAGGGCGGTGATTATGTCTTCCAGCCAATGATTAGTTCTGATGGAGGTAGCACTTATTCAACACTAGATTCCAGCATGTTGAGTAGTATAAATGGCACTCCTTTAGCTTCTGCAGATGAACAATCTATTATTATTTCTGCTGATACTTTATTGGCAAATGATACTGATACTGACGGAGATGATTTATCTATTACTGAAGTTAGCAATTTTCAAAACGGTATTGCAACTTTAGTGGATGGTAATGTTGTCTTTATACCTACAGAAGGCTTTAGTGGTACAGCCAGCTTTGATTATATTATTACAGATGGTAATGGTGGGTATGATACTGCAACTGCATCGATTGAAGTAACCTCAGAAGCAAGTGATATACAGCCAACGGTTACAGTTACTGTTTCTGAAGGTGTGGAAAGTACGACATCTAGTGAGTCTGAGTCTTGGGATGGGTTCTCATCAAATGATGCTGATTATTATGATGCTGACGATTATACAGAATGGGTTGGTTTCACTGACGATGATGAGAAAGTATACATTGCAGATGATGTTATTCAGTCTCTTCAAACAAAAGGCGGTGATGACCAAGTTGTTGTTGGGGATGATATTTATTCGGCAGGTGGTGTTCTGTTAGGGGCTGGAGACGATAAATTACTTGTTGGGGATCGAGTTGAAGGCTCTATAGATGCAGGGGCTGGAAATGATGAAGTCTATGTAGGTAACGATGTTAGTGCTTATATTGGTTTAGGTGATGGTGATGACAAATTAGTTGTAGAAGGTACTGTAGAATCTAGTTCTAATATCAATGCAGGTTCTGGAAATGATGAAATTCAAATTGGTGAGGACTTATCGGGAACTGTAAGCTTAGGTGAAGGAAGTAACTATATTTCTGTTGGAGATACTGTTAGAAATACAATTACAGGTGGGTCCGGCAGTGATGAAATCTATATAGGTGGAGATGTTAAAGGCTCAATTAACGCAGGTGCAGGAGAAGACACTCTAATTGTAGATGGTGGCGTTGGTCAAAATACTACAATCACCATGGGAAGCGGTAATGATTTTGTAGTGATTAGTGGGACACTGGGAGATAATGTTTACATAAAAGGTGAAGGTGGAACGGATTCTATAGTCTTAGAAGCTTATACAGAAGACGATTACACAAATAATGTAGATAATATTCAGGGAGCACTACTAACTTTTGAAAATATCATGTTAGGTGACGGTGAAGTAGTGAAAGGCGATACTACTGCTTTTGCTGCTTATTCTTCTGGAAGTGGTACATCAACGGATATTGGAACTTCAATATTTGCGTATATGTTAAGTGTTGTGATTGATAATCCAGATGCTAGTGTTGAAAATCCAACGGTTTATTTAACCGGTATTCCTGCTGAAGCATCGCTTGAGCTTGATGGTACTGTATTAACAGCCAATGATGATGGAAGCTATAGTATTGATGTGGGCGTTAATGCAACCTCTATTGAAAACTTAGTTATTAAAAGTAGTGTTGAACTACCAAACTTGGATGTTTCTGGCAGCATTGAATCTTCTGCTCAGGAAGAGATCGATACAGCAAGTCGGGTAATGGTTAGCAGTTTTATGGTGACTGATTCTGCGAACATGGAAGAAAGTGATCAGGAGGGTGAAGTCGAATCAGCTGATCTTACATCTGCAGAAGAAAGCGATGATAAGTCTGATGATATTGTACTAAGCGATGGTAATAACTCTGTATTCTTAAGTGGCTCCTTGAGCGGTGCTATAACGGCAGAAAGTGGTAATAGTACAGTTATTATTGAAGGTGATGTGAATAGAGGGGCTTCTATTACTCTTACTGGCGGTAATAATCTAGTCATTTTGTCATTGAGTGTGCTTGGGACTGTTGATGCTGGTGAAGGTGATAATGATACGATTGTTTTAAGCGATGTGAATCAAGATTTAAGTAATATTTCTAATTTTGAAAATATTATTGCTATAGGCAGCGATGGTTCTATCACTGTTATTCAAGGGAATAGTGATGCTTATGAAAGTTATCTATTAGGCTTATCTAGTACAGGCGAGTCATCAATATCAGATGATGCGTTATCTACAGTTGAGACTGATCCTGAAGTTGCAGAGTCTGAGAGTGACAGTACGGAGGTTGAAGCCGCTGAAGTTGTTGAATCTGAGGATGAAAGTACGGAGGTTGAAGCCGCTGAACCTGATGCTGAAGCAGAAGACGTGTTACTTGGTAGCTCAGATGATGATGTTATCTTTGGCGAGCAAGGGGAGGAAACTGAAGATAGTAGTTCAATAGTGGAAGATTCAACCTCAGAAACAGATACTGAGGAGACGTTAGAAGCTTCAGACCTTCTTGTTGATACTGATGAAAATGATGAGATTCAAGATTATTTGAATGAGGAGCCTACACCTGATTCTAATGAAGAGTCTAGTAGTGTAGCAGAGGAAGATGAAAGCAGTTCTGATGCCAGTAATTCTTACTCTACTACGAGCAGCATTGATGCAACTGAAAGTATTGAAAATCCGATCAATATCGATGGCTAGTAAATAGCATCGATTAAAAAGCCGAACTGGAATTTCCAGTTCGGCTTTTTTGTCTCTACAATTTGTGAGAAATAAAATGCTTAACGAGTCAGGCCAATAGGGCAGCTAACGCCCGTTCCATTTAATCCGCAGTAACCATTGGGATTTTTGTGTAGATACTGCTGATGATATTCTTCTGCGAAGTAATACACATCAAGCGGTTCGATTTCTGTTGTGATCATGCCGTGCCCCGCTTCAATAAGGACTTTTTGGTAAGCATTTTTGCTGGCTTCAATGATGGCTAAATCTGCTTCATTTTTATAATAGATGACAGAGCGATATTGGCTGCCAACATCATTACCTTGTCTCATGCCTTGGGTTGGGTCGTGGTTCTCCCAAAAGACTTTTAAGATGTCTTCTAATGACGTGACAGAAGTATCGAAAACGACTTGTACCACTTCACTGTGTCCTGTTTGTCCTGAGCAGGTTTCTTCATAGGTTGGATTAGGCGTGTAACCGCCAGCGTAGCCAACGGAAGTAACGATAACACCTGGTGTATTCCAAAGTTTTCGTTCTGCTCCCCAAAAACACCCCATACCTAAAATTACTTCCGCTTCGTTTTCCTTCGGTGTACGAAAAAAAGGTTCGTTATTAATCACACTGATGCCAGAGATACTGAGCGGTGTGCTTCTACCAGGAAGAGCTTGCTCTTTTTCTGGGATCATGGATTTTTTTAAAATGTCGTTAATATTGTCTGACACTTTTGACTCCTTTAAAAAATGGTTGAAATTTTTAATGGTTATCTTTTTACAGCCAGAATAGAGCTGATACAAGTACTTTCAAGTTTTATATGGTTAGCTTCACAATAAGTAAAAAAGATGATTCTTAAAACTAATCTTATGTTATTTGGTAACTGGCCTTGACTCCTTGTTTTATCTACCTATAATACGCACCTCGTTAACACGGGCTAAGCAGTTTTGTTAAGCCATTTATCATGACAGAGATAGTAAAAGTTAGCGAAGATTAGTCGCGGGATGGAGCAGTCTGGTAGCTCGTCGGGCTCATAACCCGAAGGTCGTTGGTTCGAATCCGGCTCCCGCAACCAACTAATCGAATAAAATTGTTAGTGATTATCTTAGAAGATAAATTAGTCGCGGGATGGAGCAGTCTGGTAGCTCGTCGGGCTCATAACCCGAAGGTCGTTGGTTCGAATCCGGCTCCCGCAACCAACTTGGTCACATACAAGTTAGTTGTTCACTAAGAAAATTGTTAACTATATCAATAGTTTATTTGTCGCGGGATGGAGCAGTCTGGTAGCTCGTCGGGCTCATAACCCGAAGGTCGTTGGTTCGAATCCGGCTCCCGCAACCAATTCGTAAAGTAGTGAGAATTGGTCACAGTTTTCTTTAATACATTTCAAAATTAACCTTTGAGTTTCAATAGGTTACATGTCGCGGGATGGAGCAGTCTGGTAGCTCGTCGGGCTCATAACCCGAAGGTCGTTGGTTCGAATCCGGCTCCCGCAACCATTTCTAGTAAGGCTCATCATCTTAAAGTCGTTGGTTCACTCTCTATTTAAGAAAAGCGGCTCTCGTAACCATTTCTAGTAAAGCTCATTATCTTAAGGTCGTTGGTTCACTCTCTATTTAAGAAAAGCGGCTCTCACAACCATTTCAAGAAATTCACTTCTATAAATAACAGTCATTAGTTCTTTTTTAAACTCAGATAAGTATTCCTCAATCATTTCAAGAAGTCCCAATCAAAAAGTCTTTAGTATATTTTTGGCATTCAAATAGTTAACTCTTGCGTGTTTCGTTGATAAACCATTTGATGACGCTGCCGATGGCGAAAGTGGAGTGGTAGTTTGAGCAGATTTGATAGCCCCTTGTGGTCGATTTTAATCGTGGTCCAAGTTCTATAAGTTTGCCTTCTTCGATAAATGGATTGATGAGTCCTTCCCAGCCTAAACATATTCCTTGCCCATTAATAGCGGCTTCCACGACAAGCGGGTAGTTGTTGTAGCAAAACATGACAGGGTATTTTGAGGGTTGTATTCCAAGAGTTTCTGACCAACTTTTCCAGTTAAGCCATCTTGGATCTTCTTTGTCTTTGTGTAATAAGGACAGCTTACGTAGGTCGATCAAAAAATCGCCTGCTTTCAATCCCATTCTCTCGGCAAAGCTGGGCGAACAAACAGGAAATACTTCTTCTGCAAATAAGAGTTCTTCAAATTTATATTTCCCAATATGGTCAGCAAAGTGGAATAAAATATCCGCGTTAGACGAGTTCAGTTCGGCTAAGTTATTGGTTGGTTGTATTTCAAATTGATAGTCAGGAAAGGCTTCCTGTAAACGTTGCAGTCTTGGCATTAACCAATGAAAAGCAAAGCCAAAATAAGCGCTGATAGATATTTTTGTGTTGTTGGTTCGCAAGTTGGCTTTTGCGTTGGTTGTAGCATTTAAGATTGAAGTAAGAGCTGCTTGTATTTCATAGTAATATTTTGATCCCGCTTCGGTGGCGGTTAATGGCTTTTTTGATCGATTTATTAATACGCCACCCACAGTATCTTCTAATGCTCTTATTCTCTGAGAAACAAGAGGCTGTGTAATGTCTAATTCTTTTGCAGCTACCGTCATTGATTGGTTACGGACTGTTGCTTCGAAAGCAAGTAGGCTGTTTAAAGTCGGTACATCTTGTTCATTCATCATTAGAAAACTGCATCTTAGTTATAAGTTTTTGCCTCTGTCTTGAGCAGACTAATTGCTTGATACTGTCGCTGTCAATCAGGGGGGAGAAAGAGATGTCGCAGGTTAGATTTTCTGTCAATGAAGCTGATGCATCGATACTGGCTCATATCGATGCAGAAATTTTTGAATTGCCAGCTTTGTGGTTGAGAGAGCGCTGTCAAGACGAAGCGCACCTTGATCAAATTACCCAGCAGAGGTTGTTTGACCCACATCAGTTAGAAGATGAAATATCACTTTTAAAAGTAGAGAAGCAAAGTGATATGCAATACCAACTAACTTTTAGTGATGGTTATAGTGGTTATTACGATTTTACGGAGTTCTTCGCTGATTTTGATTCATACGATGGTGCACCAACACCAACACCTTGGATGAGTGATACTGATAAGCAAGATTTTTATATCGATTATGATGACTTATCTTCAGATGATGGCATGTTAAAAGCACTAGAAACCTTTTTAACAAAAGGGGCTTTGATAGTGATTAATGTGCCAAATAAGCCAGATGCGGTATTGGATGTGGCGAGCCAATTTGGTCAAGTCAGAGAGACAAATTTTGGTAAATATTTTGAAGTGTATACACGTCCTAATTCGAATGATTTGGCCTATCGCTCTGTGCCTTTAGGCCCTCATACGGATAACCCTTACCGTGATCCTATGCCAGGCATTCAACTTTTACATTGTATTGAAAACCAAACCAGTGGTGGTTTATCTACCTTGGTTGATAGCCTTTCAGTGCTAAAAAAATTAAAGCAAGAAGATCCAGAAGGCTATAAGCTTTTATGTGAGGTTCCTGTACGTTACCGTTATGTCGAGGAAGACGTTGAGTTGGTTGAAAGGCGAACCATAATCGAATCGGATAACACGGGGAAAATTACAGGCGTAACCTATAGTCCTAGATTGGACTATCTACCACTACTCCCTAATGATCAATTGGTGATCTTCCATCGCGCTCGTAAACGCTTGGGGCAACTACTTAGCTCACCAGAGTTTGAATGGCGATTTAAATTAGAGCCAGGCCAGTTACAAATGTTTCATAACACACGAGTGTTACATGGGCGTACAGGGTTTGATGCAAGTGAGGGTTTGCGTCATTTGCAAGGTGCTTATATTGATTTAGATGCACCTAAAGGTCGTTATAAAGCGATTAAACGCCAAAAAAGAATGACAGATAAAGAGGGCAGATAACTATGCAAGTCGTTCAGTTTCGTCAAATGAAAGATGGCACGAAAGAAGAATATGAGTTTTTAACAGAACATGAAGAAGCCTATGCGAAAGGTTTACCTGACCGTATTTTACAAGCACTAAAAAACTTGGAGAATACCTTGTCTGGTTATCAGGTGAGTCGCCTCGAGCATTCTCTGCAGTCTGCCACTCGTGCAGAAGCTGATGGAGCTGATAAGGAGATGATTGTCGCTGCGTTAATTCATGATTTGGGGGATGACTTAGCACCACATAATCATTCTCAATATGCCGCTTCAATTTTGCGTCCATATGTTCGCCCACAGGTTACTTGGGTGATTAATCAGCACGGCCTTTTTCAGAATTTTTATTATGCTCATCATTTAGGTGGTGATCCTAATGAAAGAGACTACTTGAAAGATCATCCTTGGTATCAGTCTTGTGTGGATTTTTGTGAACGTTGGGATCAATCTTCTTTTGATCCAGATTACCCAACAAAACCTTTGGAATACTTTGAGTCAATGGTGCGAGAAATCTTCACACGTCCTGCGTTTGATCCTAAATATGTGGGAGCTCAGACAATGGGGAAAAGTGCGGTAGACATTGCAATGTCAGGAACTGCCTAAGTAAAGCGACACATGAGAGGGTAGCTTTTCCTAATCCCTTCCAATAAGACGTTAGATTTAATGGAGAGATTAAATCTAACGCTCTACTCAAAAAATTAAGCCTTTCTACCCTGAATATTTTTCATTTCCCTAAAAAGTTAACTGGCTGTTCAACTATTATGGAATACACCGTTTTTTATCTTGCGCTAAAAGTATAAAATCATGGCCAAATTTTTACTCGATGAACTTATTTATTATTGGGAGTGTTCACGGCCATGCCGACAGAATTCGTTTTAAAGGCGTCTTGTGATGCGACAAGTGGTATTGTCGCTGCAGTAACGTCTTACCTTGCTCAGAACGATTGCTATATTTCAGAGATGCATCAATTTGACGATGAAGAGAATCAGCTGTTTTTTATGCGCGCTGTATGTCGAATTGAGAATGATGAAAACACGATTGAATCCATTCGCGCAGGGTTTGATGAAAAGGTATCTCACTTCAACATGAAATGGGATATTTTAGATAAAAGCGAGCCTGTTAGAGTCTTGCTAATGGTGAGTAAATTTGACCATTGTTTGGATGACCTTCTTTATCGTCACCGTAAAGGCGAGTTGCCAATGGAAGTGACAGCGGTGGTATCAAACCACAAAGACTTGCGTCCGATGGCGGAGCGAGAGGGTATCCGATTTGTACACTTGCCAGTGACGAAAGAAAATAAGGCGGAACAAGAAGAAGCCTTATTGGATATTATCACAGAAACAGGTACAGACTTGGTTGTGTTGGCCCGTTACATGCAAATTTTGTCGGATTCACTTTGTAAAAAATTGCATGGTCGAGCGATCAATATTCACCATTCTTTCTTACCAGGTTTTAAGGGTGCTAAGCCTTACCATCAAGCACATCAGAGAGGTGTGAAACTGATCGGTGCAACAGCTCATTATGTGACTTCTGACCTTGATGAAGGGCCAATCATCGAACAATCTGTTCAGCCTGTAGATCATACTTACTCACCAGAGCGTTTGGTTGCTGTGGGACGAGACACTGAAACCGTTGCGTTAGCAACCGCTGTCAAAATGCACCTTGAACACCGAGTGTTTATGTATGGCAACAAGACGATTGTGTTTAAGTAACCGCCTATAATTAAATGCTTGATGGTGAACCACGAATGGAAGCCATCAAGCATTTACTCTTTAGATCGCATTATCCACCAAAATGATAGGATGCCCTTTTGAGCAGCGTTCTATTCTTGCGTCTACTTTATAGGCTTGGGCCAAATTGTCTGGGGTTAGGCAATCTAATGCGCTGCCATTTGCCAGTACTTTTCCCTGATTAAGCAAGACCACTTGATCGCAATAACGCAGTGCTAAGTTAATATCATGGCTAATTAATAGAGCAATAGAGCCTTGTTGATCGACTTCCTCTCGAATGGCTTTTAATACCTGCATTTGCCAGTTCAGATCCAGTGCGCTGGTGGGTTCGTCGAGCAAGTAGAGTTTCGGTTTACGTACAATGGCTTGAGCCAAACTGATCATTTGTCTTTGTCCGCCAGACAATTTGTGCATCGGCAAAAGCGCTAAATGCGCAATCTGTAAACGCTGAAACACTTCTTCAATCCTGTCGTCTTGGGGCGCTTTATCGGTGAGGCTGGACGCGGCGCTTTTAACCACCTCATAAGCTAGTAAACTGCTGCCTTGAGGTAGAGCTTGCGGAACATAACCAATGTTTTTTAGACGCTGGTGTTGGTCCATGTTCGCCAGTTCAACATCGTCTAAAGAGGCGGTTCCTTGGTAAGATTTTAAGCCAGCCAAGCCTTTTACAAAGGTCGATTTTCCCGCGCCATTTTGCCCCAGCAACGCTACCAAACTGCCGGGCTTTATTGGGTCTAGATTAATGCCTGACAGAATTTCTTTTTTGCCATAAGCGATGCGAATATTTTGAAGGAGTAAACTCATGATGGATTTCGCTTTTGGTGTTGGTAAATAAGCGCAATGAAAAAGGGAATACCGACTAACGCGGTGACCATGCCGATAGGCAAGACTAATCCTGGAATCACGCCTTTACTGACAATGGACGCCAGAGACAGTAACAAGGCGCCGCATAAGGTGCTGCCAATCAGGAAAAAGCGATGGCTTTCGCCAATGACCATACGAGCAATATGCGGTGCGACTAGCCCAATAAAGCCAATTTCCCCAACAAAGGCTAACGCGACGGCGGTGACTAAACTCACGCGAACTAGGGTGGTGACTCTGAGCTTTTTGACATTGATGCCCATGCTTTGTGCTTGCTCTTCACCACTGCGCAATAAGGTCATCGACCAAGAGTGACGTAAGCTGACCAGTAAGCACAAGGCAAAGACCACGGCGACTATGATGGCTTTTTCCAAATCGGCCCGTGCAAGGCTGCCCATTGTCCAAAAGACGATTTGTTGCAATTGGCCTTCATCGGCGACAAATTGAATCACGCCAACCATGGCGTTCAAACCGAACATTAAGGCAATACCAAACAGTAAAACGCTTTGAATACTGCCGCCTAAACTGTTGGCCACGCCAAGAATGATAAGAGACGTGAGGCAAGCGAAGGCAAAAGCAAACATCGGCAGCAGGTAGGTTTGGCTAATGCCGATTGAGCTGAAATCGAAAACAATCGCCAAGGAAGCGCCAAATGTCGCCGCGGAGCCAACGCCTAAGGTAAACGGGCTAGCAAGAGGATTGTTCAATGCGGTTTGCATCTCAGCGCCAGCGAGCCCAAGAGACGCGCCCACCAAAATCGCCATGAGCGCGTAGGGAAGGCGAATGTCCCAAATGATCACTTGCTGTGTGATGGGCAAGGATTCAGGTGACCAAAGGCCTTGAATCAAGTCGCCATAAGACAGAGAAGAAGGGCCTTCGGACAAATCGTAAAGCAATGACAGCGTGATGCTCACGGCCAACAGCGTCAATAAAATAAGGCGCGTGCTCATGTATTGACGATATTGGCTGGCTAAAGATCCGTTGTTTTTGGTTAGCTTACTCATGAGTGTCCTTAGCAAGCTGAGTCCAGTAAACACCTGTTAGAGGAATGGCTTGGAAGCGATCAAAGAACTCCTTGATGGTGGCATTTGGATCCAACTCTTTAAACTCTTCTGGATACAACCATTTGGCGGTAACTTGCACGGCAATTAGGTTCAATGGCGAGTTGTAAAAGCCATGCCAAAGGGCGTAAGCCTGCTGATTCTGGTACGCGTTAAGCGTGGTTAACTTGTAACGCACAAAGGCTTGTTGCAAAGAAGCTTGCGCAAAATCGTTTGGCACACCCGCGCCTAGCATCACGTAAGGGAGTTCATCGTCCGGGCTTTCTTTCGGCATGCCTTTTGAGCCAACTGCGGTGGCGATGTACACATCAGGTTGTTGTGTGAGAAGGTATTCATGGTTCACCATGCCAGCCGCGCCGGGAATCAAAGGCAGAGCAATGTTGTTACCGCCAGCGGCATCAATGAAGTCCGCCATCATGCCGCGCACCATGGTTTCACAGCAGCCATTTGTCACGCCCACTCGACTATGGATGAACACACGTTTTTTCTCATTCTGTGACAGTGTGGCGATTTTGTCTGTCACCTTGGTTAACTGACTTTGGTAGAAGGAAAGGAAGTCTTGAGCTTGCTGTTCTTTGCCTAATATCTTACCCAGTAGCAACAAGCTTTTCGGGGTGTTTTTTAGAGGTTCTTTTCGAAAATCGACAAACACCACTTTTATGCCTGCTTTCTCTAGGACTCTAATGATGTTGGAATGACGGGCATTTGGGCCGTGCCCATCAAGACTGAAAATGGCTAAATCCGCGTTTAATGCAATGGCACTTTCAATGCTAAAGCTGTCCGCAGAAGAACGACCAATCACAGGAATATCCGCAATTCTTGGGAAGCGTTTTTGATAAGCCATATAGCTGCCGTAATCGACCCATTGCAGTTTGGATAGTATTGCGGCCACAGGCTTAATTGGATCGTCTTGGTTTAAGATAGACAAGGCGTGTAAGTAACGACTGTCACCTAAAATAATGCGTTCAGGTTGCTTTGAAAAAGTCACTGAACGGCCCGCTAAGTCGGTTACCGTTACAGGCTTTTGCGCCGCTTGGACAACCAAACTGAGGGAATATATGAATGCGAAAAAAAGGCCCATTTTCAGACTTTTTAGCGAAGATAGGGTGTTCATGAAAAGCTTCCTTTTTATAACAAAAGCGCCAGTTCCTATAAAAATAAGAACCGGCGTAAAGGGGAAAAATCGTTATGATTAGAATTTATAAGCCGCGCTTAAACGGATGTCTCGGCCAGCTTCGTAAGAGCCAACAATCGCTTCATAGCCCGCATAATCTGTGTAATCAGCAACACTTGCATGGCTTCGATACTGTTTATTGAAGAGATTATTAATGGTTAACGTTAAGGTCAAAGTATCGTCTTGTAATGGAGTCCATTGGGCATATATATCGTGTGTTGCATAGCCTGGCTTATCTACATTTAGATCAGTGCCTCCAACATTTAAGTCGATATCATCTATGCCTTTTACCATTTCTGTAGACCAGCCAGCTTTTAAGTTATCACTGAACTCGTAATCTAAGCTTAGGGCTAATGTATCGCCGATGGAATTAGCCGTGGAACCATAAACGTAACGAGTAGCGAGCTCATCCCCGGCCATTGTTTCTGCGCTGTGGAAATGAAGTCCAGCGACTAAACGATCTAAACTATATGTGATATCTAAGTAGTAGCCATTCGTTTCAATTGGATCATCTAGGTTTAGATAAACTTTAGACCATGGTAATTCGGTTCCTATAACGTCTGTAATTTCTGAATGATATACACCGAATCCCACATCTAGATTTCCAGTATTATAGTTAACGCCTAGTTCAAGGTTTTCAGATTTTTCTGCTTTTAAGTCACTGGAGCTACTGTAAGCCGTAGTCGAGTATAATTTGAAGGCGTCTTTGGCTTCTGGCCCTCGTAATGCTTGAGCATAATTTGCTGTGATGTTTAGAGTGTTATTGACATGGTAAGTGATGCCTATATTAGGTGAAAAGCCGCCATCAGAAAGCTCTTGTCCGTTGGATTCCGTCAAGTCATATTGGTCATAACGTAAACCCGTAGATAAAATTAATGCATCTGACAAATCAATTGTATCTTGCACGTAAACGCCCGCAACAGTGCCAGTTTCAGATACGTCAGCATTAATGTAGTAACTTTCATCATCTCTATAGTTGAGACCATAGGTAAGCTGGTGGTTATTGAGTAAACTGGAGTTTTCTAACGTTAAGCCGAGAGTTTCAAAATAGCCTGAGTAATTGGTACCTGAATATTCTCTGTCTTGCTGGTTTTTGGTTTGATAAATCGTAATGCTTGTATCGATCAGATCATTGCTTTTGTCTGTAAAATCGTAGTTTATGGTTGTTGTTTGACGCTCAGCGCTAGTGGGTTCAGCGACATTCGCTGAACTTGTTGCCCACTCTGGCTTATAATTAATATCGCCTTCTTCTGTGAGGTTTTCATGGGAGATCGACAAGATTTGTTCGTCAGTTAGGCGAGTTTTAATTTTTACAAAACCCAATGTTTCTTCTGCTTCACTACCACCGATTTCATCACCATTAGCATCTTCGTAGTTTCCGTGTTCGCCACTGATGATGCTTAACATACCCTGTGTTTTACCAGATTCAGTACGGCCATAAATTGTCGCGCTATTTTTTAGGCTACTACCATTAGTACTGTAAGTGGATTTTAACAGTGCACCAATATTTTGATCGTCTTTTAATAGGTCACTTGCATCTTTAGTAATGAAACGAACAGAGCCACCTAAGGCGCCCGGCCCAGCCGTTGCGTTGGCAGCACCGGCTTCAATTTCAACACGTTTTAGTAATTCAGGTTCGACAGATAGACGACCTGCGTGATGGAAGATTGCGCCCGCTTGTTCTGCGCCATCAACTGTGATGTTTAAGGAGTCTTCACCAATGTTACGAACATAGATTTTTTGACCCATTTTTACAGGGCCACCTGCAGAGACTTCACTTTTACTTTTAAATAATTCTGCCAGTGTTGTGGCTTGGTTTTGAGATATTTCTGTATCTGATACCGCTTGGTCTAGTTCTGTAATCGCACGACCTTCGATTTTAAGTTCGTCTAATACCGTGTCTTCAGCCATGGCTAAGCCAGAAAGGGCTGCTTGAGAAACAGCAAGCGCTAAAAGTGTTTTTGAAAATAAACGATGGGAACGCATAAATACCTCTATAAATGAGAATTGTTTACATTATCTGTTGGGTATTATGTGTTTTACGTAAAGAATGTGAATGACTTTTACATTTGTTACATTTGATCAATGCAAAAGTCATTTATTGACTCATTTTTTATGAGGATTTATAAGGTAGTTGAATAGAAACGACTAATCCGTTTTCTGATTTATCTGTGACGTTTTGAGCATAGATAGAGCCACCAAGTGCATGGATCTGCCTTTTTGCGAGTGCCAGCCCTAATCCGTAGCCACTCTTTTTAGAGCTGACAACGCGTTCGTTATCCTGACTGTTTTGTTTGATACGGAAGAAGGGCTTGAATATGTCTTCCAAATATTCTTCGGGCACGCCACAGCCTTGGTCTTTTACTTTGATGACGAGAAAATGGCTTTCTTGATGCAGTGATATGGTGACCGTTTTTCCAACTGGTGTATGGAAAAGCCCATTTCTGATGATGTTTTCTAGCGCCGCGGTTAATGCTTGGTGGGCGCTCTTTATGATTATTTCTTGGTCTGGTTGAAGTAACTTGACGGTATGTTGAGCAAATTCGAATTGGGCATCCTCAACAATGACTTGCAGTAAAGCGGTAATGTCTAAGTCGTGTAATTCAAGCTTGGGTGATTCTGTATTAAACCAGGCGAGTGTTAGTGCGTCGTCTATCAACCCTTGCATGTTGGAAGATTCATAACGTAAGCGCTCTAATGCACTCTGAGATTGTAAGTCCTGCTCGACACAGTCCACGGCAATGTTGAGTCGTGTTAACGGTGTTCTCAGCTCATGGGATAAATCGGCCAAGAGTTGGCGCTGATCTATGATCAAGGTGCTGATGCGATCTGCCATCTTATCAAAGGTTGTGGAGAGCCGTGTTAATTCATCGTTGCGCTGTGTTAGCGCTTCACTGGCACGCACATTGAAATCACCTTCGCTAAAACGTCGAGTGGCTTTTTCCAATCGTTTCAGCGGTTTCATTACGTGTTTATACAGAATGAAGGTAATCAAACATAAAATGAGAAAGGGCAGAGCGATCTGCAATAGCAGGTCGATAATGAATAAATTTTTGCCCGGTCTCATGCGTTGTGGAAGCTGGATTAAAAAGCGTGTTACGCCATCCTCAAATGGAATGTCCATGGTTGGGTTATATTTGAAATATAAGTGTATTTTCCATTCTAGGCTACGGCCTAATGCAAAGGTTTCAATGTACGCATCGGAGAGTTGCGTATCGGCGAGGTTTTCAATCGAAGGGCGAGAAATGGCAATCCAAGTATTTTCTTTTTCTTCAATTCCCTTGACCCATAAAGCTAAGGCGCTTTCACCTTCTTCATAAAGAATGCGTTCGGCTTCTTTCGCGTAGGCTCGTAATTCGGCCCGATAGCCTTGGTCAATATAACTCATGCTGTCTTCAGTATGACTGGCGACCAAATCAATCAACCAGAAAAAAATCACGGTGCCGACGGCAATAATCGAGAATAATTTCCATAACAAACGGTTTTTCATCGGTAACAATACCCTTTGCCATGAACGGTAATCAGATACTCACTTGGCATACCAGCGGCGATCAGCTTTTTACGTATACGACTGATGTGCATGTCTAAGCTTCTATCATATTGATTATGTGGTTTGCCTAATGCCATTTGGGATAAAAAGGATTTGTTCAGGGTGTTGCTTTGGTTTTCCACCAGTAACCAGAGTAGTCGAAATTGAGTGGGCGATAAGTCTATTAGTTGTTGGTTGTAATGGATGCTTTTCTCTAAACGGGATAAGACTAAATCGTCGTCTTTTAGGTTTAAGGATTTTTGAGTGTCTTTGGTTTGTAGCGTTCGTCTTAATAAGGCATCTACCCGTAATAACATCTCAGTGAAGTTGAATGGCTTAGGTAAATAGTCATCTGCACCAATGCTCAAACCTTTTATACGATCTTCTTCTGCACCAAGTGCTGTGAGCATCATGACAGGTGTTTGTCGCTCTTTGCGTAATAGGCTTAGGATGTTTAAGCCATTCATATTCGGAAGCATGATGTCCAATAAAATAAGATCAAAAGATGACTTTAGAGCAGCGAGCAAACCTTGCTCTCCATCATGACATACTTGTGTTTTAAATCCTTTAGACTCTAAAAGTTGAGATACTTTTTGACCTAAGAAAACATCATCTTCAATGATTAAAATCTTAGAACTGAGCATGTTAACTACCATTTTTAAATGAAAATCATTCTTATTGTAGGTGGTTTTATATTCAAAGTCACTTGATGATTAAAAGAAAGGTTTTGTGATGATTTTATCTAGATTTCAAATAAGTGCTTAGAAAGTAAGATATAGAGAAGGGTCTTTAAATACAGAAAGGCCAATCTATAGTAAGTAGATTGGCCTCATATATCGACATCCAAAAAATATATAACTTTTAGCTTTAAGAAAAGGGGAAGATCTTAAAATTAAAACTGTAATATATCATTCAGTGACGACTAAAACCTAGAACTCTGCTTTAATACCAACTAGAGAAAAGTCACTTTCAGTTGTGCTATCTTTATCTAGATTTCCTGAAAGAGCTGTAGCATAAACAGATACGCCTTCATATGGTAGAGCATATTCAACATAAGCTTCAACATTACTTAATGTTTCGTTAGTTGCTTCATTATCAAGGTCTTGGTTGTGGTTTAAGCCGATTGTAAAATCACCAGCTTCAATTGTTGTGCCTAAAGTTAGGTAGGTTTTATCAACATCATCTTCTGTGCCAGTAAGGTAGGCTAAAAATAATTTTGCAGGGCCTGCCTGGTATGTTAACCCGAAAGTGAAAATTTTATGCTCTGCATCAGGGTCATTATCTGTATCATTACTGCCTGAGTATGTACCGCCGGCAATCTCTACCCCAAGATCTCCAAATTTATCTTTATAAGCTACAGCGAAGCCTACACCGTCATAGCCTTCTTCAAACTCTACTGCAACATCCAGATTTTTAGAAACTTCATATATAATTGCCCAATCAGTTTTATCCAAACCGTCTATATTTTCAAAATCAGCTTCAACTAACTGTGCGCCCACATCGAATGCATTATCTGCAATTGAACCATCAACATCACCAATTGTTAAAGCGCCTAGAGTCAAATAAGCTTCTTCAATGTCAACCGTACTTGAGCTTTTATCGTCATCACCATCTTCATCTTCACCCGTGTTATTGATCTCTACCTCGAAGTGAACGATTTCAGTATCAATATTAAATTCTAATTCAGTATTATCTTCATAGGATCCGAAGTAGCTTAGTTCATCAGTAGTGCCGTCGTTTATTACATATTCGGCACTTGCTGTACCTGAAAAAACTGGCTCGGCAGCGATAGAAGTAGTAGAAATCGCCGCAGCGACAGATGTTAGTGCGAAGATTGAAGTAAGTTTAATGGCTTTCATTTAGGGTACCCCTGTTGTTTTTATTATTACTGATTTTTATATAAAGTCTTAATGTTGCACCAATTGTGAACAAATAAAGGACAGATTCAATATATCATACAATATTAATAAAACAATAATTTCGAAGAAAAAAATCGAAAAGGATAAAATGAGAGTTTTCTAACCTAAAGGTATGATTTTATTGATTATTTCTCATGACTATAGAGGAAGGAGTGTATGTTTCTTGAATTTTATGGTTTGTTTTTAAGTATCTTTTTGTGAAAAACCAATGCTTTTAAGCCACTTTCTATATTTATGTCTTTAAATTCAGGTGGGTTTTCGAGTCGAAATTCATACTTTAAAGACGGAGCTTCTGTCTCCATTCCGTCAATAAGGAATTGTGAAGGTAGGGTTGGGTCATTTACGCAAGCCAGTACTTTGCCGTTCTCGGTGAGGAGCTCAGGAAGGCGTCGAAGGATTTTCTGGTAATCTTTGGTTAGGGCAAAACTACCACGTTGAAAGGTTGGTGGATCTATAACAATAAGATCGTACTCACCGTATTTTTTGATTTTTCCCCAAGACTTGAAAATATCATGAGCGAAAAAATTTACTTGATTGAGGTCATGCTGATTTAGTCGGTGATTTCCCCTTCCTCGATTAAGTACCGCTTTCGCCATGTCTAAATTGGCGACAAAATCGGCTCCACCTTCATCGCAGCAACTGAGAAACCACAAGTGTAAGCAAACAGGTTCAGTACGCGTTTGTCTTGGCTGTTTTCTTTTACCCATCGACGGCCATAGCGCATATCTAGGAAAAGGCCTGAGTTTTGGTTTTTTCCTAAGTCGAGCTGGAAGAGTAGTCCGTCTTCATTAACAACTTGATGCTCTTGGTAATCACCCCACAAGCATTCAGTCGGGCTTTTTTCACGGCTTCTATGTTGTAATAAAAGAGACTGAGCTTTGCTTGTTTGCCACTCCGCTCGTGTTGTCCAATCAAGCAAAGTACAGGTTAATCGCTCTAGCTCTTCTGTGGTCGGCTCTTTGAAAAGAGAGACCAGTATTTGGCCGCCTAACCAGTCCACTGTAATTTGTTCTAAGCCGGAAAAACATTTTCCCCGTCCATGAAAAAGTCTCTGAACACCTTGTGGTGACGGATTTAAATTGAGAAAAACCTGTTCTGTTAGTGTGTTTAGAGTCAGAGAGTCCATTTGAATATAAGTCTTAAGCCTTTATGTCTAGAGCGTGTTCTTCAGCAGAAGAAACAATGCATTCGCCTGCAAGATTAGGCGCAACTCCGACAGAATAACCGTCATTTTGCATGCCTAGGAGCCATTTTTCAGACCAATCTGCTGCGCTAATTTCTAAACCATTAAAGCCTTCATATTCCTTTTTACCCCAATCTGCCGCTAATGCTTCTGTTGGCCAAATAGGTAAAACTTTGTCGCTGCCCAGATCAATGATAAGACAGCCTTCTGCATCTGCAAGTGTCCAAACAGGTTGGCCTTTTTTGATCAAGGTAACAACTTGGGTGTAACGCTCACTGCTTGGTAAACGGTAAAACGCGTCGTCAAATGTAATTGGTGCCGTCATGGTGGTATTTGCTCAGAGATAAAAAAAGAAAGGGATTCTAGCATACTGAAAAGCAGAGGAAGAGAAAAAAGAATGGCTGTTTTAGCCACTCTTTCTTCCTATTGCGCGTTTTACTATTTTGGGAAGTGGTTTAATGAAAGAGCGTTTCTAAGTCTTGTAAGTGTGCCTCTTTCTCGGATTCGCTCATCCAGCTACAGGTGATCCCATTTTTAGCTAATTGCAATAATTCAGCTTTAGTAACAGCCGTTTTTTGAATGAGGGCGCGATAATTGTCATTCATGTAGCCACCAAAATAGGCTGGATCGTCCGAGTTGACCGTGGCATTTAAACCCAGTGCGAGCATTTTTTTGATTGGATGCTCTGCCATGTTGTTAACTACACAAAGCTTCAGATTAGAAAGCGGGCATACTGTGAGAGTTAATCCACGTTTTTTGATTTCTGCGACTAAGGCTTCATCTTCTAAAGCTCGGTTTCCATGGTCAATTCTATCTACTTGGATAACATCAAGAGCTTGCCAAACATATTCTGGTGGACCTTCTTCGCCAGCATGAGCGGTAATTTTTAAATCTAAATCACGGCAAGCTTGGAACACATTGGCAAATTTAGCGGGTGGATGACCCACTTCTGAGCTGTCTAATCCAATGCCATCTATCCATTCAAGATAAGGTTTTGCTAATTCTAATGTTTCAAATGCACTTTCTTCACTTAAATGACGTAGGAAAGACATAATCAGCTTGGATGTCATTCCCCATTGCTTTTTAGCGTCTTGTAGAGCGTTATAAATACCTGTGATCTGTACTTCAAATGGAACATCACGAGAAAGATGCCCTTGTGGATCAAAGAATATTTCCACATGAACCACATTTTCTTTATGCATTTTCGTTAGATATGCCATGGTGAGGTCATAAAAGTCGGCTTTATGGAGTAGGACTGACATACCTTGGTAATACAGATCTAAAAAGTCTTGCAGCTGAGTGAATTGATAGGCTGCTTTTAATTCATCGATTGTTTTGTATTTTAGAGTGACTTGGTTACGTTGAGCGATAGCAAACATCTGTTCTGGCTCAAATGTGCCTTCTATATGCAGGTGGAGTTCTGTTTTAGGCATTTTTTCTGCGAGCTGAAGCAGTGTGTCTGTTGTACTCATGTGATTACCTTTAATTTCTTTGATTCTAATGTTGTATTTTGTAGCGCGATGAATGAAATAAAATAGATTAATTGCTGAGGCGTATTGTAGAGGTATTCATTGAAGATAGGTAAGGGTAACCAGTAAATTTTACTGGTTACCCAAAGGTAATTAGCGAGGAATCTCGTCTGTAATACCTTCTACATACCAATTCACTTGAGCAAGCTCCACATCTGTTAGTGTATGTCCTGCTTCAACAACAAGGTTGCCTTTGTTGTCTTTGATTGGGCCAGTAAATGGTTTTAGTTCACCAGACTTAATTGCCGCATAAGTTTCATTGATTTTCTTTTTCACATCTTCAGGAAGATTCGGGTTGATAGATTCAATCGTTAAGATGTCTTCTTTAAAACCACCCCAGTAATCTTTTGGTTCCCAAGTGCCTTTCATGACTGCGTCAGCGATACTGATGTAGTAAGGAGCCCAGTGGTCACGAACAGAGAACATGTGTGCTTCAGGAGCAAATTTACTCATATCAGATGCTTGGCCGATAGCGCGCATACCACGTTTTTCCGCTGCGATAAGTGGTGCTGGGCTGTCGGTATGCTGAATTAAAACATCAACGCCTTGATCCATTAGTGCATTCGCTGCATCGGTTTCTTTGCCTGGATCATACCAAGTGTTTACCCAAACAATTTTGATTTTAACATCTGGGTTAACGCTTTTCGCAGCCATGTAGGTTGTGTTGATATCACGGATAACTTCAGGAATAGGGAAAGATGCAATGTAACCAATGGTGTTGGTTTCAGTCATCATACCTGCAGTGACGCCTGATACATAACGTCCTTCATAAGTACGCAGTACATAAGTTCCTACGTTTTTAGACATTTTGTAGCCAGTAGCATGCTCAAACGTTACATTTGGGAAGCGTTTAGCCACTTTGATGGTTGGGTTCATGAAACCAAAAGAGGTAGTGAAGATAAGGTCATTACCTGCTTTCGCCAATTGTGTGATAACACGTTCAGCATCCGCACCTTCAGGCACGTTTTCAACGAAGGTTGTTTCGACTTTATCACCGAAGTGTTCTTCTAAGCCAAGACGACCTAAATCGTGCTCGTAGCTCCAACCAAGATCTCCAACAGGACCAACATAAACAAATCCGACTTTTAATGGGTCTTCAGCGAGAGCAGCGTTTGCTCCTGCTAAAAGTCCTAGACCAACTAGTAAACTCTTAAGTTTCATTTTTAGCTCCTATATGTGCCCGAAGGCATTTTTTTGATTATTAATTGATATTTAATTTAAGTTACTTACGCCATATTTCTTGGGTTAAAAGGTTTACCCAAGGATCTAGGGGCAAGCAATTTTTCTTTGAAATGATCTGCGCCGATAATCACCATAACTATGACAGTGGCAACATATGGCAACATGGCCAATAAGTTTGGAGAGATGGACCAACCAAACCCCTGTAAAACCAAATGCATGATGCTGGCTAAACCGAATAGGTAAGCACCTAGCATGATGCGACCAACACGCCATGAAGCAAACACCACTAATGCTAAGGCTATCCAGCCACGTCCAGCTGTCATTCCCTCAACCCACATCGGCGTATAAACAAGTGACATATAAGCCCCTGAAATACCTGCCATTGAGCCGCCAAACATAACGGCTAAATAGCGTACTCTAAGAACTTTAATACCGATTGCATTGGCAGCATGAGGGTTTTCACCGACCGCTTTAAGCGTTAACCCAATGCGCGTTTTGTTAACGATATAGATTAACGCGACAGTCATACAAAATGAGAAATACACCAAAATATCGTGGCTAAATAAGATGCGTCCAATATAAGGAATATCAGATAAAACAGGGATGGCCACGGGTTGAAATCCTTGAATGATTTGTCCAACGAAGTCAGCACCGATAAATGCGCTTAAACCTGTGCCAAAAATAGTCAAAGCAAGACCAGTTGCCACTTGGTTGGCGCCAATATGAAGAACCAATACTGCAAAAATGAGGCTCATAAGGACACCCATTGCCATGGCAGAAATAACGCCTAAACCAATGTTGCCTGTGCTGTAAGAAACCAAAAATCCTACTACAGCGCCCATTAGCATCATGCCTTCTTGACCAAGGTTCAGTATTCCTGATTTTTCACAAATTACTTCACCTAAAGCGATGAAAAGTAACGGTGTGCCGGTTTTTATAGCGGCAAACAAAATTTGTACCATTAGATCCGCGTCCAAAGTATTCTCCTAGTTTGTCGCTTGATTAGTGGAAATAAGGCGATTGTTAATGAAAAAATCACACGCCAATAAGAAAAATAACAATACGCCTTGGAACATGCTTACCACAGCAACAGGAATGCCCATTTCGATTTGAGCTAAATCGCCACCCATATAAAGCACAGCCATGAAAACAGCTGCAAGTATTGCTCCGATTGGGTGTAAGCGACCCAAATAAGCCACGATGATCGCAGAGTATCCATAACCAGGAGACACGTTGGGAACGAGTTGACCTATTGGTCCTGTTGTTTCGCTAACTCCGGCTAATCCGGCAAGTGCGCCAGCGAATAACATAACGAACCAGCTAAGCTTCTTACCACTAAAACCTGCGTACCTTGCTGCAGGTTCGTCTGCACCAAACACTCGAATTTGAAAGCCAAGGTGGGTTTTGCTCAAAATGAACCAACCCACGACACCTGCCAATACTGCGAATAAGACGCCTAAGTGAATGCGGCTACTTTCAAAAATAGTTGGTAACAAGGTCGCATCAGAGAAAATAGCTGACTCAGGGAAACCGTAACCATCTGGATCTCGCAAAGGGCCATGAACCGCCCATATAAGGAGGTAAAGGGCAATGTAGTTAAACATGATGGTGGTAAGAATAAGGTTTGAGTTATAGCGCAACTTTAAGAGTGTAGGAAGTGCAGCCCACAGCATTCCCGAAAGAATGCCTGCAATAAGCGTCACTGGAAGTGCAAATACAGATTCTGAGTCTATAAAATAAAGCGCCATGGCTGAGCCGCCTAACGCCCCGGCCAACAATTGTCCCTCTGCACCGATATTCCACATATTTGCTCGGTAGCATAAGGATAAACCCACCGCACAAAGCAATAATGGGCCCATTTTTACAAACATTTCGCCAATGTTATAACTGTCGGCCAAAGGTGCGATCAAAAGAACATGCAATGCCTGATATGGATCTTTGCCTATTGCGGTAAATAGAATACTGCCAAAAATTAAAGTTAATACGATAGCAAGCAGCGGAGATGCTACTTTCATTAGCATACTTGGTTCAGTACGAGCTTGAATACGGATCATGCGCTGACCTCTTGTGTTTGATTGGCGTTGTTAATGAAGGTGCCAGCCATCCATTGACCGATTTGGTCTATGTTGGTTTCTTCCGTTTTGACTAAAGGTGATAAATAACCATCACATACTGCAGCCATACGATCGGCTAGCAAAAACAACTCGTCTATATCTTCTGAGATCAATAAGATGGCCGCGCCCTTATCACGAAGTTCCAATAAAGCTTGATGGATTGCTAAAGCGGCACCAACATCAACGCCCCAAGTTGGGTGAGCACAGATAAGCACTTTTGGTGCTTGTCCTATTTCACGTCCCATGATGAATTTCTGTAAGTTACCACCACTTAGGCTTTTCGCCTCTGAAAATTCACCGTGGCATTTTACTTTGTATTTGCTGATAAGCTCTGTTGTGTATTCTTTGATGCTCTGCCATTGCACTAAGCCGTTTTTGATAAAACCGTCGCTATGAGTGAGAAGGGTATTTTCTGTCAAACTCATGTCAGGTACAGCGCCGCGTCCTAGGCGTTCTTCTGGAACATTTGCGATACCAAGTTTACGTCTTTCTCCCGCATGTAAATGACCAATGCTCATGCCGTTTATTGACAGTCCATCTTTTACATTACGATCATCTTCACCACTTATAATGGCCATTAGTTCGTCTTGACCATTGCCTGCGACGCCAGCGATACCTAAGATTTCACCTGCTTTTAAGTCGAAGTTGATGTTTTTCAGTGTGGTACCAAAAGGGTGCTTTGCTGGTAATGAGAGGTCAGAAGCATTAAAGACTTCTACCGAGCCTTCTTTTTTAGAATAGCCTGCGTCTTGTTCTGCAAGGTCGCCAACCATCATTTTTGCAATGGTAGCTGGTGTTTCTTCATTAGGTACACACGTATCAACGACTTTGCCACCTCGAAGAATGGTGGCTTTGTGGCAGATTTCAGTGACTTCATGAAGCTTGTGACTGATAAATAAAATACTACAGCCTTCTTTTGACAAGGTGCGTAGAACGTTAAAGAGTCCTGCTACTTCTTGTGGCGTTAGAACGGAAGTAGGTTCGTCTAGAATTAATAATTTTACCGATTGAACAAGGCATCGCATGATTTCAACACGCTGTCTTTCGCCAATAGAAAGTGAATGCACGTATCTGTTTGGATCTACGTTCAAGCCGTATTCCTCAGAAAGCTCTGTGATTCTTTGAGCAAGATCACCAATTTTACTAAGCTGTGTTTTGCTGAGGCATAATTCGATATTTTGGCAGACCGTCATGGTTTCAAATAATGAGAAGTGTTGAAACACCATGCCGATGCCTAAGTCTCGAGCAATAGAAGGGGATTTTATGCTTACCTCTTTTCCATCCCAAATAATGTCGCCTTTATCTGGTGCGACAACACCATAGATGGTTTTAACCAAGGTGCTTTTACCTGCACCATTTTCTCCTAGCAGCGCATGTATCTCACCAGGCATTAAGGTGAGATTGATATTGTCATTGGCAAGACAGCCAGGGTATTGTTTGGTGATATTCGTGAGCTCAAGGCGCGATATCAGATTATGCTTTTTCAATGTCTTGGCACCTTATTTTTAGAATTAAGTGTCATATAAAAGTTTTCTTACTTTACTTTAAGTTAAAACATTGGTCAGTCTTAAATGAAATCAACAAAGAGTGTTTTGCATTATATTGGTGCTATGAATTCGTTTTTGGTGCAAAAAAGTTCAAGTGTTGTTTTATATTTGACCGATTAGTTAATGTTTGGTTTTTCTTTTCTCTAATGTGGTTGCTTTAATCAATATCCATGCCAATGGTTCTGAGTGGGTGATAAATAAAAAAGTGAGCATCATAAAGGAAGCCCAAGAGTGTGGTCTTGCTTTTTTGCTGGGTTGGGCAAGTTGTTTTGGTTGCCTTAAGTGATAGGAAAGACAGTCGCTCTTCTGTAGAATACGGCCATTAAATCTTGCTTACCCTTTTGATACATTTAAAAGGTTTGTGGTAGAAACCTGACTATACACTTGGAAATGCTGTGTTTTCTCCAATAAAAAAAATACTCGAGAAACTTCTTAATTTTGGTTTCTCTGATGAATTTGATAATGACCTCAACCAGAAACATGTCGTCAATTTTTCGTATTTGGCATTTTGTTTTTGTTGCTTCTTTATGGTGTTTTCATCTGCCTTTTGTCAAATTACGTCCTTGGTTGTTATTTCTACCGTTTGCTTCTTTTTAGGTTTGCTGGGATGGCGCTGTATTTATAGAGGTCTTTTCGAGCGAGCGCAGCTATGGATGCCGATTATATCTGGTGTCCATATATTCATTCTTAGTTCCTTTTATTTTGGCCCGGATAGTTTATTTCATTGGCTTTTTGTCAATATTATTGCCTATAGCGTTGTTGTTTTTCGATCAGATCAGCGGCTCATAAAATATTTAATGGTCACTGCTTCTATTGTATTTTTTCTGATCTGTGAGTTTGTGAATGTGGATAAAGTCCACCTATCTCCAGGTCGAGAAAATCTGATGATCGTGTTTGTTTTCTCCTTTGTGTGCTTCTATTTTGCGGTTGTTATCAACTTGGTCATGAGCCGTTTGAAGTCGGTTAATAGCTATTTGCGTATATTGGCCGAAAAAGACGAGCTAACAGGGTTGTCTAATCGACGCAAAGTGCTAGCGGATGCTGTTAATATCTTTGCAGACTCTGTTATCAATAGACTGTCTTGTGTTTTTGCAATCATAGATATTGATCACTTCAAAAAAATAAATGACACGTATGGCCATGATGTAGGGGATTTAGTTTTAGCACAGGTCGCCGAAAAAATGCGCACTGCAATACGTCCTCAAGATGAGATTGGGCGTTATGGTGGCGAAGAGTTTATTGTGATTATGCGTGATATTGACCTCAAGCAAGCTGAAGTGGTGGTAGAGCATCTGCGTAAAAGTGTAGAGGAAATGCACATAGAGACGGATCAAGGTGCTGTAATTCCGGTAACTATCAGTGCGGGGTTGGCAGCCATTACATCTGACGTTTCTCGCTACGAAGAAATTCTAGCGCAGGCTGATAAAGGTTTGTATAGCGCGAAACGTAACGGGCGAAACCGGATTTATATTCAAAACTGATCGTCATCGTTATAAAAAAGTTATTTCGTGGTTGACATATGAGTTGTCCACTTTCTCTGTGGATAAGCTTGTTGGCTACTCTATTTTTTCCATATTTATTCGTAATGGAGATCGTTTGATTCAGATAATATTTCGTTGCGATGATTATTGGTTGATTAATAAACCTGCTGGTATGAGTTTTCATGCTGAGTCTGATGAAGTTGGGGTGATGCAGTCTTTGGCTGATATGTATCCTGACGTCACTTTTTATCCTGTCCATCGCCTTGATAAGATGACATCTGGTCTGTTGATTGTTGCTTGTAATAAAGAAGCGGCTGCGACTTTTGGTTTCAAGTTTGAGAAACATGACATCGAAAAGCGTTATCTAGCGATATCAAAGCGTAAACCGAAGAAGAAGCAAGGAACGGTTTCTGGTGGGATGCAACCGAGTCGACGAGGGCAGTGGAAGCTTACTCAAGAAGCAAAGAACTTTGCTGTCACACAGTTTTTTTCATCGGCGTTTCAAGGAAACAGAGTTTTTCTAGTACGTCCGCTGACTGGGAAAACGCATCAGATTCGAGTGGCATTAAAAAGTATCGGCTCTCCAATTTTAGGGGATTCACGATATGGTGGTGATGAGTCTGATCGAGGTTATTTGCATGCTTACGCTTTATGGTTCGAGTGGAATGGCGAGGTAAGGCGTTATACTTGTTTACCTGAATCAGGAGACGGCTTTTCAAGCGACTTTGCTGATTTTGTAAACACTCAATTTGATGAGTCTTTATTAAAATGGCCCTCTAAAAAATAATTTATAGAACTCAGTAGAAAATATCTATCTGAGAAGGAAAGCGAATGAAAAATGTTTTGGTTTATTGTCGTCAAGGCTTTGAAAAAGATTGTGCGGCAGAACTGTCAGAGGTGGCCAGTAATAAAGGTTTCTATGGTTATGCCAAAGTGGTTCCTGATTCTGGCTACGTAGTATTTCACCTTGATCAAGCGGATGCAGGTGAATCCTTGATCCAGCAGTTGCAGTTTAATCGCTTGATTTTTGCTCGCCAGATCATTGCAGTGAATGATGTGATTGAGTTGGAGCAAGGTGGGCGAGTTGAGTTGTTGCTTGAAGCGGCTCGTGAGTTGCCTCTTGCTGAAGAAATCTGGATCGAAACGGCGGATACTAATGAGGCGAAAGCCTTATCGGGTTTAATTAAAAAGCTCGATAAACCTTTGAAAGAGGGTTGGAAGAAGTCTGGTGTATTACGTAATAAAGCTGTAGGTGTTAGGCATCATGTTTTCTTATTAAGTGGCGAAGAGGCTTATTTAGGTGTTTCTTATGTGGCTTGTCGAAGTGAGTTTCCTTTGGGGATTCGTCGGTTGCGTTTTCCTGCTGCAGGTCCAAGCCGCTCGACTCTTAAACTGGAAGAGGCCTTTTTACAGTTTGTTCCAGAAAAAACACGTGAAGCAGATTTGACTGAAGGTATGACGGCTGTTGATTTGGGAGCAGCACCTGGCGGTTGGACTTATCAGTTTGTTAAAAAAGGCATTCATGTTTTTGCGATTGATAATGGCCCGATGCAGAAAGAATTGATGTCGACTGGGTTAGTTCAGCATGAAAAGGCGGACGGATTTAAATTTGAACCGCCTTATACAGTTGATTGGTTGGTTTGTGATATGGTGGAGCGTCCAATAAAAGTGGCTGAATTAATGGCGAAATGGTTGGCAAACGGCTGGACACGACGCGCTATCTTTAACTTAAAATTGCCAATGAAAAAGCGCTTTCAAGAAGTCTCTTTGTGTTTGCAGTTAATTGATGACTTATTGAAAAAATCTGGCGTGGGTTATCAATACCAAGTGAAACATCTTTATCATGATCGTGAAGAAGTCACTGTTTGTATCATGGTTAAGTAATCGCTGTTATTAAAGTTGGCAAGATCAAAAAAAACGCCTTATAAATATATTTTTATAAGGCGTTTTTTATGGTTTTCGTTATGTGTCTATATCTTAAATAGATTCATTCGCATGGAAGATACTGTAACCCATTGCTTCTTCCATTAGTGGGTCTCGCTCATATACGTCATGGCGGAATTTTGGCATGCCATTAGCGTTCGGAACCACGGTGAAGTAAACCAAGTATACAGGAATGTAAGTCGGTAATGAGATCACACTGTTGCTTGCGGATTTCAGAGTTTTCGTCATTTCATTGAAGCTCTTACTGCCTTTGGTTATTTCCCTTGCAAACTCATCTGGCTTTTCTAATCTCACGCAACCTGAACTAAATGCTCTGTCTGTTTCGCGGAAAAGGTGTTTTGCCGGAGTGTCGTGTAAATAAATGGCGTTTTTATTTGGGAACATAAATTTATATTGACCCAGTGCATTTCCTTCATCTGGCTCTTGCTCAAATCGATAGCTTAGCTTGTTTTCTTCTATACTGTTCCAATCGATTTTTGTTGGATCGAGCTCTTTCGCCCCAATGCTCCAACTTGAATAGACTTTGTAGCCTTGTTTAGAAAGGTAATTTGGGTCTTTTTGTAGCTTCGGCAACAAGTTTTCTCTGGCTATTCTGTGAGGTACGCGCCAAGTCGGGTTGGTTACCATATACGTCATTAGGCCTTTAAATACAGGCGTTTTTCTTGACGGCTTGCCGATTACGGCTTTCATTGATGTTAATTCGCCGTTTAAATGCATATCAACTGTGTAGTTTGTTAAGTCTACCCAAACGCGATTTGGTTCAAGCTCACTTGGAAGCCAGCGCCATCTTTCAAGGTTGTATGCGATTTGTTTTGCTCGAGTTTCTAATGGAACATTAAGCATTTCGACTGTTTCTGAACCTGCAGAGCCATCAGCAGTGATGTGGTGGCGACGTTGGAAGCGTATTAGTGCTTCTTTGAGTCGTATATCAAATTCTTCTTCATTCACCTTTCGAGTGGAGAATCGAATGTCTCCTAGCTGCACCAGTCGAGCGCGTAGTTGGGCAACTCGTGGGCCTTCTTCGCCAATAGATAAAAGTGAGCCTGGATCAATTCGGATATCTTTTTCTTTTGCTGCGATATCCTGATAATAAACAAGCCACTTTTGAAGTATTTGGTAATGAGGGTGGCGTGGTGCCAAGAGCGGAAGGTAGTTCACCATGTCGGTTGCAGATTCTAGATACAGTAATTCTTTCCAAGCGTTGCTTGGGGCATCAAGTTGCCAGTTTGGATCGATTAACTGAGGTTCGTATCGACCATTGCTAAGGTCATGAGCATAGCTCGTGAGAGCGATTGTGGTGATGACATCCATCTCAGCAAGCTGCTGTGAAGTCGGCTCTTTTAGATCCAAATACTCTTTAATAATGTCAGTATGATAGTGGATTGGATTGAGACCGTGGGAGTAGGATTGCTCAAGGATATCAACAAGCTTGTAGATGGAGGTGTTTATTCTTTTGTTTTCGATCCAGACAGGTTCATAACCGCGATATTGGTAAGCATCAAGAACACTGTTGTTGGGAAGTGCTTGACCTGCAACAGGGGTGAAAGCATTTAGAGTGAGTGCCACTTGTTGTTTTACACTGGTTTCTATTTGCTGTTCGCTGGGCGGTTCAACTGTAAATTGTTTGCTTGTATTTGAGGTTGAACAAGCGCCTAAAAGTAAACATACGCCAACTAATGTTAATCGTTTGACTACGAATGTCATAAATTTTTCCTTGTTGCTAAACTGTTTTTGGTGAGCGTGTATAGTTTTCTAGATCGTTTAATATTGTTATGGCTTCTTCTTTACTGCTACCACACACGTATTGTTCTGGTGTGAAATCTTTGCAGACTTTCGGTCTTTCTGGATCTCCAAATATAGCACAGGTTAAATCGGGTAAAAGCTGAACACAAACGACTCCAGCTGGTTTTCCATGTGGCATGCCAGGAATAGGGGAGCTGATTGATGGGGCAATGCAGCACGCGCCGCAACCTGATCTACAATTCATAATACTATCTAATTTTAATTGAGCTATTATAGTAACAAGTTAATTAGATGTTTAATATTTTATTGGTGTATGTGCTTGTATTTGAGGCTTTTTTACCTCGCTTTTTTGCAGTGCCGTGCCTAGAATGAAAAAGTAATAATGATACTTCTCATAATAGAGTTCTCTGGATGATAATTGAAAAGAAAATATTAGTTGTTGAAGACAGTCCTGTCGTTTTGAAAGTGCTTAAGCACTTGTTGTCGCAAAACCCAGAATTTATTCCGGTGCTTTGTGATTGCTATAAAGAGGCTGAGAGAAGGCTAAACCTAGAAGGGGGTGAGTTCTTCGCTGCTATTGTTGATCTCAATTTGCCAGATGCTGAAAATGGTGAAATTGTCGATCTGGTTTTGTCATATAAGCTTCCTTGTGTGGTGTTAACTGGTAACTTTGATGATGATTTACGCCTCAGTCTTTTGAATAAAGGGGTTTTGGATTACATAACCAAAGACAGTCGATACTCTTTTAATCATGTAATCAAAGTAATTGAGCGCTTAGATAAAAACCAAGGTATTAAAGTCTTAGTTGCTGAGGACTCGTCGACAAGTCGATTGTTCATTAAAATTTTGCTTGAACAATATCGCTTCGAAGTGATTGAAGTTGAAAATGGGCAAGAAGCATTGGCAAAGCTGGAAGCTGATTCTGACATTAGAATGCTGATTACAGATCATAATATGCCTTTGGTAAATGGTTATGACTTGGTTCGTATGTTACGACAAAATACGCGCTTTCGTGATTTGGTTATTATTGGCCTTTCTTCTGAAGGGGATAGCTCGTTGACGGCTAAGTTTATAAAAGCGGGTGCGAATGATTTCCTTAAGAAGCCTTTTTACCATGAAGAGTTTCATTGTCGTGTTATTCACAATTTAGAAGCTCAAGAAATGCTTGAAACAATCAGAGATTTGGCGAGTATCGATCCACTAACAAAGCTGAAAAATAGACGTTATTTATTTGACGATGGAGAGAAGTTGTATCGCAAAAGCGCTCCAGATATCTCCCTTGCTATGCTCGACCTTGATCATTTTAAGCAGGTTAACGATACATATGGTCATTCTATTGGCGATGATTTGCTGGTGGAGATGGGGAAAGAGATAACCAAAGCGTTTCCTGATGTATTAGCTTGTCGTTTTGGTGGAGAAGAGTTTTGTTTGCTTGCCAATTTAGATGGGGCGTCTTTATTGGTGATGATTGAGCGCTTTTTGGAAACTATTCGCTCTAAGCAATATACCGATGCTAAATTGACTGTTACTTGTAGTGTTGGGGTTTGTTCTAACACGACATCTTCGTTGCACGATTCCATTATTGTTGCGGATCATAATTTATATGAAGCAAAACGTGGCGGACGAGATAGGGTCGTAGCAGACTTTTAATTTTCTTCTTATGAACTCTTAGTGACTAGTCCTGATATAGGTTGACACTTATTCAGGTTCTAAAACGCTCGATGAACCTCATCGGGCGTTTTGTATTTTAAGGCCATATGTGGCCGACTCTTATTATAACTTTCTACCGACTCCGATACTATCAACCTAGCTTCATGCAGATCCTTCGGCTTAACGATTAAGTACTCATTCTTAATGATGCCATTGACTCTCTCAGCTAGAGCATTCTGATAGCAATCGTAACCATCTGTCATCGAGCACTGAACTCCATGCTTTTCATGGAGCTGTTGATATTGTTTAGAGCAATATTGAAGCCCTCGATCTGAGTGATGCACGAGCAATTGAGCCTTTCTCGTTCGTTCTTTTAAAGCATTTTTGTAGGCTTTAATTACTGCATCCGTTCGTAAGGTATCGTCTACGTGATATCCCACTATTTTTCGCGACCAAGCATCTGTAATCAAACTGAGATACGTGTCACCATTTTGGGTAGGAACATAAGTAATGTCAGCCACCCATAGCTGTTCAGGTCCACTTGCCTTTATCTGATGCTCACCATCTTTAATCAAGTTTGGATGGCAGTAAAAGCGATGATGACTCTGTGTAGTTTTATGGTATGAACGCCTTACCTTAACCAATAAACGTGCCTCCCTAAGCACCCTAAACAAGC